>NZ_RHNN01000006.1 GCF_003946245.1 Levilactobacillus cerevisiae
CTTTTTTATTTTTCTGATTTTCAAAACAGACAAAAAACCGGTATTAGTTATTCACCAATACCAGAAAGTGTAGACCCGCTTAACACTGATAACCAAACAATCCAAGCCCAGGATTATTCGGTTATCACCGTTAATGCTCGCCAGCTAACCGCCATCTGCCACACTCTTGCCACAGCGTTCCGGCCTAAATTTGGCGAACGGTAAGCCGGCAGGTTTAGACAGTGTTGCCGCTAATTTTGGACGATATTCCCGTTTGTACAGAGGATTGTGTTTACCTAGCTGGATTTGTTAAGGAATGTAAACGTTATCTAAGAAATTCTTATTTAGCGTTTAAGAAACCATCAGGACGCCAGCGTTGGTTGGATGATATAACTAAAGGCGTACTAAATACGGGGGAGCCCGTTATAATTTGAAGAGGTGAGACCGTGGCCGAACGGAAAAAACGGCGGTATTTACACGAGGTTGATCTCATGCGGGTCATTTTTATCGGTGGGGTGTTGCTTAACCACACCACGACAGCGTTTGAGGGTCGCCTAGTTGATACCACGAATAGTCAGTTACTTTTGGAAGCAACCCATTTGGCGTTACATTTTACGCGAATGGGCTTTATGTTCATGACGGGGTTAGTGTTGGTCCTGAACTACTACAACCGTGATCATCAGTGGCTACGATTTTGGAAGAAGCGGTATATCAGTTCAGGGGTTCCCTACATTGCGTGGAACGCCATCATCATGATTGTGGCGACGCTGATTGCTAGCGGCGGAATTAATTGGCCGCAGTATTGGGCCCATTTGGGAAACGCGCTACAGTACGGGAATGAATACTACATGTACTACATCATGGTAACCTTCCAGCTGTACCTGTTATTCCCGGCAATTGTTTACATGTATAAGAAATTGCCGAAACACCATTTGGCCATTGTCGGCATCAGTGGGGGCTTCCAGTTACTCTTGATGATTGCCATCAAGTACTGGCTACCCCACGTCGATACCAGCAACTGGCTCTGGTGGTTCCGGGCTTATGGGAACAACGTGTTTGTTTACCAGTTCTACTTCTTAGCGGGTGGGTTCGTGGCGATTCACTACGATGACGTGATTGCGTTCATTGAGAAGAACCACAGATTCATCAACTGGATGGCCGGGTTGCTGGCGATTGGGACGGTCTTCCTGTTCTTTGGGGACCGTGACGTTCTGAAATTAAGTCCCGCCGGTATTTTCTCCGTTCACCAACCGTACATTTTCATCTACGATTGCTTTATGATTTTATTTGTTCTCTGGTTCGGCCTGCAGTACGCCAAGGCGCGCCAACACGGGTTACCGAACTGGCTGGACAACCTGATCCAGGCCTTCTCCAAGGTTTCTTTCGGGATTTATCTCTGTCAAAGTTTACCCATCTTCGCTTTAGATGGGATTCTATCGCAAATTAATTTGCCAGCCTGGGTCTTGCTGCTGTTACTGCCAGTCGGGTACCTGTTCGTTGCCGGCGGTGCACTGCTGATCTCCTGGTTCTGCTTCAAGGTGCCGCCATTTGGCATCCTGATTGGCCGACCACAATGGCATCCGTTCTCGAAAGGAGCACGTTCACATGTCAAAAATAACGCTTAAATTAACCAATCAATTAAAAGAAAATGCCAACGTCCAGATCATCAAGGACGAGGCCCGCGACCGCTGGTATACCGGTGCTGAATTGGCTGCCGACGTGGACCAACTCGACGATCAACTCCGCGGTTTAAACATCGGTCATGGCGATGTTGTGTACGTTTGCCTGCCCAACTCTGGGTTGTACCCGGTCTTGACGCAAGCCATCTGGGAAATTGGAGCCGTTATGAATCCCGTTTCCGCCAACACGCCAGCCGCAGAAATGTTGGCCGACCTGAAGGAACACGACTACGCCGCTGTGATTGTGGCGGCTGATTTGGTCGACGCCGTTGTGGACAACCGGGAAACGACCCGGGCCGATTTGACGTTGAACACCGCTGATCAGTTAACGGTCATCCGTGACACGGCGGTGACCGGCCACGTTGCCGCAACGCCAACCGAGGAAGACTTGGCGCTGATTTTACACACGTCCGGGACGACTGGTAAGCCCAAACGCGTGGGCCTGACTCACGACCTGATCCGGCACGGCGCCCAGCACGACATCGACGCCCACAAGTTAACGGCCGCCGACACTACGCTGATCACCATGCCCATGTTCCACATCAACGCGCAGGTCGTTTCCGTTCTGTCCACCCGTTTGTCCAGTGGGAAAATGGTGATCACGCCTAAGTTCTCTGCGAGTCGCTTCTGGCCCCAGGTCCAAACGAACGGCGTCACCTGGGCCTCCGTTGTCCCCACCATCATCAACATTTTGCTGTTAAACGACAAGGCCAAGGCGGCCTACAACGACCAGACCCATCTGCGGTTCGTCCGTTGCTCCTCGTTTTCCTTGCCCCTAGAAAAATTGACGGACTTCGAGGACACCTATCACACGCGGATCTTGGAAGGCTATGGCATGACCGAAACCGCCAGCCAATGCACGTTGAACCCATTTGATAAGCCTAAGGTTGGCTCCGTGGGCTTGCCCGTGGGCACCGACATGGCCATCCTGGTCGACGGTGACTTCACCACGGAGCCCGGCCAATCTGGGGAAATCGCGGTGCGCGGCGACCACGTGATCAAGTCTTATATGGATCCCCATCCCGATTCCTTCAAGGACGGCTGGTTCCTGACTGGTGATCTCGGTTACTTCGATGATGATGGCTACCTCTACATCAACGGGCGAAAGAAGGACATCATCAGCGTGGGTGGCGAAAAAGTTGCACCGGCGCGGGTGGAAAATGTCTTGAGCGAACTTGAATTTATTAAGGAAATCACCGTGATCGGTACGCCCGATGACTTGTACGGTGAATCCGTTACGGCGGTCGTCATCAGTCGGCCGGGCAGTGGCTCGCAAGCGGAACAGGAAGCAGCCATTTTCGACCAAGCGAAGAAGGCTTTGGCGGGCTACGAACAGCCCAAGCGGGTCCTGTTCGTTCACGATTACCCCCGGAACGCGACGGGGAAGGTCTTGCGGCCGAAGTTACGTGATTTAGTGGTTAACGATGCTGAACAGTTAGGTGAGGGTGCATGAGTAAAACCAAGCGGACATTTTTAAAATGGGTAGTGGGTATCGTTCTGGTCCTCTGGGCCGGTGTGGCTTACTACGGCTATCGCCAAACGGATAGCGCTACCAGCGGTCACAGTAACGGTTTGACCACGGTCACGGTCGGCTACCAGAAGGGGGATCCCTTTGATATTGCCAAGGAACGCGGCCAACTCGTTAAGAAAATGAAAGCCAAGGGTTACAAATTAGTCCTCAAGCAATTCCAAGACGGGAACGCCTTAATGCAGGCGCTGAAGTCCGGGAGTATTGACTACGCCCGGGCCGGTGACACGCCACCCGTGACGGCGCAATCTGCGGGAACGGACTTGGCATACGTGGCCGTGGGGTCGACGAAGGCCAAGGGTTCCGGCATCCTGGTCAAGAAGAACAGCGGCATCAACTCGCTGAAGGACTTGAAGGGCAAGAAGATTGCCTACACCAAAGGAACCAGTTCGCAATACCTGTTGCTCCAACTGGTTGAGAAGGCCGGCCTGAGTGTCGATGACGTCGACTGGGTCAACATGGACCAATCGTCGGCCAGCGTGGCCTTTGCCAAGGGTAAGATTGATGCGTGGGTCACCTGGGATCCCTACACGGCGCAAGCAGAATTGACGGAAAACGCCAAGGCGCTGAGCACCGGGGTCGGGATGAGTAATAACCGGGATTATATTTTGTCCTTGCAAAAATATGCTAAGGCGCATAAGACCGTTTCCAAGTACTTGGTTTCCTATCTGGAAGACGACATGCAGTGGGCGGATACCCACCACACCAAGCTGATCAACATGCTCAGCAAGTCGCTGAAGCTGAAGAAGTCCGTCGTTCGCAAGATGGTTGAACGGCGCCATTACAGCATTCGCGGCATGTACGCTAGCGTGGTTAAGGAACAACAAGAGATGGCGGATAACTTCTACAAGAATGGCATTACGACGAAGAAGATTACCGTTAGCGATGCGGTGACTTACTTTAATAAGTAGTGTACAAAGAAAAATCGATCAGCCTCTCGAGGCTTGATCGATTTTTTTATAAATAGGAAACATAGAATTTAATGCATCCGCTTCTACTGGATGGTAAGAGAAAAATAAGATTATGTCATTGGTGCCGGATTGAAAATGACAATGTCATTAAAAAGCTTTAAACGTTCAGCTGCGGGTTTTTCACCACTGGCAACATCAACGATGAAGTTAAAAAGCTCTGTGCCCAGTTCCTTAACGCTCAACTCACCAGTTGCAATTTTACCGGCGTTTACATCAATTAAGTCCTGCCAAAATTCTTTGAGATCAGTCCGTGTGCAGACCTTAATGACAGGTGCGGCCTCTAAATTGTAAGGTGTTCCGCGACCGGTTACAAAGACTTCAAGACCCATACCAGAAGCCAGTTGCATCGGGCCACAAGTGAAGTCTCCAGCGGGAGTTGCATTGAAAATCAATCCACGCTTTGTAGGAATTTCGCCAGCACTAACAACTTGCGAAATTGGTGCTGTTCCCGATTTTGCAATTGATCCCATAGATTTTTCAACGATAGTTGAGAGGCCGCCCTTACGATTTCCAGGGGTTGGGTTTGCGGAGCGATCAACACCACCCTTAGCAAGGTAGTTGTCGTACCAGGACATCTCCTTTACTAACTTATTGCAGTTGGGCTGATCGGGAATTCGTTGAGCGATAAAGTTAACACCATCACGAACTTCAGTAACTTCGGAAAACATGGCGGTACCACCTGCAGCAACTAATAGATCAGAAGCATAGCCTGCCGCAGGATTTCCAGTGACACCAGAGAAAGCATCACTACCACCACACTGGAAGCCTACTGATAATTTGCTGAGAGGCTGTTCAGTTCTGGTATGAGTGTTCAGAATAGCTAGTTTTTTTTCTGCCATTTGTCTTATGGCAAGAATCATTTTTTCGAAACCTTTAAAATTTTGTAGAAATAATAAGTTGTCATCATTAATATCTTCGGCTTCCATAATCCGATTGGGTGTGAGCTTTTCACATCCCAAACCGATGACCATTAGTTGCCCACCAAAGTTAGGATTCTTCATGATATTTTTAATTTCACGAATAGGAAATTTAGCTTCTGGAGCATCAATGGCTACACCACAGCCATAAGCATGACTGACTACAACGACATCGTCAACATTGGGATATTTTGGAAGGAGTTCTGCCTTTATTTGATCAACTGCTACTTTTAGAACCCCAACAACGCATTGAACAGTTGTTTGAATTCCCAAAATATTTCGTGTTCCAGAATATTGATTACCGGGAACTTCATAGCCCATAAATGTTGTGCGATCAGGCTTGGGCAGGTCTTTTTTGATATTCTCGCCATAGGTGAGTTTGCTGAGGTCAGGTGAAGGGGGAAGTTCTAGGCTTGTTTCATTAATCCAATCACCTGCATGGATGTCTTCCTTAGCGTAGCCCAGAATTACACCATACCGAAGAACGGGCTGGCCCTTAGTCAAGTTTGTCAGGGCGATTTTATGTGCTTGCGGAATTTCAGCATTTGCCACAATATCACCAGTAATTTTGTCACCAATATGTAAGTCGTGTACAGCAATAGCAACATTGTCTTCTGGTCTCATTTTAACAACGTGTTTTAACATAGAATGAAAACCTCCTTGGTCGAGTATTAACTAAACGTACAGAAAAAAAGAAAGTGAAGCGCTTTCAATCTTGCAACTTCATGTTATCTTTTTCACTATTCGCATACAATAGGCAGGCTTATCAAGAAATTAGATGGAATTTTAGGCACTTTAACATATCAGCAGAAGGTATAGCAGAGTTAGTGCTGTGAAGCTGGTATCTTAAGATTCAAATAACTGGTGAGAAATTAAATGTCGCATGATTATAGCGTTACTCCGGTCATGTGAACTAAGTCCTTTATAGAGCTTTGAGTGGCAGCCCATTTAGTAAGACTAGTATTGATACCCAACCCTAGACACCTTGGGATTACAAATTTCCGTTTTGAATGGTCAGGGCGTTATTGCAAAGTTGCTGGTCATCTTGTTAAATGGAGTGAGTGTCAATTGGTGTGATGTTGAACCAGGAACCTATTTGATCGTCAACAGCCGCTAAAATTCAATTGCAAACTATGCAGCTACACCACGCTAGGAGTTAGTCGAGAGTTTTAGTTGTGTGCTGTGTGAACTGGTAGTTAGCATTCTTGTAGTAAATGTAGCCTAAGTATAACTCAAAAAGTTCTACAAAGTCATGCGGATCTAAGTTGAAGTCATCATGGATTTTACTCAGGCGATATCCTAGTGTATTTCTGTGAATATGCATTGCTTTGGCTGTTTGCGCCATATTGCCACTATGACGAATGTACATTCCTAATGTCTTTATAAGATCAAGACCTGATTCACTTTGACTGGTCTTCTGGAATTTCTGCATGATTTCTGCAATTGAAAGATGACTTTTTAACAGGGTATTAATAAAAGCTACTTGTGAAAATTGAATTAAATCAGAGCGATTAAAAATATGACTAATTTTAATTGTTTCTAAGGCTTGTGTGACTGATATTCCAATATTCTGCTGCGCAGAGCCAATGCCAATGCTAATTTTTTCCTTTTGACAATAAGCACAAAACCGATTGATTGTTGTGGTCTGTGTTGTCAGTACAATAATTGTACTAGCAGATAGCGAGAGCTGAAAATCAGTTGGATCCAGCAGACTCATTGGAAGTGTATGGAGTTCAACGGCTATGGCGGTTCGTTTTTTTAAGACGTCAATACTCAGTTGGCTAGCTTCAAGCAGTAAATCTGTTTTGGCTTCGATGCCACTACTTACTTGAGACCACTGATATAAAAAACGATTTAAGGCGTTTTCCTTTTTCTTCTCCCGTAAATTGATTTGATTTTGACTCAATAAAAGCTCGGTTGCAATTCGAAGTAGTGAAGCTAATGGTGTTACTTTATCGGGATCACCTGTGATGCCAATCACGCCGACAATTTTCTGATCAAAAAAAACTGGCATGTTGATTCCTGGCTGTCCATGTTGGCCAAATGAACGATCCATTGGAAGTGTCTTTTTTTGTTCGATGGCGTTTAGTGCACCAACATGTAACGTGTTGATTCGAGTGTCATCCCCACTTGCGATTACATAACCATGTTCGTCCATCATATTAATATTATATGGAATCTGAGCCATCATCTTGTTAACAATAGATTGTGCTAATACAGGATCAATTGTCATAAATTTCCCTACTTTCTCAATGCTAAAATAAATCAAATAAAAAATGGGTCAGTGTCACTTTTCTCTTGAAACAAGTGCTTGTGATATTGATTTCAATCGGGCTCAATCACTTTCGAACCAATTTACTAATATTGATTTAGAAAAAAGAAATGTCTGTACTTCATTTAAACCCATAAATAGAATTTTTTCAATAGCCGGTTAATTGCTTTTCGCGCCATAAAGGAAGCGCATTCAATTTTACAAAAAAGAATAAAAAAATTTGGGCGTTTTGTCCGTTGCTGAAGCGACTCATTGCAGATAATATAAAAAACGTAAGGCGTGCTTACTTGATCGTTTGCTCAGAAAATAACATTAACGAATCAAATCTTAGAAAGTTGGCGAATTTGAATGAGTTATCCAGCAATTATTGGTTTTGTTATGATGATTGTCATTGTTTGGGTCTTGTTGAAGCAGAAAACGAGTACGATGTTTGCGTTCACCGTAATCCCAATCCTTGGCGCAATCCTGGTTGGAGCTTCCCCGACTCAAATTGGTGGTTATCTGACCAAAGGACTGGGTATGACAACTCCGGTCGCTTTGATCATGCTGTTTTCCTTGCCGTATTTTCTTTTGATGGCAGATACCGGATTCTTTAACGGTATCGTCCGCAGAATTCTAAAACATATTAATTTGAATCCAATTGTTTTAACGTGTCTAACACTTCTAATTGCAATGATTACCGGTTTTGACGTCAGTATTACTTCAATTTACTTAATCACGATTCCGTTACTGTTACCGTTTTACCAGAAGTTACATATGAAGCCAATCATCTTGGTGTTCTTGACAACCGTTGGGGCAATTAATACGTTTGACGTTCCGTGGAGTGCACGGATGCTTCGAAGTGCTTCGCTGATTCCCAATATTTCTGGTGGGGCGAATCACTTATTTGGAATGATGTTTCCAACACAAATCATTTTCACTGTTCTTCTATTTTTAATGGCGGCATACTTAGGCTTTCGTGAGCAACGCCTAATCAAAAAAGAGTGTGCTACGAGTGATATGACTGCTGGAAAGGTCGACATTAGTGATATCGTGGATGATCCAGAGCTCAGTCGTCCTAAGCTTTTTTGGATTAATGTCACCTTGACTATCTTGGTTATTATGGCACTATGCTTAATGCCGTCCATTCCTTCTTATTATGTTTTCGCTTTCGGACTTGTGATTGCCTTAGCTTACAATTTTCCAGACTTAAAGCAGCAGAATAAGCTGCTGAAGAAGTATGCCAGTTCACTCTTGCCAATTATGCCAGCAATTTTACTATCAGGAGTTGTTGTTGGGGTCATGCAATACAGTGGCATGATGAAAGCCATGGTTGATACGTTAGTTAAAATCATTCCAAGTTCAATGGGGCCGTGGATTTACATCATCATCGCTGTGTTCAGTACGCCGTTAATGTTCATCTTTACCAACGATACCTGGTATTATGTGTTGATGCCAATTATTGTATCTTTGATGAAAGCATATGGTGTTCCCGCGGATATTGTTATCGTGACGTTGTTCATGAACATGGGGGCATTGTTAACGCCAATCGCTCAACCACAAATTTACATCGGTATTGATTTAACGCACGGGGCAGTTGATCTGCAACAGTATGTAAAATATGCATTCATTCCAATTTGGGGAATGAGCCTCGTCTGGATTGGACTGGGATTGTTAACGGGGGCCTTTCGTTAGACGAATGTAACCGCTATCATTTGTGTAATTGCACAAATTAGTGTTGGAAACTTAGAGAATTTGGTTAATTAATTCATAGGTAATTTAACTTATACTTCTAAGTGTAGAAGTAAGATTTGAAAGGGGCAAAATTATTATGAAACTTGGATTTATTGGATTAGGTATCATGGGTAAGCCAATGGCAAAGAATTTGGTTAAGGCGGGTCATGATCTTGTTGTGTTTGACTTCGAAAAAAAAGCTGTCCAAGAGCTGGTTGAAATGGGTGCGGTTGCCGCGACTTCTGGGAAAGAAGTTGCGCAAGGCTCGGATGTTATTTTCACTATGGTTCCGAACTCCCCAAACGTGGAAGCAGCACTTTTTGATGAGGGTGGGGTTGCTGAAGGGTTGTCAGCAGGTAAAACCGTTATTGATATGAGCTCAATTAATCCGTTAGCTAGTCAGGGATTTGCCAAACGTCTGGCAGAGCAGCAAGTTGGTTTCTTGGATGCGCCTGTTTCTGGTGGAGAACCCAAAGCAATCGATGGTTCCATTGCAATCATGGTTGGTGGTGATAAGAATCTGTATGAAAAGAATAAACCGTTGCTGGAGGTAATTGGTGGCTCAGTAACTTACGTCGGTGCAGTGGGTGCTGGGAATACGACAAAGTTAGCAAACCAAGTTATTGTAGCCTTGAATATTGCTGCAGTTAGCGAAGGATTTGCCTTGGCTAAAAAGGCTGGGCTTGATCCAAAGATGGTTTTTGATGCGATTCATACTGGTTTAGCTGGTAGCACGGTCATGGATGCTAAAGTCCCAATGATGATTGATCGGAATTTCAATCCGGGATTTCGGATTGACTTACACATCAAAGATTTACAAAATGCTTTGGATACGTCACACGCTCTAAACGTTGGATTACCATTAACTGCTGAAGTAATGGAAATCTTACAGGTTGTTAAGAATGATGGTAATGGGAGTGATGATCACGCTGCCATTGCTAAGTTCTATGAAAAAATGAACGACTTGACGATTGATTAACTAAGCGCTATTAGAACTAAAAAATGGGATTAATTTGTTATCCCATTTTCTTTTACCTCAAAAAGCGAAAGGATGAGCAATATGTCAGTTCCTAAAATTGTAAAAATGGATGTTTACCCAGTTGCAGGTAAGGACAGTATGCTACTTAACCTAAGCGGGGCTCATGGACCGTACTTCACACGCAATGTGGTGATATTAACTACTGAGAATGATCAAATTGGAGTTGGTGAGGTTCCTGGCGGGGAGAAAATTACTGAAATTCTACTAAATTCACGCGACTTAGTAGTTGGTAAAACTCTAGGCGAGTACAAAAGCGTGCTGCAAACAATGCGTGACAAGTTTTCGTACTTAGATGCGGGTGGCAGAGGACAACAAACTTTTGACCAACGTACGACTATCCATGCTGTTACAGCAGTGGAGGCGGCCTTCCTAGATCTTCTAGGGAAACATTTTCACGTGCCAGTGGCAGCACTATTGGGCGATGGCCAGGTGAGAGAAAAAATTGATGTTTTAGGCTATCTTTTCTACGTCGGCGATAAATCTAAGACGGACTTAGACTATATTACTCATGATGACGCCAGTGATGATTGGGGGCGTGTTCGACGCGAGCCCGCGTTGACGCCAGATGCCATTGTTAAGCAAGCGCAGGCAGCATACAGTCGGTATGGATTTAAAACCTTCAAACTTAAGGGTGGCGTATTCGATGGTGAACAAGAAGTTGCTGCTATTAAGGCACTGCATGAAGCATTTCCCGAAGCAAAACTGGACTTGGATCCTAATGGTGCCTGGTCACTCAAGGATGCCATTCATTATGCGTCAGAACTCGAAGGAATTCTAACATATGCTGAGGATCCTTGTGGTGCAGAAGAAGGATTTTCCGGTAGAGAAATCTTATCGGAGTTTCGGAAGGCAACATACTTGCCAACTGCTACAAACATGGTAGATACTGATTGGCGCCAAATGGCCCATGCTATTGCTCTTGATAGTGTTTCGGTTCCTTTAGCTGATCCTCACTTCTGGACTATGGAAGGATCCGTTCGTGTTGCTCAGATGTGCCATGAATTCGGATTGAACTGGGGTATCCACTCAAACAATCATTTTGACATTTCGTTAGCAATGGTGGCAAATACAGCCGCTGCGGCTCCTGGAGATATTTATGCTATTGACACCCACTGGATTTGGCAAGATGGTCAAAATCTAACAAAGAATCCATACAAGATTGACGATGGCCAGTTATCCGTGCCAGCTTCGAATGAAGGATTGGGAGTGGAAATTGACTTAGAGGCGATTAAAGAGGCTAATAAGTTATACGTTGAGAATAATTTGGGCGCCCGTGATGATGCCAAAACTATGCAGTACTTGATTCCTAATTGGCAATTTAATCCAAAGCAACCAGCACTGGTTCGTTAAGAGAAAGGAAAATTAATCATGGATATTAGTAAAATAAAAGGTATAATTGTTCCACTATTGATCCCTTTTAATGATGACGAGAGTGTGAACGAAACTAAGCTTCGAGAAGTAGTTGATCATGTTATAAATGGTGGTGTGCAAGGAATATTGGCATTTGGGAGTAATTCTGAGTTCTATATGCTCACGGACGATGAAATGGCCACTATTTTTAAAGTCATCATTGATGAAACTGACGGTCGAGTTCCAGTTTATTTTGGCATGGGACCTATTAGAACCAGTCACGGGGTTAAACTTGCCAAGATGGCTGAAAAATTGGGTGCGGATGGAATTTCGGTGTTGCAACCCATGTTTCTTAAGCCAACGGATAAAGAATTGTACGGACATTTTAAGCGGATTGCTAGCGCGGTTCCCAATTTGCCGATGCTGTTATACAATAATCCCCGAGTAGGATATCGCCTGAATGCGTCTTTAGTTAGTGACTTGGCACATGATGTTGAGAACGTTGTTGGTGTTAAGGATTCAAGCGGTGATATGACTTACTTTAGTGAAGTCGTCCGGATGACTCAGGACATTGACTTTCATGCGTTTACTGGCAAAGATACATTGATTTTCTTAGGGCTTTGTGCCGGTTCATATGGGAGTGTTTGTTCGACAGCCAATGGGCTAGTAAATGAAGTTGTTGATATCTATGATAAATTTGAAGACGGTGACTATGTGGGGTCACGAAAAGCACAGTATCGGTTTAATCCTGCGCGACTGGTTCAGAATAACGCCAGCTTCCCTGTTGCGACTAAGGATATGGCCAATTTATTAGGAATGAATGTTGGCAACCCGATGTTACCAAGCTTACCTTCGAGCGGTGAAGTACTTGATGACATGAAGATTGAAATTAATAAATTAGTGGGGTTTGAGACCACGAATTGAGGTTTTTCTTATGACTAGGGTACTGATTGCATCAGATTCTTTTAAAGGAAGCGCCACATCAGTTGAGGTGGCAGATTATATTGCCACAGGGGCCCATCAAGCTGACCCAACAATTCAAGTGACGACTGTTCCTATTGCTGATGGCGGTGAGGGGACTGTCACCAGTGTTTTGACAGCAGTTGGTGGCAAAATTCAGAACGAAGCGGTTATGGGACCTTTGGGAAATAATGTGATAGCTCATTGGGGGATGATCGATGAAGAGACGGCTATTATTGAGGTTGCTGAGGCGGCAGGGCTAAATTTGGCCAAAGGTGATCTTGATCCGTTGCTAACGACGACCTATGGTGTTGGTCAGCTAATTCACTCAGCGCTGAATCATGGCGCTTCGAAAATTTATATTGGTCTTGGTGGCAGTGCAACCAATGACGGTGGGGTTGGCATGGCACAAGCATTGGGCGCACATTTCTACGACGCTACTAATCAAGAATTACCATTGGGTGGTTTTGGCCTATTACAGTTAGACCATGTTGATTTATGTGGAATGGATAGTCGGTTGGCAGAAACAACTATTATTGGGTTGACGGATGTCGGAAACCCACTAACAGGTCCTCAAGGGGCATCAGCTATTTTTGGTCCTCAAAAAGGTGCTGATACAGAGAAAGTGCATTTGCTGGATAGTGGCTTGGGTCATTTAAATCAAGTTTTGAAGCAACATCAAAGGCTTGATTGTGCTGAAGTCGCGGGCTCAGGGGCCGCTGGCGGAACAGGGTTTGGAATTCTCGTATTTTTGGGTGGACACCTAGAGTCAGGAATTGACCAAATCATTCAGCTGACACAGCTTGATGATCAGATTTCTAAAGTGGACTTAGTTATTACGGGTGAGGGCCAGATTGATGGTCAGTCTCTTATGGGAAAAGCACCAATTGGTGTTACTCGCTTGGCTAAAAAACATGGTTTACCAGTGATTTTAATTGCAGGTAGTATTGGAGAAAACATTCGAACTGTGTATGATGCTGGCGTTGATCTTGTTCTCTCTTCGACGGTATCACCAATGTCTGTCGATCAAGCCATTCATAATGTACGCCCCTTACTAACGCAGGCGGGCTATACTGCAATGAAGTCATTTAATCTAAATCATATGTTACGTCAGGAGTCGTCACTCAGTAAGTGAATTCCGTGTCACGGAGTGCTTCAGATAGCGGTTGAAACAGTAGGACCTTTTAGTGAAAGAAGATTGCTGTAAGTTAAAATAACCTGGGAAATATCGGATACCGTTGATATTTCCCAGGTTATTTTCGTATAATTGAACAAAAGGCTTGCTAGTTACGCGGCGTCATCCGCTATAACTAGACTCAGGAGGTGAGATCCATGCCAACATACACGACGGGAGAATTGGCCAAGCTGGCCGGCGTTTCTGTGCGGACGCTGCAGTACTATGATCAAAAGCACGTGTTAACCCCCCGCACAATTTCAGACGGTGGCCGCCGGATTTATGGCGACGCCGACTATGAACGTTTGAAATTGATTTTGTTACTGAAAAGTCTGGGGCTGAAGCTGGCGGCGATTCAAGAAATTTTGACCAGCGACAACGGCCAACAGGTTTTGACGCTTCTGCTGGCGGAACAGGCCAAACGGCTGACGCACGACCGGGACGTGGTAACCGCCCAGTTACGGTCGGTAGCGGCGGTCCAGAAGAGCTTGGCCGGCGCGACCAATTTATCCCTCAAATCCATTCAGGACATGGATCGACTCATGGAAAACCATCGTCGTTTGAAACAAGTACGCGTGAAATTAGTTAGCGGCGGCCTGGTCATGGATGCCTTGGAAGTTGCCGGATTGGTTTATTCCTGGCAGACGGGCAACTGGTGGGTCTTCGGTGGCACCATGGTGGTTGCCGTCATCGTGGCCACCTGGTTGATGCGCGGGTACATGCGCGCCGTAGCCTACGTCTGCCCAAATTGTCAGACGACCTTTCAACCGCGGTTCTGGGCGGCATTCTGGGCTGGCCACAATCCGCGAGCGCGTAAGCTGACCTGTCCCCACTGTGGTCAGAAGGCCTACTGCATCGAAGTATTTGCTAATCCGGACCAGGTGAAATAAACTATGGGTAGTTAGTTATTTCACAAATGGAAGGGTGGCAGTTTCTCATGACGAAGCAACGAACAGTTCGGTTGATTTTACCGCAGTGGCAAGGTGGGGCGAACCCCGACTACCTCTTTGGCGCGCAGCTTCTGGCGGCCGTGTTACCACCGGATACTGCGGCGGAAACGATTCACGTGCCGGTGGCCGAGACCAGTGAGCACAACACCGCGGCGGATGGCGTCGATGGCAAACCGGTCCTGTTGAAACAGATGGCGGAGACCCGGTCGATCCTGGCCGTCAAGCACCCCGATCGCGTCATCACGGCCGGCGGGGACTGTTCCATTTCAGAGGCGCCCTTCGATTATCTGAGTGGCAAGTACGGGGAACACTTCGGCGTGATTTGGCTGGACGTGCACCCGGACATCGCCGACCCCAGCACCTCGCATCACCTACATGAAATGGTGGTTGCGGACTTACTGGGCAAAGGGGAGCCTGATTTCAGCCGGGCGGTGAAGAACCCCCTGTTGCCACGCCAAATTATGTACGCCGGACTGGACCACGCAGCGTTGCGGCCGATGGATCAGTCGGTCGACACCCTGGGCATCCGTTACGCCACCCCGGAAGACATCGCCAGCGACAGTCAGTCCGTATTGGATTGGCTAGCGGCGGAAAAGATCGACCACGTGGCCGTGCACTTTGACTTAGACGCGCTCACGCCAGCGGATTTCCGGTCCATTTTGCCAGCGCAACCCAACACGGACGTGAACGATTTTGGCGCAGCCGTGGGGCAACTGGCCCTACGACAAGTGGTGCGCTTGATGCGCGATGTCAGTGCCCACACGGATGTGGTGGGCTTCAGCATTGCCGAGCACATGCCGTGGGATGCCATCAATTTGCGAAATGCCCTGAGCGAGATTAGCATTTTTAAGTAAAAAATTGCGAAAGAAAATCCAGCTAACAAAGGACTAAACAACTAGATTAGGTGAAAATTGCCACCTGCGGCTGCCAGAGATTCCGGCGTCTGTGGGGACCGCCTGCGGCCTGAGGAGCGGTCCTCTGGCTCGGTTTGAAGCCTGTCAAAGTTCGCCAGTCTCCAAACGCGTCCCACGACGTAACCTGAGAAGACCGCTCAGCTAACGTCGTCGACACAGCTGCCTCCATCTCTGGCCTCCTCCGGTTAGAACAGTTTTTCGCCATTATTTTAATGGCAATCATCGCTGGACTGGCGACTTTCAGCCACAATAAGTGATGACTGTCTACGGAGGCTTAACTTTGAAAAGAGGCCATCAGCAGGTTTAGATAATGTCGCCGCTAAGGCGTTTAATAAAAAGTTCCGAAAGAAAATCCCGACTACGCCAAATTGGCAGTCGGGATTTTTTAGTTAGGCGTTCAGTTCTTCCTTGTCATGCAAAATGGCTGCCAAGACATTCTCGGCCACCACCCCAACTTGGCCAGCATCGTGGCGGTCGGCGGGGCCCGTGAACTCCGCGTAGTTGGTTTCGTGTTTCATGACGACGATTCTGTCAGCCATCCGGGCCGCCTCGTTGACGTCGTGGGTGACCAGCACGGTGGTCAGTTCCTGTTGCTCACAGATGTGCAAAATCAGGTCCTGCATCTTCCGGCGGGTCAGGGCATCCAGGGCGCCGAGGGGTTCGTCCAACAGTAGGACTTGCGGGTGCGACATTAGCGCACGGGCCAAGGCGACCCGTTGCTTCTGCCCACCAGACAGCTGGTTGGGGAAGTGTTGCGCGTAGTCGTCCAGACCGACCAGGTGGAGCAACTTTTTGGCTTCGGCCTGTTGCGTGGTGTCGTGGCTCTTGAAGGACAGATTATCGAGCACCGTCATCCACGGTAACAGCCGGTCTTCTTGGAACATCATGCGGATCACGACCTGGGATTCTTCGCGCGTTTGGTGGTTGAACAGGACTTGGCCACGGGTCGGCGTTTCCAGGTTCGCAATCATTCGCAGTAGGGTACTTTTCCCGCCACCACTCATGCCGACCATCGCCAGGAATTCGCCGGGCTCAATGTTAAAACTGACATCGCTCAAAGCGGTCAACTCGCCGTAGTCCTTACCAATGTGATCAATCGTAATTTCAGGTTTCGTGTCGGCCATTATTTGCCACTCCTTCCCAGCGTTTGCCAGTCCAGGAAGAGCGTTTCAAAACTCTTGGCGACGAGGTCGGAAATTTTCCCGAGGATGGCGTAAATGACGATACACAAGATGACGGTTTCCATGTCGACGAAGTCTTCGGCGTTGGTCGACATGTAGCCGATACCGGAGTTGGCGGAAATGGTTTCGGCCACAATCAAGGTGGTCCACATCACGCCAAGGGCGTAGCGGACACCGACTAGGACTTGGGGCAAGGCCGCCGGAAAGATAATTTTCTGAAATAATTGCCGGTTGGACATGTCGTAGGACTTACCCATTTCAATCAGGTCGGGGTCGACGTTGCGAATCCCGTTGAACGTGTTGATGTAGACGGGAAACATGGTTCCGATGGCCACCAGGGAAATCTTGGCGGACTCGTTGATGCCTAGCCAGATGATGATGAGCGGAATCAGGGCCAGGTGGGGAATGTTCCGGACCATTTGGATCGAGGAGTCAAACAGTAGGCGTGCCGTGTTGGACATCCCGTTGAGAAAGCCCAGGATGAGGCCGAGGCCACCGCCGATAATCAGGCCAAGGGTGGCCCGGTAGAGACTGATGCTCATATTTTTGGGAAGTTCACCGGTCTTGGTGAGCGTGATGCCGTCCTGCAACACGGCCCAGGGGGAGGGCAAAATGTTGCTGGACAGCCAGCCCATGCTACTGCTGAGTTGCCAGATGACAACGACTAGCACGGGGATGAGGAAAGGTAAGAAGCCCTTGTAGGAAAAGGACCGCGTTTTCGCTTTCGGGGGAAGCGCGGGGGACAGTGTTGCTGATTTTTGCATTGGGGGAGCCTCCTAGGCAGATTGGACAACGTTTGGCGGCAAAAGGGCCCACCGCCGTAACTCTAAGGGTAGTGTACAAGTAATTCGGCCCCGCAACTATTGGCCTTTCCTAAGTGTTAAATAAGAATCTCTTAGGAAACGGTTACATTTTTGGCGTGCACTGGTCGTCGTCAAGGTGGCGGCGCTGGAGTTGGCAGGGTTGTGTTCATTGTTGTGACTTGCCCGGGGGTAGATAAATTTGGACATATCAAAGAGGCTACAACCGTGGTCGTAGCCTCTCGGGGGTCAGTCTTATTCGGTTAAATCAAGCTTAGCAAACAGCGCCGTCGAATCAATCTGGTTCGCGTCAGCCCGGGCGACAATCAAGGCTCGGTGTTGCTGGATCAGCGTTCGCAGGCTCGTTGGTTGCGACAAAAGCCGTAGCGCAATTTCCTGGGGATAGGACTGGAGTTGCAGATGCTGCTCAATGCGGGTGAGAATTTTTAATGGCAGGTCAAGCACTAAGGCGGCTTCGGGCAGAGTTAGTTCCAACTTTTCTCGGGCGGCAGTGATTTCGGCCGGGAAAAGGAATCCGAACTTTTGCCGGTAGAGGTGGTAGTCCGCGTCGAAATTAATATTAATCTCATCCAGCGGTTCTAAATAGTTGGCAGAGTCGTAAATATCAGCGCCCGCGGGAACCCAGTAGCGGTGGGTGTTTTCCAAAGGATCGCCCCCAATTATATCCGTTTCCGTAAGATCATGTAGGCGACGTCGTTGTTCATGATGTCGGTCGTGGTTGTGTGGCCAATAATTTTCATTTGAGACCTACTTTCTTTGCCAGGTGGTCAGGAGCCAATCAATCAGTCGTTGTCAGCAATTTTTTGAGAGAGTTGCTGGCAAACGTCGTCGAGATCGATGTGCATCCGAGCAGCGCGTTGCGTCAGCAGGTCCTGATAAGGCCGAATGCTGGCAAGTAGTTGTTGGGGATGCTGAAGAAAACGCAGATTGATCTCTTGTTCCAGTGACTGCAGTAAGTCACCATTTTCAATGGCTAGAAAGACTTCCTCAGGCATGTCTAACAGTAAAGCGGTTGTGGGGACGGAAAGGTCTAAATACTGGCGGGCGGCCTTGATGGCAGCAGGAGACAGAAAGTTGTATTGCTGTCGGTAGAGTTGGTAATCGGCGTCTAAGTTATAGTCAGGATTGGTGATGGGCTCAATGTAGGTGGTTGGGTCGGCCAAATCCTTACCCGCAGGAACCCAGTAGCGGTGGGTGTTCTCCAACGCGTCAAGGCTACCGATTGTGACGGTTTCCCGTAATTCGATGATGGTGAAATCAAAACTCTGTTCATCAAATGAATAGGTTGTGTGACCAATAATTTTGGGCATATCGTTGACCTCCAAATTAATGCCAAGTCCAGGTGAGGTTCAAAGCTTTTTCGCGGGGATGAACCGATTCTAAGCGACTATTTGTGGCTGATAAATCAAATTTTACGTACATGTTGACTTCTAAAATAGTCTCAATAAACTCATAAACCCAAAAGTTTGGGAGCCAGTGATGGGGCGAGGGTCCCCGATAATAATGGCTAGTGGCCAGTTGCTGGATGGCAAATTTAAGCGCTGAGTCTGCACGAAGATGCTGTGACCGTAAGTAATCAGTGGATTTTTTGTGCAGGTAAATCGTTATTCGATTTTGCGAGTAGTCTTGTTGCAGCCGGTGAATGGTTAATTGGATTTTCTGCTCACGATTCATGGTGGTTACCTCAGATCTTCGTCAAATTTAGGTTCTAAAGTTAACTCCGTAAATGAGAGCAGAATATTTTTATTTATTTTTCAATAAACGCCAAACGAGGTCAAACACTGTACACGAACCTTACCATGCCACCCCCACAATAGCAACGAAACGCCACAACAAAAGCGACTAACCCCCAATCGGATTAGCCGCTTAACTGTTGTGCTTAAAGTTTAATTTTTAGTGGAAAACCCGAGCAATTCCGGCCACGTATGAGCGTTGACCGTCCTTGATTGGTTGCACCATGATCCGTGGTGGCCAGCTTTCGATGACCTTGCCCTTACCTAAGTAGAGCGCCACGTGCCAGATGGTGTGGGTGCCGGGTTCGTAGTAGAAGACCAGGTCGCCACGCTTCTTTTGACTGTAGGCCACGTGCTGGAACTTCTTGCTAGCCCAGAGGTTGCGGGAGTTCCATTCGTTACCAGGGTAAGCGTGATGAATCGAGCTGATTGGTGCTGGGTTAATCCCACCAGCGTAAAGGGCTTGCATCACCAGACCGGAGCAATCCGTTCCGTAAATGGGTTTGGATGAGGAGCCGACTAAGTACGGGTTACCCTTGTACTTGTAAGCTTGCTTAATCATGGCCTCGATGTGTGCCGTCCGGCCATTCCAGGCGTGCGCACCCAGTGGCGCCACGTAAGAATCGATGCTGGTCCAGCTAGACTTGGAGAAGCCCAACTTGACCCAGGTCTTCTCGTTGACGTTCCCGGTGACCTTCAAGTGGTGTGACCGTTGGAAACTCTTCACCGCGTAGTAAGTCGCAGAATTATATTTGTTATAACCGTTGGCCGTGCCTAAACGCCGCATGATCTTCCAGGTCTTGATGCCTTCGTAACCGCGCTTGACGGTGTAGCCAACCTTGCCATAAGCCTTGATCTGCTTGTAGTTGACCTGGTAATACTTCTTAGGGTTTTGGTAGCCCTTGGTCTTGGCAACGAACGCCTTGTTAGCGGTGACGTATTTGCCAGTGTTGGTCTTTAAAACGGGCGCGTGGCCCTTGACCGTCACGACTTTAGAAATCTTAGCGTAGTGGCCCTTTTGAACCGTGGCCGCGTGCTTGGTCTTGGCCGCATCCTTGTAATAGGCGACGGTCTTCTTGACCCGGATGATGCCGGGGTTCGTGGTGTAGTAGCTAGTCTTGGCCTGCGCGGTGGCTGTGGTACCAACGCTGGCAAGGCCGGCAACAATAAGTAATGTGGATAGCCAATGCTGTTTCAATGTATTTCGCTCCTTTGATCTGTGATATGAATCTATTTATTGCCAATTTAATAACTCAAAGCTCGGTAGGCGTCGTGCTTACGGTGGTTATTCAAGCTAGCCAACGTCATGCTGGTCTTCTTCTTGGTCCACGGATCGTTGTAGTAGGCGCGGGTGCTGCTGTAGCCGGTGAGGGTGATGGCGTGATTGACGAAGCCATCGACACCCGCGACCCAGATGACGACCGTGTGGCCCTGGTTGATCTGCGTCTTCATTTTGCTAAACGAAGCGCCGGTCATGTCCTTGGCCGAACCCAGGTGAGCCTTGACGGTGGACATCAGTCCCTTGGGATAGATCCACCAGCCGGAAGCGGAATAGGGACTGCCAACGAAGCCCTTGTTTGGATTAGAACTGCGCGGCATTTCCTTGGCCAACGACATCTTGGTAACCTTGGCGCCGGCGTACTGCAGCATCATCGTGGTTGCCGTGATCTCGCACCCAGTTGGTAATTCAGGGCGTTGCGCAATCAGTGGCACGTTTAGCCACCGGTAAGATTTGACGGTCCCGTTGCGGTGAATCCAGCCGGTCTGGTGATTGCTGGTAAATTTCAGCCACGTGCCGTCCGCCATAACTTCCTCGCGGGTCACGTGCACCTTCTTGTTGGCGTAGACCCGACCGATCGCAATGGCGGTCATGTTCTTAGCCGAAGACTTGGCGCCGCCAGTTTTGTAGACCTTGTAATTGTGCTTCTGGTTGGTACCAATCTTGGTGTAGTAGTTGACGGTCTGCTTGCTGGTTACTTTGCGGTAAACCGGTTTTGGCTTTGGCTTAGGTTTGGGCTTTGACTCTGAACTGGCCGATGAAGAAGACGATGAGGTCGACTCCGACGATTCGGAAGATGATACTGATGAGGATTCCGCGTTGGTTGTGGTCGAGTTGGACTCGCTGGTCGCCGTCTTGGCGGTTTTGGTGGTCTTGGTTGACGTAGCCGTCGACGTGGCCGTTGCCGCATAAGCCGGGCCGCTGGTAGCCGTCCCCAAGAAGAGCCCGAGGCCGAGCACGGCGAGACTCCCGATGAAACGTTTCATGTAAAATTTCCCCTTTATATGTATTGAAATCATTTAGGTAGCGGATAGTCCGCCAAAATAATGGTTTTGACGTGTCTTATTGTACCGCTATTTCACAGTTGGAACAATGGCAAAAGTTGAGATAAACGCTGCTATTACGGCGTTTGTCAGGATGAGCTGCGTGTGTTCTTCACAAAGAAAAGCCGTTGTGCAAGGTGGTTAGCCTAAATGCAGGCGGTCACCGATTGTCGGCTGGGAAGGGAAGAGGAGCGGAAGTGCTCAGCTTTTGCAGATTCGGGACAGCACGTCATCCGGTTGGAGTGGGAAGTGGCTAAAATTATTTTTAGGTTAACGTTTACCTAAATGAAAACTTGCGGCCCAACGATTCGAGTGATTCACGGCGCTTGCTAGTAACCGGGGTCGCTGAATGTACGCTTGACACAAATTGGGAAAACGTTTACCATAGCTTTTGAAATCACCAACAAGCATTTCCCAAAAAGGATGATGGAGGGTCTTAAGATGGCAGACAGAACCGTAATCGATCCCGCAACGTTTGCGCGGGGCTTCGCCAGTGCGGCAACGCAGGCGGGCATTGACACGAATAAGATTACCCCGGCAGCGAAGACGTACCTACTGAGTTATCTCACGGCGTTTTACCTGGCCAACGACTTTAATCAGGCCGAGGCCCAGAACCTAGCCACGCCGGCAGTTAAATTTCAAGATATGAGTTTTGAACAGTTACTCGAGCGCGTCAGTCAGCTCAACAAATACTAGGAGGCACACAGCATGACAGTTATTTTGAACACGTGGGTTTTTGAAGCGTTGGTCCAGCAGGGTACCTCGCAGGTCGCGTTGACTCGGCACTCCGCCGACCTGGGTGCGGACGGGATTGAGGTCCGCCGCGAGTACTTCACGGATACCCCCCAAGAAACGGCGGCCATTGGCAAATTAGCGCGCCAATTGGGCTTGATCGTCAATTACAGCGTGCCTGACGAGGTGTTTACCCCGGCTGGTGCCCTGAACCCCTTGCTGCCAACCTACTTCGCCGAAGGCCAGGCCATGGGTATCGCCAAAATTAAATTCAACACGGGCCACTTCGACCGCTTCACCGGCGACCTTGCCAGTGAATTGGCCAAGCTGCCCCTTGATCAAATTGAAATGAACGTTGAGAACGACCAGACGCCGGTCTCCGGCACCATCCCAGCCATTCAAAGATTCCTCGCCGCCGCTCATCAGGCCACATCAGCCAAGATCGGCTACGTGTACGACCTGGGCAACTGGGCGTTCACGCACGGGGATGCGACCGCGGCAGCCCAAGCCTTAGCCGCCGACACCCACTACATTCATTTGAAAAATACCAGCGACGACCACGGGACCTTGGCCACGACGGCCGACCTGGATACGGGCATTTACGATTGGCGGGCGCTGCTGAAATTACTGCCAGCCGCCGTGCCGTTTGCCTTGGAATACCCAATGGCGACCGACGCTGAGATTACCCAGCAACTGCAGCTGCTCCGCGCGGAAGTGGGTGATTAACATGGCGTCAACGATTAGTGCCGTCCTGTTACTGCTGACGTTTGGCGGCTTCATTTACTACATCGTTAAGGGTGGCAACCTGATGATTGGCTTCTTCGTGATGGCGATTCTCTGGGCCGTGATTGGGCAAATTCCAGCGGACCAGGTCATCCAGAAGGTCTTCGCCGAACCCGCCCTAAACTACGGACCGACCATCATCTACATTGTCTTTGGCTCCTGGTTTGGCCGGGTGCTGGTAGATAGCGGCATTGCGCCCGCCATTTCCGAAGCGACCAATCAAGTCGGCAAGAAACGTCCTTTGTTGGCCGTCTTCCTGGTCATCATTGTCACCGCTTTCATCTTCGTCAGCGCGTATGGCGTGGGCTCTGTGATTGCCATTGGGGTCATTCTTCTGCCAATCATGCTCTCGGTGGGATTGCCCCGCGACATTGCGCTCTCGGCATTTTCCATGGCGATTGGGGCGCCAATGTACCTGAACGTAGTGCTCTACAACCAGATCAAGGCGTTCTTCCCTAAAGCCGAATACGGCGGCACCTATCTGATTTTCGGGGTGTGCGCGACGCTGGTTCAGTTGGCGGCGGTCATGCTCTTTATCTTCTGGAACCGCAAAAAGATCGACCCCACCAAGGCCGATGAAAATTTGAAAATCATTGGCGCCGAAACGCAACAGGTTGCCGACGTCAAGGTACCGAAGTTGGCGTTCGTCGTGCCCATCGTCCCAGTGTTGATGAACATGCTCTTCAAGTGG
Source organism: Levilactobacillus cerevisiae (assembly GCF_003946245.1). Taxonomy (GTDB): domain Bacteria; phylum Bacillota; class Bacilli; order Lactobacillales; family Lactobacillaceae; genus Levilactobacillus; species Levilactobacillus cerevisiae. Next base: position 23,710 of record NZ_RHNN01000006.1, read on the forward strand.
GATGCCATTCCAGCGCTGACGCTAGCGACCTTGCTGGCCATGCTGTTGACCGGTAAGTTCAAGGGCTATCAGAAGTTCGTCACCTTCCTGAACAGCACCATCAAGCAAGCCATCGGCGATATTGCCGGGCTGATCATGTTCTTGATGGCCTTGATCATGTTCAGTGGCGCCGCTTCCATGGATGCCGTACGGTTCCGGCCGTTATTTGAAGCCGTCTTGCCCCACAACATGCTGATCCTGGCCTTGGCTTTTGGGGTGTTGGCGCCGTTGGCCTTGTTCCGCGGGCCGTTTCACGTGTGGGGCGCCGGGGCCGCCACTGCCGCCGTTCTCTCCGGCATCGGCTTGTTCCCAGACGCGTTTCTCCTGCCGTTACTGTACGTGCCCACGCTCCTGGCCGTTTCGACCGACATTACCCAGTCCTGGAACGTGTGGGGACTGGACTACATGAAGGTCCAGACCCGCGATTTCTTAAAACACGGCGTGCCCATCATGTGGGTCGTTTCCATTATTAATGAATTATTGGTTTATGTCTTCTTCGGTTAAAAATATAGAAAAGAGGAACACAACAATGAGTGAAATAGTTACGATTGGCGAACCGATTGTCACGTTTGCCTCCAAGGAACCCGACGTCTCCCTCCGCGATGCCCTGGAATTTCATAAAATTCTGGGTGGTGCCGAACTCAACGTGGCGATTGGCGCCCAACGCTTGGGTCATTCGGTGGATTACATTTCCCAAGTGGGGGAGGAACCCCTGGGCGATTACGTCATCAAGACCATCAAGGCCCATCAGGTGGGCACGCACTACATTAGTCGCGACGACCAGAACTGGACGGCCTTTCAGCTGAAGGACCGCGTGACCAAAGGCAACCCGACGACGCACAACTACCGCCGCGGGTCGGCGGCCGCCCACCTCACCCCGGCAATCGTGGATCAGATTGACCTGACAGGCGTGAAGGCGGCCCACATGTCCGGCATTTTTCCCGCCATTTCAGCGACGGCCGAGGCGGCTTTCCGAGCACTGTTGACGCGCTTGGAGACGGCAAATGTGTTGACCACCTTCGACCCGAATTTACGGCCAACCCTGTGGTCCAGCCACGAAAAAATGGTGGCCACGATCAACGACTTGGCGGGTCACGCCGACATTGTTCTGCCAGGCGTTGAGGAGGGCGAAATCCTCATGGGCTCCGCCGATCCGGCGGCGATTGCCGACTTCTATTTGCAAGGGGCTCGCACCAAGGTCGTCATCGTGAAGGTGGGACCAGCCGGGGCGTACGTCAAACGGGATAGCGGCGAAAGCTACACGGTGACCGGCTTCAAGGTGGCCCAGGTGGCCGACACGGTTGGCGCCGGGGATGGCTTTGCGATGGGCGTCTTGACCGCCTTACTGGAACACAAAGCGCTACGTTCAGCCGTTATGCGGGGCAATGCCGTGGGCGCGCTGCAGGTTCAGACCTATGGCGACAACGACGGGTACCCGACGCCAGCTGAATTACAGGCATTTTACCAACGAGAAGGAGTTGTCGAAGACTAATGGACTTACAAGTAGCAATCGACCGGGTCACGCTGGACAAGGCGGTCGACCTGGCACAGCAATTGGATGGGCAAGTGGACATCATTGAATTTGGCACGTCGCTGATCAAGGATTACGGCTTGGAACAGATTCACGCGCGGCTGCCAAAATTGCAGCACGCCAAGCTGTTACTGGACCTGAAAACGATTGACGAGGGCGACTACGAATTTGACAAGGGCTTTGCGGTCGGCGACATTCTGACGGTGATGGGCGCGGCGTCACCCGACACGCTCACCAGCGTTTACGAACTGACCCAGGCGCGTGGCAAGCAGATGTTCATCGACATGATGGAAATTACGGCGGCCAAGACGGCCCAGATTGTCGACCACCCGGCTGCCATCTACGGGATTCATCACGCCAAGGATTCCCGCGCGGACTTCGATGCCGCGACGACCGTGGCGGCGTTCCACACCGATTTTCCAGCGGTCCAACACATCTCCGTGGCCGGGGGCATCGACCTGGCGATGGCACAGAAGTTGGCGACGCAGGGCATTGCCGAATCCGTGATTGTCGGCAGCGCCATCGTGAAGACGGCCGACCCAGTTGCGGCGGCACAAAAATTTATGGAGGCAATTCACTAATGACATTGATTGATCAGGTTACGCAAGAGGTTACGGAAGTGATGGGGCTGATTGACGAAAGCCAATTGGACCAAGCGGAAAAATTAATTCAAAAGGATCAACGGATCTTTGTTCTGGGCGCAGGACGTTCCGGTTTGATGGCGAAGGGCTTTGCGATGCGGCTGATGCACATTGGCTACACGGTCTTCGTGATTGGCGAAACGATTACGCCGTCCATCCAGGCGGGGGATGTCCTGCTAGCCGTTTCCGGTTCGGGCAAGACGGCCAGCATTTTTGAACTGGCGACCAAGGCCGCTGAAAATGGCGTGACGGTCATTTCCGTGACCAGCCACGCGGATTCGCCCCTGGGCAAGGTGGGTCAGGCTGTGATTGTTGTGCCTGGTGCGACCAAGGCCGGGGATGGCGTGAAGTCGATTCAACTGCTGAGCACGCTGTTTGACCAGAGTGTTCACCTGACGCTGGACGTGCTGTGCTTGAAGCTTAGTCGCCGCGACAACGTGTCCAACGCTTCTGCGGCCGCCGCGCATAGTAATATGGAGTAAAAATGGTCATCTGCGGCTGCTGGAGATTTCGGTTACTGTGGGGACCGCCTGCGGCCTGAGGGGCGGTCCTCCGGCTCGGTTTGAAGCCTGATAAAGACCATCAGTCTCCAAACACGTCCCACGGCGTAGGCCGAGTAAACCGTTCAGCCAACGCCGTCGTCACAGCTACCTGCATCTCCAGCATTCTCCGGCTACGACAGTGTTTACGCCATTCGATTGGTGTCAGCAGTTGCTATGGTCACGTATCAGGCTGGGAGTTTCTCCTGACTAGCGTTGCTAGGTAGGCGTCAGCTTTAGGTGAGACTGGGAAGTTTTTCACGTAACCTATTTCGTGAACGATGAACTGGTGGTTAAGCCAAAAACGATATTGGGCAAAGCCGATTGTGGAGCCTGGGACAAGACTGTCCCCGGGCTCTTTGCGTAGGGACTTAACGCCAAACGTGCGCCGGCCAATCTACAGGTAACAGATTGATTTTGCGAAGGCGTCAAACCATGATAAACTAGTGAACGATGCTTACCCTCGCTGTTGGCGGGGCGTAAACGCGTTCGTACATAAGTGCCCGCGTCGCCGGGTTATGTCGCAATCGACGAGGCAGATGGGCACATCCAAGAATAGAAATTAAGTGGCGCCGGGCTTGTTTTAACGAGTCCGGAAGCAACGCAACGCCAGCGATAGCGGTAAATTGTGAGACTGGAGTGACAGGACATTGGCACGAAAAGCGAATAAAAATGCAAATATTAAGGACGTCGCGGCACTGGCGGGCGTGTCGATTGCGACCGTCTCGCGGTTCTTAAACGGCAACTTAGGCCGGATGTCGGCGGCGACGGCTACCAAGGTGCAAGCGGCCATTACCAAACTGAACTACGTCCCCAACTCGGTTGCCCGCCAGATGATTACGCAATCCAGTAAATTGATTGCTGTTATGGTGGCCAACATCGACGACTACTTTTCGACGGAATTGTTTAAGGGAATCAGCTCGATGCTGGAGAGTCAGGGATACATTGGCGTGCTCTTCGATGCCAACGCGGATATTGAACGAGAAAAGAAACTGTTACGGGCCATCGGGTCGCGGGGATTCGACGGGTTAATTTTGCAGTCGTTTAGTAATCCCCAAACGGTCCAGGAAATTCTGCACCAACAGATTCCCGTGATCAGTGTCGACCGGGAAATGGATGCGTGCCCCTGGCCGCAAGTGGTGACGGATAACTTTGTGGCGGCTAAGACCGCGACCGAATATTTCCAGCAACAGGGCTACCAGCACGTGGTCGTGTTGACGTCCGAACTCGAACTGAGCCGCACGCGGCAGAAACGTTACCGGGGCATCTTGGCGGCGGCGCAAAACGTTGACGTGGTGGAGGTCTCCGAGTCCTCGTACAACCACAGCGACGTCCACCAACGCCTGACCCAATTGATCACCAAGAGTGACCAGAAGACGGTGGCATTTGCCCTGAAGGAACGCTGGTTGCTGGAGTTCTTCCCCAACCTGATTGTGTCGGGACTCATTGATAACCAAGACGTGACGGCGACGGGGTTTGCCGATACGGACTTCATTCGCCGGATGGAACCCAAGCTCACGTTGATCACCCAGAATCCCTTTTTGATGGGTGCCAGCTCGGCCGAACTCATGTTGCGCCAGCTGGCGGGGGAGGTCGTGGCACCAGATAAAATGGTGATTCCGGCTAAGTTGCAGTAATCCAAAGAATGTACTAGAAAAGGGTATTCGCTGTGGCGAATACCCTTTTGAGTAGACGGACTATTTAATTGTTTCGCAGTGCGACTCTTTAATGGCTGCGTCACTCAGTTCTTGACCGATCCCTGGACGAGAGGAGAAGGTGAAGACGCCATCTTGCGGCTGTTGGGCAAATTTACCAATCCATTCGTTGTCAGGCTTCAATGAAATTTCGTGTTGCTCATGAATAAAGCAATTTGGCACGGTGGCTTCAAGCTGCAAGGCCATCGCCGTAGCAATGGGGGTTCCGCAGGTATGGAGCTGAACACCAATATCGAAAGCGGCAGCCATGTCGCAAATCTTCTTGGCTTCACTAATCCCACCACAGATAGCAACATCCGGTTGAATGACGTCCAGCAAACGATTGGTGATAAATGGCTGGAAGCCAAAGCGAGTCGTGATACGTTCACCACTAGCTAACGGCATTGCGGTAACATCTTTCAACTGTTTTGTTAATTCTGAGCTCAACGGTGAACAGGGTTCTTCTAGGTAGAAGATGTTCAGGGGCTCAATCAGTGGTAGAAACTGTTTGGCGGAATTAACATCAAGGCCAGCGTGGCATTCGACAATTAAATTAATTTCAGGGCCAACAGCATCGCGGGTAGCTTTCAACCGGTCGACTGGGAGCTGAAGTTGAGCGTAGTCTTGCAGGCCAATCAGTTTTTGACCGAAATGACCGTGTTCATCTAGCATGAATGGGTCAATCTTGATAGTCTTATAGCCTTCAGCAACGGCTTTTTTAGCAACCGCCGCGTAGTCTGCTGGTGTGGCCAAATATCTTGTTTCTGGGTCCCAACCGAACTGCAACTGACTAGCGTACGCCGGAATTTCTGTTCGTGTTTGACCGCCCAAAAGTTGGTACACAGGGACATCGAGGGCTTTCCCTTTAATGTCCCAAAGCGCAGTATCAATGGCACTAACGGCGGCGTAGAAAGTGGTGCCACTTCCCTTGCCCCAGAAAGTGCGTTGGTAAAACTGTTGCCAAATTTTTTCGGTGTTCTGGGGGTCTTGGCCAATGATGAGCTGAGACAAATCCTTTAAACTTCCCAGTGCACCATATTCACCGTCGCCATAAAAGATACCAGACTCGCCAAAACCACTGATTCCATCGTTGGTATTGATTCGAATGACGATGGGGTGCCAGGCGCCATACTGTTGATTCCACTTGACTTGAAAGATATCAACACTAGTAATTTTCATAATGAATTGCTCCTCCTACTTGGTCATGTACATATACTTGTAGTTCCATTGCGCGCCGGTGGTATTGTGCGTAATACCGTGCAAATTCGAGCGCTTCAGGTAGTAATTGTAGTTTTGGTAGAGGGGCGTCAAAGCTTGATCATCTGACAGTAATTTTTCAGCTTTTAACAGTTTTTGCCAGCGTTCGGTCGCGCTTAGATTATCTGTGGTTGAGTCATTGATTAACTTGTCGTAGGTCTTGTTCTTCCAGGCACCGTAGTTTTGCGGATTCGTGCTCAGCATTGGCTGAAGAAATTCAATAGGATCAGCGATATCGGCACCACGTCCACCCAGGTAAGCCTCAAACTGGCCCTCAGTACTTCGCTGGTAAGCGATTTGGTCGGGGACGTTTTGCAGCTTGATGGTTAATCCAGGGAGTTGTTTTTCAGCATTAGCTTTGATTAATTCCGCGAGTTTACTGGATGTATCGCCCGTTGAGGTCATCAGTGAGAAGGTTAGTGACTTAGTATTTAGTTGACTGAGACCTTTCCTCCAGTAAGTCTTGGCCAGCTTCGTGTCGTAACGAACGCTGTCGCCACCGGCTTGCAGTTTCGCAAAGTCCTGGTTCTTAGCGTTGTAGCCCAGGTAGCGGGTGACCACACCAGTTGGTTCTAGACCGGACCCATTTAAGAGGTCCTTCACGATTTGCTTTCGGTCAATGGTTAAGGAGATGGCCTTACGGATGTTGATGTTGTTAAAGGCCTTGTTCAATTTTGCATTCTTGATGCCTTGGTTGTAAATCAAGTAATTCATGTAAGAATAAGGGCCAGTATACAGTTGATGACTGTTCTTGAAATTCTTGAACTGATCACTAGTTAGGATGGTGAAATCCAGCTTCTTAGCCTGATAGAGATTCAGACTAGTTTGCGGATCAACTTCATAAAACATGTTAATCTTATGCATCTTAACTTTGTCTTTATCCCAATATTTGTTGTTCTTCACAAAGGTCCACGTTGTCCCCTGTGGCTTCCACTTGGTCATGTTGTAAGGCCCCGAGAAGACGACTTTGTCTGGGGCTGTCCCGTAATCCTTACCGTACTTGTCCACAATCTTTTTATCCTGTGGTGAGAAGGCTTGATAGGTCATCAATTTGGTGAAGTAAGCAATTGGATGATCCAGGGAAACGACGAAGGTGTGGCTGTCAGTAGCTTTAACGCCTAGTTTACTGACGGGGAGCTTACCAGCATTGACCGCCATTGCGTTTTTAATGCCTTTAAAAATGTAAGGGTGCAAGGACTTGGTACTTGGCTTCAAAGAACGTTGCCAGGAGTACACAAAGCTTTGAGCAGTGATTGAATCACCGTTACTGAAGGTAGCACCTTTACGAATGGTAAACGTATAGGTCTTGCCATCCTTGGAGACGGTTGACTTGGTAGCTAATGCCGGAACGACTTTATGATTCCGGTTAAGATAGAATAAGCTATCAAACATGTTGCCAGCTTGGTCGAACCCTCGCGACTTTGAAATATCCAATGTCGGAATCACAAAGTTGGCAGATAAGTTAGCCGTGCGCACAAGTTTTTGCTGCGACGCTGCTGGTTTGGAACCACACGCAGAAAGCGTGGCTAAAAGAGTCATAGCCAGGGCCACCACAGCCACCGACTTATGACGAGTTAAACTAAAAGACATAATATTAAACCTCCCAATAAAATCTATTAACCAAACTGCTAGGTAAATTCAACCGTGAAAATCAGAATTTATTTAGCAGAACCACAGCCATTATAACCACAAGGGTGTAAGCGCTTCAACCGGCGACTATCTATGCTGCTGATTATTTTGAATGTTATTGGCGGGTCAGGGCTTGCTGATTAAGGGATTTATGAGTGTTTGGAATAAATGAAAAGTAATGAAAAACGTCCGTCATTTTCTGAAAAAAGAAAGTGACAGACGCTAATAAGTTTAGCTTAAAATAATTTCAGCACCCAGGCAGGTTTTGAAATGGTTCAACGCCCAGGCGTGGCCGGCGGTGTCAAAACTGGCGACGGCGTTTTGGGGGATGATGAGTTTATAGCCTAGGTTGTAGGCGTCCACTGCAGTGTGGAGCACGCAGATATCGGTACAGACGCCCGTGAGAATCAGCGTGTCCACGTGACGTTCTCGCAAGCGCAGGTCGAGGTCGGTGCCAGCAAAGGCGCTGTAGCGGGTCTTGTCGAACTGCCACACGTTATCGGCCGATTGATTTTGGTCAAACCAGTCCTTGACTGGTCCGAAGAGTTCCCGGCCCCAACTACCCCGCACGTTGTGGGGTGGGAAGAGCTTGGTTTCGGGATGGTAGGGGTCGTTCGGCGTGTGGACGTCGGTGGGCAGGAGAACCCAGCCATCGGCTTGATGGGTGTCTTCGGCCAGCTTGACGATGTTGGGCGCCAACACTTGCCCCGGTTCGGCACAGGTCAGTGCGCCCTTGTCCGCCACAAAATCGTTGGTGTAATCGATGATCAATAATGCTTGATTTGTCATGAGAAATCCCCCGTTTTCAATTGTTTTCATTAGTATGTCGAAGCGCTGTCGTGAAGTCAAAGGATTAGGCTATTTATTTTGTTATATAAACCAACGTTCCATGGCGTAAATCGGGGAAGACTACGGTGTAGATAACAGTCAGTCTAAATGTGAGAACACAGTACCCTCTGCCGCATTTGGGGCTTAAGATAATTAATAGGACGAATCTTTATTTTCAATACATAGTCGTCCAAAAGTAGTTCTTCTAATACTTATGGAGGTAGTCAAATGAAAAGTAGATGGCGAGCACTCGCACTGATTGGCGTCGTAGCCTCAGCTGGAATGGCTGTGGGCAATCCGTTAGCCCAAGCCAAGAGAAAGGCTTCTTATGCGACGGGATTTCATATACAAGCCTGGATGGAACAGTATGCGGTTAAGAAGGGGCCTATTTACAAGACGGGCAGAATTACTAAGAAACTAAAGACGAAGCAACACGTTTTTTATTCGGATACCACAATTACGGTGCTCACGCCCAGCGGTAAACACGCAACTTACCGTCAATTGATCAAGAAGAGTGGCAAGGAGATTGGTTTTGTGGCTGTCAAAAAAGCCAAATTGCTAAAAGACAGTGACCCTCGCTCTGATGCTTCCAAAAAACGCGTCAAGTCTCAGGCTAAAAAACAGGCCGCTGAAGATAAGAATCTAACGGCCAGCGAACGAGCAGATGTGGCGAGGTACCGCGAGCAAGCAAAGGCTATTGGTAATGGGACGAAAGGCATGTATGCACAAAAGCCTGTTTTGAAGGGCAGTTTCTCAGTGGGCCAATTGAGCAGTAGTTACATTAACCGTTCTGTTAACTGGATTAATTTCTATCGGGATATGTATGGTTTGAATAACATCAAGGCGGATGCTGCGTGGAATACAGAAGCTCAGTATGGTGCCGCTACCTTAGCTGCTGTGGGCAAAGGGCTTTCGCATGGATTGGTTGGATTCACGCGACCGGCATTCATTTCAGAGGCGGACTGGCAACGTGGCGCTAAGGCAACGAAGAGTAGTAATCTCTCTGGTGGTCGTGTGCATCCAGGGGATAATGTACTGGCCTATATAGCTGATTCGGGTAATCCGGTCCCAGGTCATCGTGAATGGTTACTGGGTGGTATTTCTCAAATTGGGATTGGCCAAGCTGGTGATTACAGTGACTACAAAGTCTTCGGTGGGTATACCTATGCGGATACGCCAAAGACAATTGCTTTTCCTAAAGCGGGGGTATTTCCAGTTCAAGCTGCTAATGATGGTGACTGGTCGTACTCGTTTGCAACTGAGATGCCTAAGGATGCTGCAAAGCCAGATGTTTCTGTGTACGACAACACGACGCATAAAGCGATGAAGGTTACAGATGTAGGTTTGGATGACGGTAATTATGGTGGCTTTGGGACGACGGTTCATTATTACCCGGGCTCTGTGAAGGTAAACCACAGCTACAAGGTTTCAATTGAAAATATACCAAATCATCCAGACGTGACTTACACGACCAAGCTGTTTAGATTGTCCATCGGGTAAACTTAAAGGGAGATTGTGATGAAAAATAGGCGTAAATATTTAATGGCCGTTTTGGCCGTTCTAGGGCTAGGCGTTGGCTTAGTGGGAATGACACAGGTTACCGAAACAACGACGGCGTCTGCTAGTGTGAAGAAGCTGAGTTTGAAGCAGGCGGTGAAGTTGACGAATCACTATCATATGCTGGGAAATTGGGCGAAGCTAAAGATAAATAACAAGGGGAAAATTGCAAAGAACGATGATTTTTCTGCAGGAGCTAAACACTACAAAAAAGGTTGGAAAATTGGCTATGTAGGTTTGGTTGGCGGCTATCGAGCTAATCTTAAAATCGTGCCAATTAGTCATAACCGGGTAAAAGGTTCGCTCCGAGACTGGCAATCTATTTCGCCTAAGATTTATAAACATCATTTCAATGTTGCACGTAAATTACCTAAGAAGGTCTGGCACAAGGGTTTCCCTAAGTTCTTGCGGCACAAGACATTCTATGCCAACATATATTCCAAGAAGAGAATTATCGGTTATTACTTCTTTGCCTTCCGTAAGACGGGCTTAACGGAAGGGCTTGGTAGCGCTGGTGATACGGGTCTGAGCAACGTGCACTACAAGAAGCGAGGCAAAAATTACTATCTCAAGGGCAAGATTGAAGCTCCGGGCCTCATGAAAGTAGAAAAGCACACGTACAAGATTTACCGAAAATCGAGTAAGTCCTTTACAACTACTAGCCTGACGGTACTTCGGGGTAAGAAGATTCGGACTTATCTTTACGCGAAGCATGCACCTAAAACTTATTGGTAACAGCCAAAAGGATCAAGTTCTCTCAATGAATTTGATCCTTTTTGGGATTGGCTAAAAAATTGCAGTGTTTTTACGGCGTTAACCTATGAGCTACAAAAAGCTATAAAGGTGTGATCTGATGAAACAAGTTAAGCGTGATTAGCTAGTATTGACCAGTGACGTGCTACAATTGGAGTGCAATAAGAGGAGGAATACTATGGCAACCACAGCTCGGATTCAAGTCAGAATTGATGCTGATACGAAACGGAAGGCTGAAGCCAAACTTGCGAATACAGGTTTAACGCTCTCGGATTTTACGCGAGTAATGATGACTAATCTTGCTAACGGCAAATTAGATTCTGTTTTAGAAGTTGCTAATGACGAAGTTTTGGCTTCATTACAGGAAGCAATTGATGATGTCACTGGTAAGAAAGAATTAAAGCGTTACGATAACTTTGACGAACTAAATCGTGATTTGCATAAATGAGTGGTTATCAAGTAAGTGCCACTCATCGCTTTAAAAATATTTTAAAAGGGTTATAGAAAACCTCGCTGGTACGCGCATAGCGCTTTGTTCCGATAACAGTTAACGACCTCAGCCCAAACGCCGAGGTCGTTTTGACGTCCCATCATTTCTCCAACCAACCTTGACAACCGCTAACCACTATCGTATATTATTAGTGAATTGATATTATACGCGATATAGTATGCAGAGGAGGCAGTCACATGGCGATTCAAGTACCCACGGAGTTGTTGGACGGCAGTGTGCTGGGGCTGCTCACGCGCGAAGACCATTACGGTTACACGCTGACTCAGGAAGTCCGGGCGGTGATCCCCATTTCAGAATCGACCCTGTACCCGGTGCTGCGGCGACTTAAGAAAAATGGTTGGCTGGACACCTACGACGAACCGTTTCAGGGCCGCAACCGGCGTTACTACCGTTTGACTGACAGCGGGCGGGAACGGCTAGCGGAAATTCAAACGGAGTGGCAGGACTTCAATCAAGCAATCACCAAGTTATTAGGGGGCAACCAAAATGAATGATTACATTCGGGCCGTGCAGAAATTACTCGGCCAACTGACGACGGCGGAACAACAGGAAGTCGTTGAATACTATCGGGAATACTTATTGGATGCCGGCATTGGCACCTACGAGCAGGCCGTGGATGAATTGGGGACACCCCGGTCGTTGGCGCGCAAGGTGTTGGCCGACTACTCCATTAAACTATCGGAACAGGCCACGGACCAAACGCAACCACGCTCAACCGTGCAGGCCACCAAGGAGAACGTGAGAACGGTCTGGCTGATCATCCTGGCCTTACTGTCGACGCCGGTGACCATTCCCATTTTGATTGTCGTGCTCGCCTTATTCATGGCGTTTGCCGCGGTCATTTTCAGCCTGGCCGTCGCGGCCTTAGCCGTATTCCTGAGCGTCATCATGATCGGTGCCATGGGGATTTTTGTCGGCATCACCACCATCTGGACGACGCCGTGGACGGGGACTTTTTACCTGGGCATCGGGCTCTTTGCGCTCGGCGCCAGCTGGATCGGTTGGCTTATTTTGAAATGGATTGGGAGTAAGATTGCGTGGGCACTGTCGTGGGCGGCGAAGAAAATTTACAACCGCTTTATCCCACGAAGCCGCGCTGAACGGGGGCGGAAACAATGAAACGGACAACGAAAATTGCACTTGTTTTACTGGTCTTGGGGGCCATTTTAATTGGCATCGGCTGGTGGAATCACGGCAACAAAGGCGTCGTGTGGTCCAGCAATCCGCGGGGCATGCGTGTGATTCAGCACAGCAAAATGAGTTACCAACCCGGGGCCTACCACAAAATTGTGGTGGATGCGCAGGCACCGGTCACCATCAAAACGGGCAATACCGATCGGGTCAGCGTCAGCTATTTAGACAAGACGGCGGGCCGACCGACCGCGACCGTGTCCAAGGGAACGTTAACGGTCCGCGGTGGCAAGCAAGCCGCAGCGATGAGCAAAACGTTTATCGGGTTTAGCGAAAGCGACTATACCAATGGTGGCGTGTTGATCACGGTGCCACGCGACAAACAGTTGGATTCGATTGACGTCAAACGGGAGAGCAAAGGCGTGTCACTGCACCATTTAACCGTAGATCAGGTCAACGTTCGTAGTTCAGACGATGTGAGCCTGTATGATTTGACGGTGAAACGTGACGTGACGGTCCACAACACCAACGGGGATGTGTGGGTCAGCCAGGTCAAGGCGAACCGCCTGGACTTGGACGCTGGTAACGGGGATACCGCCATCAACAGTAGTCGACTGGCGGCCACGAACAATCGGATGGTCTCGGAGAATGGGGATATTTTAATGTCTGACACGAAGTTAGGCGGCGGTCAGGTCAACAATGAAAATGGCGACATTCATTTAGAAAGTAACCGCCTGACCAAAACACTAACGGCCACCACGAGTGACGGCGACATCACGGCGCACGTTGCCCAGGCCGCTGGGGTCAAATCGGTGGTGAAGGACGCTGACATGGGTGACATCAAGGTGAAGGGCCACGCGCAGCATAGCGGCTACTGGCGCCATCCGGATGCGCAGGCCCAGTACAAGCTCACCGCCGCAACCGGCGACATCACCGTCAGCGTGAACTAGCTTCGGCTAATCGCCAACGCCTCCGGGATGGTGGAAAATGAGACCGGATCGCTGTGGGCGGCCGTCCAGAGCCTGGGGAGCGGTCTCTGGACTTACTTTGAGCCGCTGAGAAGCGCGTCTCAAAGATACCAATTGCCTAACCGGCTAGCGCCGCCAAGGCAATTCCCACGGCTTGGCTCATTTTCCACCATCCCTGCGGCTGACATGGCGTTAGCCCGGGAAGCTAGTGCGCGCAACAACGGTGGTCGAGGTGTGCGGCTTGGCGCTCGTAGATTGTGATTGGTCTAGTTGATATTAATTTTAAGACGTAACCAGTTGTCGTGAAGATGACTGGTTACGTCTTATTTTGTCTGTTACAACTGGCACAGTTGAAACGTCTTAAGATAATAAATACCAGATGAACCCAGTCAGAATTGTCAGAGCTCAGTGAGGATGTAAAGAAGTTGCTTGGTGCGCTTGGGCTAACTTTTCTGCTAAAAAATTTGAAGCCTCAGGTCCGCCTTGGTTGTCCTGTCAATTCCATGAACCTAATTATAATTCGGGTTATAGATTAGCAGTGTCCATCAGACATGGTGCTACAATTCGAGAGTAGCCGGTCAGATGCCAGTCGGATTGTTCAATTGGCACACACAAACTTGATGACCGCTACGTTGCCAGTGAACAGAACAACACCAACGCCGGTAGATAGCAAATCTACAGTAATATCCAACTACTATGTTAGCCGCAGGGATGGTGAAAATGAGCCAAGCCGTGGGAATTCTCTTAGCGACGGGTTGGGTCGCTTAGAGAATTGGTACCTTTGAGACTCGGGTTAGGAGGCTCAAAGTAAGCCCGAAGACCGCCCTTCGGCTTCGGGCGGCCGCCCACAGCGGTCCGGTCTCATTTTCACCATCCCGGAGGCGAGGGCGAACCCACAACCTAGGTTTTACATGCAATTCTTTTTCCTAGCTTTCGCCGGCAAACGTGGTAAAATGGATGGACTGCACTATACCGGACTAAACATCAAATTTATCTAAACAAGGAGATTTTATCGTGTCTGATTCAGCTTACTGGCAAAATATTGCGGACCACGCTAAGGCCGAAAACCGGCCGTTCTTTAGCTTGGCGCCAATGGAGGCCGTGACTAGCGCTATTTTTCGGCGGGTGGTGGCCAAGGCTGCGGCACCCGATGTGTTTTTTACAGAATTCACCAATGCCATCAGTGTGACGCATCCCAAGGCGAAATTCACCGTTCAGGGGCGGCTTTACGTGGCGCCTGAAGAAGCGCATATGCCGGTTGCGCAACTCTGGAGCAACGATCCGGATGCGTTTGCGCGCGCCGCTGTGGCTGTGAAGGACCTGGGTTATGAGGCCATTGATATGAACATGGGTTGCCCGGATTCCACCGTCATCAAGAACCATGGGGGCAGCGACCTGATCCGCAATTTTGACACCGCCGCCGCTGTGATTGCGGCCGCTAAGACGGCGGACTTGCCCGTCAGTGTCAAGACGCGGCTGGGCTACAGTCGGCTGGATGAATGGCGCGATTGGTTGACGTTCCTCTTTAACCAGGACATCCCACTACTGACGATTCACCTGCGGACGAAAAAAGAAATGAGCCGCGTGCCTGCCCATTTTGAAATGATCGACGACATCGTGAAATTGCGGGATGAGGTTGCTCCTGACACTCTGTTGCAAATCAACGGTGACATTGAAAATTACCAAGAGGGCGTGCAACTGGCTAAGGACCACCCGGGTGTGGACGGCATCATGATTGGCCGCGGCATCTTCACCAGCCCCTTTGCCTTTGAAAAGGAACCCAAGGAACACGACATCAAGGAGCTGTTGGGCCTGTTGAACTACCAACTCGACCTGTACGACGACTTTGAAAAGCGGTTCGACACCTCCCGCTTCCCATCGCTCAAGCGCTTCTTCAAAATTTACGTGCGCAACCAGCGCAACGCCGCTAGTTTACGGAACGCGATGATGGAGACTCACACGACGGATGAGGTCCGCAAGTTACTGGCGGAATCCGATTTCACGGATTAAGTTAAAAATAAGCATCACCTGAGGGTTAACCAGTGATTGGTTAAACCCCAGGTGGTGCTTTTTAAATCAAATCGAGTTGGGCTAAGCCATTTTGGATGGCCGGGTCCTGTAGGGCGCCTCGTGCCACCAGTCGTCCAGCGCTCACAATCACGATGTCATCAGCGAAGGCGAATAGCTGGTGGTCGTATTGATGCGTGATGGTTGCCCAGGCTGGCGTGTCCGGCAAGGTCAGGAGGGCCACCATGTCGTGGGCCGTGTGCGGGTCGAGTCCGGTCAGCGGCTCATCGAAGAACGTCAGGCCGTGGCGGTGAAGTAAGAGGCGGGCCATCGCCAAACGCTTCTTCTCACCACCCGACAGCGTGTTGCCTTGCGCACTGATGAGTTGCTGGCGCCCGGCCGCCGTGGCGTAGTCGGTCAAGCCGACCTGCGTGAGCACCTGCGTGACTTGGGCGTCGCTAAACTGTGAGTCGTAAAGGGTGAGGTTGTGTTGAATCGTATCGTTGAAAATGTAACTGGTCTGCTCTAACAGACCCACTTGGGCGAACAGGTCGGCTGGCGACAGCGCTGTCGTCTCCGTGCCGTTCAAGGTGAGGCGCCCGCTGAAGGTGGTGTGGGGACTCAGTGGCAGGTTGAGCAAGGTGGACTTACCGCTACCACTCTTGCCCACGATGAGGACGTGGTGACCGGCCGCAAACGTCAAGCTGATGTGTTGTAGGAGCGGTTGGTCCGCAATCGTCAAGGACACGTTGTCATAGGTCAAGTCGTGAAACGCGGCAGTCACTGGCATCGCCGTCTCTGGCGCAGCGGCCCGCAGTGAGGGCGCAATCGTCTTGGCAGCTTCCCGGCCACCCACGATGTCGGCTAGGAGTCCTGACGCGGATTGGATGGGTTCCGCGATGAAAATCATCAATTGCGAAAACGCCACCAGTTGGCCTAACGTCACGGCCTTATGCATCACGAAATAGATACCGACAATCCAGGTGCCCAGGTACAGCACGTTATCTAGCAGCTGACTGATACCACCGACCTGCTTGCGCTTGAGCTGATCGCGATTTTGGGCGTGCAGCAGCTGGCTATTTTTCGTCTGAAAGCGTTGGAACAAACGGGCCTGCAGCCGAAACAATTGAATAGTTCGGAGCCCATTTAGCATGTCCTGGAGCTGGTGCGTGTAGCGTTCCCCCGCCGTTAAAATATGGCGCTTGTTGGTTGCCAGGATGCGTTTTTGCAGGAAGGGGACGGCCAGTGCGGGCAGGCAGAGGAGCACGATAATCAGGCTCAGCAGGGGCTGAATCATCACGGAAAGGGTGAGGGCAATCACCAGTTGGCAGATTTGTTTATAAGCGTTGACGCTGCCCTGAAGGTAATCGGACCGCAAGACGTCGACCGTGGTGGTAAATGTATTGTTGTAGCGGGTGGTCAACTGCTGCCGGTCATGGGTCACACCAGTGTCTTGGCGCAAAAATCTCTGCATCAAGCGGTTGCGAACGGCAGAAATGATGCGGTTCAGGGTGACCTGTTCCGTGTAGGCTTCAACGAAGTAGGTCGCGGAGTCTAGCAGGATGTAGCCCACGACTAGCGCAATCAGCGCGCTGTACGCCAAACTCCCGTGCCCCGTGACGGAATCCGTGATCAGTTGTAGCAGGTAGGACACCGCAATTTCAATCGCGGAGGCGCAAGGAATCAGGATGAGTAAGCCGACCGCGAGCTTGCCCGCGAGCCGGAAATAGTTATGTAAGTGCATGATGGCAACCTCCTAGGACGCAAAAAAATCATTTTCTAAGTTGTAAAATAATTATAGCTTAATTACAATCTAATTAAAATCTAATTTTCAGATAGGGACTACCCACGCAGTCGACTAGAAAGACGGTGAATCAAGACAAATCCCTACCGTCACCCCGGCTGGAAGTGGTACCTTAGAGGAAATGACTTAGGAAGGTGACGACGGTATGACTCAGCTGACGCTCACGGAAAAAATTCAGGGTAACGTGGCCCGCTCGGTAAATCCTTTAGGACTGCAACAGATGATGGTCAACCAGATTAAAACGGTCGTGGATCACGGTGCCTACATGGGGGCCAAGCACGCCCTGATTCTCGGTGGCTCCTCAAGCTATGGCCTGGCGAGCCGGATCACAGCGGCCTTTGGCACGGGCGCGGCGACGTTGTCCGTGGGCTATGAACGCCCACCACGACCGGACTTCTTGGGCACCGCTGGCTGGTGGAATCAGGTTTTCTTCAAGCAAGTGGCTGACAAGGCGGGGATTCTCGCGGAAAACGTGAACGCCGACGTCTTTTTGCCAGCAACGAAACGCGACGTGATCGCCGCCATCAAGGAAAAATTCGGTGGTCAGATCGACCTGCTAGTCTATTCGATTGCGGCGCCTAAACGGCAGAATCCGACTGATCCGGATGAGGTCTGGCGCTCGGTGATTAAGCCGTTGGGTGAACCAGTCACCGACGACACGTTGGATTTGGAACACGAGCGGTTGGTCAGCACCACGCTGGACCCGGCAACGGCGGCCGAAGTGGCGGCCACCAACCATGTCATGGGCGGCGAAGACTGGGAACTCTGGGTCCACACGCTTCAGGCGGCCGGGGTCTTGGCGGATAATTTCAAAACGATTCTCTTTTCCTATGAAGGGCCCCGCGTGACGGCTCCCATTTATCACGATGGGACGTTGGGTCAGGCAAAACGCGCGGCGGAGGCCAGTGGTCGCCGGTTACAGGCCGAACTCGCGCCCACCGGTGGCGAAGCGTTGGTCAGCGTCAACCGGTCCGTCACCACTAAGGCGTCCGTGGTGATTCCGGGCTTCTCGCGCTACTGCATGGCGTTGTATCAGGTTGAACAGGCGCTGGGCGGGCACGAGCAGCCAATCGACCACATCGACCGGCTCTTCCGCGACATGGTCTACGGCACGCACCGGGAAATGGACAGCCGGGGCCGCTTACGGCCAGATGCCAGGGAGCTGGCCACAACGGTCCAAGACGCGGTCGAGGCGCTCATGCCCCAAATCACGCACGCAAACTTCACGACTGACCTACCCGGTTACCAGCAGTTCCGCCAAGAATTCCGGCAACTAAATGGATTTGGCGTTGCTGGGGTTCCCAACGTGATGGCCGCAGATGAATTTGATAATTTATCGTTTTAATAAGAATTTCATGAGAACATCCGGTAAGCACTGACGGGTGTTTTTTCTTTTTAGAGAGCGGTTGCGATTGCGAAAGGCCGGGAATTAGCCCCGGATATTGGTAGAATTTTGAAAACGAGACCAGAAAATTTTCTTCCGTAAAAAAAGCACTACCAGAATGTAAATTTCATTCAGGTAGCGCTTTTTTGATAGTCGGGGGTCTTTCAGCAGCCTCCCCAAAATGATGTACTGCCCCTTTATAACAGAAAAAAGCGGACGTCGGCCAACGTCCGCTTAACAACCTGTACTTAACAAACATCACTCGTCCTGAAAGGTTTTTTGCTAGTACGTCTGTATTATAGCGCTTAGTCCCGGGGAAATTCGCGTATTATGCCAAAAAAATCCTTATATATATCAATTATCTTCTTTTAACAGCAACAAATTAGCAATTCTAGCTCATGAATTCTTCGTAGAATACAGGTGTTGGTTAGCCAATAAGCAGTGTAAATGAACGTCGGCCAATGTTCATTTACTAACAACACATTACTCGTTCTGAAAGGAAGAATTTAAAATGGCAACTCCAAAATTGTTGTATCGATTAAAGGGTTTACGTGGTGTCGCGGTTCAAAAGACGTATATTGGCGCAAAGTATATTTACGTTCAACAGTTAGTTGATCAACAGCAAAATATGATTATTTCTCGAGCTTTAAAACCAGGATCTGGAGTATCAGAAGTTAACTTTAAGGGGGCCGAAGTCACCCGTTTTAATAACTTTGGTCACTGCCAAACCCTTGATTTTTTTGAAGGGAAGAATAAAGAGCCATATTGGTTAGTAACAACTAGAAGCGCAAAGGCAACGACTAGTTGGAGTAATCAGGTGGCACGGATCACTTTTGACAAGAAGGTGCACGAGGGTAATACCAGCGTAACGCGCTTGTCCAACATCAGTTCTGCGTACCCGACGTCTTTTAAGATGAAGCGACTGGAGGCAGCAGTCAGTACCGACAAGAAAAAGATTCTTATTGCCTCAATTGACACTAATGACACGATGCACCCGGTACTCTATGATGTTGCGCAAATCAATGCCGTTTTGGATCGGGTTGAGAGCACGCACGGACAAAAATCTTTGTCGGAAGTAAAGGGCGGTCTTTTTGGGAAAGTAATCCCATCTTTTGCTAAAGCTGCCAATAGTTATGGATCTATTCAGGGGCTAGAGCTATCTGACGGAAAAGCAATTTACGTGTCTGGTGGTGGCGTTGATGCAAAAGCACCGGTTATTTCTAAGTTCTATTGGAATAGCACGACTCGTAGTAGCTTAATCTCTCTTAGTCATAGTGATTGGAATGGATTCTTTCCCGAACCCGAAGGACTTCAACTGGGGAGCACTTTGTCCATTACTGTAGCTAACCATCAAATTGGTCAAGGTAATCCGACGGTCGCTAATAACGTTTACGAAGTGGATAAGCATTTACTCGGTTAATTACTGGACTAGATGTTAAAAATCAAAAATGCCGCAAACCATAAATTGGGGTTTGCGGTATTTTGTAGCTAGTTTGACGGCATCAAGAGAATTATTGATGCCCCATAATTTTTGCTATGTTTAGGGAACGCATAAGCACCAATACGATAGCCTTTAAAATCCAGAAAATTTTTATTCCTTTCAGACAACTGTTTCTTCACTTGTTCCTTTTCTAAAACGATGAAATTATCAGACTTTTTGAGAGAGATGCTAGAACCGAATCGAGTTACTGACGGTTCATTTTCCCATCCGACTTCCTTTTCAATAACGCTCGTATAGTTGTCACCTTGGCCACCAATATACATGAAGAAAAAATTTGCGGCTGCTTGTAACGACTTATCCGGTATCGTCCCTGGGAATAGACTAATCAACTGTTTATTTAATTTGTCATCCACGTTGTAGACGCTCATAGACGCACCATACGGATCGGTAATCGTACCTTGTGGGTTAGCAGGGTTGACACCTTTCTTCATGTAACCGGACCAGACATACCCCTTAGCCTTGCCACTACCATTCTTAACTTGCAGATAAACGCCACTATTTTTTTTAGACTTCATGGTGTACTTTCCGGTAGCATACCAAGTCGTTTTAGGATAATTCTTAAGATTATGTTGACGCTTCGTGTGAGTCTTATCCCATAGATAGCCACTTTTAGCGCTTTTGGCGTAATACGAAGTAGGGCCCATAGCTGTTATCTTTGAAACCTTGTATGCTGCTGCGTGAGCGTTTGCTAAGTGTAAGCTGGTCATTCCCCCGATTATGGCACCTATTAGTAGTGAATTAACAAGTATTTTTTTCATGTGTCAAGCTCCTTTGGCTTATTTGGCATTCTGAATCTGAGGAAAGCATACCTTATTTCAGTTGATTGTGCAAAACTGATGTTCGGTAGAAACGAGTTTGCCATCAATATAATGTTTATAAATTCGCAAATTACAAGAACAAATTAGTCACTTGCAATAGAGACAGCTACAATTGATTAGAGTTCAGGTATTGTTTCTAAAGGTTGAAAGTACTCAAATAGCCTTCAGCCCTTGGGACGCTTAGACTGGAGTTAGTAAATTTAGTCATTTGGCATCATCGAGCCTTACCTAATAATCTGGTCAGATTATTAGGTAAGGCTTTTATAAATTCATCGAAAACAACACTGAGAACTTCCTCGTTCATATCAAGCTTTTTACCTATACCAGTTAAGGTTTTCATCAGCCAGTTTAACGCATTGATAAATTTTATGTCCGGTAAGGGTCGACTGTACTCGTAAAATAAATCGCCGTAAGTTCGATCATCTAGGTTTTCTCTTTGAGCTAATGCCAAAATATCATAGCCCATTAAGACCACAGCTATGTGACCGCAAAGCCCGTCGTAGCTTTGAATTTGTGTCTGATCAAACTGGAGATACTGTTTAGCCACTTTGAAATAGCCTTCAATCTGCCAGCGACGAGCATACATTTGAATGATTTCTTGTGGGTGCAGTCCAGTTTGGGTGGTTCCTAAGACCAGATAATCGTTAGCCGTTCCCTTCTTCGTAACGAAAACTAGCTTAACTGGCATCACCTGACCAGCGACGTCAAACATGACGATTGGGCTATACAGATAGTGCTCTTTGGTCGGCCACTTACTTCGACGAAGCTGGTCATACAAGGTCTTGACGTCCATTTGACGCCCACGGTATCGAAAGTAAACCTTCTTAGACTTTTTCAACATACCAATGCCATACCGACCACGTTTTAACAATTCAGCAAACATGTGTGGGGACGTATACCAGCTGTCAAACAGAACGTAACGTGCTTTAATTCCGGCAGATAGCGCCGCATCCACCAGCTCAAGTGCGACGTCATTCATCTTCCGTTGGGCTTGCGCTCGACGACGTGCGGCCAGAGAACGATGGTCAAAATGCTTAAATATTCCTAGTTGGTTGCGAGATTTAAAAGGTGTCAAAAATGGCACTGAATTTTGGGATACGCAGTTGGGTCGTGTAAAATTCGTTAATGGAGTAGAGTACGACGATAATACGAGCATTACACGTCTATCACATCTTAATTATGCCACTGATGTCGGTTCATTTAAAATGAAACGAGTCGAGGGTGCTATTAATTACAGTAAGACAAAGCTGCTGACTGCTGGACTAGATACAAGTGGCACAATGCATTTTGCACTTTACGACCTGGCAATGTTAAGTGGAAAAATGGACGAGGTAGACAGCTCTCATGGGCATGTTGATCTCAGCAAAGTGAAGAAGCAAGGTGCTTTTCATATTCCAAATTTCACGAATCAATTAGGTCACTCATCAATTCAAGGATTTGAGTTGTCTGATGGAAATGCAATTTATGTTTCCAGTGGGGCCCCTGGAGCCACGCCATCTGTTTCTAAGTTTTATTTGGGCAATAAAACAAGTTCTTCTACCGTCTTCTTGAGTAATTCGGAGTGGCGGACTCCATGGAAAATAGAAACCGAAGGCATCCAACTGGGTGGAGATTTACAGATCAATATTGCTTATCACGATGTTAACGATCATGATAAAACGAAGGCAAATAAAATTTTTAAATTTGATAAGAAGTTACTTGGGTAACCAATAATTTCGAGGGTAATAAAAAGGCATGCATTTGAGCATGTCTTTTTAATACCCTCATTTGGGCGGTAACATAATGATTGAAAGTTCACCATAATATTTACTATGGGCTGGGAAAGCATATGCGCCAATTCGGTAGTCCTTAAAGTCAGAAAAGGTCTTACCTCTGAATTCTAAAATTTTCGCAATTTGAATTTTTTCAAATGTTTTAAAATTAATACCTTTATCGGCAATCAAAGTCTGACTACTTAGGCCAACCTCACTGTCAATCTCATCTCCAATCATGAGATGACCATAGTTGTAGAATCCGTCGCCAATATTGTGATAAATGTAACCCAAGTTCGCAAACTTTTGCAATGTCTTGTCTGGAATACTACCGGGGAACAAACTTAATAGTTGTCGATTTAATTTATTATCAACATTGTAAGTGCTCATTGCCACTCCAGTAGGGCCGACGATAGTGCCTTGTGGATATGCTGGATTGACGCCTTTTTTCATATAGCCTGACCATACGTATCCCTTAGCTTTGCCGCTTCCATTTGAAATCTGCAAATAGACACCACGATGGGTGGTAGATTTCATAGAATATTTACCAGTGGCATACCAGGTTGTTTTGGGATAATTTTTTAAATTGTGCATTTTTCGTGTATGATTTTTATTCCATACATATGCGGATCTTTTACTCTTAGTGTAGTAGGCAGTTGAGTCCAGCGAGACTATCTTAACAAGCGTAGAGCTTGCATGCGCATCCTGGGGTCGCTGAGCTATTGCCATGCCGCTGATAGCGGCCCCCAATATTAGTGACCAAGCAATTGCTTTCTTCATGGTGAATTCTCCTCGTAAAGTTATTGGTGACAGATATTCCAGAATCAGCATACCTTATTTTATTTAATTGTGCAAAACTGATAATTGGGCACAATCGATTCTAGGATCATCATTTCACCTACCTATCAAACCAAATGCAACATAGGCTGATGAAGCGTAAACAGAATAGGATATGTCCTGGAAGACCTGGGCGGCGCTAGCATAGCCCAGGGATTTGTGTAAGCGATGGTTGCGTGCGTTCTGAACAGCTTGAATCGTTGTCAAGTCGTAGTTCTCAAGGGAGATGCCTTTGGGAATGAACTCACGAAGGAGCCCATTGAGACTCTCGTTAGAGCCACGTTCTTCGGCAGATAGTTGTTGGTAATTAACAGTAGTGGTAAAATTTGACTGGGTCATGGAGATACCTCTTTCTTTTTGGTCTGGTCGCTTAAAAGTATAGGTCTCCAGGCCTATTTGTTTACCCTTAATTACTGTTGCACTTCAATTGTAAATCGGGCCCAGAAAAAAGTTCTCCCAAACGGTTGCTTTTTACTAGGGAAATTCGCGAAAAAGGGCTATAATGCTTAGCAGTTTCTAGTGGCGTCAAATCGCTTCGTGACGCGGCTAGTTGAAATTGATTGAGGAGAAAGCTAACTTATGACACCATCAATTCAGATTATATTTGCCAGTCAATCTGGCCGAAATCGCGCCATTGCGGGGCATTTACAAGCGCAACTGGCTTCCAAAGCCCAAACAGTTATTACGGAGATTTCTCAGGTGAACGCCTTTGATTTAGCCGCCAACGACGCCATCATTGTGGTGAGCTACACCTTCCACGATGGCGAGTTGCCAGACGAGGCGCAGGACTTCTTTGCGGACTTGAAGGAAGTCGATTTGGCGCGCACCAAATTCGCTGTCCTGGGTTCCAGCTCCAAGAAACACATCCACTTCGGCCGCGCCGTGGACTACCTGACCATCCAGCTGAATTCCAGTAATGGTGAGCAGGTGGCGGATTCGGTCAAGATCGACCAGGATCCGGACGATGCCGATCTGGCCCGCGTCGACGCTTTGGCCGCCCAGGTCTTTAACAGCACTTTGGCTTAACTGCTGTTTTAGGGCGGATTGTGGATGATTGGCCGCCTGCGGCTTCCAGGTGCTCCGCCTGCTGTGGGGCCGGTTCCAGCCGGAGGGCGGGCTTCCACCTCAACTTTGAGCCGCGAAGTTCTTGCGTCTCAAAGGTTGTCCCAGGCTGTAAGGCCGAGAAATTCGCTCGGTCTAACAGCCTCGACACAGCTGGCTGCGACCTGGCTTCCTCCGGCTCTTGATTGTGGTTTTGCCAGCAGATTGGCATAGCCCGGAAGCCCTGGGCGGCCACGTCACTGGGGCCTGTCAGAGAGTTGGCCACAGGCGATTTCAGCCGGTGAGATTGACCGCATAAGATACATAGTTGGTCAGAACGTCCACGTTAAATGCACGTGGCTGGACGCAACCAGATTAAAGGTAACGTACCATTGTGGGGTTACCACCCACGTAAGCCGTGAGGGCGGCGGAAATAAACTCAGCCGTGGGAATTCCCTTAGCGGCGGGCTTTGCCGGTTAGGGAATTGGTATCTTTGAGACTCGGGCTAAGAGGCTCAAAGTAAGCCTGAAGACCGCCTTTTGGCTTCAGGCGCCCGCCCACAGCGTTCCGGTTTATTTCCGCCGCCCGGTAAGGCGCTGCCCTAGACCGTATAACCAGTACCAAAAACAATGTAAGATAAAATTTAAGATGAGGTGAGACCACCATGTATTTACGGAAAGCAAAGATTGAAGAATTAGACCTAGTTTGTGACATCATCGAAGACGGCAAGCAACAACTCGCTGACGCCGGCATCGACCAATGGCAAAACGAATACCCGAACCGCAACGTGATCAAAGGGGATATCGAAGACGGCCGGGCAGTGATTTACAACAGTGATGACCACGAAACGTTGGGCGTTGCTGCTGTGATTGAAGCACCGGACCACGCCTATGACACCCTGGAAGGCGCTTGGCAGAAGGATACCGATAAGTACGTGACGGTCCACCGGGTAGCCATCTTCTCCCATCATCAGGGGAAGGGCTACGCCTCACAACTGTTCCGCGACCTGTTCGACTACATCGCCAAGAACCATCCAGACGCTGAAACCATCCGGATCGACACGCACCGGGACAACGCCAAGATGCAACACTTAATTGAAAAATTTGGGTTCGTGAAGGCGGGACAAATTGTCGGGGTCTACCATCCAGACGACGTTTGCTTCGTTTATGAGAAGGTTTTGTAAAAAGTTTCGCGAAGACCGTTACCGGTATACCGCCGTTAGCGGCCTTTTTTGTATACGGGTCAGATTGAAACAAGTCCCGATTTGCGGCATACTGAAACTTAGAATTCGTAAACATACGTAATATTTGTATAAAAAAAGATTGCGAAAAGGACCCAAATCAGGTAACCTTTCCTCATGAACTTTTAATCATACATGTTTGTGTGAGTTAACCAATGCCATACTTGTTCACAAGGTGGCAGATAGTAACGACATTATCGTTCATTAGATGAAACGCTTGCGCACGGGTTAAACCAGTGTAAGCCGCAGGGCGGGTGAAAATGAGCCAAGCCGTGGGAGTT
Source organism: Levilactobacillus cerevisiae (assembly GCF_003946245.1). Taxonomy (GTDB): domain Bacteria; phylum Bacillota; class Bacilli; order Lactobacillales; family Lactobacillaceae; genus Levilactobacillus; species Levilactobacillus cerevisiae. Next base: position 49,453 of record NZ_RHNN01000006.1, read on the forward strand.
CCCTTGGTGGCAAAGCCACTTAGGGAACTGGTATCTTTGAGACACGATTCTCAGTGGCTCAAAGTAAGCCTGGAGACCGACCTTCGGCTCCGGGCGGCCGCCCACAGCGATCCGGTCTCATTTTCACCCGCCCGGAGGCGCAAAAAAACACGAGTTTAACCAGGACCAAGCGTGATCATACGTATAGAAAGAAGGAATTAGATTGCAGAGAAAACTAAGTGCCCGTCAAATGCAGATGATTGCGTTGGGCGGTACAATCGGCGTTGGATTATTTATGGGGTCTGGTTCCACCATCAAGTGGACGGGTCCTTCCGTCCTCATTGCGTACATTATTTCTGGCATTTTTTTATACTTAATTATGCGGGCGCTGGGCGAAATGCTGTACGTTCACCCAACCACCGGCTCATTTTCAACGTTCGCTTCTGAATACATGCATCCCGTCTTTGGCTTCTTGACGGCTTGGAGTAACATCTTCCAATTCATTGTGGTCGGCATGAGTGAAATGATTGCCCTGGGTGGGTATTTCCGTTTCTGGTGGCCGAACCTACCGGACTGGATTCCCGGGCTGGTGGCGATTACCTTCCTGTGTATCGCCAACCTGATTTCCGTGAAAATGTTCGGGGAACTCGAATTCTGGTTTGCCCTGATCAAAGTGGTGACGATCGTTCTGATGATCATTGCCGGGCTGGGCGTCATTCTGTTTGGCTTTGGCAATGGCGGTCACGCCGTCGGAATCAGTAATCTCTGGACGCACGGCGGCTTCTTTACCGGTGGCGCCAAAGGGTTCATTTACGCGCTGGCCATCGTGCTCGCGTCCTATCAGGGAATTGAGTTGATTGGGGTCACGGCTGGTGAAGCCGAGAATCCGCAACACACGCTGGTGGCCGCCATTCGCTCGACGGTTGCCCGGATTCTGATTTTCTACGTGGGCGCCATCTTTGTTATCGTGGCCATTTACCCTTGGGACCAATTGAACCAAATTGGGTCGCCGTTCGTTCAAACGTTTGCGAAGATTGGGATCACGGCAGCGGCATCCATCATCAACTTCGTGGTGGTCACGGCCGCATTGTCCGGTTCCAACTCTGGGATTTACAGTGCCAGTCGGATGGCGTTTACGCTGGCTGACAAGGGCCAACTGCCGCGGAAAGTCACGTTGCTCAACCGTCACGGGGTGCCATTTTACTCCGTCATCGCCATCTCAGTCGGGATTGCGATTGGGATCGTGTTAAACGTGGTCTTGCCGATGTTCTTCAAGGACGCCAGCCAAATTTTCGTCATGGTTTACAGTTCCAGTGTGCTGCCCGGGATGGTGCCGTGGTTCGTGATTCTCATCAGTGAAATCGCGTTCCGTAAGCAAAATCCCAAAGAAATGGCCACGCATCCGTTCAAGATGCCATTTTCACCGTGGTCCAACTACGTCACGCTGGCTTTCTTGGCGGTTACCTTGATCTTCATGTTCTTAAATCCAGAGACGCGGGTCTCCATTCTGGTGGGGGTCGTCTTCCTGGCCATCATGACGGTGATCTACTTCAAGAAGTACCAGCCCCGCGAAGCCGCCGCTAAAAAATAGTCCTGGGTTTGTGGGGGTGCCTGCGACAGCCAGGTACGCCACCTGCATCCACCTGCGGCTTCCAGGTGTGGCACCTGCTGTGGGGCCCGCCTGCAGCCAAAGTGCGGTCTGCAGGCTCGCCTTGAAACCTCGCTAAAGTTCGCGAGTTTCCAAGGTCGTCCCGTGTCCTAAGGCCGAGAAAACCGCTCGGTCTAAGGACACCGACACAGCTGGTTCTGTACCTGGCTGTCTCCGGCGGGCCACAAGGCTGTCCCATTTTTTCACTTAAATAGATAATCAAGATTGTTGGGCCTGGTTCGTACCTTGAACTGGGCCTTTTTGCATGGCCTAAAAGGTTGAAACTTAAATCGCAGGCGTTCCCCACAGTAGCCGGAATCTCTGGCAGCCGCAGGTGACAATTAACCACTAATTTTGTGGATTGAATCTCTGTTGTCAGACCACTAATTTTGTCGCGCTAAATCCCCGAGACCGTTCAAATCGACCACAATTTGCGTTATGATAAGGAAATCAGGTCAACGGTCGGCCAAGAGGTAACCAAGCCACCACAATCGATTTCATAAACGATTAAATAATGGGTAAGCGTTCCACGCCAGTTGCTAGCAACACTTAGCCGCCACCAGCGACGCCTATCGCCAGCTCCTGGTTTGGGGTTTCACCAGCCGTGTGACCATCAACGCACAACCAAGAGCCGGAGGAAGCCAGGTACGGAGCCAGCTGTGTCGAGGGTGTTAGACCGAGCGGACTTCTCGGCCTTACAGCCTGGGACAACCTTTGAGACGCAAGCACTTCGCGGCTCAAAGTTGAGGTGGAAGCCCGCCCCTCCGGCTGGAACCGGCCCCACAGCAGGCGCAGTACCTGGAAGCCGCAGGCGGCCAGTCAGCACTGCTTTTGACTTAACGCACCGAACAAAAATGAAACCCCAAAAAGAAGGAGCAAAAAAGATATGAGTCGTCCAGGGAACTACGGCAAATCGAGCCGCCTAAAACAATTACGCCAACTAAAACGCCGCAAGCAACAACAGGCCGGCAACGTGATCGACTGGGACCAAGTCACCGACTTTCTCCTCGGCCGCTACCACCTGGTGCAGGGAAGCAAGTTGCCGCCGGTGGTTGACGCCACGGTGCAACGCTTCTTCAGCGAGTGGCTGACAACGGCGGTGGCTCAAGGCGAGCAACAGGCGCAGTGGGACGTGGCCGCCATCACGGCAACCACGCTGAAGCGCATCGGCAATCAGGTGCCGTGGCAATTCTACGGTCTCCTGTTAGGTCAAATCATGCGCTGGCAAAAACTCCTGTTGCGTGAAGGACCAGTCGTGCCCTTAGCCACCCCCCGGCAAATCGTGAAGCCCCTGACGGCCACGGCTTATGCGGCGTTGGTCGCTGACCAATTGGCCGTGAACTTACTAACCGTGATGGCCACCCCAATCACTGCTGAACAGCGTGAACGGTTGACCCAGAGCTTCTTCCGTGACGGCCAGGTGCAGTGGTCGGCGGTCGATGCCCTGTTTTCGCCGTTGGGCTTTCAGATTACCGGCACGCCGGATGACGCGACCCGTGAGTGGTTAAATGGTCTCCTAGCGCTAACGGTGGGGGACTTTCACCATTAAATGTCTAGGTACGAAAGGCCGGCGAAAAGCTGGTCTTTTTGTGTGAGAGCGGTTATCATCATTACTGAATCAAGCGATAGGCTACTTAAGGATTTACTTAGTAAGACCGTCGGCGGACCAAGTGGCCGGCACGGAACAAGTTCGTTGGTTAGCTTACGGGTGGCTCAACCATTACCGGAGCTATTCGTTTACTCTAAAACTGGTAATCACGAGACTGCATTTTACGCGTCGATACGTTTGAAAAACAACGGGTCACTGGGTGTCAGCGACCGGCTGGTATGTTTGTCAGCTGGGGCTGATCACCCGAACGCGTGTAGATTGTGGGACTAAATTTTAGAGGAGTGAGTATGATGACTCGCAGATTAAAAGTTTCACTGCTGAGTAGCTTAGCAGTTTTAGGCCTCGGAGTTGGTTTTGCAAGTGCGCTTCCAGCTGCAGCGGCAACGACCGCTACGAGCAGCAGTAGTAGTAGTTCTTCCGCAACCACAACGGAAAATACGACGACTTCAGCGGACTTCACCACTGATCCCAACGCCGCGGTTTCAATGGATTCCGCACCTAACATTAGTTTTGGGAGCAACCCAGCACCTAACGGCAAGACCAACGGCAGTTACGTTGGCGTCAGTGCCGACAATCCACTAGAGGTATCCAACCCTGGGGTACCAACTGGCTGGTCAATTCAGCTCAAGAACACGCCATTCACGGATACGACTGGTGACACACTGGAAGGTGCGGTCTTATCCTTGGGTGACTCCACGGTCGCTGCGGCGAACACGGGTAACCCTTCAGCCGTACCAACGGCTTCTAGCACCCCACTTGACGGTGGGAGTGCCAATCAGATTGTTTTGTCTGCGCCAGCTAAGGGTGGCTTAGGTGTTTGGGACGCCACGTATGTGCCAAACAAAATCAGCTTAAGCGTTCCCGCTGGGCAACTTGGTGGGGATTACACCTCAACGTTGACTTGGCAGCTGAGCGAGACACCACAATGATCGTTGCTTAAATTTGTTATTCTGATGACTGATGGGGGGAGTCAGTGATGAATCGGGGATTTAAAATTTTGCTTGCTATGGGACTGGCCATGTTGTCGTTGGCCGGCCAAGTACCGACGGCCGCCGCGGATTCCGTGGGCTATACCGTTAAAGCGCTGTTACCAAGCAACCAGTTGAGTAAAAAGGTCGGCTACTTTGACCTCTTGACGCATCCAGGCGCGCAACAACACCTAACGATTGACATCAGAAATACCAGCAACCGCCAGCAATCATTTAACGTTAGTGTGAATCAGGCCGTGACGAACGACAACGGGGTGATTGATTACAGTCAGCTGAAGCCGAAGCTAGACAAATCATTGAAGGTGGGTACCAAAGATATCTTCACGAAGGCGTCTGACCAAAAGGTAACGGTTGCCGCGAATGCCCAGAAACAGGTCACACTCACCTATACTATGCCTGCAAAGAAACTCCGGGGAATGATTCTCGGTGGTGTGTATGTTGAACAAGTGCCCGGCAAGACGAAGAAAGCTACCGCCCGTTTTACAGTGAAAAACGCGTTCGCCTACGCCATTGGACTGGAGCTCCAAGAGAGTCGCCAGACCGTGGCACCGAGCCTAGTGCTTCATCAGATCCAAGCGGGGCAGATCAACCGGCGCAACTACGTGACGGCTAACCTGCAAAACCCGGAGCCTGGCATTATGCAGAAATTGAAGATTAATGCGCAAGTCACCAAGGTTGGCCAGACGCAGACCCTCTTGCGTCAACAACAGAGTGGGCTGGGGATGGCGCCCAACAGTAACTTTAACTTCGGTCTTCCGTGGGGCAACCAGAACCTACCTGCAGGGCAATACACCCTGCATCTCACGGCTCAGGCTGGCGGGCAAAATTGGCAATTTACCCGTAACTTCACCATTGCCAACCGGACCGTCAAGCGGTTGAACAAGACCGTCTTGACGCCCGCCAAGCAGCCTAACTACTGGCTTTACGCCGTATTAGGCCTGTTGATTGCATTGCTCTTAGCCGTCATTGGCTACCTGCTCTATCGCAATCGTCATCAAAAATCAGCAAAATAGGAGGGATGACAGTTGTTCAAACGGTGGTTGAGCGCTGGCTTGATTCTACTAGCCGTTTGTTTGGGGAGTCGCGCGGGAGTTGCCCGTGCAGATGATGACTACACTGACGCGCTAAGTCGTGCGCCACAAGGGATTCTGATCAACCAAACGAATCCGTTTATCACAACGGAGACGACTAATAAGAGCTCAGCGACCGTGGTCAATGGCACAAATCCAGAAACGCCGGGAACACAGGTGGCAGTGTTGACAAAGGACGCCAACCAGTTTGGTGCGTTGTGGTCGACCGATGCCGGGTACCTGGCGTTGAATCAGAATCAGACGCTGTCCATGTGGCTCTACCTGGGTGACCAGGATGCACAGGCGGCGGAAGGTCTAGCGTTCGTCCTCCAAAACGACGAGCGCGGACTAGCCGCCATGCCGCAAGCTGGTAAGGGTGGCCAGATTCCCGGCGAAACGCTGGGAGTCTGGGCAGTCGACAACGACCCCCGGCAAGGCGCTACCGCCAAATTTCCCAGGACGGCGATTCAAAACAGTTGGGCGCTAGAATTTGACACGCATTTCAATAATGAAACAGCTAAGGAACCGGCAGGAAAGGCCAACGCCTTTGATACCAGCTATCCAGCGGTGCACATTGCCTCAAACTTCCCGGCGTTGCCAACAACTTACGTCCAACATTTTACGGATTATGGTTTCTGGAATGGCCTTTTCAGTGGGAATGACTATTACTATTCCATGATCCACGACGGTCTCATTTCCAACGTTAACGCTCCCAACTTTCTGGCGAACGGTCAGTGGCACCATTTGACACTCAAGTGGGAAGCTAAGGCGGAAATGATGACCTACGCGTTCAATGACCGTGATCCCCAAACGGATGAGCAGCTATCGGGTGTTAGCAGGACCGTGCGCATTATGCCGGCAAGAATTGACCCGTTTCACACGAATAAGGTTCGCTGGGGATTCACCTCAGCGACGGAAGGCCGTTCTGGCAACAATCTGGTCGTGTTGGAAAACATTCCGGGATTGATTGATGCGGATAGTCGGGTGGAATTGACCGACTTGACCCGACACCGCTTGATCAAGACCGGCGACCAGGTGTTACAGGGTGACCAGCTCCAACTCGCTTACCAGCTCACGTATCATCAGGGCCGGCAACCGTGGTCGGACATCCGGGCAAACCTCAAGCTCCCCGAGAACTTTGACGTGACGGGCGGGAAGATTACTTACCAGAATGCAAAACGGCCATCACAAACAATTGCTTCCACCGACGTGAAAGATGGCCACCTATCCGTGCGTCTAACCAGTGAATTAGATGCCGAGAACGCCGGTGCAACAATCACGCTCACCGGGCATGCGGGTCAGGTTGCGCACACGACCACGGTCTCCGCCGCGACCAGTGCGTTTACTTCCACAGCCCGGGTCACCTCCGCGGACACCCCCGAATTCATCATCAATCCGGGGACCGACGTGGAACTTAAGGTCACTAGTCTTGATTCAGTCCATTTGAAACCAGGGGCAAGCACGACCGTAACGGGGAACGTTACGGTAAGTACCACCGCAGAGATACCCCCCACGACAATTGTGTTGCCGACCTTAAATGGCCGCCGCATCGCGAGTGTCCCCGTCGCTGCGGATGGGACCTTTAACCTATCGTTGACCGCTGACCAACTTCAGGCCGGCACGAATCAGCTGAGTTTAGTCGCCATTACGGTATTGGGCGATGCGTCACGACCGGTGACTGTCCCCATAACGGTGGCCGGCACGCTCCAATTTGCGACGATCTCGGCTGATCAGCGCTTTCAGGAGACCCAGTTAACGGGCAGTAGTCAGCTGGTTAAACGCACCAATGATTGGCAGTTAGCTGTTCAGGATACGCGCGGAACTGGTGAAGAGTGGACGTTGCTCGCGCAAGCAACACCGTTCACCACACCGGACGGCCACCAACTGGCCGGTCAACCCGTGTACGTGACCAAATACCAGACAATCCCCCTTGGGGCCAATCCGACACCTGTGGTTTCACACGTGACGGACGATAGCGTCGATGATGGGTTGTACGACGTCGCTGGTGTTTGGCAGCCAGATACGGGTGTTCTGCTAAGGGTGCACGGCGCTGCCATGACCGGACGTTACCAGGGAACTATTACGTGGGCCCTGGCCAACGCCCCCCAATAACTGATTCACGGACCACTTGCCACTACCGGTCAACACGGAATGTCGCGGGTACGCCATAACGCCGTAAAGGTCGTCATGGACGACTAATTTCGCACTTCGATCATGGGTGCGAAACCAGCGCGACCGGGCGCCCGGCGTGATGGGTGGGTTGTGATGAGGCTGAAAAGGCCGCTTCCCTTTTGGGGGAAGCGGCCTTTTCGTTTGTTTTTGTGATGCTTCAGCGGTTGTCAGTTACAGTGGTTATGGCTGCCGGCTTACCGCGAGCCAAATTTAGGCTGTGACCAACTATCGCGGACGAACGCCGTCAATCCAGCGATGAGCACCGTAATATTATGGTGAAAAACAATCGTAAACGGAGGAGGCCAGAGGTGGAGGCAGCTGTGTCGACGGTGTTAGCTGAGCGATTTTCTCAGGTTACGGCGTGGGACGTGTTTGGAGACTGGCGGTTTTGGACAGGCTTCAAACCGAGCCGGAGGACCGTTCCCCAGGCCGCAGGCGGTCCCCATAGCAGCCGGAATCTCTGGCAGCCGCAGGTGGAGTTACACCACCTTATTTCAACAATGACGTAATCAACCGTTCGTAAATCGTGATAAACCGGTGGTACATGTCCAGGTCGACGTACTCGTTGACTTGGTGAGCGGTGATGTTCCCGGGGCCAAAGACGATGACGTCGATGTTCGGGTTGAACGCCAGGAAGGAGGAAGCATCGGTGCCGCCGGGAACGCCAATCAGTGGCAGTTTCTGTTGCAGGACGTCCTCGCCAATCTCCTTGGCCGTGGTGACCAATTTGGCGTCTGCCATGGTGTGCATGGGCCGCAAGTCGCTGAGGATGTCTAAGCTGAGCTCGGCACCCTGGGCGTTTAGGTCGGCAATGATTTTCTGGATAGCCGCGGTGATGTCGGCGTTGGGCAGTTCGGGGATGGTCCGAATTTTGACGGATAAATCGGCGCTGGCGGGCACGGTGTTAATTTGCTCGCCACCCTTAATGACCGTTACGACGGGGGTTACGGGACCCAAGACGGGGTTGCGGTAATTCTTGATGCTGGCGAAGTAGTCTTCTTCCTTTTGGTAGAAGGTAATCAGTGGAGTGATGGCGTTCTTGCCGATTTCAGGCATGGAGCTGTGCGCCGCGACGCCCTTGGAGTGGACGGTGTAGGTCAGAGAGCCCTTGTGCGCCAGTTCAATGAAGTGTTGCTCGTTGGTCTGGTTAGCGGCCAACAGGGCTTCTGCGCCCGCCTCGTCGCTTTGAAGCATGGCCTGGATTGGCTTTTGTAACAAGAGTTGTTTGTGGGCACCGCTGGGTTCGCCGACGATTAAGGCGTCGAGATCATTGGCATAGCCGGCTTCACCGAGTTGCTTGGCGCCGTATTGGCCGTATTCTTCGCCGACCGTTGCCATGAAACGCAACGTCCCATGTAAGGGAACGGCTTGTTCTTTCAAATTGATCAAGGCAAAGACGCCGGCCATCAAGCCAGACTTCATGTCAGAGGTGCCCCGGCCAATCATGTTGTTGTCTTTGATGGTCGCGGAAAGGGCGTCAACTTGCCATTTAGCAGCATCGCCGAGTGCGACAATGTCTTCGTGACCATCAAAACCAACAACGGGGCCGTTGCCGTCACCAATTTCGGCGACCAGGCTGACACGGTCGGGTTCGTAGGCAATGAGCTTACTGTCAATGCCGTGTTGCTTGAGGAGTTTGGCCAGGTAATCGGCAACCAGTTTTTCGTGGCCGTTGACCGTATTTAATTTGATAATATCGCTTAGTGCTTGGACTACTTCATCCATAATTTATTCCACCTTAGATTTAGTGTATATCCTGATACTATGACTGATTAAGGAAAGAAACTATTGTGCCTAAATTGATTACAGCACTTTTGGCGGGAGGGGTCAAGAAACTGGCGTAAAAAAGTGGGGGAAGTTGGTTGGTGCCGGGCCTGACCAGTTAAGTCGGCTAACCAATGTGGCTCGTCGAACGGGGTGCTTTCGCTAGGAATCAGCGGTTAAATATCGTCAATCACGTCGATGACCTCATAGGTGGCCAACGTGCCCAGCGTTTGGAGAAAGCTAGTGAGCACGTGACGGTCCTGGAAGGCGCCCTCAAGGAGGTAGTCAAATTGGCCGGTCGTGCGGTAGTGATGGCGAAAATCGTTGTGGTGGCGCTTGACCAGGGCAAGGTAGGCGGCGTGTTGCCGGTCTTGAACGGCGACCTGGATGAAGACTTGTCGCGGAAACCCCAGTTTGTCGAGGTCGACTTCCACGGTGTAGCGGGTAATGATACCGGCATCCTCGAGCCGTTGAATCCGAGCAGCGACGGCGGGCGCGGTGAGGTGAACCAGCTGGGCCAAGTGGCTGACCTTGATGCGAGCGTCCCGGTTAAGCTGTTTGATGATGGCAAGATCAATTTCGTCTGGCATGGTGAACACCTTATTTTCTAAGTTTTTCGGGTCAAAAGTCTTTCGTTTCAATATTAACAGTCGCTGTTCGTACGTGTAAAGTAGACGGCATGGCATTAGAAAATTTGTAAGCCGTTTGTTTAGGATTCTCGGCGAAGATTAGTATAATTGACTTTACGATACTGAAAGAGTGGGCCAAGGGGCGGTTAGCTGGTGAGCATTAAGGCTGATAGCCGAAGAATCCCGGGTTTGGATTGTTCGGCTATCAGTTTTAAGTGGAGCCAGCTGCCTCTTGGCGCACGTTTCAACAATGTAGAGTTGACGACTCATGACATTTGAGTCACAGAAACGGGTTCAGGGTTGTTGCTTTTTTAAGAAACAAAAACAGATTTCTGTGACCTGAATCTGTTTTTTAGAATGTCACAGCTGACTGTGTTTATTAAGTGAGATTATCGGCTGTAGTGTTGTGGCCGTTAAAATGGTGATTAACTTGTCACGAACTGTACGACATTGAGGCGTCAATGTGAGTGACCAGAGGCGGGTCAAGGTGCCCAGCTGTGTCGATGGTCTTTGCTGAGTGTTTCTCAGCCTAGAGCATGGGACGACCTTGGAGACTCGTGGTTCTTGAGGCTTCAAGGCGAGGCGGAAGACCGTTTCTCAGGCTGGAGCCGTGCCCCACAGCAGGGCACCTTGAACCCGCCGCCGGGAACGGATTGCGCAAAATACGGACAACAGGAACCAATTTGCAGCCAATTTCGATGACGGCATTACGCCAGTCAGAACCAACTGATGACTAAGTAGATGAGGCCATCATGATTGGGTTAAACAAACGTTAGCCGCAGGGATGGTGAAAATGAGCCAAGCCGTGGGAATTCTCTTAGCGACGGGCTTTGGCGCTTAGAGAATTGGTATCTTTGAGACTCGAAAGAGGCTCAAAGTAAGCCTGAAGACCGCCTTTCGGCTTCAGGCGTCCGCCCACAGCGATCCGGTCTCATTTTCACCATCCCTGCGGCGGACACAACGGACAATTTAAGAAAATAATGAGTTGGAGGAAGTCATGATAGAATTTAAGAACGTTACCAAGCGTTATGCCGGCAATCAAGCCTTGGACGACTTGAACTTGACCATTCCGACGGGGGATTTTTTTGTGTTGGTGGGACCCAGCGGCAGCGGGAAAACGACGACACTGAAAATGCTCAACCGGTTGATTGAACCGACTGGCGGTAACATTTACTTTGATGATAAGCGGATTATTGATTACGATATCAAACAATTACGTCAACAAATGGGGTACGTGCTGCAAAATATTGCACTCTTCCCTAATCTCAACATTCAAGATAACATTGCGATCCAGGCGGAGTCCCTTGGGTGGCCGCGGAAGCAGCGAGTTGAACGGGCCCGGGCCCTCCTGCAGCAGGTGGACCTCGATCCCGACACGTACGCGACCCGGATGCCCAGCGAACTCTCTGGGGGCGAGCAGCAGCGGGTCGGCATCATCCGGGCCTTGGCCATTAAACCCAAGGTGATTTTGATGGACGAACCGTTCAGCGCGTTGGACCCCATTTCGCGAAAACAGCTGCAGGACCTGGTTTTACAGCTACATCATGAATTGAACATGACCTTTGTTTTCGTCACCCACGACATGCACGAGGCGCTCCGCTTAGGCCAGCACATCGCGGTCATGCGGCTGGGCCACATCCAACAAATCGGAACGGGCACTGACATCATGCAGCATCCCGCCAACGATTTTGTGCAGGGCTTCTTTGAAAATGAGCATGCACCGCGGCCAACGACGGTCCAGGACCTGTTGACGAAGGGGTATGGCGAGGCGTCTACAGCGACACCAACCTTAACGGCGACGGCTTCAGTGAGTGACCTGGCCGCAGCCTTAAAGACACAGTCAACGGTGGTCGTGGCAACGGATCAGGGTGCCCGACAGCTGGGAACACCGGATTTACTCGATTATTTAGCAAACAAGGAGGCGGACTAGTTGGCACAAATCATGCATATCTTGAAAACGCAGGGCGGCGACATTTTGCATGCCATCGGCCAACATATTAGTCTGTCCTTGATCTCCCTGTTGATTGCGGCGTTGATTGCCATCCCACTCGCCATATTGTTGATGCACCACGAACGGTGGGCCAAGGTCATGCTCCAGATTACCAGTATCCTCCAGACGATTCCAAGCCTGGCGTTGCTGGGGATTCTGATTCCCATCGTTGGGATTGGCACGATTCCCTCAATTATTGCGCTGGTCATTTACGCGGTGATGCCAATCTTTCAAAATACCTATTCCGGATTGACTACGATTGATCCGAACCTGGAGGAAGCGGCGACGGCGTTTGGCCTGTCTCGGCGGATGAAACTCTTTCGGATCGAGCTGCCCTTAGCGCTACCGATGATTATTTCTGGGATTCGGATTGCGACGGTCATGATTATTGGGACGGCCACACTGGCGGCCTTGATTGGTGCCGGCGGCTTAGGGACCTACATCCTGTTGGGGATTGAAACCAACAACAATGCGCTCCTGATTATCGGGGCCGTCTTGTCGGCGATTTTGGCGCTGGTCTTTGGTGCGGCCATCGATTGGCTGGGCAAGCTCTCATTTAAAAAGGCTGGGATCGTTCTCCTGACCCTGGTGGTCCTGATTGGTGGCTTTGCTGGGTATCGGAAATTGGCGAACCCGCAGACCACGATTACGATTGCGGGCAAGCTCGGCAGTGAACCGGAAATCTTGATTAATATGTACAAGGATTTGATTGAACACGATCACCCGAACATGCAGGTGACCACGAAGGCCAATTTTGGGGCGACGTCGTTCCTGTTTAAGGCGCTGCAGTCGGGGTCCATCGACATTTATCCCGAGTTTACGGGCACCGTGCTGGAGTCCCTGGTTAAGGGGGAGAAGTCGGCGAGTCATAATCCGGCGAAGACCTATCAGGTGGCCAAGAACGCGCTCAAGTCGCAGTATCAAATGGCTTACCTGAAGCCAATGCAGTATCAAAATGGCTATGACCTGGCGGTGACCAAGCAGTTTGCCAAGAAATACCAGCTGAAGACGGTCTCTGATTTGGTGGCGGTCGAAGACAAGGTGCACGCGGGCTTTGATCCCGATTTCCACCAGTTAAAGGACGGCTATCCCGGGCTGAGCAAGGCTTACGGCTTGAAATTTGCCAGCGTGAAAACCATGGAGCCGTCGATCCGCTACAAGGCGATTGCGAACGGCAAGGTTAACCTGGTCGACGGCTATACCACTGACCCCGAAGTGCAGGAATACCATCTCGTTGTGTTGAAGGACGACAAGCACTTCTTCCCACCGTACCAAGGCGCACCGTTGATGACCGAGAAGCTGTTGACGGAACATCCAGAACTGCGGACCACGCTGAATAAATTGGCGGGGAAGGTCACCACGACCGACATGCAGAAGATGAATTACAAGGTGACGGTCAAGCACGAAAAGGCCGCCACGGTGGCGCGGGATTACTTACGCAGCCACGGATTGTTGAACTAGAAGGGATGAATTTACCATGAAAGCCATTGTTGTGCGTTACGCGGACGGGCCAGCTGAGTTTTGGTAAGGTGGTTGTGCTTTAGGATTTGGAGTTAGCTCAAGGCCTGGATTTAATCGTCAATAGTTAAGAAATCTATCGATTGTGGAGGAGATAATTATGAGAGCAGTTGTTGTTAATAAAGCTGGTGGACCAGAAGTCTTGCAGATTGAAGAACGGCCAATGCCTAAGGCCACGGATGACCAATCGGTGATCAATATCAAAGCTTTTGCTGTCCATCGTTATGAAGTTTTAACGCGTGAGGGCGGCTCGCCATCGGTCAAGTTTCCGAGAGTTATTGGCGTTGAAGCCGTTGGTGAGGTTTCAGAGCCTTCTAAGAATAGTCAGTTAACCAAGGGTCAAAGAATTATGGTTGTGAATGGTGGCTTTGGTCGGGCATTTGATGGCAGTGAAGAAGAGTTTGCCTTGGTTCCCGATAAGATTATTTATCCGGTTGATTTCGCTGGTTCATGGGCTGAATTTGCCAACTATCCGGAAACATTTTATACCGCATTTGGTGCTTTGAAGACCACGAAGTTGCACGCTGGGCAAACACTGTTGGTTCGTGGTGGCACGACTGGTGTCGGCATGGCGGCCTTAGTTTTGGCAAAGGCGATGGGTCTAAAAGTGACGTCGACGACAAGACGAGAAGAGCGCCGTCAGATGTTGTTAGATATGGGTGCAGATGATGTCGTGATTGATCAAGATGGTAAACTGCAAACCGATGAAGCATATGACGGCTTACTGGACATGGTTGGTGCTTCAGTTGTCGGCGATTCATTGGCCCACGTTAAACGTGGCGGTTACTTTACAACGGTTGGCTTGCTGGCTGGCAAATGGATTTGGGAAGATTTTGATCCCTTTGAAAGCCTGGGTGGAAAATACGCTACGGCGTTTGATGGCGTGGCTATCAATGATGAAATTGTCACTGAAATGTTCAAGTTGATTCATGATAATCACCTGACAATTCCTGTTGCAAAGGTCTTTAAACTTGATGAGATTCAAGCAGCACAGGCCTACATCATGAAATATGACCGCCCACTTGGTCAGGTGATTGTGACAACAGATTAGCTGACGGTTGAAAGATGAGAATGAGCATTGTTGTTACAGGTGTGTAGCTAATTTTTTTAAATAGTAGCAGTATTAGTTTTACTTCAAGGCCGTTAGAGTGTACTCTTTATCAGCGGTAAAAAAAGACCAACATTCTCTGTTGTTAGAGGATGCTGGTCTTTTAGTATGGCGAGAAAAATGCGCACGTTCTTTTATATTAGTTTCCTACGGAGTTATAAATATCTTCAAGGGCATCCGTTGTTAAACGTGAAACATTTATTTTTCGTTTTTTTGCCATGTCATTTAGATATTCAGGCACTGTAATTGAGCGTTTAACTTTCTTGGAACTCTTACCGGCCCAAGCGTCCATATCAACTGATACATATAGAGTTGACTCATTGGTTTGAAGGTGCCAAGTTTTAGGATCTTGAACTTCTGGGAGCTTTTTTCCATCTAACATTGTTGCAATAGCATCTTCTGCACTAACGGCCAATTCAACCAGTGAGTCGGCCTGGGTGACCATTCCAGGAATATTAGGAGAATAGCCAACGTAATAGTGTCCGTCTTCATCATTATTCTCTTGAGCAATGATTGGGTAGACTAATTTATCCGTCATAGTGTTTGATATGCCAAGTCAGGCTATTTTAAACCTGCGTCCTTTCTAATCTTATTTTCGGTTCCCTTCTTTAATTCCCCTCCGTGAAAGGGAATCTCAGTTGTACGACCATCGGGATGCTGGTAACGTCTGTGTCCTCCCTTACCACGAGAGGGAACTCGAATGAAACCAGCACTGAGAACCTCTTTTTCTAGCTTTGCAGGACGAATTGGCATATCATCCCCCCTTTCTTATTGGTAAAAGGATAACAAATGATGCGTATTTTGTCCATATTAATGCTCGTGAAATACGTATTATTTTTTGCGTTTTTTTTGAATTCGAAAATAACAAAAAGCAACTTTCCCCTTGACAGAAATGAGAAGTAGTCCTAAACTTATCATTAATTTCTAACTAGTCTGTCATAAATAAAGCTGGGAGAAGAGTAGTGGCGTTGTCGTTGTGCAGTGAGCCCGAGTGAGTGCGAACGGGTCTGCGGCGAACCATGAAGATGAGCTCCCGATAGCTATCAAGCGGTTCACGCTGCTTGGTCGGTAGGAACCGTTAACTTTCCGGGTATCAATGGGTACCGGTGAGGCAAAGTCTGTGAGGGCTTTGTGAATTAGGGTGGTAAAACGGCGCGTTCGTCCCTTAAACTAAGCAATTAGTTTGGGGGATGAGCGCGTTTTTTTGTTTCCTTTGGCGGACGTTAGAAAGAAGATTGTGGGCTAGATTGCTGGACTGGCAGCGGCGGGTAAACGGCCGTTGACCAATCCCCTGACGCCGTGGCCGTGCACGTTGCGGCGTCACTGGCAACTCGAAACCTAGCGCTTCACGTTGCCAGTCGAACGATTTAGTCTGTATTTAAATTTAGGAGGAAAATGCTTATGACCACTACTACTGAAACGAAATACCCTTACCGTTACGATGTCGTCGGCAGTCTGTTACGCCCGGCTGATTTGAAAAAGGCGCGCGCCGAGTTCGCCCAAGGCGCTATTGACGCTGACCAGCTGAAAACCATTCGCCACGCTGAAACGAAACGGGTGGTACAGAAGCAAATTGATTTGGGACTGAAGGCCGTAACCGACGGCGAGTTCAATCGCAGTTGGTGGCACCTCGATTTCCTCTGGGGACTGACCGGCGTGGGCCACTATGATTACAAGCAAAGTTATAAATTCCATGGCAGCAAGACCCGGACCGACAACGCTGATTTAGTCGGCAAGATTGCCTTTAACCCGGACCATCCCTTCTTCGAGAGTTTCCAGTACTTGCAGAGCCTGGTGCCAGCGGGCGTGCTAGTCAAACAAACCATCCCGTCACCAACCATGTTGTTCCGGGACAACCGTAGTGACAACTGGCACGAGTTTTACCCGACCTGGGATGCGTACCTGGATGACCTGGCCAAGGCGTATCACGAAACGATTTTACACTTTTATGAGCTAGGGTGCCGGTACCTTCAGCTGGATGATACGACTTGGGCGTTCCTCATTAGTAAACTGAACGAGACGGCCGATGACGCCACGGCACACCAGACCTACGTGAACCTGGCGCAGGACGCCGTACACGTGATCAATACGCTGCTGGAAGGCTTGCCAGCAGATTTGACGGTGACCACCCACATTTGTCGGGGGAATTTCAAATCGACGTATCTGTTCTCTGGTAGCTACGATGACGTCGCGGATTACCTGGCGCAATTGCACTACGACGGGCTGTTCCTGGAATACGACAACGAGCGGGCCGGCAGCTTCACGCCGTTGAAAAAGATTTGGGCCAACGACCCGCATAAGCGCTTGGTGCTGGGACTGATCACGTCCAAGTTCCCAGAGCTGGAAGATGAGGCGGCGGTGAAGGCCCGGATTGCGGACGCTGCCAAGCAAGTGCCACTAGAGAACCTGGCCATTTCCACGCAGTGTGGGTTTGCCTCAACGGAAGAGGGCAACGTGTTGACGGAGGACCAACAGTGGGCCAAGTTGGCGTTGGTCAAGAAGGTTGCGGAAGCCGTTTGGCCAGCAGATTAGAACGATAGGTTAATTGAATAAGTGACCGAAGGAACAGTGTCATTCTTCGGTCACTTTTTTATGTGGAAAATTATGGAAACGCCGTCATTCCGGTCCGTCGCCGACTAAATGCGATGCTGAGCAAACCAGCTGGACTTTACACACTATTTACAAGGTCCACATCACCTCGTTACATTCGCCGCGTACACTAAAATCATACTCAAATAAGGGGAGTGTCAGAATGTCGATTGAGTTGAAAGCTTTAGGGAAAGAATATACTGCGGGAAATTGGGTGCTGGAAAATGTCAGTGCCCACATCGAGAGTGGCGAGTTCTTTGCCATCGTTGGGCCATCCGGGTGCGGGAAAAGTACCCTGTTACGGATGATTGCGGGGTTGATTCCCATTTCCGCTGGCGAATTACAGATTGACGATCAGGTGGCCACCAATTTACCACCTAAGGATCGGAAGCTGACCATGGTTTTCCAAAGCTACGCGTTATTTCCGTTTCTATCAGTGACGGACAACGTTGCGTTTGGACTCAAGGCCCGCAAGTTTCCGGCGGATGAAGTTAAGGAACGGGTCGAAAAGGCCATCAACTTAGTTAACCTAGATGAATTCAAGGATCGTAAGCCGCGGGACCTCTCTGGTGGGCAACGCCAACGGGTGGCGTTAGCCCGAGCGATTGCCAGCGACGCCAAGGTCTGCTTGATGGACGAACCCCTGTCCAACTTGGACGCCCAGCTGCGAATCAAGATGCGGACCGAACTCCGGAACCTCCAACAGGAGTTGGGGTTAACCGTCATCTACGTCACCCATGATCAAGTAGAAGCGATGACCATGGCCGACCACATCATGGTGCTCCACAATCATGAGATTCAGCAGATTGGGACGCCGTTAGACATTTACAATCGTCCAGCCAACACCTTTGTGGCTAGTTTCTTTGGGACGCCGCGGATGAACCTCTTGCCGGCACGCGTTGAAGCTGACCGGGAATTGCTGTTGGCGAACACCCTCAAATTAGGGATTCAACAGCCGTTACCCGTTGCGGAATACGTGGTGGGTATCCGGCCTAACGCCTTACGAATCCTACCGCAGGGAACCGGCGAGCCGAACGCGCAAGTCCGGACCGTTGAGTACCTGGGATCTGAAATTATTTTAGAAGCCGAACTGGCAGATGGTACGCCGATTGAACTGGTCGCCGCTGCCCAAGAAATCTATAACGTTGGGGATTGGCTGTCGATCGCCATTGACGGCCAGGCCTACATTTTTGACCACGATGGCCAAGCACAATTCATGGTGGAAGGGGGACTCAACCATGCAAGAGGGGATCACGCCGGCGTCCAAGCCGGGGCTTAAGCCAAAAGCATTGCCACAATCGGGAGCCAAGGGATTTAACCTGCACGTGAATGACAAATGGTACGCGCTAGCCTTTCTGGGACCCTCACTCCTGATTCTAGGAGTCTTCGTCTTCTATCCAATGCTCCGAACCCTGTACCTCAGTCTGTTCTTAACCGACAATGTGGGCCGACCAACCGTCTTCATCGGCCTGCAAAATTACGTGAATTTACTGACCTCAAGTGCCTATCAGGCCAGCTTACAGGCCACTGCGGTCTACGTGATTGGCGTCGTCGCCTTCACCTTAATTCTAGGACTCCTACTGGCCCAAATGGCGGTACGCAAACTCGCTGGGATTCAGTGGTTCCGGACGATTTTTTCCGCAACCATGGGGGTTTCCGTCTCCGTTGCCGCCATCTTCTGGCTGTTTATCTTCAGCCCCTCCGTTGGTCTGTTTGACCAGATTGGCAACCTCTTACACTTGCCACTGGTTCAATGGCTCACCACGCCTGGTCCAGCCATGATTGCCGTGATTATTTCGACGGTCTGGATGAACTTAGGCTTTACCTTCCTGATTCTCTTTGGTGCGCTCCAAATGGTGCCGCAGCCCCTGTACGAGGCGGCTGCAATTGAAGGGGCCTCACCGAGCTACCAGTTCTTCCACGTGACGATTCCCATGATTTCGCCCACGCTGTTCTTCACGTCGACGGTGACCCTGATTGGGGCGTTTAAGAGTTTCGGTCTGATCGACCTGATGACGGCTGGGGGTCCCAACAACGCCACGAACCTGATGGTCTATCAAGTCTACCGGGATGCCTTTTTAAACGGGAACTACGGCTTAGCTAGTGCCGAATCCGTTATCTTAGCGGTCATCATCGCATTATTTACGCTATTGCAATTTAAATTCTTAGAGAAGCGGGTGACCTACTAATGATTCAGACGAAAACCCGTAAGCCGTTGCGTTATTTGGTCTTGATTTTGCTGGCCGTGATCATCCTCGGGCCGTTCCTCTTAGGTTTCTGGACCAGCCTGTTACCGACGGCTGATATTGCCAAGGGCGCCCTGTGGAGCACCCACATTTCCTTTGCCAACTATGCCGAAGCCGTGAAGCAAACGGCCATCCTACGTTACTTACTCAACAGTTTTGTGATTTCCACGCTGACGATGGCGGCGCAACTGTTGTTCTGCTCGTTGGGCGCGTACGCCTTTGTTTTCCTGAAATTCAAGGGCCGCGACCTCTTGTTTTACCTGATCTTAGCAACCATGATGCTACCGTTTGAAGCGGAAGTCATTCCAAACTTTGCGACGGTCCGGAAGCTAAACCTACTGAACAACTACGCCGTCATGGTGATTCCATTCTTGACTTCAGCCTTTGGTATTTTCATGTTGCGCCAGGCCTTCCGCCAGATTCCACCCGAATTAAAGGAAGCCGCCGACGTTGAAGGCTTGAACCACTGGCAATTTTACTGGCGGGTCACCTTGCCGTATGCCCGAATTAGTCTGTTTACGCTGGCGGCCTACAGCTTCTTGGAAAGCTGGAACCAATATCTCTGGCCAATGCTGACCACGTTTAGCGACAAGTTCCGTCCCGTGCAAGACGGTTTGCGGCAACTACAATCGCAGGAAACGTTTAACAACTGGGGCATGATTCAAGCCAGTGCGGTGATTGTGGTTGTCCCCACGCTAATTGTGCTATTCGTGGGGCAACATTACTTCAAGAACGGGTTAAATGAGGGGGCCACAAAATGACAACACACTCTGACTCTCATAAGCGTTTATGGATTTTAGGTGGCGTCTTGCTGGCGCTGATTGCGGTGTTTGCCGGCTGGTCAATTCTGAGTAAACCGACCGCTCAAGCCCAAGGGACCAAGCGCACAAAGGTCGTCTTCTGGAACGAAATGACCGGGCCAGCGCAAGCCCAACTCAATACGTTCGTGAAGGAATTTAACAAGTCCCAAACGAAATACGAGGTGGTCCCAGAGTTTGAAGGGACCTACAACGAAGCGGTTCAAAAGATCATCAACACGCATGGGACCGATGCCTCGCCGGCGGTCTTCCAATCAATGGATATCTCGACCAGTCAGATTTATCACACAGGCTATACCACGCCCGTGCAAAAGTTTATTGACGAAGATCATTATGACGTCAGCAAGATTGCGCCTGGTGCGCGGGCCTTTTACGCCAACAAGGGAACGCAACTCTCGATGCCGTTTAACACGTCACAACCAGTCCTGTACTACAACGCAACACTGTTGAAGAAGTACAAGATTACGCCACCGCCCGTTAACCCGTCTTACAGTGATATTACTCGGGTAGCGACGCAGTTAACCGAGCGCTCCCACAAAAAGGTTCAAGGGATGACGGTCGAAATTTACGGCTGGTTGTTTGAACAGTTTATGGCGAATTCTGGTGTCTCTTTGGCGAACCAAGAAGATGGGCACGCGGGGACACCAACTGCGGTCAACTTCACGAATGCCGCCACCGTCAACACCATGAAGTGGATCCAGGACAACCTGAAGAAGGGCGTCTTCGTCAATTACGGTGCCGGGGCCAACGCACAGAACAACGAAACCGCTAGCTTCCTTTCCGGTCGACTGGGGATGTTCATGCAGAGTTCCGCGTCAATTGGGCAACTGACAACGGGTAACCCAGATAAGCTGGGAATTACCTACTATCCACATCCAGACGGTCAAAAGAGTAATGGGGTCGCTATCGGGGGCGCTTCACTTTGGATTTCCAATGATAAAACCAGTAACGTGCAACGCGGGGCTTGGGAATTTATCAAGTACCTGATGACGGCGAAGAGCCAAGCCGAATGGCAAGTGGCCACTGGTTATCTGGCGTTGAACACCGACTCGCAGAAGGAAGCTGTCTTGCAGAACCTCTACAAGAAGTTGCCAGCGACGAAGGTGCCTGGTGAACAGCTCCGGGCTGCGACGCCAAACCAGACCAATTCTGGGATTTTCCTGCAAGGGTTGATTCAAGAGAGAAACTTAACCCAAACCGCCATGGAACAGATTTATAATGGGAGTGACATCAATAAGTCGCTAGCAACGGCTGAGAAGTCAATGAATACCTACATTCAAGGGAATAACCGCGCAAACGGTTACTGAGTGTTCGGTATGGCAACCGGTATTAAGAGAGAAATGAGTTCGTAGGGAGCGGTAAAATGACAGTGAAAACGTTAGTGTTTGGCCATCGCGGCTATCCGGCCAAGTTTCCAGAAAACAGTTTAGCGGGATTTGCCTACGCTTTGGACCATGGAATTGATGGATTGGAATTCGATGTCCATTTGACCAAGGATCAGGTGCCAGTCATCATGCATGATGAACACATTGATCGAACCAGTGACGGCAAAGGGTTAATTAATGATTACACGTTAGCCGAGTTGCGGCAATTTCATTTAGCTGAAAATGAACCGATTCCCACGTTGGCCGAGTTCTTGACCTTGGTTGGCACGCATGACGTGCAATTAAATCTAGAATTCAAGACCGATAAGATTCAGTATCCAAATATTGAGAAAATTGTGATGGGGATGGTTCACGCGACACCGTTAAAGCATCCCGTCATTTTCTCCTCGTTCCATTTACCCACGCTAAAGACATGTCAACAGCTAGCACCCAACGAGTCGTACTGTTGGTTGACGGGCAAGCCGGTCGTCAATGCCGGGGCCTTCGTTGCCAGTGAACACTTGGATGGGCTGCATCTGAGCCACTATCAAGCAGATGTGCCCGTCGCCGAGCGGATTTGGACCGTTGACGATCCGGCGCTCGCGAAAGAATTGTTCCGCAAAGGTGTGGCGGGTATTTTCACCGATGACTTTGTGACGATGACCGCTCTGCGCGACGAGCTGGCCGTGAATTAAGCGACTGTTAAATGGAAATACCCCGGAAGCCGTCAATTGGCATCCGGGGTATTTTTGTTTGCAAATTTAGGTCGACGAAGTACGTGTCGGAAATCCCGGCACACTTAATCCAGTCTAATGATTTTCTGAGCCACGCATGGCAACTTGAAAGGGATTGGGCAAATCATTGGCAATCTTTTCGGCTTGCGCAACCGCGAGCTCTTGGCCGACCAGCTCTTCGGCTGCGGGGGATGCGTACATGTTGAGCTTCATGTCGATCTCTTGTAGATTCTTAGCAATCGCTGCTTGCTTGGCTAAAATGGCCTGGCGGTGGGCCTGCAGGAGGGATTTTCGCTGATCAATGGAACTGGTGCCCTGCATGACGTAGGCAATGTACTGGCGAATGTCAGTGATCTTCATACCCGTATCCTTCAGGCAACAGATTGTGTGGAGTAGGTGGAGGTCGCCGTCGGTAAACGCCCGATAGCCAGAGGGATTTCGACTGACAAATGGCAACAACCCCTGTTTGTCGTAGAATCTGAGGGTGTAAATGGAGAGGTCAGTCTTCTCAGCCACCTCTTTAATCGTATAGGTCAAAATTTTTTCCTCCGATCGCTTGCCCTAGAGTTATGTCTAGGGTTTAGACTCATTATATTCAAACAACAGCGTTCTGACAAGTGAGGAGAAGATCATATGCAAAAAACAGTTTTAGTAACCGGTGGTAATGGCTTTCTGGCGCTCCACATCATTCAAAAATTATTGGCGCAGGGTTATGCCGTTCGGGCCACGTTACGGTCATTGGACAAGGCAGCCGGTGTACAACAAACTTTGCGGGCGGCGGGAACCGACCATTTAGACCAGCTCACCTTCGCGGCGGCGGACTTGACCAGTGACGCTGGATGGGCGGCTGCCATGCAAGGCGTGACAGCTGTCATGAGTGTGGCCGCCCCCGTCTTTGTGAACGATAAGCACGTGACGGGTAACGTCGAAAACGCAGCCACCGTGGGGACGAAGCGGATCTTACAATCGGCATTGGCAGCCGGCGTGCAGCGCGTGGTGATGACCGCCAATCTGGGTGCGGTGGGCTTTAGCAATTTTGATGCGCAACACGTCGTCACCGAGGATGATTGGACCGCCGTGGACCAACGGGGGCTATCGGCCTATGAAAAGTCAAAATTGATTGCGGAACGGACGGCCTGGGACTTTGTTGCCGAACACCCGGCCTTAGAGTTGGCCACGGTGAACGCGGGCGCCATGCTGGGACCGGCGTTGGGCGACCACGTGACCAGCAGCTTTGGCCTGGTCACGCGCTTACTGGATGGGCAGCCAACACCGAATTTGACAGTCAACGTGGCCGATGTACGCGACGTTGCGGCCATTCACGTGTTGGCCATGAGCACGCCCAGCGCGGCAGGTAAGCGGTTTTTAGCTATTGAGGACGGCGCCATTTCCATGCAGGCGATGGTCGACCTGATTCGCCAGCAACGACCAGCCTTGGCGGGCAAGCTCCCCAAGCGCTTATTACCAAATGGGCTGATTCACCTGCTGGCACCGTTTAACCAGGCAATTCGTGAAGCCGACTTAACCTTGAAATTGGGCCATCGCGTCAGCAATCAACGCGCTCGTGACCTGGGCTGGCAACCTGTCAGTGACACCCAAACTGCCGTGCTGGCGGCGGTGGACAGTCTGCAACGGGCGGGTCAACTTTAGAAGAACAGCGAACCTGGTCTTGTTGGCCAGATTCGCTGTTTTCGTATGTCAGTGACTAGATTAGTTGTTCAACCGGTGAGCAAATTCTGCACCCAATTGTTCGGCAACAAGCGTGTATGGTGCCAGGGCTTCTTCGGGGTCCTTGAATTGGCCAGCTTCATCCAGGGCGTCCCGTTTCAAGTCGATTTGCAGGTTGTTCGTCAGCATGGGCATTTTCAAGCCACGGACGACGAGTTGCATCCCCAATGCGGCCTGGAAACCACCGTGTCCGCCGTAAGAAACCAAGCTGACGGACTTGCCGCGCCATTCGGCGTAGAGCGTGTCGAGTGCATTTTTCAGGGGAGCGGGATAGCCCCAGTTGTATTGGGGAAATAATAAAATGAAGGCGTCGTAGCCTTGAATCAGCTGGCTCCAGGCCTTGGTGTGGTCGAGTTGGTAATTGCCATCGGAAGGCATCGCTTCTTCATCCAGGAAGGGCAGATTGATTTTGGCCAGATCAATCAAATCAATGCTGAGGCCTTCGTGGGCAACGTGTTCTTGTAACCAGGTGGCGATGCTGGGACTGATTCGGCTGGGACGGATGGAGCCGATAATTAAACCAATTTTTTTCGTCATGTGAATTCCCCTTTAAACTTATTCGTGCAATATGCACACATCTTAGCACCGTTCTGGTATAATAGCAACATGGATAATGAAATTTTTGAAGCACTATTTGAGATCGTGACGTTTTTTAATCAGCCACAACAGGATCGTCAGTTGTTACAGCAAGCCAATATTCCCCTGGAACCGGCCGCTTTGCCCATTATTGTGCGGGTCGGTCACCAACCGGAAATCAGTATTGGCGAACTGGCCAACCAGATTGGGCGGAATCATTCGTCTATCAGTCGGCAGGTCGATAAGTTGGTCACAGCAGGATGGCTCGTGGAGGTCGAGCGGCGTGATCAGCGGATTCGGCAGGTAGCGTTGAGTCCTCAGGGCCAGCGGGCTTTGTTGCAGATCAAGGTCGCCCGTGAAGCCGCTCTGCGTGATAAATTAAAAGACTACACGAATGCTGATCGCGTGGCGCTGTTACAGGTGTTGCAGCAGTTAGCGACGACCTTAACGGGACTGAATACGTACCACGAGTAATCAGCGGAGATGAGCGAATGATAAAACGCGGAAAAATTTGGCAACGATGTGCGATAATGGTTGGCTTTTATGGATTTTGGTGGTTGCGGACAGTGGGGTGGGTCGCACTGAACGCGGGCAATGGCGCCTCGGGCTGGCCAATCAGTATTTTGCTGGGAGAAGGCGTGTTGTTACTGGCACCCTGGGCACTGATTCTGGGGGCGTTTGCGGCCTTCTCGGGCGGCTGGGGCCAGATTACGGCGGCCTTAGTGACGCTAACTGTTTTGTCCAGTCAATTTTTAAGTGGGTACGCGGCCGGTATTCTGCCCGGCCTCACGTTGTTTACCGGCTGGGTGTTGGCGACGGCTAAACTGAAGTGTCCCTTCGGCCGGTCAACGACCTGGATGGCCGGTATTTTGAGTGCCCTGACCTTGCTCTGCCTGCTGTCACCACAAGCGAGTGCTCGACTGTACGTGGCGGGCTACCACTCCCCGTATCCGGCAGTGGTCAGCACGTATACGGCGGATCGGAGCAACTTGAAGAGTGACCAGTACATCGGTTATGATCCGGTCAAGCCAGCAGTTGCTGAACCGGCACTGCTGGGAGAGAGCGGCTACCCATTAACGAATCAAAATACCATGGCCATTCGCGTTTACCGGCTAGGCTTTCTGTATTGGCCGCTGGAAGATCGCTGGTGGGTGGTGTGAAATTAGCTTAAAGCACGCTGACAAGGTCCCTAGCCGACAAAATACGAGTTGTAAGCAATCTAAAAAGCGGACGTCCGCGTTACCGGGCGTCCGCGTTACCGGGCGTCCGCTTTTGCTCATTTCTGAGCACCTGTCGTTTTAGACAAAAAAATTAACCCGATTGAATCGAACTGGGATTTAGTCTGATTCAAGCAGGTTAATTATTCAATTGGGGACAGACAGAGTTAAGGCATTTTCCGGGTACCTTAATCGCTGTTACCAAAAAAGCTTTAGTTTGTCGTTAGTTTGTTAAGCAATTGTTTACGACATCTTTACTATAACAGAGAAATCAAGGCTTGCGGGCGAATTTGGTGATTTGTAATATTACAATTTTACTGAGACGTTTTAATGACGTGACATATTATGAATGAATGCAAATGAGTGTTGAAATAAATGGCAACAGGTGGTAGTTAAAACGGGTGGTTATACAGAAAACGCATTCATATTGCGTGGAAAAATTTTATTTTACTGGGTTGGCGATTCAGTATTTCCTGAGAACCCGGTTGTTTTCCGTCAATTGGTGAGTTGGGTTCGGAAAAGTCGGACTAATGTTCATTTAATTACTAGCTTATAGGTTGAAATTAGTTGATTTACCAAATATTATATTATTAATAACGAACTATAAATTTAATTATCATTGATTTGTTCGTCCTTTCTGCTAAACTAGAACTTGCTAAGGAAATCCATTACATATTCTGAGGAGTGAGTTTGATGCATTTAAAGGGTAAGGGGAAATTGCTCTTAATCATGGCAACGTTATTAATTTTGCCAACAACACTAGCTGCGTGTGGGAAAGCGACAAGCAGTGCGGGGTCCAAATCAGCAGCGTACACGCCTAAAAAGTTGTCGGTAGAATTTGTGCCGTCATCTAATGCCGGCACCATTGAGGCTAAAGCCAAGCCACTGGAAGGCCTCTTGAAGAAGGAATTAGGGATTCCAGTCACGGTTAGCGTTTCGACCGATTACAACACCATCGTTGAAGCCATGGGCTCGAAGAAGGTCGATATTGGTTTCCTGCCGCCAGATGCCTACGTCTTGGCGCACAAACAATATGGTGACAAAGTACTATTGCAGGCGCAACGCTACGGGGTTACTGAACCTGATGACAAGGCCTCCAAAGAACTGGTCAACTTCTACCGTTCACAAATTTTAGTGCGTAAGGACAGCGGTATCAAGTCAATCAAAGATTTGAAGGGCAAGAAGATTGCCGTGCAAGATACCACATCGACTGCTGGTTGGATCTTCCCTGCCGTTGAAATGTTGGAGCACGGTGTCAACATTAATAAGTCGGGCATCCAAACGGTCACGGTCAAAGGGCATGACCAAGGTGTCCTGTCAGTTTACAACAAGAACACGGACGCGGCCTTTGTCTTCCAAGGTGCCCGCAACATCGTGATGAAAGATCAAAAGGATATCATGAGCAAAGTTGTGCCCATCTACACAACCGGCAAGATTCCTAACGATACCATCACGGCACGGGGCGACATGAGCGACAAGTGGCAAAAGAAGATTTCTAATGCCTTCAAAGCCATCGCTAAGACGAAGCAAGGTCACGATATTATCTCTAGCGTGTACTCCCATCAAGGCTATGTCGATTCCAAGGACAGCAACTTTAATGTTATCCGGCAGTACGACAAGCAAGCCAAGCAGCTGGATAAATAGCACGTTAACCGCATAATTATTAGTTGAATACAGGCAGAATGGGAGAAGTAGTGAGGAAGCGCGTTTAGCACCTTGCTACTTTTTTATGGGGGAACTAACAGAATGAAACCAGCACCAATCATCTCGTTTAAAGAGGTCAACAAAATTTATAGCAACGGCACAGTCGGTTTGAAGGACATTAATTTTGATATTCTGCGCGGCCAGTTCTTGGTGGTTGTAGGCTTATCGGGGGCGGGGAAGAGCACGTTACTCCGCACCATCAACCGGATGCATGAGATTACGTCCGGGGAGATCACGATTGAAGACGAAACCATCAGCGACTACAAGGGCCAGTCGCTCCGCCTGTTGCGACGGAAAATTGGCATGATTTTTCAAGGCTTCAATTTGATCAATCGGTCCAGCGTGGAGCGTAACGTGCTGTCCGGTCGGGTGAGCTACTACCCAACCTGGAAGACAATCTGTGGCCTGTTTACCAAGGCAGATCGTGAAATGGCAGTCCGTGCGCTCCAGCGCGTTCAACTGGCTGATAAGATCTACACCCGCGCGGACGAATTATCCGGTGGGCAACAGCAACGGGTCGCGATTGCGCGGACACTCATGCAGGAACCCAAAGTTATTTTGGCCGACGAACCCGTGGCCTCACTGGATCCCTTAACGACCAAGACGGTCATGGATACGCTCCAGCGACTGAACCGTGAGGATAATATCACGGTGATTGTGAATCTCCATTCGGTCCCGTTAGCGCGACAGTATGCGGACCGAATTATTGGCTTGCGCGCGGGTGAGCTAGTCTATGATCGGCCCATTGCCGAGGTTACCGAAGCAGATTTGAATGAAATCTACGTAGCGGAGGCGGAAAAAGCATGATGTTACCAGAAATTCCTCGCCGCTCGTGGAGCCAGCGGTGGCACGTTAAGGGCTTGGTGGGAACCGGTATTTTACTGGTTCTATTAGTGGCATCTTCACGGATGACCGGAGTTGATGTCGGCATGTTCTTCAGCAATTTTGGTCAATTTCTAAATCTGTTAGTCCGGATGTCTTCACCCACCTGGTCCTATACCGCGGTAATTATCCGCCCATTACTGGAAACCATTCAGATGGCGATTCTAGGGACCACGATTGGGGCTGCGTTTGCTATCCCCTTTGCCGTATTGAGCGCGAGCAACCTGATTCACAACCGCTTTTTACGGGGCGTGACCCGGCTATTTTTGGATTTGGTACGAACATTACCGGATCTGTTACTGGCCGCAATTTTCGTTGCCGTCTTTGGCATTGGCTCCACCGCGGGGGTCGTCACGTTGGCCATCTTCTCGTTTGGGATGGTCTCCAAATTGTTCTATGAAGTGATTGAGGCCATTGATATGGGGCCGCTAGAGGCCTTGGAGTCAGTCGGTGCTAGTAAGATCACCATCATTTGGTTCGCCGTGCTCCCACAGATTCTCAATCAATTTGTCAGCTATTTTCTATACACGTTAGAAATCAACGTGCGAGCATCGACCGTGCTGGGATACCTAGGAGCCGGTGGGATTGGGGTCTTTCTACAGCGGTCGCTCAACGAGTTCAATTACAGTCAAACGGCTGTCATCATTCTGGCAACGTTGGCCGTGGTCTTGGTGATTGACGGCGTTAGTAACCACTTAAGGCGGGTGCTGCTCTAATGATGACGACAACTTTAATTGAAAAGTCGCACCGCACCCTCTGGCAACGTTGGAACTGGCTCATTTGGGTCGTCGTCATCGGTGGGCTCTATTATTGGACGGTTAACGGCTTGAAGTTTACCGGCCTCCAAGAGTCCGCGGGCACTGTCTCCCGGTCGATTGCGGCCGGGTTAGCCCACCCCCAGTGGTCCTACGTCTACGATGGGACGGGTGAAGACCTGACCTCGTTGATTTTACAAACGTTGGCGATTGCCTTTCTGGGGACGATTGTTTCGGCAGTCATCAGTGTGCCCTTTGCCTTCTGGGCGGCACGGGGGACGCATGAGCACTTTTTCCTCCGTTCTGGCAGTGGCAAGGTCGTGCTGACTTTGATTCGGACCTTCCCGGAAATTGTGCTGGCAATTATGTTCATCAAGGCCGTTGGACCGGGCTCCTACGCGGGGGTCTTGGCCGTTAGCATCCATTCCATTGGGATGCTGGGGAAACTGTTTAGTGAGGCCATTGAGAATATGGATCGTGGGTCTGAAGAGGCCATCGTCAGTGCTGGTGGCCGAGCAGGGCAAGTCTTTGCTTTGGCAACAGTTCCCACGATCATGCCAGAATTCTTTTCCTACACGCTGTATCGTTTTGAAATAGCCGTTCGGTCCGCTTCCATCCTCGGGATGGTCGGGGCCGGTGGGATTGGAACG
Organism: Levilactobacillus cerevisiae; assembly: GCF_003946245.1. Classification (GTDB taxonomy): domain Bacteria; phylum Bacillota; class Bacilli; order Lactobacillales; family Lactobacillaceae; genus Levilactobacillus; species Levilactobacillus cerevisiae. The sequence goes on from NZ_RHNN01000006.1 coordinate 79,192, forward strand.
CCCATGATTTTTGCGATTCAGACCCGGAACTGGCCTAAGGTCGGGATTATTCTGTTAGGAATCGTGTTGATGGTGCTCTTAATTGATACGTTATCCGAACAGTTGCGGAAGAGGCTAATTTAACAATGAAAGTGAAAATTCTCTCCACCAGTGATGTCCACGGGTACGTGTATCCGACCAACTACCGTGATCGCCAGGATGACCAGGCATTTGGTATGTTAAAGGCGGCCACGGTGATTCGCCAAATTCAAGCGGAGGCGACGGCCGATGAGATTGTTGTCACGATTGAAAATGGGGATTGGATTCAAGGCTCTCCGCTAGCAAGTTTTCTAGCCCAGGCACCGTCACCAGACCAATCCTTATTCACCGCACTCACGGCCGCACTACACTACGACGCCGGTGTGTTGGGTAATCATGAGTTTAACTACGGCCAAGCCTATATTCGCCAGGCCGAAAGCCAACGTAACTACCCGTTGCTGGGCGCCAACATCAGTGGCGGTATGGCGCAAGGACTTCTTGACGCGCCGTACCAAATCATTGAGAAACACGGCGTGAAGATCGCGATTCTTGGCCTGACCACGGCATACGTTCCGGTCTGGGAACGCGCGGAGCACGTCGCCGGGTTAGAATTCACCTCAGCCGTGGCAACGGCGCAGCGGTTAGTGCCGCAATTGCGCGAGCAAGCCGACGTGGTGATTGTTGCCTACCATGGTGGGTTTGAGGCTGACCTGGAGACGGGCGCGCCGACCGAACGACTAACCGGGGAAAATGAGGGCTATCGCTTACTTACGGCCGTTCCGAGCATCGATGCGCTGGTTACCGGGCACCAACACCGCCAGATTGCGGGGGTCTATCAGGGCGTCCCCACGACGCAACCCGGCGAAAAGGGTGCAGCCGTGGGGCTGATTGAACTGACCTTAGATGCGCACAAGCAGGTTGTCGGTCAGACGGCCAAGCTGTTAAGCACGGCCAACGCAGACCCTGATCAGCAGTTAAGCCACATCGCGGCACGGGTGAAGACCCGGGTCGAGGACTGGTTGGACGAACCAATTGGTGAGTTGACCGGGGCCTCCTTAACCGTAAGTGACCCCATGATGGCACGCCTACAGGGACATCCATATTTGCAATTTGTGAATGAAGTCGAAATGGCGGCGGGTGGCGTCGACATTGCCGCGACGGCCCTCTTCAACGACGATGTTCGCGGCCTGGCCAGTCACACGACGCGCCGGCAACTCCTCAACAGTTATCCGTATCCTAATACGTTGGTTGTGGAGCGGGTGACCGGCCGTGAGTTGCGCAACGCCCTGGAGCGCTGTGCCAGTTTCTTTGCGGTCAATCAGGGAAAAGTTGGCGTGGCCAGGGCGTTCACTAGTCCCAAGTTAGCCCTGTACAATTACGACGTGTACAGCGGTCTGTCGTATCAGTTTGATGTCACCCAACCGGTAGGCCAGCGAGTGACCCAATTGACGTACCACGGGGTTGCGGTCCAACCGACACAAACGTTAGAGGTTGCCATGAATCAGTACCGGGGCAACGGCGGTGGTGACTATCCCATGTTTTCTGCCGCTAAGGTCATTCGGGAGATTAATGTCGACATGGCAGAGCTGATCAGTCAGTATTTTAAGGCACATCCCGTTGTGACCGGTCGACCACAGACCAACTTCACCGTCGTCACGCATTAAAGGGTACCGCCAAAATAGTACCATCTAAAAAGTCCGTAACCGTTGAACGCCAACGATTGCGGACTTTTTACTAGCTTTGAATTTGAATGACTAATTTTCCTAAGTTTTCACCGCGCTGTAAGATCTTTAGCCCCTCAGCGGCATCATCAAAGGGCAAAATCCGGTCAACGATGGGGTCGAATTCACCCACGGCTAGCTTCTGGCCCACGACACCGGCCATGAAACCGAGGTCGGCAATCTCTTGGGAATTGTTCGAGTGGTAGACGCCACCTAGCGCGGAGCGGGTGATGCCCAGGGCCTTGCTGTCTAGGTCTAAATCAGCCGGCATGCCGTCGCCAATCGCAATAATTTGGCCGTTGTAAGCCATGCGGTCGACATCGGCGGCGAGTTCTGCGCCCCCAATGGTGTTGATGCTCAGACCAACACCCTTTCCATCCGTTGCTTTCATGACCGCGGCCGTCACGTCTTCTTGGTGGTAGTCGATAATCACGTCGGCACCCACCTTTTCAATCAAGGGCCGTTTGCGCGCCGAGGTCGTGGTAATGGTTTTCAAATGCAGGTCATGGGCGAATTGTAGGGCGGCTATCCCCACGGCCCCGCCACCAGCGTGAATGAGCACCGTTGGTAATTCGGACAGGTTGGCCTTGCGATACAGGGCCTGGTAAGCCGTCAATGTGCCACACAGACTGGCAGCCGCCAGTTCAAAGCTCACGTTGCTGGGAATGGGCGCCAGACTTAACGGCGTGGTGACCGTAAACTCTGCGAGACTCCCGGCTCGGCGGAGATCGCCGTGGTACATGACCCGGTCACCGACCGCCCAGTCCGTCACGTGTGCGCCCACTGCCACAATTTCACCGGCACAGTCCATGCCCACGACCCGCGGTGCCGTCGTGGTGCTATCTGCGATAACCTTATAGTCCGCCGGGTTCAAGCCAACGGCCCGTACGTAAACTTTCACTTCATCGGCGCTGGGGGTGGGTTCGGGAACATCGGTTAGGGTAAGGTCATCCAAGGTGTGGGGTGCAGGCCCCGTAATCGTCCAAGCTTTCATGCAAATCATCCTTCTTTGTTTGTCTACTAATTCGGGGAAAAGGGACTTCCGTCAAGCGCATCAGCCGGCAAAAATAGTTGTGTGCCTCACTGGTTATGGTAGCTGATTTCTACCGCTAATCAAAATAGTTTGTTTGATTGTGACCGTTATCATTTTAGCCTATTATTAAAAGTATGTTGCAATCGAACCTAATGGGATGCAATTTTCATGAAAACTTGGTAAAATTAATTAACTAAAAATGAGATTTGGAGGTGGACGCCTTGCACCAACCGTATGCTGCATTCCCAATTCCTGACCGCTAAGCTGAATTTTTTCAAATAGAAAGGAAGATTTATTTACATGCCTAAAGACTCAAAAGAACCCGTTAGTACCCCCACCGAAGCTGAAACCACTGACCCTGGACCCAGCCAGCAGTCGCCCCTATGGCAACGTTCGACTGAGTCCTTACTTGTCGACTTTGCCACGGATAAAGATGCCGGCCTGACCACTGCCGAGGCCCAAGCGCGGCTGAAGCAAAATGGCCCCAACGAGTTGACCGCCAAGAAACAGTCGAATTTACTGCGTTTCTTGAAGCAATTTAACAACTCCATCATCTACATCCTGGCGGCGGCTGCCCTGATGACGTTTTTCATGCATCACTACTCCGATTCCATTGTTATCGGCCTGGTGATCATTGCGAACGCCTTTATCGGCTATTTCCAGGAACGTTCAGCGGATAACGCTTTGGACCGCATCAAGGCTTTACTGGTTTCCGAGGCCGTCGTCATTCGTGACGGCCAGAAGATTACGTTGCCGGCGCGCGAGCTGGTGACCGGAGACATCGTCCAGTTGGAAGCCGGGGATACCGTCCCCGCTGACCTCCGATTGATCGACGCGGATAACTTAAAAATCCAAGAGTCCGCCTTGACCGGTGAAACGGATTCCGTGGAAAAGGGGGAGGATCCCTTGGACGTGGCCGACCTGGCGCTAGCCGAACGGACCAACCAGGCCTTTGCCTCCACCGCCGTTACCAATGGGTCTGGCCGGGGAATCGTGACCGTTACCGGGACCCAAACCGAGATTGGTCATATCCAGCAAAATGTTGCCGAGGTTAAGCAACAGACGACACCATTAATGAAAAACTTGAACAGTTTAGGCTTGGGTTTATCCATTGCCATTCTAATTGCGGCCGTCCTGTTATTTATCTTGGGGATGATCACCCACGTCTACAGTTTACCAACCCTGTTGATTGCCGTAATCACGATGGTCGTTGGGTCCATGCCTGAAGGTCTGCCGGCCAGCACGTCGGTGGTCCTTGCCATGGGAACCCAGGCGATGACCAAGCAAAATATTATCGTTAAGACGCTGCCTGCCGTGGAAACACTGGGGGCCGTCGACATCGTTAACACCGATAAAACCGGGACGTTAACTAAAAATGAAATGACCGTGACCGACATTTTGACGCCGCAGGATACCTATACCGTGTCTGGTGTGGGTTACGACGCGGCCGGCCACATTCAAAATGACGAGGGCCAAGAAGTTGATTGGCAGGCTGACAGTGATTTGGAATGGCTGGTCCAAATTGCCGGCCAGACCTCCGATGCCGAATTCCATGAGGAAGATGGCCAGTGGGTCTTGACCGGGGAACCCACCGATGGGGCGTTAACGGCGCTCTACCACAAGATGGTCGGCACGGACCCGGCACCCCAAGAAATTGATTCGCTACCGTTTGATTCCGCCATCCGCTACTCGGCGCGACTCGTCGATCACCGCGGCCAACGCTACCTGCTGGTCAAGGGAGCGCCCCAAACGTTAACGCGCTTGATGGCCGATCAGGGTGAAACCGTGGACGAAGCCGCTTGGCAAGCTCGGTTGTCTGAATTGACGCAACAGGGGAAACGGGTGGTGGCCTTGGGGTACCAACCCGTAGCCGCCGACGCCGATGAAGTCGACGATATCGCGGTCGGTCAGAACTTCCATTTAGCCGGAATGGCCGGCATCATCGACCCCCCACGTCCTGGAGTGGCCGATGCCGTGCGGCAATTACGGTACGCCGGAATTAAAGTTAAAATGATTACCGGGGATGACCCGGAAACAGCCGCGGCTATCGCCCAACAGCTGAACCTGTCCGAACAGGCCAAGGCCATTACCGGTCCCGAACTGGCGCAATTGAGTGATGCCGAACTGGCCGCTCAGATTGACAAGTACACCGTGTTTGCCCGGACGACACCTGCTGACAAATTGCGGATCGTGAAGGCCCAACAGTCTCGTGGTCACGTGGTTTCCATGACCGGTGATGGGGTCAACGATGCGCCTGCCTTGAAGCAAGCCGACATTGGGGTCGCCATGGGAATTCGGGGAACCGACGTTGCCAAGGATTCCGCCGACATGGTGTTGGCGGACGACGACTTCACCTCAATCTTAAGCGCTGTGCGGGAAGGCCGGCACGTCTTCGATAACATTCGGAAGACGATTCGGTTCTTACTGCCAACCAGTTTCGCCGAAGGATTGATTGTGGTCCTCAGTATTTTGATGGATCAAGAGTTGCCCCTGTTCCCCACACAACTGTTGTGGATTAACATGGTGTCCGCCTTGACGATTCAATTTGCCTTCATCTTCGAACCCGCCGAAAGTGGCATCATGAAGCGGGGACCACGGGATGTCACCCGGGGAATCTTGTCCAAGCTGGATATTTTCGAAGTCACCTACGTGTCGCTACTGATCTCTGGGTTGGGGATGTTTGCCTACGACCTCTTAACGGGCCAGGGTCTCTCCGCCGTCATCGGGAGTACCATGACGCTAAACGTGATCATCTTCGGCAAGATTTTCTATCTGTTCAACCTGCAAAATGACCATCCCGTGCTGTCGAAATACTTCTTCAGAAATAAGATGAGCTTCGCGATTGTGGGGCTCTTGCTGGTGCTGCAAGCTGTGATTATTTACTGGCCAGCCATGCAGGGTGTCTTCCACACCACGTCCGTCAACTTTGTCTATGGTTGGGGAATCCCAATTGTAGCTGGTATCGTGGTGTTGGTAGTCACAGAAATTGCGAAAGCCATCCGTCACCGCATCGACGCTAGTACCGTTACTCGCGAGCAACGCAACTTTTAATAAGCTGTTGTCAGGCGTGCGTTTAAAGATGGGTGGTTGAAATGAAACGTAAAATTCACTGGGTACCGGTGGGCATCATGCTCCTCGCAGCGGTCTTCGTCGACCTCAGTCGCGATAGCTTGCCAGAGTGGCTAGTCATCGGCTTTACGATTGGGTGGGTCCTGATCGTCGCTGTCTGCGTGTACCAAATGGTGAGTATTAAGCGTTAATTAAATGGGAGAGTGGGATAAAAGGCGGTTAGCTGGTGAGCATTAAGGCTGATAGCCGGATAATCCCGGGCTTGGATTATTTGGCTATCAGTTTTAAGCGGAGCCAGCTGCCTTTTGTCGCACGTTTCAACAATATAGCATTGGAGATACAACGTGAGTCTGGGGATTTATCCCAGACTCTTTTTTTATAGTTGGCTGTACGACGCTGAAAACGACAACGTAGGTATAACCCACCGACATAGCAGAGGTAGAAGACTAAGCTATTGGCATTGTTGTGGTTAACTACCGGCTTCCCTTATACCTTGAGGGACACAATCTAGGAATATTTAGCGAAACCCCTAGCCCTTAGCACCCGATAATCCTATACTGGTAGAAAAGGGGGCGGAACATAAAATGTTGAAGAAAAGTTCCGATTGTACCGAGATTTTAGTGGGTAAGGCCGCCAGTATGGACGGTTCCACCATTGTGGCACGTAACGAGGATGGTTACGGCCCCATCAATCCAATTAAGTTTGTGGTCCACCCAGCAACGGACCAACCGGGTGCCACGTTCACGTCAATTACCACGGGCGTTAACGTTCCCTTACCCGATCATGCTTTGCGCTACACCGGCACGCCCCAGGCTGACCAGAGTGATGGCCAGTACGAAGAAGCCGGCATCAATGAATTAAACGTCGGCATGAGTGCCACCGAAACCACGGCGACCAACGCCCGCGTTCTGGGTTACGACCCACTGGTTGACGATGGGATTAACGAAGAAGCCATGGTCACCCTGGTTTTGCCATACATCAAGACTGCCAAGGAGGGTGCCCAACGCTTGGGTGCGCTGCTTGAAAAATACGGCACCGGTGAGAGCAACAGCATTGCCTTCAACGATCATGATGAAATTTGGTACCTGGAGACGGCCGGTGGTCATCACTGGGCAGCCATGCGTTTGCCAGAAAATACTTACGCCATCGCGCCTAACCAGACGTTGATGCAAGAGGTTGACCTCAACGACAGTGACAACTTCTTGGTTGCGACTGACCTGGTCGACTTTGTTGAAAAGAACCATTTGAACCCCACGCCTGGCACCTTTAACTTCCGCGAAATCTTCGGCACGCACGGTGAAGATGATGCGTACTACAACACGCCGCGGACCTGGTACGGCCAAAAGTTATTCAATCCAGAAATTACGGATCAACAGCCAACCGACCAGGACATGCCATTTACCCGCGTGCCCGCTAAGAAGTTGGCGATTGAGGATGTGCAGTTCTTCTTGAGCTCACACTACAACGGCACGCCGTACGATCCATTTGGCACCTACGCTTCCGGCTCAGCCGATGACCAGAAGAAGTACCGGCCAATCGCGATGGACCGGAATCAGTGTTCCTCCATTTTGCAAATTAGAAACGATGTACCGGCCGATCACGCCGCCATTCAGTGGATCGCCATGGGCTTCTTCGCCTACGCACCTTACGTGCCATTCTTCACGAACATCGACGACACGCCGGTTGATTACCAGAACACGACGACTTCAGTTGATGTCGAGAACGTTTACTGGTTGAATAAGACCTTGTCCGTGATTATTGAACCCCATTTCCACGAGTATGTCGAAGCCGTTAACGCCTTCCGCGAAGGTTGCCAGTCCTATGCTCGTTCTCGGGTCGCAGCGACCGACGCCAGCATCACGGGCGACGCGACAGCCTTCCTGACCAAGAGCAATGCCGAAACGGCGGGTGAGATTTCCAAACGAACCCACCAACTGTTCGACGACCTGGTTAAACACGGCTTGTTGTTATCCAAGACGGCTTGGGAAAAGGGTCAAAACCTGTAACAAAATAGAGAGTGGGACAAAAGGCGGTTAGCTGGTGAGCATTAAGGCTGATAGCCGGATAATCCCGGGTTGGGATTATTTGGCTATCAGGTTTAAGCGGAACCCGCTGCATATTGTCGCACGTTTCGACAATATAGCTTTGGAGACACAAGGTGAGTCTGGGGTTTTGTCCCAGACTCTTGGCGGCTAATTGATTGCCGCTAGAAAAAGAGTGAGTGGTGAAAAGTTGAGGATAGACTAGGAGGAGACAACCATGAAGTGGATGAAATTCATCTTGGCCAGCAGTGTGGGACTGTGTTTGTGGGGCGGCGTGACAACTGCCCGCGCAGCCAAGAAAGTCACGTTACCGGCGTATCCGAAGCAGCGGGTCTTTACGTTTAAGACGAAGGGCACCAAAGTTTACAGTTATCCGCGGGCGGCCTACCAGCACAGCGATGTGTTAGGGGCCGACCAAAGCACGACTAAGAAGTGGACGGTCGATAAGGTGGTCACCGTGAAGGGCAAACGCTACGTGCGGCTCGCTTTGGTTAGCGCCAAAGCGTTGCCACACGGCACCATTGTCCCAAATGCCACCAAGACCAAGACAACCTTGGTCGGCGGTTACGTGGCCCTGAGCAAGCTGAAGTATCACCAACAGATTGCGCAAATGAAGGCCATGAAGAAAACCGCTTACTGGACGCCAACCACCACAACTGATTTTTGGAACATGCCCGCCAAGTCTTTGGGGAAGACGGCGGCGAACCATTACGGCCACACGTACGGCTACCAGACAATCTACGCGATTCAATCGTTGACGACCACCAGTAAAAAGCGCTATTTGTACTTTGAAACGGCGGCTGGCAAGGCGATTGGCTGGTTGCCACAGAGCGCGGTCATCCGCGGCCAATATCCGGATCTCTTGAAACGAGAGCTGAACCGGAATTTGACAGCCGACACGACGGCGTTGACCACGGTGGATAAGGCCGGTCACGTCAAGGTTGGCGTGGCATTGAAGAATGGCCAAGTCCAACGGGTGGCCCTGTTGAAGCAAAACAGTACCACGGCCGTCTATGATTTTAAGGACGGCAAGGCGGTCAAACTAACGACGCGCACATCAGCGGGCAAGGTCAAGCAGTCCGTAGCGATGACCCAAACAACCACGAACCTGACGTTCAAGGCCCAATCGGACTTTGACATTCAGGGGTACACGTACCAGGTGAAGGTCACGCCGGCCGGTAGGGTCAGTGTCCTGAGCGTTGGTGGGTGGATTGCTTAAGTTAAAGTAAATGAAAATCCGGTCGCTGCGTCTTGGCTGACCGGATTTTTTGGCGTCCTTGACTGACAGCCAGCTCTAAGTGTTAAGCTAAACGCGAGGTGAAAGACAATGGCAAAAACAGAGCTACAAAAATTAGCAGCCGGCGAGCCTTACCATTTTCTAGACGACGAGGTGGCCGCACGAAAGGCCCAAGCCGCAAAGCTGTGTCAGGAGTTCAACGCGATTCCAGCCACTGATCCCGCCGCTCAGACGGCTAAAATCAAGGAAATCTTGGGCAGTCACGGTGAGTGGGTTTCCGTTCAGGCCACGTTCAACTGCGATAACGGCCAGAACATCCACGTTGGCGAGGACTTCTTGAGTAATTACAATCTCACCATCTTAGACATTGCGCCGGTGACGATTGGTAGCCACGTGATGATTGGGCCCAATGTGGATATTTACACGGTCAATCATCCCCTGACGCCAACCGGTCGGCGAGAGTATCTGGCGCAGGCAACACCAGTCACCATCGGCAATGACGTTTGGATCGGTGGCAAGGTGGCCATCATGCCCGGCGTGACGATTGGCGATAACGTGGTAGTTGCGGCCGGTGCCGTGGTCACCAAGGATGTCCCAGCAAACACGTTGGTCGGCGGCGTCCCGGCTAGAAAACTGAAAATGCTGTAATCAAAAATCCTGGTAGCCAATGATGACTATCCAGGATTTTTTGAGTTCTATAGAAAGATGAAATGTTGGCATCGCCCTCTACACGGCAGGGATATGACACTTGAATATCGACAACATTGTCTAAGAATGCAGGCCCACGCCTCGTCAGATGGACTGTGATCACAGCATCGTCATGTTGAAGAACAAGATTAACCGGAGGAGGCCAGAGATGCAGGCAGCTGTGACAACGGTGTTAGCTGGGAACCAGCTTACAGCGTGGGACGTGTTTGGAGACTGGCGAATTTTGCCAGGCTTCAAACCGAGCCGGAGGACCGCCTCTCAGGCCGTAGGCGGTCCCCATAGCAGCCGGAATCTCTGGCAGCCGCAGGTGGCAATTTACCGCTAATCGGGATTGGCACTCGCCAAGCTATCCGCACGCAACAACTCGTAGATTTCGGCTTTCAAAGGTGCCTGCGCCGCTAACCAGTCCCGATTGCGGACCGCTGGCGTCAACGCGATGTCTTGCACCACGTGGGCTGGGCGCGCGGAGAGCACCAGAATGCGGTCGGACAGGTAGATGGCCTCCTCGATGTCGTGGGTGACCAACAGGGTCGTTCGTTTTAAATTCGCCGGCAGCCCCAGTAGCCAATCCTGCATCAAGCCCCGGGTCATCGCGTCCAGTGCGCCAAACGGCTCATCGAGCAACCGGTAGTTGGCGGGGTTCAACATCGTGCGTAACAGAGCCACCCGTTGCCGCATCCCCCCGGAAAGCTGGTGGGGGAGAAAGTGGCGGTACGGCAGCAGGCCACAGATCGTGAGGAGCTCCGTCACCCGTTCTTGATCGATTGGTTGATGGTTGATCCGTTGATACAGCGTGATATTCTGATCGACGTCGTACCACGGAAACAACATGTCCTCCTGTGGCAAGTAACTGAACGTGGTGTTGAGCCCGGTGATGGCGTGACCGTCGACGGCGAGGGTCCCCATGGACGGCTGTAACAACCCCGTCAACAATTTTAAAATGGTCGATTTACCAGCCCCGCTCGGCGCAATCAGCGACACGAAGCTGCCATCCGCAATCGTGGCGGTGACGTCGTTTAAGATGTCCAGCTTATCCAGCGTCAGGCCAACGTTTTTCAGCGTGATCGTCATGCTTATTTACCGACGTACTGGTTGGTGTAGAGCGTGTCCGCCGGAATGGCCTTCTTGATGAGACCGTATTCCTTCATGAAGCCGGTGTAGTTGTTCCAGACCTTGGCGTCCATTTTGCCCCAGTTGGCCGCGTCATCCGTGTAGTTCGCCGACAGGAACGCTTGCGACTCTTCTAAAAAGCTCAAGTCATAGTCCTTGGCATACTTATGGAGAATCTTGGCGTCCGCCTTGGGATGAGCGATGACGTCCTGGTAGCCTTTCTTGGTGGCGCTCATGAATGCCTGCACCAGCTTGGAATTTTGCTTGAGCTGGGTATTGTTGGTGATGATCACCGGCGTGTAGTAGTCTAAACGCTTGTCCAGCTGGCGGAGCGGCATGTAGTTCACCTTGATGCCGTCGTCCTTCGCCCGAATAACGTCCCAGCCTTGGAACCACCACTGGAGGTCGTTCTTCTTGCCCAGGCTCTTGGGACCATCGCCGGTCGCACCGACAATTTTAAGTGACTTCGGGTTGACGTGGTCCTTGCTCATGACTGCCTTCAGGACGGCCTCTTCACTAGGCGTTTGCCAACCGGCATAGGTCTTACCCGCGAAATCCTTAGGTGAGGTGATGCCGCTCGACTTCAGCGATACGAAACCGGACGTGTTGTGCTTGATCACGGTTCCGATGGCCTTCACGGGGATGTTCTTGCCATCGGCGTGGGCGTAGGTGACATCCTCTTGATAGCTGACACCAAATTGGGCCTTGTTGGCACCAACCATCCCGATACTGGTGGCGTTATCGCCGGGTTCAATAATTTTGACGTTTAGGCCGGCAGCCTTGAAATACCCCTTGTCCTTCGCCACGTAGAGCCCGGTGTGGTTGGTGTTGGGAACGTAGTCGAGCACAATGGACACGTCCGTCAACTTCTTAGCTGATTTGGAATCGGATGATTGACTCTTAGACGTGCCGCACGCAGTCAGCGATAGTAGGACTGGCACCAGTAACCAAAGTTTCGTTAATTTCATGATAATCTCCCTTGAATAACTATTTTATAATATAACTTTTGAAAACCCCGAGTGACGATGTTTAACCCTAAACTCAAAACGATGACGCAGAGAATGGCGGCGAAGACCTTGTCGATTTGGTAGCCGTTCTTCACCCGAATCATGTAATAACCCAGGCCGGCTTCGGCGCTCAGCCATTCCCCAATGATGGCGCCGCTGACGCAATAGGTAGCGGCGATGCGTAGGCCGGCGAAGAAGCCCTGCATGCCCCGCGGAATCTTTAACAGGCGATAGACCTGCCAACTCTTCGCGCCCATCGTTTGCAGAAACCGAATCTGATCCAGTGAGACCTTGCCCAACGCCTCCGAAAAGGCCACGATAATGGGAAAGTAGCTCATGAGTACGACCAGGATGATCTTCGGGGCCATGCCAAAGCCGAACCAGAGGCTCAGTAGCGGTCCTAAAACCATGACCGGCAACGTCTGCGAGATGACCAGCAGCGGGTAAAACGATTGGTACAACAACTGCCAACGGTCCATGACCAACGCCGTGCAGAACGCTAACAGACAGGCAATCCCCAGGCCAATCAAGGATTCGTAGAGCGTGACCCACGAATTTTGCAGCAGGCCTTGCCCATCCGTGACCAGGGCCTGAGCGACCGCCACCGGACTGGGCAAAATGAACGCGGGCGTGTGCAGCAGGGTCACCGCGAGTTGCCAGATTCCCAGCAGGAGCACTAGGCTGCCGAGCGGGTATAACCGATGTTTCATGTAAAACCACCTTTCCATCAAAAAAGCCCTAACCGGGGGAGTGTCACCGCCAGGATAGAGCATCCGTGCGTTTCTCCCTGCGCCAGTGTTAACTGACAGGTTCAATGGGTCAAAGTTCACAACTTCCTCTCGTGCCGTTTAACGGTATCCCCAGAAACTTTTTAAGTTGTTGTTAGTATAGCATGCTCGTGAAAACGGGACAACCCAATTTTCTAGTTTCAAATTAAATCCTGTGAAATTTGATTGCATACCACTAATGGGTTTGTGGGCAAATGAGGTTGTTGCGAAATCGTCGTTTGTCACCGGTCATTCGACTAATAATTAGTGGCTAAGCCAGCCATATTAGGGGTTAAAATATCCGACACCAAAATGGTCAGTTACCAAACAGATAGTGGTCCTTAATTTGCTCGCCAAGCAAACCGGATGGTCAGGGGGGTGTCGGCACGGATGAGTATCGTAGAATAGACTCAAAGCCGCGCTGATTGCGGTCAGCGTGGTTTGGTTGTACTCGGCTTTAAAAATGAAATAATGGAAAATGTCTGGCGACTACCATCAAAGTGGCTGGCATAGATTTAGAGCTGGGAGTAGGGGACTTCGTGATCGCGGAGTCTCTTTTTCTTGCGTCGGGCCCAGCGGTTGCGGTATACTTACAAGCACTTCAGCTAAAACAGCTGAACGCAAGGAGATGATCGACGATGATGGCATCGTTATTTGTACGGATGAGTGCTGCTAGTTAGCGACACTTTTCTGCAAAACCCTTTCAGAGAAGTGTCAGGTTTAAATCTGAAAGGAAGCAACATTCATGGAACCCACTATTTCCACCTACGAATACAGTTATATTACCCAACAAATCAACACGCTGGTCAGCGCTTATCTATCCGTTAACGATAAACACATGCGTAGTATCGTCCGCGATACCACGTTAGAACGGATTAAGCCGCTACTGCCAGGTGACGACCCCCGCGCCCAAGAATTCTTGACGCGGCTACAGCCCGACCGGTTAACCCGTAAGGCTGCGGCGGAGATTTTACCGTTGCTGGAACCGCTAGTTATCCCGTTTCCGGAGCTGTCGGTCAAGCAGTTGAGCAAGCTGTTTCGTAAGGTGAAGAAGCTCAAGCAGCCGGAATGGCCCAGCTTGAACTTACACGAACTGACCTATTTAGGTTGGAACGACGGCGGTAGCCAGAAGAAATATCTGGTGGCCCCGTATCAGGATCGGCTGATCGGCATCCAGGGCGACCTGGCGCCACAAGTGGTCAAGGGCGTCTGCAGCATTTGCCAGACGATTGGCAACGTCTCACTCTTTGTGTCGACGACCAAACGCTCTGGACTGGGCACCTACACCCGTAATGGCAATTACATCTGTCGCGACAGTGCGCAGTGTAACCGCCAGCTGACCGACCCCCAAGCGCTGACTGATTTCATTACGGTCGTGCGCCCGAAAAAATAATGAAGCTTTGTGCGAGGACTCTGTTAGGGGGTCCTCGTTTTTGTGTGCATTTTTGAAAATAGGCGTGTCCAAACTTAGTAGAAGTCGATATGAGCGCTGGTCACACAGGCCAAGCCGAAAGCTGTGGCTTTACCTGGTATCCATGCTACGATTGCTGAGAAAAGTTGGGATGTGAACGTGATTAGTCAGACGAAAAATACAGTGTCAGCCTACGTAGATGATTTGATTGCCGAGAGAATGGTAGACCCGCGTTTTCGCCCCGGCATGATACAACAGAAGGTCCAGCTAGAGTTGGCCCTTAGCTTAGTCTTAGCGCGCGAAAAGGCCCAAATGTCACGAAGTCAGCTGGCCGAACGGACGAATATCAGTGAACGCATCATTAGTCAGATTGAAAATGGCGATGGCAATCCATCATTGCAGACATTGGTTAGGCTTTCTATTGCTTTGCACCAGCCATTAAGTGTGACGTTTAGTCATTCGCTTTAGCTATATAGTCATTAGACCACCTAATCAGTTAACGAGGACTCTGTTCAGGGTACTCGTTTTTGTGTTGCACAGGGAAAGCGCTTCACAATAAGAATCTCGTGAAAGTTTCCTGAATTCGCCAGGATTATTGGTCATCTTTGTTATAATAGTCAATGCTGCATAAATGAGTATCGAACGACTGACTGTGGGTGTCAGGCCCGCGGTCGTGAAGGATTTACTAGGCATAAGGGAATGAATAAAAGGGAGGAATGAGCATGAATTTAACAACGACTAAGGTGGGACGCGCATGAAACCACAACATCATTTACGCGGCGTCTTGTTGGCGAGTGTGGCCTGCATTTTGTGGGGAATCTCTGGGGTTGCCGCGAGTACCCTCTTTACGTTAAATCCCCATGTGACGGCATTATGGCTCACCCAGATTCGGATGATCAGCGCCGGCGTGATCTTATTGGTCTTCGGCCAGGTCGCGGGTATCAAGCCGTTTGAAATTTGGCGGCAAAAAGCGACTGGCCTGCGCGTAATCAGCTACGGCCTATTGGGATTGGTGCCGGTTCAGCTGTGCTACTTCGAGGCCGTGAAGGTGGGCAACGCGCCAGTTGCGACCATCATCCAATTTCTCGGGCCCTTCATCATCAGTCTGTATTTCCTGTTATTCAAGCACGTGACGCCGACCCGACCAGAGGCGCTGGGGATGTTCATGGCGTTCGTCGGGACGCTGCTGATTGTGACCCACGGCCATTTGAACAGCCTGGCCATCTCGCCGGTCGTCCTCTTCTGGGGCGGCCTGTCAGCGATTGGTGTGGCGACCAACACGTTGTTGCCACGACCGTTATTGCCAAAATTTGGGGCCGTCTCCGTTACCGGGTGGGGACTGCTGGTCGCTGGCATCTGTCTAAATATTTTCGGTCCCGTCTGGCAGGAACACGTCACGTTAAACTGGGTCGGTTGGAGCATGATTGCTATCATTATCGTCTTTGGCACGGTCATCCCGTTCCTGATGTTTGCGCACGCGCTGGCCTATATTTTACCCACCACGGCGAGCCTGCTGGATGCGTTTGAACCGCTGTCGGCAACCATCTTCTCCGTGATGTTCCTCAGTGTTCAGCTGACCAAGTTCGACTTGATTGGCGGGGGACTGGTGATCTTAGCGGTGATGGTGCTGTCGTTAAATGGGCGCCAGATGCTTCGCCTAATCCACCGCTTCCGCACCAACGCGGGCTAAACTGGTTTTTGACTCGCCTTACCGGGCGGGGATAATAGGCTGGAACGCTGGGGGAGGGCGCCCGAAGCCGTGGTGCGGTCTTCGGGCTTGCTTTGAGCCTCATAGTGCGAGTCTCAAAGACACCATTTTCTAAGTAGACCTCTTAGAAAATCCCCGGCTGAGCCTATTATCCCCGCCCTCACGGCTAAGACTGGTTTAGCCCGGGTGGTGCTTTGCTTGTCTCTGCTTGTTTTCTTTTTAGCTGGCATGAGTGAGCGCCAACGTTGAAGTGGGGATCTGAACGCAATCGTTACTGAAATCAATATGTACAAAAATGGCGCAAGGCTTGTCAAAAGTGACAGGTCTTACGCCATTTTAAGTCGTGGTGGTTTGGTTTAAATGAATATAAATCTAAAGTGAAGCCTAAGGTGACTCGCAACACCGTCGCAACTGACGCACACCGTGTCAGCCGTGAGGGCAGGAAAAATATATTCAGCCGGGGATTCTCTAAGTGACTTGCTTAGAGAATGGTGTCTTTGAAACGCGGTTTTAGCGGTTCAAAGCAAGCGCGAAGACCGCACTTTGGATTCGGGCGTCCTCCCCCAGCGTTCCAGTATATTTTTCCTGCCCGGTAAGGCGCGGACAAGGACAATGCTAGTCAGTTGCGACCGTCTTGAGCTTGAGGGTCATGGCGTTGATGGCGACAATGACCGTGCTCAACGACATCACGATCGCACCAACCATTGGGTTCAAGATGAAGCCAATCGGCGCGAGCACGCCAGCGGCCAGTGGAATCGCAATCAGGTTGTACCCAGCACCCCACCAAAGGTTTTCGGTCATCTTACGGTGAGTTGCGCGAGCCAAGTCTAAGAACTGGATGACGTCGGCCGGATCACTGGAGACCAGGATGATGTCGGCGGATTCAATCGCAACGTCGGTCCCAGACCCAATGGCCATCCCAATGTCGGCACGGGCCAAGCTAGGCGCATCATTGACCCCATCCCCGATGAAGAGGATCTTGCCCTTCTGCTGGTACTCTTGGACTAAGCGTTCCTTGTCCTCGGGTAAGAGTCGTGCCTGGACCTCAGTGATGCCAATGCTTGCGGCAACCTTGTTGGCCGTCTCTTGGTTATCCCCAGTCAGCATGACGGGCGTAATCCCTTGGTGCTTCAGTGAGGAAATTAACATCTTGGCGTTCGGTTTGATCTGATCGCCTTGCGCGACTAAGCCGAGCACCTGATCGCCGGCAACCAGGTAGCTGATGGAGTTTCCTTCGGCAGCGAACTGGCTGAACTGATCGTGGTCGTAGTCCAACTGCTTTTTCTCCAAATAGTTTACGGAAACGACACCGTACGTGGTCCCAGCGATGGTCCCAAATTGGCCCATCCCAGTTTCCTGACGGGTGTCCGTGGCGGCGGTAACCGTTAAGCCCTTAGCTTTGGCGGCCGTTAAAATCCCGGTAGCCAGTGGGTGACTGGAGCCACTTTCGAGGTCAGCCAAGCGTTGTAAGACCGTTTGTTCATCTAAATCAGCGGCCAAACTAACCAGGTGATTGACTTTGAATTCACCCATCGTTAACGTGCCAGTTTTGTCCATTAAGGCATACTTTATTTGATTAACTTGTTCCATGGCGGTCCGGTTACGGATCAAGAGGCCGTTTTGGGCGGCCAGAGCCGTACTCCGGGAGACAACCAGTGGTACGGCCAATCCCAATGCATGGGGGCAGGCGATGACGAAGACGGCGACGGCCACGGGTAAAGCGGTGGCGAGGTTACCAACGGTTAACCAGACGACGAAGGCCAGAATCCCGACGAAGAGGGCGGCGTAGAAGAGCCAGCCGGCAACTTTGTCGGCCAAATTTTCAGCCTTGGACTTGGCCCCTTTGGCATCGGTGATTAATTTCATGACTTGGGCTAAATAGCCGGAATCCCCGGTTCCCGTGACTTTAGCGGTCAGGGTCCCGGTACCATTAACGGCACCACCAATCAGCTCATCATCGATGGACTTGTTCACGGCCTTGGATTCACCCGTGACCAGCGATTCGTTAACGGCTGAGGTCCCACTGATAATTTTAGCGTCAGCTGGAATTTGTTCACCGGCACGAATGACCACCGTTTGTCCGACTTGTAAGTTACTTAACTGCACGTCGGTAATATTTCCTTGGTCGTCCTGGACGTGGGCTTCTTGTGGTAAGAGCTTGCCCAAGGCATCTACGGCGGACCCGGCGTTCATAATGGTATTCATTTCAATCCAGTGGCCCAACAACATAATTACAATCAAGGTTGAGAGTTCCCAGAAGAAATTGTTCACAACTGGCGTGACGTGGTAAACGTTGTTGGCAATGACGGCGTAGATGCTGTAGATGTACGCCACGCCAATGCCCATGGCAATCAGGGTCATCATGGCGGGCCGCTTCATTTGAATTTCAGCCTTGGCGCCACTGAAGAAGGCACCACCGCCGTAGAAGAAGAGCACCGTGCCGAGAATGGCGACCACCCAATCACTCCCGGGAAAAAGCCACTGGGTGGGAACGAGGTGCATGCCCATCATGGGGGACATCAGAACGACCGGAATGGTAAGGATCAGGGAGACCCAGAACTTCCGTTTCAGGTTGCCCATGTGCATCATGTGGCCATCGCCCATGTCCATATCCATGTCGTTCATATCCATCTTGCTCATATCCATGTGTTCGGTTTCGTCCGGGGCACTGGTCGCCATCTTGCTGGCACCCATGCCCTTAGCGTCGTGCTGCATGTTCATGTGGCTCATGCCTAAATTTCGTTCATTTTTCATTCTTCACAGCTCCCTTCACAACCGTCTGGCAGGCAGTCACAGTGGACTGAGGCCGGCGCGGTTGGCAATTTCTTGGCCAAAACGTCGATCAAATTCTGGACGTCGGCCTGACTCATTTCGGTTTCCTCTAACACGTGGGCGATCGCGGTTCCCCGGTGCATCGCACACATTTGACTGAGCTCGTTGGTGAGGGCGGTATCCATGGCGTTTTGCTCGGGAATCAGCGGGGTGTAAATGAACTGGCGGCCCTGTTTGGTGGTGGCCAGCGCACCCTTCTTAACCAGTCGCCCGATCAACGTCTTAATGGTGGCGGGCTTCCAATCGTGTTGCTGTTCTAGTAAATCAATGATGGTGCGGCTGTCGGTCTGTTTGAGCGTCCAGACAATCCGCATGACGCGCCATTCTGCGTCGGAAATGGTGACGGCTACTGCTGTGGCCATGGGTAACAACTCCTTTTTTGTAAGACGTGTATTCTTAATTCATGGCTTGAGTTTACATCTGTAAACGCAAAGTGTCAAGGGGGAAGTCTCGCTGAGTGATGGTCGAGTGAGTGGTGGACTAGCCAGACAGGTGGATTAAAAGGCCGTCACTAGGGGGCTATGACTGATAATAGGATAATTCTGAAGATAAGGATACTCGGACGTGCGATTATTTTGGCGATTGTTAAGCTGACACCCGCAACGATTTGCGAAGTGACTAGCATAAGCTGAACTTATGGGGGTTAAACAACTAGTTGTTATTATTTTCACAAATGCTAGTGTACACTGAACCTATTAAGAAATAGGAGGAATCACTCATGACAAAACACTTAACAGACCAGGTTACTTTCCGCCACGGCGCCACCACGAATAATCGCTTAGTCCAGTCGCCAATGCTGACAAACAGTGGCAAAGACGATGGCTATGTGACGCAGGATACAATCGATTACTATAATGCGCGGTCCCAGTCGGCCGGCATGGTCATTGTGGAATACACGTATGTCAGTCATGCCGGTGGTCCCTCCCGTTCTTGGGCCGACAATCGCCTTCAGCTGGGGTTATACAAGGATGATCAGAAACCAGGCTTTGCCAAATTAGCCAAGGTGCTAAAGAAGGATGGTAACAAGGCCATTCTCCAACTGGTCCACTCCGGGCGCGAGTCCAATTACAGAGCCAAGCAGGGCGAAAAAGTTTACGCGCCGTCAGCCTTTGATTTTGGCTTTCTGGACTACGAAGTGACAGAGTTGACCGACGCCGAGATTCGCCAGATTATCCAAGACTTTGGGGCCGCCACCAAGCGAGCCATCGACTGCGGTTTTGATGGCGTCGAACTTCACGGCGCCAACCACTACCTGTTGCAGGAATTCTTCTCCGCCTGGTCTAACCGGCGAACGGATGAATGGGGCGGTCAAACGCTGGATTCCCGGATGCATTTTATTTTGGAAGTCGCCCGAGAAATCTTCCGGGTGGTGAAGGCATATGCCCCCAGCGACTTTATCGTGGGCTACCGCTTGAGTCCTGAAGAAATTCATGGCGACAACGTGGGGTACGATTACAAGGAATCCAACCAACTGATCAAAAAGCTGACAGAAACGTTCGACTTTGACTACATCCATTTATCATTACCACAATATAACGCCCGGCCTGCTGGAGTTGCGCAGACGTACGCGCAAATGGCCAAGCCGAATTTAACACCAGCTACCAAGCTGATGATTGTGGGGAATGTCATGTCCGAGGCAGATGCGGTCGATGCTTTAAACGATACTGACCTCGTCGCAGTTGGTCGGGCAACGTTGATCGATCCCGAGTTTGGTCTGAAAATTTGTGAGGGCCGCGGGGATGAAATTATCCGTGAAATTTCGCCAGCTCAGGTGAAGGCAGCGAAGTTGACCCCGGGCCTGGTTAACCTGTTCTCAGATCCCAAGATGGAACCCCACTTGCCCGGTCGTGAATCCATTTATCCGCTACACGTGGCTGGCTCACTGGACAAGTCCGTTTTGAAGAACGGAACGAGTGCGTCCTATAATTTGGATGCGTTTAAAAAATAAATTGTCATGAGGTAGAGCCGTGAGTCCGTTAAGACGCACGGCTCTTTGCGGTATAATTAACCTAATAATGAAGGGCGGAATGACCGATGAACTTGGAACAGATGGCCTACTTAGTTGAACTGAAGCGCACGCAAACGTTGTCCCAGGCGGCACGGAATCTGAACATCAGTCAGGCAGGATTAAGCCAGTCGTTGGACAGTTTGGAAGCCGAGCTGGGGGTCAAACTGTTCACCCGGACCCGCAGCGGCACCCGGCCAACGAAGGCGGGAGAGAAGATGATTGGCCACGCGCAGGAGATCGAATCGCAGTTACAGATGATGCAGACGCTGGCTGAACAACAAAAGCAGGTTGCCGAACCCCCGCTACGGATCGGTGTGATGAACGAGGTGCCCAATTCCCTGTTGGATTGGCTACTGGCTTTTCAGGACCGCCAGCCACAGTTCAAGGCATACTTGGCGGAAGCAGACAGTGAGCAGATTATTGCGGGCGTCAAAAATAACGATTTTGATATTGGAATTGTGGCGGTCAACGCCGCCAAGCTGGAAACAATCCAGTCGTTGGACTTCACCGAAATTGGGCAGGGACAGTTCAAATTGTACATGACCACGAATCACTACCTGGCGGACTACCCGGATCCCATCCCATTAGATTTGCTGAAGGAACAGGAATTTGCGTTGTTCATTGATGATTATATTTCAGAATTTGTGGCGGCAATTGCTGCCCAGACGGGGCCACTCAACGTGATTTTACAGTCAACGGCGTTCCGGGTGGTGCTCGAGACCATGAAGAAGTTCCAGGCGGTTTCCATCATTCGGACGACCCAAGTTCGGAATCGGTTATACGATTTTGAACAACACAGCTTAGTGGCACATGAGCTGACTGGCCTCGGGTTGCCAGCCGTTCCGACCTTTAAATATGGCATTATTAAATTGCCCCATAAGCAATTGACGTCAGTTCAGAAGCAGTTTGTTCAAGGGATTAAGCCGATGTAATTCCCGAAACTGGAAGCGGTGTCAGCTCTGAAAATTAAAACTATGGTAATAATATGACAAATATACTTATAAGAAGTTAAAATTTTAGCAAGTTTGTCCGCCAACCGGCCATCGCTCCGTGGGTTTTGTATAATAGACTGTACGAAATTGAAAGGAGCGTTGACGCTCGTGGTGTTATTTAAACGTTGGCTCCGCCGGGGAGTACTGCTGAGTTTGCTGGCAGTCCTTTTGGGTGGTGGCCCGGCAACTAGTGCGGCTGCCAAGACCGTCACCAAGGTTCAGGCGCGAGCCGCCTACGTGATGGATGCGCAGAGTGGGCAAGTGTTGTACCAGCAAAACGCTGACAAACGCTACCCCATCGCCTCATTATCGAAATTACTGACCGTTTATTTGACGGTTAAAGCCATTAATGATGGCAAAATTAACTGGAATGATCAGGTCCCGATTAGTCAGGACCTTTTAAAAC
The DNA here is from genome assembly GCF_003946245.1 of Levilactobacillus cerevisiae. Lineage (GTDB taxonomy): Bacteria > Bacillota > Bacilli > Lactobacillales > Lactobacillaceae > Levilactobacillus > Levilactobacillus cerevisiae. The sequence goes on from NZ_RHNN01000006.1 coordinate 101,261, forward strand.
TCAGTCACAGCTACGCTTACTCCTCACTGCGGATGAAAAAGGGCGAGACGTTTACCGTCAAACAACTGGTGGCTGCGGCCATGATTGCCTCGTCCAACAGTGCGGCGACGGCCTTGGGTGAGTACGTGGCTGGGAGTAATGCCAAATTCATTCAGTTGATGAATCAACAGAGTGAGGACTGGGGCATTGAAGCCAACTTCATCAGTTCGTCCGGCTTGGACAACACCGATTTGAAGGACTACAACTTGGTGCTTCCAGACACGGGCAAAAAGGCAGAAAATCTGGTTTCGGCGAAGGCCATTACAACGGTGGCCCAACACCTGATTCAGGCCGACCCAGGGATCGTGCAGATTTCCAGTCAGAAGGAAGCTAGCATCAACGGGACCGAAATTTATAACGAAAACACGTGTTTAAAGGGTCAGTCACACTATGACAAGGCGACCAATATTGATGGCTTGAAGACCGGTTATACGGAAAACGCCAAGTTGTGTTTCACCGCGACTTACACGGTGAATGGGCAGCGGATGATTGCCACGATTTTGGGGGGCGACACCACGTTCTCTGCGATGAATAAGCTGATTAAGCAGTTGAAGAAGTCGTACCAATTGGAAACGACCGCGCTGACCGATCGGCGGATTTCGTTGGCTAATGGGTTAGCGACGACCGTGACGGCCGAACCGACCAATAGTCAGGCCGGCGTCTGGTATCAGAACAAGACTGCTGGGTTGACCACCAAGGTGGAAACCAAGTTGACCCCGGCGCAAATGAGTTCGGGAACCGTCAACGCTGGTGATCCCGTGGCACAGGCAACGGTCATCGACACGCAAACCGGCTCCAAGCAAGAGGTTACGTACCACTCGCAACAATCGGCCACCCTCTTCGCGGACCGAGTCGTCTTCACGTCCCAATCCCAAGTGGACCAATTGCTACAAGCATTGGTGAAACCGCTGGATTCGGCGTTTGAGTAATTTTTAGATAGGAAAGGGGTCGTGACGTTGGTCACGGCCCCTTTTGACGATCACTGATGTCAATGTCGGAGGAAATGCTAAATTCGCTGGCAACCTTTAAGGCAGGTAGTCGGATTGAAGCGCTAGGGCTAATTTTCAAAAACTAAGGTCGTCAATCCTGAGAATAGCTGAGATTAGATGTTGCTGCATCACAGGAAAATCTGTGACGGTACCAGTAACTTGAAGAACGTCTTCGTGTCGTGTGATTGAAAATTCTTCGCAGGTGTTATGAATCACGCGTTTCCGTAAAGCGCTATCGGTATTGATGCCCAGCAAAGACAGATTATTCACCGTTTCACCGTCATCGTCCAGTTGGACACGATTGTTGGGCAGGGCTGAGACATACAAACGAATGTTATCGCCAATATTATTGTGGAATGGCGTACTGATCTCATCACTCTCGCTGTTCTGAAGATGTGTGACTTGGAATTGGCTGCGAAGCCAGTTGGTGTAATCATTAAGCCATTTGTCGGTTTCCAATAGAGCTGCCTCCAGTGTTGGTTTTGGGCGAAATAATTTCTTTATCTATCAAATTGATTATACGTCAGAAATGCGGGTAATGAGACCATCGTAACTGTTAAAAAATACTAGCGTGAGGATTTTCCAAATTCCCACGCTAGTATTAAAAAACAAGCCATGTTAATCCACCGAAGCCAGCGCATCCAACATATTAATCCGCTTCAATTTTCGGTGCATGATGGCCATGACCAACAGGCTAAAGGCCAGCGTTAACAGTGCCGCGTAGACGTAGCTCACCCAGTGAATGCCGGGGGAGAACATCAGGCTGTCGGTCTCGGCCGTAGTTAAAATGTAGCTGTGCAGCCAATCGCCCAGGAAGCAGCCAAAGAAGATGCCCAGCCCCGTCAAGATGAGGTTCTCCCGGAAGATGTACATGGTGACCTCGCCGTCATAGAAGCCCAGCACCTTGATGGTCGATAGCTCCCGAATCCGTTCGGAAACGTTGATATTGGTGAGGTTGTACAGCACCACCAACGCCAGCGCACCAGCCGCAACCACGAAGATCACGACCACCAGATTCATGGTGTCCAGCATCTGGAAATTGTTTTTCTTTTCCGTGCTCAGCAGGGTGACGTTCAACATGCCCAGAGTCTTCAACAGGTTATTGGCAAAGGCGTTCTGCTGCTTTTGCCCGTGGTGGTTAAACTGAACCAAGTTGCCATTGTAGACGGGTTTCGCCCCGAAAATCTGCTGGTAGTAGCTCGGGGACAGGTAGATGAAATGGTTGACGTAATTTTCCGCAATGGCCGCGATGCGCACGTGCTTGAGTGACCGATTGCCCAGTTTGATTGGCAGTTGGTCGCCGACCTTGACGTCGTAGAGCTTGGCCAATTTCTCGTCGATGATGGCGCCCCGATTGTTGAGGTGGTAGGCGGTGTGACTGATGCGGTTCCGCAGGACGACAAAACTGTTCAGGTCCTGGGGATGTTGCGGCACGCCCAGCGTGGCCGTTTGGTTGGCGACGTCTGAACGTTCCACCGTGACCTGGGATTGTTTCACGACCAGGTCATTTTTGTACAGTGACTGGCGGTGGAGCGCCTGTCGTTGCTTCGTCGTTTGCGAACCGTTACGAACAACGATGGCGTCATAGTGCCACAGCTGATTGAATTGTTTCACACTGATGTCGCCGATAGAATCCTTCAGGCCGAAGCCGGTGATCATCATGGCCATACAGCCAGCGATGCCCAGCACCGTCATCAGGAGGCGTTGCTTGTAGCGAAAGAGATTACGGAGCGTGACTTTTTGATTGAAATTCAGCCGCCGCCACAGACCGTGCCAGCGTTCCAGCCAGAGCGTCTTCCCGGCCTTGGGCGCCTTCGGTTGCATCAACGTGGCCGGTAAGCTGTGCAAGTCGACCCGCAGGACAATCAGCGCGCTCCCAATGGTGCAGGCCAGCGCAATCACCAGCGCAATCAGAATGTCGCCCCAGAGGTATTGCACGTTGATGGCCGGCAGATTGTACATGCTGCCGTACGCCTGCGCGATGAAGCGGGGGAAAAAATTGACGCCGAAACCCACGCCCAGCAACGTTCCCAAGAGACTGGCGAGCCCGCCGTAAAGAATAAACTCACTCCCAATGGTGGCATTGCTGTAGCCTAGAGCCTTCAGTGTCCCCATTTGGACCCGCAACTCGGCGACCATCCGCGTCATGGTCGTCAGGCAGATCAGGGCCGCAATCGCAATGAAAAATAGCGGGAAGACCGCGGACAGTGCCACGACCCGTTGCGTATTCTCGTGGTATTCGCTGTACCCTGGATTGGCGGCGCGACTCGAGAACAGGTAGGTGGGTTGGGCAATCGCCGTGATGGCGGCCTGGGCGTGGGTGATTTGGGCCTGTGCCTTTTGCAAAACCGGTGAATTGGCCGGTAACTGTTGCGCTAGTGCTTGGACCTTAGCGGCTTGTGGCGCAAGTTTGGCTCGGGCCTGTCGCTGGAGTTGGGCCTGGCGTTTGGCCGCTTGGGGGGCTAACCAGCGTTTGAGCTGGGCTGAATTGGTCTTATTTAGGCGCTTATATTTCGCCGTATAAGGCGTGACGCCGCGCAGATTCTTGAAGCCAACATCCACCCGGCTGGCAACCGTCTGTGTCAGCGTGCCCGGCTTGACCAGCGCGAAGTAATCCAGCGTTCCCTTGCCCACGGTCGTCACGCCGCGGGTGGTCCGCTCAATGTAGCGCGGGGAGTTCACGAAGCCGACAATCTTAAACGTCCGCCGGGTAAACTGGCGGTTCAAAGCGCTGGTTGTAGCGATGCGGTAGGTCGCGCCCAGCTTGAGGTTGGGCTGTAACGTCCGCGCCTGCTGGTCCAACACGATTTCGTTTGCGCGCCGGGGCAAATGGCCGCTGACCACCGTGACTCGGTTGAGCTTACCGCTGGGTAGTTCGGCCACCCGCACGACCTGATTGTTATTCAACTGATTGATGTCTAAGTATTTCACGGCTTGATACGAAATCTGGTCGCGGTGCTGGTGCAAAACGGCTAGGTCGCTCTGGGTCACCCCAGCCGTTGATTGCACGCTGTTGGTGGCCAGGTTCTGCTTGGCGTAGTAATCCGTGGCCGCCTGCAACATGTCCGGTCCCGTAGCACGAATCCCCGTGTAGAAAGCGACGCCGAGAAAGATGATCAGCATGATTGAGATGAACCGGGCCTTCGAGCTGCCAATTTCACGCAGTAAAAGTTTCCAAAAACTCTTTGTCATGGTCGCCACCTACCATTCAATGGCGGCGATGGGCGTCGGGTCGGGGTTCTGCTGAATCGACTGCACCTTGGCGTCATTAATATGAATAATTTGATCGCCCATCTTGGCAATGGCGCCGTTGTGGGTCACGATGATGACGGTCATATTGGTCTGGCGCGCGCCGTCCTGAATGACTTGGAGTACCTGCTTGCCAGTCTGATAATCCAGCGCGCCGGTGGGCTCGTCGCACAATAACAGTTTGGGATTCTTGGCAATCGCCCGGGCAATCGCGACCCGCTGCTGTTCACCACCGGAGAGTTGCGCGGGAAAATTGCCGGCGCGGTCAGCCAGGCCCACGAGTCCCAACGTTTCGTCCACGTCGCGGGCATCGCTGGTAATTTGCGAGGCCAGTTCGACGTTTTCCTTGGCGGTCAGGTTGGGGACCAGGTTGTAAAATTGAAAGACAAAGCCCACGTCCTGGCGGCGGTAGGTAGTGAGTTGCTTGGGCGTGAACCGGGCAATGTCGGTGCCGTCAATCAGGACTTGGCCACTGGTTGGGCTGTCCATGCCACCGAGAATGTTGAGCAGCGTCGACTTGCCCGCGCCACTGGGCCCAAGAATCGTGACCACTTGGCCGCGTTCCACGCTAAAGGTGAGGGCGTCGTTGGCAATGGTGGTCTGGTCGCCCTGGGTGAAGGATCTGGTTTCGTTTTTAACTTCTATGTAGGCCATATTTAGGTCTCGCTTTCGTCTAAATTAGGATGTTGCTGGTAAGCCACGATGGTTTGCGTTTTAGCATAACCTAATTGTAGGCGGAAACCAGCCGCAACACAATGGTAACCGGTTACACTAGTGGGTGACTGCCGGCTTGCCGTTCGCCAAATTTAGGCTGGAACGCTGTCGGTAGGACGGCCCAAGCCGAAGGACGGTCTTGATCCTCGCTTTGAACCGCCAAACTCGGCGTTTCAAAGTCGCCATTTTCCAAGAAACCCCAATGGAAAATCCTACGGCTGAGCCTAAATTTGGCTCACTCATGCCTACGTTGATCAGGCAAATTTCAGTTGTTGAATGCTCACCAGAATAGTAATTTTTACCATGACGTCTCTAATAGCTGCCAGTCGTTCACTGTCATGATGGGTGAGGAACACGAAAAAGGCAATCCTCAATTAGCGGGGATTGCCTGTCCGTGTTTATTTTCGTAATTTTAGCGAGGCAAGACGTGCAGCGTCGCGTAAACGGGGCCCTCAGAAATCATCTTAGGCAGGGACTTTTGGCCGTCGTACTTGGCCTTGTAGGCTGCGGTGATCTTGGCGTCCAGTTCAGCGGAGTGGTCGGCCATTTCAAAACGGGTGGCGAAGTTGTTGTCGCCTACGCTGATTTCGCCAGCACATTGTGCCGTTGCGGCCATAAACCACTTGGTTTGGTCGCCGTTCCAGCCGCGGGAGTAAACGCTACCATCCACGATGACTTCCCAGATAGGGGATTCCTCTTCAAAGGTGGTCATGTCGGGGTTGTAAGGCTTCATGGTTAACGTGTGGTTGTTTGCAAACATCTCTAATTGTTCAGTCGTCCATTGTGTAGTTGTTGTATCCATAGGTAAATTCCTCCATTATTCTGCGAGTTCGTGTCAACGGTTAGTCAGCCGCGTCTGCGAGAACGCGGGAGAATTTCTTGTCTTTCACTTACAATTCGTAAGTATATACCGTTTGAATATAATTGCAAATACAAATCATGATTAAAATGGCAAATAGTAGTGGAATTTACTGTTCGCTTTAGGATTTTAAATGGTCGCCAATCCGTGATTTAACGGTATTTCTAACGGTTTAGCACGTGATTAGTGAATAGCCAGAAAAATCAGATAAATAAATTAACTGATTGGGTGATAAGCCAGCAAAAAAATTTGAAATTTCCCTTGCCTTAGTCCCACACGAAGGTATTATACTCAGAACCATAAGCAATCAAGGAGGAATGACACATGCCAACAATTACGGATACATTTGATTTGAATAACGGACTCAAGATGCCCAAGGTTGGGTTTGGAACCTGGCAAACGCGCCCAGGCAAGGAAACGGTCGATGCCGTCAGTAACGCACTGAAGGCCGGTTACCGCTTCATTGATACCGCCAAGGCGTACGAAAACGAACAGAGTGTCGGCGAAGCCATCGCTGCTAGCGACGTGGCCCGCGAAGACATCTTTGTCCAAACGAAACTGCCCGCTGAATCCAAGAGTTATGACGCCGCACTGGCTGATTTTGACAGCAGTTTAGCCGCCTTAAACTTGGACTACGTGGATTCTTACATTATTCACGCGCCATGGCCATGGGCCCAAATGGGTTCCAACCATGACGCAGATAATCGCGACGTTTGGCGTGCGATGCAAGACATCTATGACAGTGGCCGGGCCAAGTCAATTGGAGTCTCGAACTTCAATTCACATGACCTGGAAAACCTGTTAACGTGGGATGGCTTGACAGTGACGCCTGCCGTTGACCAGATTCAATACTACGTCGGTCATACGCAGGACTCCATCGTCAAGACGGCTGAGGCCAACAAGATCGTGGTCCAAGCCTACTCACCATTAGCAACCGGTGGCTTGGTAGACAGTCCAGAACTGGAACGCGTCGCTGGCAACTACGGCGTCTCAATTCCACAACTGGCTTTACGTTTCGTCATCCAAAATGGCGTAGCGCCACTACCAAAGGCCCGCGCAATGGCCCACGTGGAAGCCAACGCCCAATTAGATTTCGAAATCAACGACAAGGACATGGCCTTCTTGAACCGCCTGAGCGACGCCAATGGCTGGCATCCGGTGGGAGATTAGGGAAAAGAGCGCGGAGCAGGGCGGTCAGCTGGCGAGCATTAACGGCGCTAAGTGAATAACCCCGGGCTTGGGTTATTTGCTTAGCGTTGTTAAGCGGAACCAGTTGCCCTGCGGAGCGCGTTTCAGAGGCTGCCAGGACCAGGATATAATGGCGAGAGCCAGTCCAAGTCCCTAAGCTATCCCGAACCAAACAAGTTTCCAATAACGATGATTTAAAGCAACGCTAAAGAATCAAGGTATCGAGGGTATCAAGATACTAAAGAATCAAAGTACTAAGGTACCAAAGACACAAAGTCTCAAAGTACCAAGAACCAAAGCCCCAAAGAATCACCCAGGTTTCCCATCAAGAAACCATAACCAACACGCAACATAACAATCAAAAAATCCGCACTGATACTCCCCCGTATCGGCGCGGATTTTTTGACACTCGTCTATGCACATACGAGGTTGGAAATGTCAGTTTCATATTTGTGAGCATGATTCTTTTAAACCCTAAGACATTATTAAATCAAACGATTTCTAGGTACAAGCAATTGCATCCGTTAGTGAAACCCGGTAAAATTCACGCAATCGGTGTGCACAGCCGAGGTTACTAAGGGATTGAGAGAGGAAGATAGTCACGTGAAAATTTTCAGAAGACTGACAGTTGTGGGCCTTCTGGTATTGGCGTTTGGGTGGTTGAGAACGCAACCGGAACTGGTAAACGCGGCCACGACCCGTGCCAGTCAAGAATGGCAACGGCTCACCGCGGTGGTGGCCCAGCAGGTCGTGCCAACCACGACCACGAATCAGTCAAGTAGCAGTCAGCCGACAACGACGCGGACCAAGGGCACGCTTTGGCGCAATACCAAGGAGCGTGCTAGTCAGGCTAAGGTCACGACGACGCCAATTGAAGCCATTGTGCAAGGGGTTCAGTTGGGGCGCACGTACCATTATCAGTTTGCGGATAATCTCCCGGCGGCTGGGAAACGGGCCTTTCAGCAGGCTGTTCAGGTTTATAATCAGACCGGAATCGTCCGGCTGGTACCGGGAACGGCCAGTCAAAGTGGCAACCAGATTACCTTCAAGGCCTATCACAAACAGATGCCGGCGGGCGACACGACCCTGGAATTGGGTCACGGGGGGCCACAGATTACGCAGAAGATTTCAATCAGCGGCCTGACCTCGCGTAACGCGGCCACGGCCAGCTTGAATGCCACGTATCCCGAGGCATTGCGCGCTTCAGTGGCGATTCATGAGCTCGGCCACGCGTTAGGCCTCGACCACAGCAATGCAACAACTTCAGTGATGTATCCGTTAGACCAAGGGCGGACGTCGTTGGCGAAAGCCGATGTCGCCAGTCTCAAGGCAATTTACGAACAGAGTTAGCTGTATACAAAAATCCCCAGCTACCGCGAAATGGCGGTGACCGGGGATTTTTAAGATTCTATCTATGCCTAAAAGCTATGAATAATGATTTAATCTAGGTATTGGATATAGTTGTGCCCGCCAGCTATACTACTCGGTATAGAAACACGTAAAGGAGCGGTAAAAATGACAGAATCAGCAATTTTCCAACGGGCACTCGCGGGCAAGCCCTTGGATTTCACGGGCGAGGATTTTCAAAAAATCAATCAGACCGTCCAGCGGACCCAGGAACTCTTGAAAAAGTTCAACCACATTGACCAAACGGCTGAACAGCGGCGCGCCACGTTAAGTCAGGTTGTCGGCTACAGTGTGCCGGTGTCGGCTGAAATCAACGCGCCCGTCCACAGCGACTTTGGGCCGCACATCTTTATCAGTGACCACGTATTTGTGAATCAGGGCGTGATGTTCGTGGATCTGGGCGGCATTTACCTAGGCGACGGGGCACTGATTGGCCCCGGGACCATGCTGATTACGGTCAACCATTTGGAAGACCCCGCCCACAGACGCGACGTTCAGGCGCAGGCCATCCACATTGAAAAGAATGCCTGGGTTGGCGCCGGCGCCATGATTCTCCCGGGCGTGACGGTGGGCGAAAACGCCATCGTCGGGGCTGGGGCAATCGTGACCAAGGACGTGCCGGCCAATATGATTGTGGTGGGGTCGCCCGCCAGAGTTTTGCGGCGCGTCAAGGGGACGGCGGCGGAACAAAACGACTAGTTGTCGGTTGGCGCCAACTCTGTTCTGACCTGCGCCAAGAGGGCTTGGGCCGCAGCCGATAAACGCTGGCCCTTCAACCACACTAGGCTGGAGCCGGAAGACATCCGCGGTGCGAGTGGCACGAAGGTCAGATCGGATTGATTGGTGTTAATGATGCCGTCGAGTCCCAGCGCGTTGCCCACCCCGGCGGAGACCAATAGCGATGCGTTGTAGAGCAGGTTGTACGTGGCCGTCACGGTTAAATTGGCTTGCGTGAACCCGAAGAGGTCGTGGATCCGATTGGCACCGCCCTGTTGAGGCAAGATCAGTTTCGTTTGCGCCACGTCCGCCAGACTAACTGTGGCCTGTTGCGCTAGCGGCGAGCTGTTCTGCACCAGCAGGCCCCAACGACTTTCGCCGGGTAACCGGAGGAAATCGTAGTCGGTCTTATCGACGGGCTCCATGACGACGCCGAAATCAAAGACCCCGGAGCTGAGTTGTTGGTGGATGTTCGCGGCGTCGGTACTGACGAGGTTAATTTGAACGTGGGGATGGGCTTGATTGAGGTGGCCAATGGCCTGGGCGACCGTCAACATGCTCCGGGCCTCGGCGCTACCGACGAAGACGGAACCGCTGATGTCCTTGGCCTGATGAATGTTGGCCAGCGTCTTGTCGGTCAACGAGAGAATCTGGCGGGCCTGATTGGCAAAGTATTCGCCGTCGGTGGTCAGTTGAATAGTCCGGTTCCCCCGTTCAAAGAGGGTCGTGCCGAGCTCGTCTTCCAGCTCCTTTAACTGCCGGGACACGGTGGGCTGGGACACGTGTAACCGCTCGGAGGCCTTACTAATGTTTTTTTCCTGAACAACCATTAAAAAGTAACGCAACACACGTAGTTCCAAGATAATCGACTCCTTTGGCTGACTGACCCGAAGATGGGGCCATATAACTCATCTGTATAGTGCTTGCCTTAATCTAAGCATGCCACATAGGCGAAGTCAACTCAGACGGCAGTCTTGGTAAATAAAAATGATTGGAGTGAGCAACATGAAAGAATGGACGTCAACCCGGCTGCAAGCGTTTGCGGTCGCCGATGATCTCCGCATCTCGCCATTTTACAGCGATGGCCGGACCTATGGCACACCGACCTGGATTTGGTCGGTGGTGGTCGGCAACCACTTGTACGTGCGCGCCTGGAACGGACCGCAATCGTCATGGTACCAGTCCGCGGTGGCCCAACGAGCGGGCCGGATTTACTTGGCGGGGTGTAATTTCAACGTCACCTTTACCCCGGTGGCCAGTCAACCCGCACTGACGGCCACCGTGGACGCCGCTTATCGGCGCAAGTACGTGGAGAGTGACTACCTGTTGCCAATGCTGCAGGCGGGACCGCGGTCGGCGACGGTAGAAATTCTACCAGAAAACTTATAGAAACGAGGAGGGATGCCAAGTGAAAATTAATGAGGCCGCGAAACGCCTGCACACCAGTGCGTGGACGCTACGCTACTATGAACAAATTGCCTTGATTGCGCCGGTCACCCGGATCAGCGGGATGCGCGACTATGACGAAACGACGATTGCCCAGCTCCAAAAAATTCTCGACTGGCGGGCTTGCGGCGTGACGCTGGACGAAATCAAACAGTTGGCGCAGCTGGATTTACAAGACGACACTGGAGAATCGCAGCGTGAAATTTTACGCAACCAAGCCGGCGTGTTGCGCGACCAAATTGCTCACTTGCAAGGTTCCCTGAATCGCCTGGAAACGCAGATAGAACACTTACCAACTAAGGAGTTGATGACTAGTGGTTTACACTAACTTAAATAATGGCGTCCGGATGCCGCTGCAGGGCTACGGCGTTTTTCAAATCACAGACCTGGACCAATGCGAGCAGGCAGTGGTCGACGCCCTGCATACCGGGTATCGGCTGATTGATACGGCCGCGACGTACGGCAACGAAGCGGCGGTCGGCCGGGCCATCAAACGCAGTGGTGTGGCGCGTTCAGACCTCTTCATTTCATCAAAAGTATGGATTCAAGACGCTGGGTACCAGCGAACCATGGATTCGTTTAACAAGACGCTGGCCAACCTGCAGACGGACTACCTGGACTTGTACCTGATTCACATGCCTTACGGCGACTAGCAGGGCAGCTGGCGGCCGAGTTCAGTTCAAAGGGAATCTGGCGTTGGCGAAATTCTCGGTCGAAATTGCCATTTTCAGCCATGACGGTACCGATGAAGATCAACAAGCTGACCACGATGAGACCCTGTTGCACGGCCAAATTTGGGAGCCAAATACTGCCAATGAACAGCGCCTCACCCACGACGTAGGCAATCAAAAACGGCTGGGTCGTGGTGGCGTGTAGCGGGTCGGCAATCATGGTCCGCAGGTAGAGGTACATGTAAATCAATTGGTTAAACGAGTATGCCAAGATGAACCCGGTATAGTGCCCGGCGAACACGTAGCGGTGACGGCGATCGCCACAATTTGCAAGAGCGCGAAGCAGACGTTTCTGAGGTTATTTTTTCCGTGCAGGTCAAAGTACAGGACCATGTTCGTCCAGGTGTTGAAGAAGAACAGGAACAGTACCCAGAACGTGACGAAGCCGTACAGGTTGAAGTGGGCCGACAAGTTTTCCACGAAACTGTGGATGATGACGACGTAGACCAGGTCCGAGAATAGGTCCAGCCAGGAAATTTTACGGTTAGCGATGGTGTTGGTAATGGTGCGGGGCGCGCCCCACCAGGATTTATGTTCGGTATGCAATTGAAAGCCCCCCCAAAAAGTTTTTAGTATTCGCTAATGATTATACACTTGGTGGCGCGAAAGTTGGGGCCGAAAGCATGCCTCGGGTGGTCGACGCAGAGCATCCCCTAGGTATACAGGAACTGAATGGCACGGCATGAAGACTAAGCATTTTACATTGTGTGGCAACAACCGTATGATAATGGCAACAAATTAAATGAACGAAGGAGATCATCAAATGACACTGACAAATCAACCGAAAATTGCGTTAGGTGCCTGGGCTTGGGGCGACACACCGGACGGCCAAGTCTTTGGCAATCATTTGACCGCTGCGGACTTAAAGCCAGTCGTGGCCGATGCGATGGCTGCCGGATTAACGCTGTGGGACACGGCCTACGCTTACGGGTCCGGGGCTTCCGAAGACAAACTTGGTGAGCTGCTCCAGGACTATCCCCGTGACAGTTACCAGCTCTCCACGAAGTTCACGCCCCAGATGGCCGCGGGCGACAGTGACCACGAGGTAGCGGACATGCTCGCGGGCAGTTTGAAACGGTTGCACACGGATTACATCGACATCTATTGGATTCACAACCCCGGTGACGTGGAAAAATGGACGCCCCAACTGATTCCATTGGTTAAGAGTGGCCAAATCAAGCGGGTGGGCGTCTCCAACCACAACCTCGCGCAGATCAAGCGAGCCAACGAGATTCTGGGTGAGGCCGGCATTCAGATTTCCGCCGTTCAGAACCATTTCAGCCTGTTATACCGGTCATCTGAAGAAGCCGGCATCATTGACTATTGTCGCGAACATGACATGACGTTCTTTGCCTACATGGTGCTGGAACAGGGCCTGTTGAGCGGCCGGTACAGCGTGGACAATCCACTCCCAGCCGACAGCATGCGTGGTCAAATCTACAACCAGGTGCTGCCACAAGTGAGTGCGTTAACCGCTGGCCTGAAGGAAATTGGAGCACGGCAAAACGCCTCGGCGGCTGAGGTAGCGACGGCTTACGCGATTACCAAGGGCACCACGCCCATCATTGGCGTCACCAAGGCCAAGTATATTCCGAGCGAAGCCAAGGCGATGGGCTTAACGTTGAGCGCTGCTGAAATCAGTCAATTAGAGGATTTAGCAGCGGCCGCCAACGTTGATACCAAAGGCTCCTGGGAAGCACCAATGGCTTAAATAAGGTAAGATAAAAACGATATAAAATTACGAGTCATGCAGTTCCTGTGCGATTGTAGCGCTGAACCTGCATTATTTTAGGAGGAATTTTAATGACAAACGTAATGATTCTTGGCGCTCACGGTGCCATGGCACAAATTTTAACGACCCGTTTGTTAAACGAAACGGATGTGACCTTGACCCTCTTCTTGCGCAAGGCTTCGCGGCTCTTACCGCTTGCCAGCAATCCCCGGGTGACCTTGGTTGACGGTGACGTCCACGATACGGCGGTGGTCGCCCACGCCATGGCAGACGCGGATATTGTTTACTCGAACTTGGGTGGAGAGGACCTGGACGCCCAGACCCAAAGCGTGGTTGACGCCATGCAACAGACGGGCAAGCAACGACTGATCTACATCAGCTCACTGGGCGCGCATAACGAAGTCACTGGCAAATTCGGCGAGTGGAACGAACAGATGATTGGCGCCTACCTGCCAGCTTTCCGCAAAACCAGTGACTTGGTTGAAAAGTCTGGACTAACCTTCACCGAAATTCGGCCAGCCTGGTTGACCGATAACGATGAGGTCGATTACGAAGTTGAGACGGTGGCCGATGGTTTTAAGGGGACCGAGGTTTCTCGCCAGAGTGTGGCCGACTTTGCCTTTAAAGTGATCAGCGACCCCAGCACTTATGAGAACGTGAGCGTGGGCCTGGACAAGGCCGGTACCGCCGGTGATAAGCCGAGTTGGTACTAGGAGGGCAGCAAATGACAGTCATTGATGTCTTTGCCCACGTCTTACCACCGAAATTTTTGGCACGAATGGCAGTCATTCATCCGCAAATTATGGATCAGTTTCCTTATATGAAAAACGACCTCTTAACGGACATTGAGCAGCACAAAGCGGCACTTCCCGCTGACCACCAACAGATTATTTCGGCGGTCAATCTCAATCCCGAGGACTTCGTGGAACCGGAGCAAGCAGCCGAGTTGTGCCGGGAAGCGAATGATGAATTGGCTGAAATGGTGCGAGCCAACCGGGACATTTTCCCAGCCGGGGTGGCGATGTTGCCCATGAATAATGTGCCGGCTGCGCTACGGTTGATTGACGAGCAGGTGGTGGGTAGCGATGCGTTGGTGGGTGTCCAACTGTTCACGCAGGCGCTCGGCCAACCAATTACCGTCGCGGCTTACGAACCGATCTTTGCCAAGCTGGCGGAAATTGGGGCGCCCGTTTGGCTACATCCCGTCTTCGACACGCACAAGACCGACAACAAATTGACTTTCAGCTGGGAGTACGAGCTGACGCAGGCCATGAACGACATCGTGGCGGCCAAATATTTCCGCAAATACCCTGGCTTAAAAATTATTGTGCACCATGCCGGAGCGATGGTCCCGTACTTTAGTCAGCGCATCAAGTACATTCAGTCCGCCGAAAACTACGCGGATTTCCAAAAGTTTTACGTGGATACCGCAATTCTCGGCAATCCCCAGGCGTTGGCCTTGGCCGTAGACTTCTTTGGCAGTGACCACGTGTTGTTCGGCACCGACTCACCGTTCGGGATTCCCCCCGTGGGTCCAACCGCGGTGATTGAACAAGCCGTCAACGACATGGCCGTGTCGCCGCAAGTGAAAGCCGGTATTCTCAGTGGCAATTGGCAGGCGTTACAACAGAAATGAGGGCGCACAACATGATGACGGAACATGACAAATTATTAGCGGGCGAGCCCTACGATTACCGCGACCCGGCGCTTCAGACGATGATTGCCCGTGGCAAGGACCTACTGGCCGTGATTAATCAGCAGCCAGCCAGTGAACGGCGCGCGGCGGCCTTGCAGGCATTTTTCGGGAAGGTCGGTCAACGGCTGGTCATTAACGGTGCGTTCAGTGCCGTCTATGGCAGCCACATCTCAGTGGGCGACGACGTGTTCATCAACGGCAATTGTACGTTTCAAGATTCGAATCGCATCACATTGGGCGACCGGGTCATCATTGCCCCGGACGTTAAACTCTACTGCGGGGGCCATGCGTTGGATGCGACCCAGCGCTTTGGCGTGCGGCCAGATGGCACTCGTTATCTGGTGACCACGACCAAGCCCATCACCATTGGCAACGACGTCTGGATTGGTGGCAACGTGACCGTCATTGGCGGCGTGCACATTGGCAATAACGTGGTGGTTGGCGCTGGCGCGGTCGTCACGAAGGATGTGCCGGACAACACAGTGGTCGGCGGTGTTCCGGCCCGCGTCATCAAGACGTTGCCGCCATTGGCCTAACCGAAACGCATGAAGGAGATTGATTAGGATGGCAACAACCCCTCTTTTTCGAGCAATTAATTTAACCGTCGCCGAGGAGCAGCGCGACAGCTGCTTGGCGGTGGGCCAACGCAACCTGTTGACGTCGATTCAAAATGAACCCGGGACGCTGGCCATGTACATGGGTCACGTGGACGCGGCGGGATTGGACAATTGGGTCGTGGAGCTTTACCGTGACCAGAGTAGCTATGAGGTCCACGCGAAGTCGCCCCAGTTTGCGGCGTTCCGCGCGGTCGCAAAGGATGCCGTGACCGACCAAATGGTGTTGGAACTGACGCCGGTCTTGCTGGCAGAACAGCCGACACCCCTGCGACTGGCGGACGGCCACGATCAATTTGTCCAACTGACGACGCTAACGCTTCAGCCAGATCAGGCGGCGGCGTATCAGCAATTGGTGTTGGCGACCTTACAGCCGGCAGTGGCCAACGAGCCGGGACTCTTGGCGCTAAACGTTGGCCGGTCAACGGCGGATTCGCGGCAGTGGAACGTGGTTGAAATTTACCAGGACGCCGCGGCTTATGAGCACCATTGCCAAACGCCGGCGTTTCAACAGTACCAGCGTGAGAGTCAGGCCATGATTCAAGCGGCCCAGGCAACGGTTCTGGTTGGCGATACGTTGGTCAATCAGGGGAATTTAGCCTATCAGCGTCGCGGATAACGTAGACGCGAACGAACAAAGGACGGTTAACGATGGATTACACAAAATTAGGCAATACAGGGTTGGACGTGTCCCGTTTATGCTTGGGCACGATGGGCTTTGGCGACGCGTCGACGGGGATGTTTCCCTGGGCGGTCGACGAAGAACAGAGCACGGCGGTCATTCAGCAGGCGCTCGATGCGGGCATCAACTTTTTTGACACCGCCAATATTTACTCCCATGGCGACAGCGAACGCTTCGTTGGTCGGGCACTGAACAAGCTGGCGGACCGGGATAAGATCGTGCTCGCTACCAAGGTTTTCTTCACGCCGGAGCAGGGGCCCAATTTGGCCGGCCTTTCCCGCAAGGCCATTTTGTCACAGATTGATCAGAGCTTGGAACGCCTCCAGACAGATTACGTCGACCTCTACATTATTCACCGGTGGGATTACAACACGCCAATTGAGGAGACCATGGAAGCCCTGCATGACGTGGTAAAGTCGGGTAAGGCGCGCTACATCGGGGCGTCGGCGATGTTTGCCTGGCAATTTGAAAAGGCCCAGGCCGTGGCAGAAAAACACGGCTGGACCAAGTTTGTTTCCATGCAGAACCATTTGAACCTGTTGTACCGCGAAGAGGAACGGGAAATGTTGCCGCTGTGTGCGGACCAGAACATTGCGGTGACCCCGTACAGTCCATTGGCTTCCGGTCGGTTGACCCGGGATTGGGCGGGCGAGACCAAGCGTTACGAAACGGACAAGGTCGCTCGTTCCAAGTACGACGACAGTAAGCAACTGGACCTGCCCATCATTCAACGGGTTGGTGAGGTAGCTGACAAATACGGCGTGGACCGCGTCCAGGTGGCGTTGGCCTGGTTACTGCAGAAGCCAACCGTGACGGCCCCCATCATTGGCGCCACGAAGGGCAGTCATTTAATCGGAGCAATCAAGGCGCTGGACCTACAGCTGAGCGCTGAAGATGTGCACTACTTAGAAGAACCGTACCTGCCACACGAATTGGTGGGCCCGCTCAAGGCTGATGAGATGAATTATCAACGGTAAACAGGATACCAGAAAATTGTCGTACCCGAGTATCTTGGGCACGACAATTTTTTTACAACATTTTAACAACGATTTTTTTCAAATATTCAAGCTGTTCAGTCGAAATGGTGGCGTCAAGTTCTGAAGCGTTTCTCGCAAGCATATCGTAGCCCAATATTTGCGATAGTATGATGCTTGATGGCCGTTTGGCGAGGATTGGTAAAAGATAACGACTACGTAGTCGTTTAGATGTAATTGGAAATACGATGGACATACCCTCTCTGTTGTAGGTGTCATTAGACACAACAACGACAGGTCGACGAATGTTACCAGTCTGTTGGTTATGGCCACCTTCTTCATGGCCGGCATGTGGTTCGCAGTCTACCCAGTACAGGTGTCCCTGTCTAATCGGTATTTTCTTTACCATAATTTCTCCCGTCGTCGGCTAATCCGATGCTTTTGTTGAAGTCAGCGATATCTTTTGGATCATCGTTCCAAATGTCGGGAAATTCAGGCCCCGTTGGTGTGAAGGGAAGTTTATTCGTTTTCCCGACTTCAACCAAAAACATATTAACGGCGGTGCTTAAGTCGAGGCCCATGCCAGAAACGACCTTAGCAGCGTGGTCCTTAACGTCTTGATTTAATCGAATAGTTAGTGTCGTATTTTTAGACATAACACATCACCTCATACAGAACTGTAACACATTAAGCCTACGTTGTACCACAAATATGCTCTGACGGCGTTAAGCAAATCTGAGGGCTTACTTAAACGTCTTATTCGTAAACGACTGCACAGCCCCGGTCTTAGCCTGCTTGTTGACGTTGGCGGTTAATTTCACTTCGTCGCCGGCCTCGAGTAGCGCGGCCTTCGGGTAATCGCCCGTGCCGACCGACCAGAGGTAATCGTTGCCCTTGATGGCGAACAGAACGCTCTGGCTACTACCGTTGGGCACGATGGCAACCCGGGAGACGATACCGCTGACCTTGGTCAATTTCGTGGCCGTGGAACTGGCAGTGGATCCCGCCGCGGCGAGTTGCACGCGGTACTGGTCCAACGCCTGGGCGGCCGTGGTGGCGTAGGCCTTCACGCTTTGGTCGGCCGCCTTGATGTAGGCGTAGCTACGGAAGGCACCAGTGGAATCGAGCAGGGAAACAATCCAGGTCGGCGTGCCATCAATGTTGTACATAATGGGCATCGTGGCCGACCATTTCTGGGCAACGTATTCCTTCTCGGCAATCTTCTTGGCCCCGGTACTGTCCATGACCCCGATATTTTTTCCGGTGTAGTAAGTCAGCGTCCCGGTCCGCGCGTTGATCATGGAGTAACCCATGGTCGAATCGGCGCTGGTCTTGGGCGAGGTGAAGTCGTTGAAGTAGGAAATATTACCGTTTTTATCAGCGACGGGTGTCACGCCGTCTTCGGTCCCGTTGTCGTTGGGCAGCTTGACGCCGGTCTTGTTAAAGTAGGCGTTAAAGAAGCCATTGCCGTAGCGGCCGAAAATCTCATTCATTTCCGCAGCGGTTGACGAGGCAATCGATTCATTAATAAATGCGGGGGCACCGGCCGCCGTGTACAGCTTGGTGGCGCCGGTCTTGGCGTTTAACACGACCACGTGGAGGCTACGGTAGTTGATCCGTCTTGAGACACCGCGGGCTTTGTAGACGGTTTGGATGAAGAAGGGTTCACCCTGATCGTTGACTTCGAGTTGGGGTTGGCCTTCCTGCACCCAGCTGGGGAAACGGTTATAGATGACCCGTTGTGCGTCGTCGAACAGGTAGGCGCTCGGGGTGTATTTCATGGACTGCTTCACGAAACGCGGTTCGGCGTTGACGTTGGTCGCGTCGATGATAAAGTAGCCCGGCGTGTTGCGCGCCCGTTGCCAGCGCCAGAAACCGTCGAACTCGACCGGCGCAATGTAGACGGTCTTGCCCTTGACGACCTGAGTCTGGAGGTCGCCCAGCTTGTAGTAAGACGTGTTGGGCACCGTGCTCATGGCCTTGTTCATCTTGTTACGCACAGTCTTGGGTGAAATGGCGATGGGCGTGGCGTTCTTGTCCAGCAGTGGCGCGGTTTCAACCGTCTTGATGCGTAAAGAATTGTAGACGGCCTTGACGCCAAAACGCGTTTGTAAGGAGCCAAACAGACCGAGGACGACCAAGAGTGCTAGGACGCCAGCCGCAAGCTTGGTACCAAAATTAATGCGGGGCAGGCGGAAGTTGAAGCGTTCCTCAAAGAGGTTGCGCGGGCGTTTTCCTTTGCGCTCGACTTCGACTTTGGGCTGCGGACTACTGATTAATAGTAGGGGCAGGTAAAGGATGCCGTAAATCAAATTCATGCTGATTAGGCTGGCTGGCGTTTTGCTGGGGAGTGAGCTGAAAACGATGCCCAGCGCAACTAAGTAAAAGATAACGTAAGTGCTGACGAGTAACTGCCAGCGGTTGGGGCGTTGGATGCAGGCCAGAACGGTCATGCCCAACGCGGTCAGGGTACCAAATAAGGCGACTAAAAGCATAGGTGAACTCCTTTTATGTATGGCTGAGGGATGGTGCGTGCTTCTCTAGTTTACCGTAGTTAGTGGGCGGGGGATAGGGGAACAGCGGGATTGGTGGTTGAAGACTAAAACGGGGAATGATTGAGAGCGTAGATAATATATGAAAATGTGATGATCGTTGTAAAAAAGAGCGAATAGTATATAATTATTGAAAATTCGTGACATTTAGTGTTAAAATAACGTTAAATGAAGTGGAGATGATTTGATGGATACCTCAGCTAAGGACCGGTTAACTATTCAGGTTGATCATGAACGTAAAATTGCCGCGCAAGAAATTGCAAATAATCTGGGAACCGACTTGCCTAATTTACTCAATATTTTTATTGCTCGAGTGGTCAAAGAAAAGGGCTTACCCTTTCAACTTGTTGAAAATCCAAGGGATGAAGAACTAGAGCTCGCACTTAAGCAAGCTAGAGCAGGTGAAACAAACCGCTATTCATTTTCTGAGTTTGACCAGTACTTGAAAGATTTGGAAGCTAAAGAGAATGCTTGATCACGTAGAGACAACAACGATATTTGCGAACGATATTTGATCGAAATATTAAGAAATTAGCCAAAAAACATTATGATCTGACGAAATTGCGCAGAGTGATTCAAATTATTTAAATGGAAGATCAGTTGACCTTGCAAAAGGATTATCACCTGCACACATTAAAGGGAGACAAAGCAGGAATTTACGAACTTCACCTTGAACGAAATTGGTTACTCTTGTATCAAATTACAGGAACGACCGAGCTGACATTGCTCTTGTTAAGGACGGGTACGCACGATATTATTTAACGTACCCATTGCAGTTGTTTTAAATAAAAACGTCCTCACTCCAGCCTTCTTCGTCACGAAAGAGGCTGGAGTGAGGACGTTTTCAATCGGAGGAATCATGACAGATGGGTGAGATTGAACTCACCTGAAGTTGGCAGTGAATTAGTCAGTTTGCTCACTCGTAGAACTCAGCCGCGCCTTCTCTGCTTGCAGCCGCGCAATCTTTTTCGTCAGGAAATCCTTTTGCAACGCAATGGCTGCGATTCTTTGGCCGAGTTGGTGGTCCAGGTCTTGCAGGAACGCAATCCCGGTGTCGTAGGACTCTGGGGTGATATCAGCTTGCTGGAAAAGTGCCGAGAATGCCTTGATGTCAGCAATCGAAGCTCCTAACGCGCGTAAATGAACGATTTTGGTGAGGGCATCTAAATCAGCGGTGCTATATTCACGACGGCCCTGGGCGTCACGCTGAATTGGCGCTAGGAGTCCCTCCTTTTCATAGTAGCGCAGGGCGTCGTAGGTGACATTGAATTGGTGAGCGACTTCTTTGATGGTTTTCATTTTGATAGCTCCTCTTTTAACTTTTTGGCTTGCGCTAGTGTAACACCAGCGTGATAGGATGGCCATACTAAAAGTTTCAAGAAAGAGGTTATTTGGTATGGTAAATCAAAAAATTATCACGTTAGTCACTGGTGGCAATCGGGGGATGGGCTTAGAAATCGTCCGGGAGTTAGCACAGCACGGGCAGCAAGTCCTGCTGGGAGCGCGCGATTTAGCCAAGGGGCAAGCCGCGGCCGCAACGCTGCAGCAAGAGAACTTAGACGTGACGGCTGTGGCGTTGGACGTGACGAATCCGGATTCGGTCAGCCAAGCCGCCGCAGAAATCAAGCAGACTTATGGCTATTTAACGGTTTTAATCAACAACGCCGGGGCCGTTTTTGATGCCAGACAGCTGCCCTCCGAGGTCGATCAGTCTAAGCTTCGCGCGGATTTTGACCTGAATTATTTTGGCCTGATTGACGTCACGCAAAAGCTGTTGCCGTTACTCAAACTGGCGGAGCAAGCCAAAATCATCAACATTTCCAGTATGATGGGGTCGTTGACCGAGGCGTTGAACCCCGAATCCGCCGTATCACGGGCGATTGCGGTCGGGTACCAGTCGGCTAAGGCGGCGGCCAACATGTTTACCGTTCAGCTGGCCAAGGAGCTTCAGCGCGCAGGGCTACCGGTGACCGTGAACGCTATTGATCCGGGGATGGTTGCGACGCACTTTGGTGGGGTCACCCCCGAGATGGCGCAGAAGATGGGCGCTAATCCCGTGGCGGCCGGTGTTGCTCGAACGGTTGAATTGGCCACGGACTTTACGAACCTGGCGACGGGAACGTTTAGTAACAGTGACGGGCCAGTTGCTTGGTAGGCGGGTTTCGTTATAAATTTAAAAATAAAGGCTAAGTTTGTTTACGTTGGTTGCCTTTTCCTGTATCTTAGGGAATAGAGAAACAGTCATTGTGACTGGCAAAATTGGAGATCCGCTACCGTAAGTGCGGTGTTTAATGGCGAGGCTGGTTTACAGTCTCGTTTTTTTGACGATTTTTTTAAGAGCGATTGACAGGGCATCAGGTGACAGTAAGCCAGGTTTATCAAACAAACTTAGAGTCACGCAAAAAGGCGCTTGAAAAAATTCAAGCGCCTTTACCATTCAATTTTCACGAAACGGTTAATTTACCCACGGAACATGAAGATGCCCCGAACAATTTCGGCACCAATCAAAACAATCATTGCGGACCAGGTTAATAATGTGGCTAAGCTCCCCATAATGCTGACCTCCTTGTGCACGTTTTAACTAACTTCATTGTACGCCGATCCCGGGAAACTAGCAATGGGTGCGCTTACATTTCGACTGGTTTAACCGCCTTTGATTAGGAATATAACGGTTTTTGACGCCAGCACTTAGTCCTAAATAGTTAAGAGTTCGTGACCGCAATCAAATCCGCAAACGTGGCCGTACTGATTCCGGGTTCGACCCGTAGCCGGGAGAGGTTATAGCGCCCCTCTGAGAGCTTGGCGAAGCCCTCCTGGGTCGTCAGTGCCAGCTTGTAGCCGGCCTTTTTCGCTAACTTGTGGGTGGTCTTGTTGGCCCGCCCAGCTGGATAACAGACCATCTGCGTGTCCTGCTTGAGGTTGGTGTCGAGCCACTGCTTCGACGCCAGCAATTCCTGTTTCTGCTGAGCGGCCGTCAAAGCGTTGAGGTCTAAGTGTTGCACGGTATGGCTAGCAAAATCCACGCGACCAGTGGCCTTCATTGATCGCATTTGCGCTAACGACAAGTGGTTTGACTTGTGCGTGAAGCCCGTAATCGCGTTGATGGTAACGTGTTGCCGATATTTTTTGAGCGTCGGTAACAGCTTACGATTGTCCTGGTAGGCGTCGTCCAGCGTAATCCAGACGACCTTCTTCTGGGGCACAGTGTTGGTTGTGAGCGCCCGAATGGCCTGGGCCGTGGTCAATGTCTGATAATGATGGCGTTTCAAATAAGTCAGCTCCGCTACCGCCTGCTTCTTCGGCACGCAGAGTTGGTTGCCGCTAGAAATGCTGTGATACATGAGAATCGGTAACTTCAGCGGGTGTTTTAACTTCACCCAGGCCTTCGTCGTTTTGATCTCGGTCGCAGACACGTCGTCTTGAACCACATCATTTTCCGTTGCTGGCGCCGTCCGAACGTTGGTCTTCCGCATTTGCGTGAGCGTGACGGTGCCGATAATTAAGGCTACCAAGGCAATACAGCCACCGAGTAGCCACCACTTTTTTCGCATAATGATTCCCCCAAAAATCGATTTACTTGTGTTACATCTATTATAAGAGGGTTAATCGAAAAATGCATGAATTAATCAGCGCGCTGGCTTAATCGGCGGTAGTAGTCGATGGAGTCAGGGGGGAGGTTCAGGGCCGCAATCACCTCACTGTCAGTCTTTTGCGGGTGCCGGCGGAGATAGTTAACTAAGTAACCTTGATAGAGGACAGTGGGGCTGAGCGCAAAGCCGACGAGGGCTTCGTCTGGCTTCAAATACTTGTGGAGGCCCGGCAGTGTCAGGTGGGGATCCGCCGCGGCACGTTGCTTTAGAAACCAATCGTCGCAGGCAAAACGCTGTTGAAGCGGCGTGATGAATTCCTGAAACGTTTGGAGAAAGGGTTGGACGGCTGCGGGCCAGGTCGCGGGGGCTAATTTTGCCGTCACGCCGGGCTTGAGGAAGCTCTGAACCGGGTAGCCTTGGGCGACCAGCAGGAGGGTCAGCCGGGTGTAAACGTGTAGCCGGCCATCTGCCAGTAACGCGTCCAGGTCGTCCACCCACCGGTAATTCAGGGGTTGCGGCGCTTGCTTGGGCTTGCTTTTTAGGTCCAGCGTCGGCAGGTAGGGTGTCCACCCGTGAGAGAAGAGAAACTTGAAGTAGATGTTGAGGTGGGACAGAATCTTGTTGTAGGTCTGATTTTGAATTTGCCGCGCGGTCAGCAGCATGCTCAAATACTGATCGACGTCTTGTGTTTGGAGCTGGTTGACCTGGTGGGTGCGCTCGTAAGTCGGATTGAAGTTCTCTAAGTAGTGGAAGAAGTCAGTCAGCGTGGCGGTGTATTCGTCACGGGTGGCCGCGGCCATTGACCGGTCGTTGAGCAGCCGGTTGAAGGCGTCTTGATACGGATAGGCTTGCGGCATCTAACCGCCTCACTTTCTGTTGGATTGGTCGCTTGCGGATAATTACTTTAACCTAGAGTATACCACGGTGACTGTTAAATTGGCGGCGTAAACCTGCTACATGGTTGAGATATAACGCGAATATTGGCAACACGGTCTAAACCTGCCGGCTTACCGTTCGCCAAATTTAGGCCGGAACGCTGTGGTAAGAGTGTGGCAGATGGCGGTTAACTGGTGAGCATTAACGGTGATAACCGAATAATCCTGGGCCTGGATTGTTTGGTTATCAGTGTTAAGCGGAGCCGGTTGCCATTTGCCACACGTTTCGGAAACGTGAAATCAGCGGACCAATTCCCACGGCTGAGCCTAAATTTGGCTCACTCACGCCTACGTAGACTGTATCCAATTACGGCAGACAAACTTTGCTAATCCAACGATTGTCACGGTAATGTTATATTGAAGGACAGTCATAACCGGAGGAGGCCAGAGGTGGAGGCAGCTGTGACAACGGTGTTGACTGAGTGATTTTTCTCAGTTTACAGCGTGGGACGTGTTTGGAGACTGTCGGTTTGGGACAGGTTTCAAACCGAGCCGGAGGACCGCTCCTCAGGCCGCAGGCGGTCCCCATAGCAGCCGGAATCTCTGGCAGCCGCAGGTGGTAATTAACCACTAGTTTAGTAATAAAAAAAGGCCGTGACAGGTATCGTCACAGCCTTCAAGCAAATTGCAAAAATTCAGTTTAAGCCGTAACGATTGCCGCTGCCCGTACCTTGGCTCGGAGTTGTTCCTTTTGAACTTCGGGGAGGAAGGCGCCGTCAATGGCGTTCAGCGTGACCCGTTCCAGTAGGGACCAGTTCAAGCCGAATTCCTCGTGCATTTTCATGATCTCGCCGGTTAACGTGACGTCGGAAACAGTGCGGTCGTCCGTGTTGAGCGTGACCTTCAAGCCGGCGCTCAAGAACTCGGCCAGGGGGAAATTCGCGTAGCCGTCGACGGCCTTGGTTTGGACGTTGCTGGTTGGGCACATTTCAATCGTGGCGCCAGCGCGTTTGGCCTGGGCGATGGTGGCTGGGAAGCCGCTCATGTGGACGCCGTGACCGATGCGTTTTGCCCCCAAAGTCAGGGACACCGCAACGTTGTCGACGGGGCCCGCCTCTCCAGCGTGCAGGGTGAATGGTAGGCCAGTTGCCAAGCCAGCTTCAACGGCCGGTGCCAGCTCCAAGGCAGGATGGTTGTATTCGTCGCCAGCAAAATCCAAGCCGACTACGCCCTGGTTCTTAAATTTAGCGGCCGTTTCAAAGATGGTGATGCACTCGTCCAGTGGACGGTCACGCATGGCACAGACAATTGCGTTGACGGGGATGCCGAAGTGCGCGGAGCCGGCGTGCAGGCCGTCCAGCAGCGCCGCGATTACGTCGTCCAATGACAAGCCCTTTGCCGTGGAAATCTGGGGGGCGAAGCGCGTTTCTAAGTAGATGATGCCATCCTTGGCGGCCGTCTCGACCATATCGTAGCCGGCAATTTTCAACTGCTCGGTCGTCTGCATCAGGTCGGTCACGATTTGGAACCGTTTCAGGTAGTCAATCAGGCTGTCGGTTTCCAGGGGCGCCGTGGTCAGGTCGTGCAGCGCAGCGTCGTCGGCAGGCAATTCGGTGCCGGTGACCGCAGCCATCTTGCGGAGGGCGGCCAGAGAGAGTGAGCCGTCTAAATGACAGTGCAATTCCACCTTCGGGTATTCTTGGACATTTTCTTTAGTAAAAGGTTTGACGTTGGGCATTGCTGAACTCCTCCTTCAATATGTAGGTTCCTCTAAGTATACCATGTAAGCGGTTAACTTCTAGTGTTAAAAATGCCAGATCAAGCCCAAAAAGGTGGGAATAAGTCCAGCTAACAAAGATTAAGACCACTAAATTTGTCGAAAATTGCCACCTGCGGCTGCCAGAGATTCCGCCTGCTGTGGGGACCGCCTGCGGCCTGGGGAACGGTCCTCCGGCTCGGTTTGAAGCCTGTCCAAGACCGCCAGTCTCCAAACACGTCCCACGCCGTAACCTGAGAAAATCACTCAGCTAACGCCGTCGACACAGCTACCTCCATCTCTGTCCTCCTCCGGTTAAGATAGTGTTTTAACCATTAAATTGTTGCAACACACCGTCACAGTAGGCATCAACGTTTGGTCGTTGACCGAGACAATGTAGGCGTGAGTGAGCCAAATTTAGGCTCAACCGTGGGAATTGGTCCGCCGACTTTACGTTGCCGAAACGTGTGTCAGATGGCAACCGACTCCGCTTAACACTGATAACCAAACAATCCAAGCCCAGGATTATTCGGTTATCACCGTTAATGCTCGCCAGTTAACCGCCATCTGCCACACTCTCACCCACAGCGTTCCGGCCTAAATTTGGCGAACGGTAAGCCGGCAGATTTACACAACGTCGCCGATGTTTTAATGCCCTATTGCTGTTTTGTAGCGGACTAGTCCAGCCAGTTGATTAGGTTGGCTAACGAAGCCTGGGCCGGCGGGCAGAAACTTTTTGAATACCCCGAAAGGCTATCCGGGGTCACTTGCGACCGGGTACAGCACCCCCCTAGATTAATTAAGGGGTGATATTTCATGGTATTCGTGCTACTATTTGCTTTACTTAACATTAATAGCACCTTTTAGTTGGTGTCCTGTCTGAGGCCTGTCAACTGATGAGGGATCAGCAACTTAACCCGGGAAACGTCACGGTTAGATGTCAAATTTTACATTTTAGAAAAATGGGGCAAAACCATTGTTTCGGCGGGGTAAACATTATATGATTGGGTTAATTGAGAAAGTCAGGCTGAACCAAAACATTGGCTCTGATTCGGGAGAACGGGTGTTATAGCGTAAAGTGAAAAGTAAATTATCGTGAAATATATTAATGGCATAAATTATAATATTGTCGCAGTTTTGAGTATCACTGTTTGGGGGAGCATAACCAGTCCTAACAGTTACTGGTTTTTTGAAGATAAGGAGCAATGACTATGGCACAATCTTACACGCGACTGACGCGAGAATTCGTCCGCAATCAGCGCGCGGGCAAACGGCGATACATAACCGGATTCGATGGGATTCGGACGCTAGCCGTTTTGGGGGTTATCATTTATCACTTGGCGCCATCGACGCTACAGGGCGGTTATTTAGGAGTCCCGATTTTCTTCGTGGTCTCTGGCTACCTGATTACTTATTTATTGATTCAAGAGTGGGATTCAAGTCACAGCATTAACGTGCTTGGGTTTTACGGTCGGCGATTGAAACGACTGTATCCGGCGCTAGTGACGATGCTAGTGGGGACAACGGCTTACATTACGTTGTTTCAGCGGGATCTTCTGGCTAACATCCGGGGGACCGTGTTGACCAACATGATTTACGGCTACAACTGGTTTGAAATTAAACACGGACAATCGTACTTCGACCGGTTTAGCGGCGAGTCGCCGTTTACACATCTGTGGTCCTTGTCGATTGAAGGTCAGTTCTATCTGATTTGGCCGTTCGTTGTCCTAGCCCTGTTATGGTTTATTCGCAAACGGGCACGGGCAGCCGCAGTTCTGTTTGGTATTGCCATTTGCTCAGCGTTGGCAATGGCCCTATTGTACGATCCGGCGAATACCAACCGGGTTTATTATGGGACCGACACCCGGATGTTCGCAATCCTAGTGGGAACGGGAATGGCCTTCCTGTGGCCAGCGCACAAACTCAATGAAAATGTGACGACCGCCCACCGCGCAATTCTTGATGTGGCGGGTGGCGCGTCACTGCTCATCCTAATTTACATGTTCTTTACCATGAGTGGACAGGCAGCTAGCACTTATCGCGGCGGCATGTTCTGGTTCACGGTTCTGTCCGGTATTCTGGTTGCCACCGTCGCTCATCCAGGAAGCGACTTGAATCGAGTTCTGACAAATCCAGTCTTTAGTTACGTTGGTCAGCGGAGTTACGGCATCTACCTCTACCAGTTTCCCGTGATGATTTTCTACGAATCACGGATTAACATTGGCAATCACCCCCTGTTTAATTCCTTGGTTGAAGTCGCGCTGATCATGCTGGTGACGGAACTCAGTTACCGGTGGATTGAAAATCCGATGCGCCACTACCATTATGGTCAAATTACGAACGACATCACGACTTATCTGCAACAGCCACGAGCACATCGGTTAGCAAATAGCCTCGGCGTTGTGGCAGCGGTTCTGTTCGGTTTGACGGCTGTGGGCTTCGTTCAACAACCGGCTGCGGCTAAACCGACAGCGCTGCAACAAACCATCACGGCGCGCTCGGCAGCGGCAAAGGCGAAGAATGAAGCGGCGGCGAAGAAGCAAAAGGCATTGGCCAAGGCTGCCTCTAAACGCAAGCACGAGAAAGCGGTCGCCTTTTCCAAGATGTCTAAGGCCAATCAGAAGACAGCGAAATACTACTTCTTAACGGCTGATGAACTGATGACGAGTAAACAAACGCCGTTAACGGCGGTCGGAGATTCGGTTCTGTTAGATGACTCGGGAGACCTACAAAAGGTGTTTCCAGGAGCAATCGTTGATGGTGCAGTTGGCCGTCAAGCTAGCGTGGTACCAGGTGTCATTTCTAACCTGGCACAACGCGGTCAGTTAGCCAAAAATGTATTGGTTAATATTGGGACGAACGGGTACATCACACCCACGCAGGCGGATCAAATCGTTCACGCTATCGGCCCCAGTCACCAGATTTTCTGGGTGACTGCCCACGTACCAACGCGGGAATGGCAAAATTCCGTGAACAATCGGATTGCCAAGACCGCTGCGTCATACAAAAACGTTCACGTGATTGATTGGTACGCAACTGCTCAGAATCACAGCAGTTGGTTTGTCAGCGACCACGTCCACCCGAATAATCATGGTAATCGGTACTACACGTCACTGATTGCCAAGAAGATTACTAAGGTGACTAACGCTAAACAATAAAAATGTTGAGAAACAGACTGGTATCCCCCGATAACTGCGGGGATGGTGGTCTGTTTTTTTGCTAGTCACGAAGGGGGAGCTGTCGGCTTACCGTTCATAAAATTTGGGCTGGAACGCTGTGGGCGGGACGATCCCAGCCGAAGAGCGCTCTTGGTCCTCGCTTTGAACCGTCCAGGCCGCGGTTCAAGGTCGCTATTTTCCAAGCAGGCCACACGGAAAATTCCACGTCTGAGCCTAAATTTGGCTCACTCAGGCCGATACTGTGTAGGTCAATGACTAGTCGTTAAGGATTATCACACCGTTGAATCAAGCCAACATGAATTAAAGTGGTGCCTAAGCAAGTGGCGGCCAGGACGCACCGACCCGGGAGAACCGTTTTTCAGGACATTGTCAACAGAATCTCTGGCTGTAGGTAATTGACAGTCGGTTAGCGGCAAAAAGTTGCCAATCGCGTCGCTAAAAACAGTGAATAGTGACGTTGGTGTTGACAGGTAACTGTTCCTGGAGGCGCTGCCATTAGAGCGTTCTTAGCTTGTTCATCCCCGCACAGTTTGCACCCCTTGACGTTAGTTCGGTTAATTTACTTTTGGGGTTAGATTTTTGGGGATTTCCCTGCGAATTTAAGTGACTTTTCCGGCCACTTTTTTTTCAGCGTGCTATGATACCTAGTGAATTCAGAGATGGATTCATATTATCTACGGGGGGAATTGTTATGATGAAAAAAGTTGCAATGATTGCTGCGGCTGCTGCTATGGTTTTACCTTTAGGGTTGGGTGCAATTGCACCAGCTCAAGCCGAAACAACGGCATTTGCTGCCGCTAAGACTGCTGCTAAGAAGACCACGTTAACGCTGGTCAGCAGCACGAGCATCAAGAAAGCTGCCTTCCACGTTAAGAGTGGTGCACCAGCACTCTACAGCGCCAGCTTTGCAGCAGATAAAGCTAAAACGACCTTGACTAAGAAGGGCACTTTAGCAGGGGAAAAGACGTATTACGCAACGAAGAAGATTGTGGTTGAAACGAAGGCAACGAAGACGGCCAAGGCTAAGAAGGTCACCTACGCTTACGTTAAGACCGCTAATGGCAAGGTTAAAGGCTGGGCTGCATTGTCCAAGCTGACTGCTGGTAAATTTATGGCCGCTGACGGCAAGACTGTTGCTAAGGCTGCCGACAAGATTACCAGCAAGACCTATACCTTAGTAAAGGCAACCAACCTCAAGAAGACGGCATATCACTTTAAGGGCACACAACCCGCTGTCTTCACTGGCAAATTTGCTGCTGACCAATCTAAGGTAACGTTAGCTAAGAAGGGTGTCTTACCTGAAAGCAAGACCTTCTACGCAACTAAGAAGATCACGATCAAGCAAAACAAAAAGAATGTGAACTACCTCTACATCAGCAACGAAGGCTGGGTTAAGGCTTCCGTACTGACCGCCGGCAAGTTCATGGCAGCTGATTAACTATATACCTCGGTAGGTTCTAAATGGTGTGGGACTTCGGTTCCGCGCCATTTTTTGTGGTTGGCTCGCTCACGCCTACACGGTTTTTGACCAATCATCGTGGCCTAGCCTTGCCAGTTTAGCGATTCAGCAAATAGGGCAGAACGATTTAACCAGAGCTACCATGGCTGTGACGACGGTGTTAGATGTAAAGCTGAAATAACGAAATTTATAATAGCTTCCGCATGCTAATTTCCACAGAGCATGGTAGACTTAAGCCAATCAAAAAGGGCCGCCGCGTACCAGCACGACCACCCTCCCTGGCTTCAGTTGAAGAAACGTGGCCAGCAACGAACAATAATAACCCTCCCGTTACGACCTAAGAAAGCGTGGGAAGGTTATTTTTTTGACCAGCAAAACGAGCCAGCCCCAACCAGCCACGGCCTCTCAGAAAACGACCCCATTGGACTACCCAATTCGGGTGAAAATTTGTAACACGACCTGTTGTAATTGCCGTCAGATTAAGCTTTCCTAGCGATTCTTAGAAATGATTAATTTTGAAAGTAAACGCTTTACAATACATGACAAAGCAAGCATAATGGAGTCGTATAAGGCACATGAATCTACGGAGGTGTTTTTGATGGTAAAAACAAAAGCAGTAATGATCGGTGCAGGTCTAGGAAACATGGCCTCGGCGGTTTACCTGATTCAAGAGGCTCATTGGAGCGGTAAGCAAATTACGTTCTACGGGGTCGATATGCACGGGGCCAACGATGGTGGGACGACCAGCGAATTCAGTGATGAATACTGGAACAAGAACCACCCGCTAGACAACCGGACGGGTTACGTTGCCCGGGGTGGCCGGATGCTTAATTACCGGACTTACGTTGATTTAATGGACTTGCTGGACCGGATTCCTTCCGCAACTGAGGAAGGCATGACGGCGGCCGAAGATACCCACGACTTTGATTCACATCACCAAACCTACGACAAGGCGCGGTTGTTGCAAGGTGGCAAGGGCATCATCGACGGTGGCAAATTGGGTCTGAACAACAAGGACCGGGTCTTGCTCTCCAAGTTAGTCTTGATGCCAGATGAAGAAGAAACCAAGTTAGATAACATTACGATCGCCGAATACTTCAAGGACGACCCACACATGTTCCAAACGAATTTCTGGTACATGTGGGAAACGACTTTCGCTTTCAGAATTGAAAGTTCCGTTCAAGAATTACGGCGCTACATGCACCAAATGATTTACGAATTCACGCAAATTGAACATTTAGTTGGGGTCAACCGGACCCGTTACAACCAATTTGATAGCATTATGTTGCCACTGATCAATTACCTGAAAGATCAAGGGGTTACCTTTATCGACAACCGAATCGTCACGGACTGGGAGTTTGCGGACAGCCCATTACAAGACGAAATCACGGTTACCGGACTGCATATCAAGAACTTGGAAACGGACACGGAAGACCTGGTCGACATTGATGATGACACCGCTGTGATCTTCACGAACGGCTCCATCACCGACTCCGCAACCATGGGGGACTACGACACGCCTGCCCGGGAAAACATGGAATACGGCATCAGTGCTTCCCTCTGGAAGAAAGCCACGGAACGTTTCTACAACTTGGGAACACCAGACAAGTTCTTCAACGACCGGAAGAATTCCGAATGGGTCAGTTTCACGTTGACCACGAAGAATCACCTGTTGTTGAACGAAATCACGCGGATTACCACCCAGGTTCCTGGGAACGCGTTGAACTCCTTCCTGTCCACGACGCCAATCACGCCACTGGGTCAGAAAGATGTGAACATGTCCATCGTGGTGCACCACCAACCTCACTTTACCACCCAGAAGCCAAACGAATCCGTTATCTGGGGCTACTTCCTGTACCCACGCCGGACTGGTGAATTCGTCCACAAGCAGTACATCAAGATGACCGGTAAGGAAATGGCTCAGGAATTGATTGGGCAATTGTCCAAGGTTGACCCTGGTCCCGTAAACATTAAGAGCAAGGAACCAGAAATCATGGACAGTATCATCAACAACATTCCTGTTTACATGCCATACGCCTCAGCGCTGTTCAACAACCGGGCTAAGACGGACCGGCCAGAAGTCATTCCGGCACACTCCACGAACTTGGCCTTCACGGGTGAATTCGCAGAGCAACCTTACCAAATGATCTTCACGGAACAGAGTGCGGTGCGTTCGGGTGAAATTGCCGCTTACCACTTCACGGGCATTTCAATGGATAACTTAGTCGATACGCCACGGTACGACAAGGATCCAAAGACCTTGATGAAGGCAACGAGAAGAATGTTTAGCTAAACTGAAAATGGGGGTAAGGGTCGGTGGAGCAGTCCTCCTTGCGACGGCCAATCACTGATCTGCTACGGCAGAACGCCCTTACCCTGAAAATAAAGGAACCGACCTGGTTTGGGTTGGTTCCTTTTTTATTTTGAAAAAACGGACGTTCTCTTTCGCTCCCCCTCTGATTTGGTATGCTATGAAGACGGGGAGGTTGAAAATTGATTCGGGGAAATTGTCGGGTAACTTCAAATTGGTAATGTACTTGTAGAAGAATTGAATTTTGGCTTGGATGAGATGGCTATTTTTAATTTCTCGGCTTTCTTAGTCAAATATTTACCGGAATTACACATTATGGTGGTATGATGGTGAAAATGAGGTGAGGATAATGAAAAATGTAGAAAAGGATCGAATTAGTATTCGGATTAATCGTGAAAGAAAAGAGGCCGCTCAAGCCGTCTTTGACGATATGGGCCTGGATCTTGGAACTGCAATTAATATGTTTTTAGCACAATCTATCCATGATCAAGGATTCCCTTTTCGGCCTTCTAAACGATCTTTAGCTCTAAAGCGAGCCCTAAATGAAGTTAAGAATGGTGATGTGACAACATTCGATTCGGAACAAGATTTTTACAAGTATCTAGATAAAATGGAGGACTAGATGCAGGTCAAAGCCACGCGGGTGTTTATGAGAAACTTGAAGAAGCTGAGTAAGAAACATTACGACATGGCCAAACTGAAATATGTTATTTCATTAATCAAAAATGGTGATGATAAACTGCTTGTCAGAAGATTTGATCGTCACATTTTAACTGGTGATAAATTTGGTATTTATGAACTTCATTTGGAACGAAACTGGTTGCTATTGTACCAAATTGATGGCACAGACCAACTCGTTTTGCTTCTGCTAGATACGGGAAGTCATGATATTTTACGATAAAAAGAAGGCTAATCATCTCGTCGTTTTTGACAAGATGGTTAGCCTTCTTCCTAACTAGCCAAGCTATTCACATTCGTCCGGTGTTGCGTGGTGCCTTGCCAGAACGGCACCTTGACCACGCCCATGACCTTGTTGGCGGAGACGTAACCCCAGGCACGGCCATCTTCGGAAACGCTGCGGTGGTCACCTAACACAAAGTAGTGGCCTTTAGGCACACGGTTGCCTTTGTACTGCCAGTTGCCCTTGGCCGCCAACGAACTGAGCGTCCAACTGCCGGTCCCTGTGGTGCGTTCGTATTTGCTGATAAAGGACTGGTTCAGCTTCTTGTTATTGATGTAAATGTAGCCGTTCTTGCTGACGACCTTGTCGCCGGGGAGGCCAATCACGCGCTTCACGTAGTTGGTGTTCTTGGCGGCCGAGGGATCCTCGCCGTAAGCGTCGAAGACAATCACACTGAGGCGTTTGAGCTTAAGCGGCTTGACCACGACCATCCGTTCCTGATCCACCAGGTTCGGTTCCATCGAATCGCCGGAAACCTTGACGACCTCAAACAGGTAGGCTCGCACCACCAGCACTAAAATGAGTGCGACCAGGATGGGGAGAATCCAACTAAAAATACTGCGTAACACTTTCATGAGGTCCGTTATCTCCTTGATAGTTTGGAATGATGAGCGTCACTGATTTTACGTGACGACACGTTGGCCAATGACAGCTCGAGTGCGAGTGCCACTGGCGGATAATGGGTTAATCTTAGCACAGTGAATCCGGCCCTTAGCCCGTTTAGATAAAAATTAACAAAATAGCTAGAAAGTTTGTTCAAATGGTAGCGTTTCCAATGAAACTATGTAACAATAGGTGACGTAAACCGTTTTAATTAAAAGGAGGATTTCATCATGGCAGATAAACAAGAATTACTGGCAGTCGCAACGGCAATGCTCGACAAGGCGTACACCCCGTACTCCCATTTCCACGTAGGCGCAGCAGCGGTGGGCGCTAGCGGCAAGATCTACGGTGGCTGTAACATTGAAAACGCCTCATACGGTGCCACCAACTGTGCGGAGCGGACGGCAATCTTCTCTGGTATCGCGGCAGGCGAGAAGCACTTCACGGCCTTGCTGGTAACGGGCAACACGGACGGCCCCATCGCGCCTTGTGGCATTTGTCGCCAAGTCATCGCCGAATTCTTCGACGCCGACGCCCCAGTTTATCTGACCAACCAAAAGGGTGCCTTCACGGAAACCACGGTAGAAGGCGTGCTCCCAGGCGCCTTCGTGGATCTGAACTAGCAGTCTTTACGAGTGATTAACGCCTTAAAAGGGTAGAATCACAATCATATACTTAGCATAACGTAACGCTTGGTGGTTCAGTTGCCAAGCGTTTTTTCGTGCACCACAAAACGTTGGGCAGGCTAAAACTGCGCGATGGTTGCTAGCTAAAGTACGCTACCGAATCAGTCTAGCCGGTGACAGTGAACGGTGAATGAAAGTAAACCGACCAAACGGTGACAAATCAACAGGGCAAATGCAAACTACCCGAGTAAAGGTAAATTAACCAAGTAAAGGTAAATCAATCGAGTAAAAGCAAGCCACCAACCAGACAAACGATTCAGCTGAACTAGTAAAATTGCCAAAGCACAACCAAGAGCCGGAGGAAGCTAGGTACGGAGCCAGCTGTGTCGAGGCTGTTAGACCGAGCGGGTTTCTCGGCCTTACAGCCTGGGACAACCTTGGAAACTCGCGAACTGCAGCGAGGTTTCAAGGTGAAGTGGAAGCCCGCCCTAAGGCTGGAACCGGCCCCACAGCAGGCGCAGTACCTGGAAGCCGCAGGCGGCCAGTTAGACACAACCCGCCCCAAATAAATTTTACTATTTCAGATAAATTACTTTGACACACACAGTAGTACGTGATACAGTAGTCTCATCAAATAAGAAAAGGAAGTGGCAGCATGGCTGAGGTTATTTCCAAAGATTTAATCCGGGGCCATACGGATACGATCATTTTGAACATCCTGCAGCAGGGCGATAGCTACGGGTACCAGGTGGCCAAGCAGGTGAAGACCTTGAGCGCTGGCCATTACGAGTTGAACGAGGCGACGTTGTACACGGTCTTTCGCCGACTCAAGAAGAACGGCGCGTTGACCGACTACTGGGGCGATGAATCCCAGGGCTCGCGGCGCAAATACTACCACATCACCACAGCGGGCGAGGACCTACTCAAGGCCAACACCGCGGCTTGGCGGGTGGCAAAACCAATTATTGACGATTTAATTACAGGTAAGATTACCGACGAGGAGGACTAAAGCATGGACGATATCACGATGGACATTCGCACGCGGCTGGATCAGTTATTCAGCCAGTATCAAGCGTCACGGGCGTTGACTGAACTTAAGGAAGAATTGGTGGGCGATTTGACCGAGGCCGTCACTGACAAAGTGAACCAGGGCCAGGACGCCAGCAGCGCCATTGACGAGGCCATGGCACAATTGGGCGACATTGACACCTTGCTGCAAGAGGTTGCCGAGGACGACGGGACGGCTCGCCAAACGAAAAAGACGACTGGGAAACATGCGGCCACGTCTGATGATCCTGACCACGCCGAGGAAACCGACCACGACGATGACACTGACGACGAAGACGAACAGGATGCTGATGACGGTACGATTCACATCGACAACACTGGCGATGACTCCCGGGTTCGGATTGGTAAGCTCCAGATTCACGGCGACAAGGTGACTTGGGGTGACCACGTTTTGGTAGATGGCGAAAACGACAAGGTTGATTTTGGCAAGTTGGTCCAGGTCGATGGTGACCACGTTACGGTGGCGGATGGTCTGGTCGACGTCCAGGGCGACGACGTGAAAATCAACGGGGAACGGCCCCGCCGGACCTACGTGGAATCCTTACGATTGGTGAACACGCAGTCATTTGCGATCGATGACCTGAACGAACTGGACATCAACTACCGCGATGCCGCGATTAAATTGGGACCGGCCAACGCGGATCAAATCGTGGTGAACGAGTACATGAGCCGCGACAATAGCCGTTACTACCTGCGGGCAGGGCGGCACGGCAACTTGTTGGCCATCAAGCAAGGCGACCGGCCACGGTTATGGCCACTCCACGCCCGGGCGGAAATCTTTCTGCCAGCTGCCTTAGCGGGTAAGGTCACGGTCCACGCCGGTAATGGTAGCCTGGAAATCAGTGATCTGCGCGCTGACCTGGCCGTGGATGCGCACGCCACCAACGGGAGTGTCCGCGCGTTCGATGACCACTTGACCCAGCTCAAGATGCGCTCCACCAACGGGTCCATCCGCTTGGACCAGGTGACCGCGACCCATACCGATTTGACCAGCAAAAATGGGAGCGTCACGGTGAAGGAAAGTACCGGTGCCGTGCGGGTCGAGTCCAGCAACGGGTCGGTCCGCTTCCTCGATCATACTGGGAACGTTGACGTCCGCAGTCAAAATGGCGCCGTGAAATTTGACGGCTTCACCGGTCAGGCCCACGCGGCCACGGCTAACGGGGCTATTCGGGGCAAGAACATCAATGGTGGCGGCACGTTCCATACCGGCAACGGGAGTGTCAACCTGCAATTGCTGGCGTTGACTAGCGACGTGACGGTAGAGAGTGGTGCCGGGAGCGCCGCGGTACAGATGCCGTTACTGACCGATTACCAATTTGACCTGAAGAACTGGAATGCCAGCGTCAAGGTGCCGCAAGAGGCCCAATTAAGCCTGAACGACACCCACCACAAGATTGGCACAGTGGGGGACAACGCCGAGCGTCAGGTGAACGTCGAGGCAAGTACCGGTAGTATTCGCTTAAGTTAATCCGTTTACTAAAATCCACGCACAGTCAATTTAGTTGACTGTGCGTGGATTTTTTAGGACAATTGGTTTAGGCTACCTAATTAATTAATCTATGCAACTTTCTAATTGTTACCAGTTTACGCAAATTGGGGTCAATCTTTTGGGCTGGATGGGTTTATAATCTAGGTAGACTAGGACTAACTTAAAAGGGTTTTTGTGGTAATTGCGGATTACCAGAAAAGCCAGACGGATTAACCGAAGACAGCGTTTTCTTTAAATTGTAAAGAAAATGCCAACAATTTCGTAAAAAACACTTTATTTTTTGCGGGGGAGAGGCGATACTAGAAGGAGTTACTGGCGAGAATTTTCGTAAAGGTGCCACCAAGAGTGTAATTGGTGTAACTTGACTTGGCTGATGCCGGTCAAAGGGATTTCTTGGGAGGCCCCTGCGGCTAAACCTAGGTAAACGGTGGACGCCGAAATAAAGTCGACCGTTCCCGTATACGTAACGTTGTTGAATATTAGCGTGGCTACTTGGTTGTTTTGATAAGCCGATTGCAGTAGACGCTTGATTGGCTGAGAAATTCGTTTCATGATGAGCATCACGTCCTTGATGAAATAAGATTAATTCCATTATAGAACACCTGTTCGATTTTTGAAACTAATTTTTAAATATTACGGGATAACTTAATTTCATGGTAAAATGTACGGAGGGTTGTCCATCTTGCAGAAGCTGACCGGAGACGGACGGTTTTTTGGCAGTTACAATTAACCCTTGTGGCTGTCCGCAATCAGGGACATAAATGACAGCGCCGGACGCTGAACTAGAAGGAGTAATGGACTGACAATGACAGAATCGACTAACGAAGCTGTAACTGAAGCTGAACTGAAAAAAGAATTTGACGATCTTTACATGCACATCTTCAAGTATATTGGTGACTTTGTCTCCATCCCTACGCAGAAATATAACCTGACCTTCGAGGCGTTCATGGTTATGGACAACGTCGCTCGAAGCAAAAACGGCCAAACCTTGGTTGAGC
Source organism: Levilactobacillus cerevisiae (assembly GCF_003946245.1). Classification (GTDB taxonomy): domain Bacteria; phylum Bacillota; class Bacilli; order Lactobacillales; family Lactobacillaceae; genus Levilactobacillus; species Levilactobacillus cerevisiae. The sequence goes on from NZ_RHNN01000006.1 coordinate 139,768, forward strand.
TCGCTAAATTAGAGGGTGTCTCCAAGAGTGCGATTGCACGGCAGGTCAATGTCCTGTTGAAGGAAAACTATGTGATGCAAAAGGTTGATCCTAACGACCGCCGGGTGAAGTACATCACCTTAACGGCCGCTGGCAGCCGGGTACAACGGAACTTATCCCAAGCCACTGACGAACGCTTCCACCGTTGGTTAGAATTCTTCGGCGGCAAGGATGAAGCTGAACGGTTCATCAAGGTGCTCCATGAAGCCAATGAACGCGCAGTCGCTGCTGGTTTTGTCGGCTTTGACAGCCTGCACGACAAGCGCCGGAACTCCAACCGGAGCCACAGCAATCACTAAAGTTTACACAGTGCATGAGACGAAAGAGTCAGCCTCTTTCAACTCAGCGGTGAACAACTAAATGATGTAAAAAAGTGTCGACAGTTTAGTTGTCGGCACTTTTTGAATTGATCGCTGATTAATTTGGCATGACGGCCTATTTATTTGAAAGTAGTTTGTAACCCTGCCAAATGAGTAAAGCGGGGGCAACCACGATGAGGAAAAAGCGCCGCACCGCTCGCAAAAACCCGCTGCCAATCGCAATGCTGGGAAGACTTTCTTTCAGCGCGATGGGGGACACGCGGGTATGGGCGACGCGCCAATTTGACCCCTTGTCCTGGGAAGCTAGGTCAGCGTGGTGCCACTGGATTGCGACGTTCTGCGCAGAAGTCCGGTGGCTTTTTTCGTATGCCACTTCTAGGCCATCTGCCAGCGGGTAGCAGAGCAGCCAGGAGAGTAACAGGTAATGCGTGAACCAGGACTGGTCGATTTCGACGTGGAGACCGACCATGTGGGCCGTGAACAGCAGGTAGATGAGGATGGGAAGCAGGCCGTGATAGTAGGCCTTCATCAGTTTCCCCGCCTTGCCGAAGACCTTGAGCAAACCTTTCGTCATCTGGAAGCCTTCTTTCAAGTTTGAGCGAGTTCAGGCAGCGGAATTGTGGCTAACAACCAATGCAGGCTGGGCCGAAGGCGGTAATGTTGGTGGTTGTTTCGTAAGCACCTAATAACTGGCCGTCTATGATCGGCGTCAAATTCACGATATGATTACCTCATTAAATAAATTGGTGAGGTTTTTTATTATGGAATGGAAAGGAAACGGCGTCCTCAAAAATCGAGGACGCCGTTTCCTTTTTCGGTTATACTTCAATACGGTAAGTTATTGGGTGCTTACTTTTCAAAAAATAACTACTTCAGAAAAATATCAACAGTCGTGCCAAAGAAAAGTGATGCTAATTGTCAAAAAAGACAATTAACATCACTTATTACCTCGATTTTTAGGATTTATTCCCAGAATCTTGATGTACTTGATTTTTCCGGCTAAGCCATAGCTAATCGTGCCACACTTTAATTGTATATTTCAAAGAAAAGTTTACATCCATAACCAGTTTGTCTTTCGAGTGAATTGCATTCATGTGACGTAAGTTGTTAGTAACATTGTTAAAGTACCATGCAGTTGCACTCGCCAAAACTCCCGCCCCAGGACTAGCAATTCCTAATAATGACAGTCCTTGTAATGTACCAGCTCTGCCTTCCAATTTATGACAATAATTTTCTACAGCACTGTTTGAACGATAGATATGACGCGTTCCCCACCAATAGTGACGAACTTCGTATGATGCACGTCGCTTACTGGCTGAAAATAATTGAAGACGTGTCACATAGATAACTTCTCCTGTATTAACATTAATTATCCCATTGTCCGACTTGATATTTGCATTAGCTGTCACAATGTCGTTTTGTGCCTCCTCCAATTCCGTCGTACTTACATTATAGCTATTAGGAACTGAGAGGGTGAATTGATTATCTTTAACGCTCACGAATTGATCTAATGATTCAACGTTATCTCCTACCCCTGAACTTTTTTCGTCAAAATTTTGACTTTGTATGTTCTCCGCTGCAATAGACGAAGCATCTGCACTAACTGTCCCCACTCTAATGCTGTTCAGTATTACTGTCCCCGCAATAGATAATACTAAAATCCCCGCTAAATTAATCCAAAAGTTCTTTGTTAAAACAATTTCAATCCTTCCCCGAATTATTTCAGCATAACAAACATTAAGTTAATTACGCCTCATTTATCGTAACATACTATTTGACAATTAACCATGATTCGTTTAAAATTATTGATGAAAATAATTGTAAGGAGGATAAAATGAAGAAAAGAACAGTATCAATTATAATAGCTGTTACAATAATGACTATATTTTCTGTCTTTGAATCTAACTTTCAAACCCGTATTATAGGGATTCTAATCTCAATCACCATTTTACTTGCTCTCATTTATTTTGAGTTAGCTAGTGCAAATACAAATACTAAGAAATGATTGTCCAATTCAATGAAAACTAAAGGCGAATTTTATAATCAAGTTAGCCACTTAAAATTTAGGACAAAATAAATACACCAAGACGTAAATCTCAGGTATCATTGGAGTTCTCACACAAACAATGATACCTGAGATTTACGTCTTGATGCAAGAACAGCTTACCATGAATCGTCCCAAGGGTCATCATCTAACTTTGAAAGAGCGCGGAAACATTGAGGTCTACTTCAATCACGACGGGTATTCTCGTCGTAAGATTGCCGAACTAATTGGCGTTAGCCCGCAGACTATAAACAACGAGATCAAGCGTGGCCTCGTGACCAATAAACAGCTAGTCAACGGTAAGGAGAAGTTCTACGAGATCTACGTGGCTGAGCTTGCTGAAGAACGGCTGGGCTCCCGACGTTGTTGTGGGCCGTGCCAAGGCTTTAGGGCTCTTTCAGTCTGAAGAGATGGTCTGTACCAGACATTGTACAAGTACATCGATGAACAGCTCCTAGAGGCCTGTAACCTGGATCTCTCTGAGAAGATGAGCCGCCGGATATCAAAGCACGTGGTTCATAAGCATAGTCGTATCTTGGGTCGGAGTATCGAGGAACGACCAGCGACGGTGGATTCGCGAGAAGAGTTTGGTCACTTCGAGATTGATACGATAGTTGGAAAGCGCGATGGCAAGGAGAGCGTGATTATGACCTTGATTGAACGCCAAACGCGCTTCCAGATTATCCGCCTCATTGATGGCCGTGACGCTGATTCAGTAGCCTACGCTATGAAGGGAATCATTAAGGAATACGGCTCTGTTATTCAGTCAATTACTGCCGACAACGGGCCAGAGTTTGTGACTCTCACGCAAGTGATGGCGTCAATTGCCCTGGTCTATTTTACGAACCCTTATACGTCCAGTGAACGTGGTACTAATGAAGTTCACAATCGTATGGTTCGCCGGGACTTTCCTAAGGGTGAGTCACTTGATGCAGTCAGCCCAGCTGATGTTGCCAACACCACCGATAAGCTAAACAACATGCCTCGCCGCCAATTGGCGTTCCAAACTCCGGCTGAGCTCTTCGCCGCCGCCTGCGGCTAGGCTCCTCGCACCAACCAACTTCAATCCCCTGAGAATCCCGTGGTATCAGTATTCAGTCCTAGTGACTAATTTGTTCTTGCAATTTGCGATTATTAAAATTTTAGATATAAGTAAAGATACAGGCACACCACTTTGTGTTGTTTTATGATACAGTACGCCCTTGGTTTTACAGGTTTTAATTTTTTATTTGTTAGTCTAGCTGGTGTATTCGATGAAGGGCAAACCAAAATAACTGAATAAACGGATTACTCCGGCTGAGATGAACAACTATTTTATGGGCATGGGTTGTCACTCGACCAGCAATATGGAAAAGCTGGAATCTAAGGGTTCCAATCGTCTTGCTTTGCATGGATGATGACAATACGAGCTGTTTAAACACGAGGGTTAGCGTGTAACTCAAAACCGCTAACCACATCCGAACGTTGTTAGCTTGAAAGGAGTGACTGTTAGTTTTGTCAAAACCAAAGCCCTCTTTGGCTTCTTTAATAAAATTCTCGGCAATACCGTGTTTATGATAGGCTCTAAACAGATCGATGATTGTGACATCTTTTAGGGTCGTCACTAAATATTCAAAGTGCCAAAACAAATCATCAACAGACCTAGAGGCCTTCAGGACCACCCGTAGGTGCC
>NZ_RHNN01000060.1 GCF_003946245.1 Levilactobacillus cerevisiae
AAATTTTCTTGCACATATTTTGTCAGTAATTCTTTCTGTTCGGATTCACTTAATTCTACCGGTAAAGCCACGTTAAATTCTTTTGCATACCGTGAGTTTGATTTACGATCTTTCTTTTCAACTTCATTCCATAATTGTTCTCGATTACTGGCCCATTCTGGTGCGTTTTTTGGGGTTAAAATAAAGATTTCTGGCATAACCGAGCGGGCATAAGAATAGTGGCGGCCTTCTTGATTATCAAATAATTTTTCACCACTTCTATAAGCGGCGCTGGCAATGGAACTGCGTCCTTTACCAGCACTAATATTACTAAAACTCATATGAAATATTGCCATGTTAGTCACCTCTTTACTTTGATTCTATGAGCTTGACTTTGTTGTCGCCATCGGCGACTTCTAATACAGGATTTTGGGGTTAACACAACATAGAATTCATTCTATGTGTAAGTGCGCATTGACCTCGTTTTACTCGGTCTTCTGATAACCATAAAATCAGTTTTTGCTGTTGTTAAACTGAATGTATTTTTAATTCAATTTATACTTGCACTTAACTAAGTTTGTTATGCTTTAGATACTTAAAAAGTGTTGCAGATTACGCTGTTTTAAGCCAAAATTTTTTAATTGCTTTGTGCAGATAATCTTTATGAGTTTGGTAACAAAATTGGAATAACGGTACTGTAAAATCTGTAAATCTAAACTGAAATCATTATTTTGATGTTAGGAGTCATTAAGATGGACGAAAAGAAAGTATTAAAACCAATTGATGAAATGCTTGCTGATCCTTGGCAAGTTGATATTCAAGAATTGTTTGAAGCTTCTGTCAATGAACCTGACGAGATCAAAAGGAATTTGTATGATTCCTTATACACTTATATTTTGCAAAAAAAGACAAGAAGATATTATTAATCGCCCTAGCTTCGTTATTTAGCCCTCTAAGAGCCTGTTGAGGGCTTTTTATTTTTCCTTTGGCATAAATATATATAAACAGTCTTAAAACCGCTAGAAACGAGAAATAAGGCCCTTAAAAACGAATATAGCAGTTAAAGTCTTGTTAAGATTCAGAAAAACTAACTGTTTGCTGTCAATGGTAGCGGACGAGCGCAGCGTGGGAGCATAAGGAATTGACAGCTCTTAACCAGTCTTAACACTGAATTGGCGAAAGCCAAAGTTTCTATAAAACTTTGCTTTTCTGCCTAACGGCGAGTGAAAAAGCAGTCAAGCTGGCTCAGCTTGGACGGGGTTCGGGGCGTCAGCGCCCGAATTAATGTGGCTTGCCGCACCTTTTAAGCAACGAACAGCGTGAGGCGCAAGGAGCTGTGCGACTGGAGTTTAATGTGAGCCGGTTTTTGGCTCACTCCTTTGTGTGTTTTTTGTTTTAGGTTTGTATCGCGTACAGTGGTGCCTCTTTTATACCTCTTTTATAAACCTCTTTTAAACCTCTTTTAGACCCCCCTTGAGTCTTACTCTCCCAAGGCTCACAGAAGGTTATCAAGTACCTTTTGTCTGTTTATCAAGTACCTTTTGTCTGTTTATCAAGTACCTTTTGTCTGTTTATCAAGTACCTTTTGTCTGTTTATCAAGTACCTTTATAAGTTCTGTACTTGATAAAAAGGTACTTTTATTTTAATATGTGTTTGAGGTGATAATCATGTCTAATGAGTTAGTTAAGTATGATCCTGAGTTGAATACTATTCCCTTGAGAAAATTTACCCCAATTGAGATGAATTTATTTTTTTCAATTGTTTCCCGCATGCGGGATCAAGGGAATAAAACTGTTCGTTTCTCTTTTGACCAGTTAAAAGAGCTTAGTAACTATAAACCAACCGCAAATAAACGTTTTATTGATGATATTGAAAATACATACCAAAAGATCCTCAGCCTTAGGTTTGGCCGTAGAAGTAAGAGTGGCTTAAATCGTGAATTTTTTGTTATGTTTACTGAATTTGAAATTAAAGGTGAAGCTGAAGAACCTTATGTTGATATTCAGATTTATCCCAAAGCATTGCACTTGCTAAACGATTTAGAAAGTTGGGTTCGTTATGCCCTAACAGAATTTAGAAATTTAAAAAGCAGTTACGCTAAAACAATGTTTCGTCTAATTAAGCAATTTCGAACTACTGGCTATTCTTATTTCTCTAAAGAAGATTTTTTTGAATTGCTTGATATACCTAAAAGTTATTGGAATAGTCCTTCAAATGTTGACAAAAAGGTTATTAAGCCAATTAGAGAAGAATTAACCCCGCTTTTTAGAGGGCTAACGATTAGAAAAAAATATGGTAAAGGCAGAGGAAAACCAGTTATCGGTTATTCTTTTACTTGGAAACCTGAAAGAAAGGACGCAAATGATTTTTCTCAAGGCAAATTTCAAGATGAGCGTCAAAAACTCTTTAACATTCAGCACAATGATGAATTATCAGATAAAGAAAAGTGGCGTGCAATTGACAAAGTTAAATGCTTGCCTTTAGGAACAACTGAAAAACAGGTACTGGCTGAAAAACAAGCTGAACATGATCAAAAAATCAGAGATCAAGCAAGACAAGAAGCACTTGCTGAACTCCGAAAGGGGTTTGGAAATCATGCCTAAAACTATTAGAGAACTTGCTGATGAGTTTGGCGTATCAAAACAAGCCATTAGGGAAAAAACTAGATGCAAACTTTAGTTGTTGTTAATTCGGGATGTTTACTGTTAAAGCAACATTCATTGGTGGCAACAACCAGAACCAAATCAATTATAGTTTAGCTTGAAGATTGATACCTATTTTAAAAAACGACAAGAACGACAACCAAGTTTAAGCTTTGCTTGTCGATTGGTGTTCTTGTCGTTTTTAACTTATAATTTAAGGCGGATTAATTAGGTGGTGAAACTATTGGGCAAGACTATTCGACAACTTTCAGAAGAATTGAAATTATCAAAACAAGCTATTAATCAACGTATTAATAGTATTAATGGCTTTCGAAGCAAACACACTTATAAAGTCAAAAACCATCTAGAAATAGACAACCAAGGCGTTAAAATGCTTGCTAATTTTGACAAGCAAAAACGACAAGAACGACAACCAAATCGGCAAGCTGAAAACGACAAGGACAAAAATATTGATCAGATCTTGCTAAAACAACTTGATGTTAAAGATCAACAAATTTCCAAATTACAAAAGTCCTTGGATCAGCAGCAACAACTACAGTTAGCGACACTTGCCGAAAATCGTCAACTAAAGAACCATATTCAAGAATTGAGTGGTCTTCTTGAATCTTCTAGTTCAACTCAACAGCAACAATCAAACGACAAGGACGATACCTTGTCGAATAATGCTAATACCAGTCACAGCAAGGATAAAAACGACAAGCAAGATAAAGATAGTGTTGTTGGCACGGATAAAGGGCAAAAAAAAATACATAAAAATAAAACTAACAAGAGTTGGTGGCATTTTTGGTGACAATCTACCCCTAGCTATATTAAATTATTGAAGCCTAAGCGCTAATCTGTTCGCGTATAATAAACTAGTGAGTAATTTAAAGGTGGGGGGAAGGAATGTTTTTATGTTGGAACTGTCATTTGAAAAAGAAGTTGTTAAAACCTTAACGACCGGAAGTAACCAATGGGTGGAACGAAAAGACCTATATGGTGCGACGCCGGATCAATTATGGGCTAATTTTCGCGATAAATTAAATAACAATAACTATGCTAAATTGCAGGGGCGTCCCTTAACTGATACCGAATTTAATCAGGTTAAACGGGCAATTGAGGTCCGGACGCCTTACGAAGCGGCTAAATTACTAGCCGCCGAAAATGGCATTGGCAAAGTTGAAGTTGAACGTGATGATGCTAAGCTGGGCACGGTTACGCTCGAGTTGTTTTGGAAAGCGGACGTTGCTGGCGGTAAATCTAGTTATGAAGTGGTGCGACAAGCAGTGCGACCACGGTTAGCTGGTACTCAAGATGTCGATCCTGATCGCCGTTTTGACGTAACCCTATTGATTAATGGGTTACCCTTAATTCAATTGGAACTAAAAAAAGCCACGGTCGAACTTAACCAGGCTTTTAATCAAATTGAAAAATACGCACAGGAAGGTAAATATACGGGAATTTACTCGCTGTTGCAAATGTTTGTGATTATGACGCCGGATAGTACGGCGTATTTTGCGAATGCCGAACCGGATCATTTCAATAAAGCCTTTTTGTTCAATTGGCGAACGCGGGATAATCACCCCGTGGAAAACGGCTTAGCGTTTACGCGCCAAGTCCTTAATATTCCCATGGCCCACAAAATGGTCAGTGA
>NZ_RHNN01000061.1 GCF_003946245.1 Levilactobacillus cerevisiae
GACGTTACTCCAAATTAACCAGCGACCGCTTAAAATACTCGACTGGCAAACACCGTATCAGGTTATGCTGACAAATTTTTCCAAAAATTCGGATTAAATTTGCAATCTACCACATATTATATTTTGATATACTAATTAACGGCAATTTATCCTGAAAGGGTTTGTTGTAATGGTATTTCAAAGTATCTCGTTTAATACACCGATAAGCACTTTACTTAATGATACATAAAAATCGTGATACAATTAACTGAAGTTTTAAAGGATATTATGGTCACTAAGTTACACGTGTAAATTTTTATGGAGGTGTTGTACTATGGCGAATTTCTACGAAAATGATCCTTTTTTCAACAATGATATGGATGATGTTTTCAATCAATTATTTCGGCGCATGGATAATCAAAATTCGGAGCGTGCACGGTACTTAGTTAATGGAAAATCGTTGACACCAGATGAGTTTGCTCAATACCGATCAACTGGTAAGCTACCCCAAAATAATAAAACAATAGAAGTATCTAAAGATGGTAAACAGGCTTTTAAAAAAGGAGGGATTTTAGAAAAGTTAGGGACTAATTTGACGGAACAGGCTCGTGATGGATTACTAGATCCAGTGATTGGACGTGAGAATGAGATTCAAGAAACTGCAGAAATTTTGAGTCGTAGAACGAAAAATAATCCAATCTTAGTTGGTGATGCCGGTGTAGGTAAAACTGCAGTCGTCGAAGGTCTGGCACAAGCAATTGTGGCTGGTAAAGTTCCAGAAACGATTCAAGATAAAGAAATCTATTCGATTGATTTATCGTCTTTGGAAGCAGGAACTCAATATCGCGGTTCTTTTGAAGAGAATATTAAACAGCTGGTAAAGGAAGTTAAAGCAGCTGGTAATATTATTCTATTCTTCGATGAAATTCATCAGATTATCGGCACGGGTGCCACTGGTGGTGAAGACGGTGGCAAGGGATTGGCTGATATCATTAAACCAGCTTTGTCACGTGGCGAGCTGACTGTAATCGGGGCTACGACTCAAGATGAATATCGCAATACTATTTTGAAAAATGCGGCTTTGGCACGGCGATTCAATGATGTTGTGATTAATGAACCGACGGCCGCTGACACTTTACGTATATTACAAGGTGTTAAAAAGCTGTACGAAAAACATCATCATGTTGTATTACCAGATGATGTTTTGAAGGCGGCTGTGGATTATTCAATCCAATATATACCACAACGCACTTTGCCAGATAAAGCTATCGATTTGATCGACATGACTGCGGCTCATTTAGCGGCTAAAAATTCGCAAACTGATGTTGAGACATTGGATCAACGCGTTAAAAAATTAGAGGCAGCTAAGGAGGCCGCCGTTAAATCGGAGGACTTTAAAAAAGCCGCTGATATCAAGAAGTCGATCGAGGAAACCAAGCAAAAAATTAAAGAAACGGATCAAAAAGAAAAAATCACTGCCACGATTGATGATGTGGCACAATCGGTTGAACGTTTAACTGGTATACCAGTTGCTGATATGGGCGCTAATGATATTGAGCATTTGAAAAATCTTGATAAGCGTCTGAAAAGTAAGGTAATCGGTCAAGATGAAGCGGTTGAAATGGTAGCAAAAGCAATTCGGCGTAACCGTGCGGGCTTTTCAGAGGGTGATCAGCCGATTGGAAGTTTTCTGTTTGTGGGCCCAACTGGCGTAGGAAAGACTGAATTAGCTAAGCAATTAGCCTTAGATATGTTTGGAAATGAAAATGCGATTATTCGGCTAGATATGAGTGAATATGCTGATCGTACAGCTGTGTCGAAATTAATTGGTACCTCGGCTGGATACGTAGGCTATGAAGATAATGCTAATACTCTAACTGAACGGGTTCGGCGTAATCCATATTCCATTGTATTATTAGATGAAATTGAAAAGGCTGATCCACAAGTATTAACGTTACTATTACAAGTGATGGATGATGGGCGCTTAACGGATGGACAAGGCAATGTCATTAATTTCAAAAATACGATTATTATTGCTACTTCTAATGCTGGCTTTGGTAATGAAGCATTAAGTGGTGACAAGCAACGAGATCAGTCATTAATGGATAAGTTAGCACCATTTTTCCGCCCAGAATTTCTGAACCGTTTTAATGGAATCGTGGAATTTTCACATCTGACTAAGCAAGACTTAAGTCAAATTGTCGATTTGATGTTGGCGGATGTACAAAAAACGTTAGCCAAAAAATCCATCAAACTTGAGGTAACTAAAGCGGCCAAAGATTGGCTGATGGAACAAGGCTATGATGAAGCAATGGGGGCGCGGCCATTACGGCGAGTAATTGAACAACAAATTCGTGATAAGGTAACGGATTTCTACCTTGACCACTTAGATGTCAAAAACTTGAAGGCTGATTTAGTGGATGGTGAGATTGTGATATCGGCAGCTTAGCTTAAATCAGTGTTCATAAATAACTTTATGTAAGAGGAGATTTATTGCAGGAGATCGCTTGATAGATCTCCTTTTTTCGTTGATTTTCACCATTTGATATTAATCTATTGAGTAAATATGGATATCGTCAAGAATCTTGTGTAAATGAAATACCTCCGTACATATAATATGTAGTTAATTTAAATAAAGGATGATTCCAGGGTGTCCTGAAGTCCGTTGAATCTGCGATGGATTCGCTTCATGGACTTCTCGTTGTAGACGTTAAACTGAGAAACCAGGAATCGATTCAGTGAATCTTCCGTTGGAAATTGTTCTTTGTGGTTGGGGTTGCGTTTGAGATGCTTGTTAAAGTTCGCAATCAAGTTGGTTGAATACAATGAACCGCTTCTTTTTGGACGGTGTCCCGCTTTAAAGGCAGGTAATTGGCATCTAAGAAGATGGCCGCATATTGCGAAGGCAGTCGCCGTTGCTGGAAAGCTTGAACTTGTTCATCAACGACTTTGGTCGTGTTGGAAACCGTGGCTTTGGAGTAATGAGCACCGTACATTTTCTCAATGAGTTAGGCGATTTCGGTGGTGGTAATTCCCTTGGTGTATAGCTGAATAACCGTTGTTTCCAAGATGTCACTGTGCCGACCGTAGGCTGGCAAGATGTGGTTGTGGAAAATACCATTGCGATCCCGCGGAATGGTTAAGTTGAGTTGACCATACTTCGTATCAAACGAGCGTTCATAACTGCCATTGCGGTTATTTCTAGTGTTAATTTCAGCATACGAGTGGCGCTCATAGCCTAAAAAAGCTGCCAGTTCGGTTTGAAGCAGCTGGTTAATCGCAATTTCGAGGTGGTGCCGAAAAACTTCGTCTAAATCTTGTTTTTGGACTAGCGTAGCGATAATTTCTGTGGTAAGTTCATTCCCTAGTTCTATACAATTTAGAAATCTTTTTATGCGTTTACACAAGTTATTTTACGCTCTCTGTTATCGAGCTTGCAACTTTGTATTATCAAAATAGAGGAGTATTAACGACCGTAAAGGACTTCCCGTATTCATTGCGTGTTTTGATTAATCAAGTTAAAATATAATCAACTTCTATTTATTTGGTATTGGCACATATATCAGAAAGACGTCATTCTTAATTGAGTGGCGTTTTTTTTGTGTATCTAATAAAATTTCGATTTTATAACGTGACAATCTCGTGACTTTATTTTCAGACGTAATATAAACGCATTCTCGTGCATTGTTTGCTTATACGTGTATATAGGTTGTCAAATGCGTGCTATGATTGTATCAATAACTTAGCATATACTTGAAAGGGTGGTAGATTTGACAACAATTGCAGAAATTTCAAAGGATTTACACATATCAAGAGCAAGAATTTATCAAATAATAGATTCACTAGACGACAAAGACAAGCCTTTAAAAGATAGCGATAATAGATATATTTTAAGTCAAGATGTTGTTAATGCTATACATCAATATTATGCCAACAATACAAATAAGGATAAGCAAGACAAAAACACGTCAAGCAACGATCAATTAGTTAATATACTTAGACGCCAACTTGACGAAAAGGATCAACAGATAAACAAATTTCAAAAATTATTAGACCAACAACAGCAATTGAACTTATCCAGTCAGAAATTACTTGAAAATCAAAAGTCAGAACAAAATATCAAAAGCAACACCACACAAAGCCGTGAGAACGATTCTAATGACGATAGCAATGATTCAGATATAAATATAAGCAAGCAAAACGAAAAGCCCTCTAATGAGACGAGAGAGAACTTTTGGAAACGGTTGTTTAGATAGGTTGTGAATATTTTTTGAGTA
>NZ_RHNN01000062.1 GCF_003946245.1 Levilactobacillus cerevisiae
CTCAAAAAAAATTGCCTAATCTCAAAGGATTAGACAATTTTATAAATGGAATTACCAACAACAGTTGACATAGAACCGATTTTTTGATTGCTCATTTAATTGTTGGTGAGTCTGGCGCTGCGTCCAGCCATCCGCAAGAACACCGGCGAGGAGCGTGACAAGTAGGCCGCCCGCGCCCAGGATTCCGAGACCATAGACCACCGGTGTGAGCTGCCAAGTGACGAGAGCGGCCAAACCGGCTAGGACCAGTACCGCAATGAATAAGGGAGCTAACATGTCAATGAAAAATTTGCTGTCCGTCATCGAAACACCCACTTTCTGAAAATTAATTTTAGGTGCTCATTATCCCTCAGAAATCTTGAAAATACAAGAAAATTTAGTGTTTTAGGGATTATTAATTTAATGGGTAATATAAAATAAAAGTTCGGCGAAGCTAAAAAAGTCTTTACAATTGCTGCTGGACCAGTATAATAATGGAATAGCATAAGAATAGGGGAGCTGAAAATCATGACAGACAACGTTTCAACAAAGTCGAATTTGACCGGCTATGCAAACGGCCCGTCATTACAAGAAATTAACGGGACAGTGGCAATACCAAAGGAAAAAGGGTTCATCAAGAACTTATTGGCCTTCTCTGGCCCTGGGGCCTTGGTTGCTGTGGGGTACATGGATCCGGGGAATTGGGTAACATCCATTGGTGGGGGTGCTCAGTATGGTTACCTACTGATGTCGGTGATCTTGATTTCGAGTTTAATCGCGATGCTGTTACAGTACATGGCGGCTAAACTGGGCATTGTGACGCAGATGGATTTGGCCCAAGCAACCCGGGCCCATACGACAAAACGCATTGGGGCAATCCTGTGGGTGATGACCGAGTTAGCCATCATGGCCACAGATATTGCGGAAGTTATTGGGGGCGCCATTGCCCTGCAATTACTGTTCGGCGTCCCACTAATTCTAGGGGTATCACTGACTGTTTTTGATGTGTTATTACTATTATTGTTAACTAAATTGGGCTTCCGTAAAATCGAAGCCATCGTGGTGTGCTTAATCACCGTTATCTTGGTGGTCTTTGCTTACGAAGTCATCATTGCCCAACCCAACATGGGGGCAGCGGTTGCCAACTTTATTCCTCGTCCAGAAATTGTACATCCTGGACAATTGACGATGGCGCTGGGAATTGTGGGGGCAACGGTTATGCCACATAATTTGTACCTGCATTCCTCCATTTCCCAGACTCGAAAGTTTGACCGGGAAGATCCAGATGAAATGGCACGAGCGGTTAAGTTCACTACGTGGGACTCAAACATTCAATTATTTGGCGCTTTTATCATCAACTGTTTGTTACTTTTGCTGGGGGCAGCGATGTTCTTTGGTAAGGGAACGGACCAATTGGGAACGTTTGGTAACCTGTACGCAGCATTACAGGATAACCACCTGGCTGGTGCGGTTGCATCACCAGTCCTGTCGACCTTGTTTGCGGTAGCCTTACTTGCGTCGGGACAAAATTCGACGATTACGGGGACCTTAACGGGCCAAGTGATTATGGAAGGTTTCATCAACATGCGGATTCCACTGTGGGTTCGCCGCCTGGTTACCCGGTTGATTTCGGTAGTGCCCGTCATTATTGCGACCATCATTTATGGGGGTAGTGAGCGTGCACTGGACAATCTGCTGGTGAACTCGCAGGTGTTCTTGTCGATTGCCCTACCATTCTCAATGATTCCACTGACCATTTTTACTTCTTCTAAGAAGATCATGGGTGAAAAATGGGTCAACAAACGCTGGGTGACCGTGTTAGCGTGGACGTGTACCGTTGTCTTGACGGTGTTGAACATCCAGATTGTGCTGACAACGTTGGGAGATCTCTTTTAGATCACTGACGCCTGCTGACCCAGACTGGTTTTAAAGGCAGAAGTCTATTGACTTTTCGCGGTTAGCCCGGTATCATCAAGGGCATAAGCTAAGAAACAGTTCAGTAGTGAAGGCGGCTCCGGTCAAGAGATCTGACGGTGCTGAGAGTCAGAACGCCCGCATTCACGAATTACGCTGTGGAGCGGCCGGATTTTTCGGCGGGTCATTCCGTTAACAATGACGAGCGGTTGTCGATTGACAACAACTTGGGTGGTAACGCGGATTTTAATTCGTCCCTGATGGCATTGGCCATTGGGGACTTTTTTATGCAACAAATACATTAGGAGGAATGAGATATGTCGATTATTGATGAATTGAAATGGCGAGGTGCCATTAACCAGCAGACAGATGAATCAGGGCTTGGTGACTTAGTAAACGAGAAGGCTGTCGGTTTGTATGCGGGGATTGATCCAACCGGAGATTCCATGCACATTGGTCACTTGATCCCGTTCATGATTCTAAAACGGTTCCAATTGGCTGGTCACCGACCATACATTGTGATTGGTGGAGCAACGGGTTCCATTGGTGATCCTTCGGGTAAAAAGGCTGAACGAGTTCTGCAAACGATGGATCAAGTTCGCCACAACCAAGATTGCCTGACCCGTCAGATGGAAAATCTTTTTGGCCAAGACGGCTCTTTTAAGATTGTGAACAACTACGACTGGTTATCCAAGGTATCCTTGTTGGATTTCTTGCGGGACTACGGGAAGCTGTTCAACGTCAACAACATGTTGAATAAAGAAGTTGTTGCATCACGGCTAGAAGTTGGAATCTCCTACACGGAATTCACTTACCAAATCTTACAATCGATTGATTTTCTCCATTTATATCAAGCAGAAGATGTACAATTACAGATTGGTGGGGCCGATCAATGGGGTAACATCACTGCCGGCATTGACCTGATTCACAAACAAGAGGGTGCGGAAGCCAAGGCATACGGCCTGACAATTCCGTTATTGTTGAAGGCGGATGGGACCAAGTTTGGTAAGTCCGAGGGTGGCAACATCTGGTTGGATCCTGAAAAGACCTCACCATACGAGTTCTACCAATTCTGGATCAACACGGACGACCGTGACGTCATCAAATTCTTGAAGTACTTCACGTTCTTGAGCCAAGACGAAATCAAGACGTTGGAAGACGCTGTCGCAACGCATCCAGAAAAGCGGTTGGCACAAACGCGCTTAGCTGAAGAAGTGACGGAGTTTGTTCACGGTAAGGACGCTGTCGCAGAAGCCCAACACATTACCAAGGCACTATTTTCCGGGGATGTTGCTGACTTGACGGCCAGTGAAATTGAACAAGGTTTCAAGAAGATGCCATCAGTTACGGTCAACACAGACAAGAAAAACATTGTTGAATGGTTGGTGGACGATACCAAGATTGAATCTTCTCGACGTCAGGCGCGGGAAGACTTAACGAACGGCGCCATTCGAATTAATGGTGAGAAAGTTACGGCAACGGATGTGGATATTGATCCTACCAGTGCATTTGATGGCAAGTTTGTCATCGTGCGGCGGGGGAAGAAGCGTTACTTCCTAGTCCGCGTTGCTGGCTAATTGTAAACTTTTAAAGGGCACGAACAATCGCTGAGATTGTTCGTGCTTTTTGATAGCCAAAATAAAGGCGAACGGTTATAATGGAAAAATCAAGAAACACACGGCTGTCGGGTAACTATTTCTTGAGTTTTCAGGTATAAGATATGGCTTTGAAAAAAGATTCGTTTATTTTCATTTTTTAGTTGACGGGACAAGCTGTGGTTGGTATAGTTATATACGTTGTCACGGCGATTCACCAACTAGACCAATTTAAAAGATTGAAATTAGT
>NZ_RHNN01000063.1 GCF_003946245.1 Levilactobacillus cerevisiae
GCGTTGACTACCTTTATCAAACTAACCAAGCGAACTTTTCTAAGATTCCGGGGATGCCGATTGCTTATTGGGCTAGTAAAAATTTACTGCACGACTTTGAAGTTGGCACTCGAATGGATGAGTTGGTGGATGCAAGGCAAGGCTTGGCAACTGCTGATAATAATCGGTTTTTACGGCTTTGGTATGAGGTGCCTACCAATAATATAAGCTTTCATTCCACTTCTATAGAGGATTCTATTACATCGCAAAAAAAGTGGTTTCCATGTAATAAAGGCGGATCCTACCGAAAATGGTACGGAAATTACGATTATCTTGTGAACTGGGAAAATGATGGCGAAGAAGTTAGGCACTTCACAGATGAAAAGGGCAAGGTCCGTTCGCGGCCCCAAAACACTGATTATTACTTTCGTGAAGCGATAACTTGGTCGGATATTACTAGCGGAAATTTTTCGCTCAGATATCGTAGTTTGGGAAGCATACCTGACCACAAAGGAATGTCAGCATTTTCGAAAAATCATAATTTATTAATCATGATTTTAGCACTGCTTAACACTCCTGTTGGGGACTACATTTTCAAAATGCTAAATCCCACGGTTTCCCTTGAAATTGGTAATTTTAAGTCTTTTCCAGTTCTTGTGGATGATAGAACTGAATTGCAAAGTGATAAATTATCTGGGAAACAAGTAACCCTTTCCAAGGATGATTGGGACTCATTCGAAACATCCTGGGACTTCACCCGCCATCCACTCCTAACTCACATCGCTGACGATAAGCGAAATGAGGTTGATGGAAAGCTGAAGAATGCATTTAGCTTGTGGCAAGATGAAGCACAAGAACGGTTTGATCAGTTGAAATCTAATGAGGAAGAACTGAATCGAATTTTCATTGATCTCTATGGCTTAAATGATGAGCTGACGCCAGAAGTGGCGGATAAGGACGTATCAGTGCGCTTGGCTGATGAGGTGCGGGATATCAAATCTTTTCTGTCGTACTTTGTTGGGATTGTTTTGGGACGTTATTCGCTTGATGTTGAAGGGTTGGCATTTGCCGGTGGCGAATGGGATCAGGCCAAATACCAGTCCTTTGTGCCAAACGAAGACAATTTACTCTTGTTAAATGATGCTGATTATTTCGGCGATTCACGGGACATCATTAATCGCTTGAAAGCCTTTTTAACGGCTACTTTCGGTGCAGATTCCGTTGATGAAAATATCAGCTACATTGCGTCTGTTGTTGGTAAGAAGGCCGATTCCAATGAAGATGCTATCCGGCGTTACTTTGTGGAGGATTTCTTTAAGGATCACAAGAAGATCTACCAGAAGCGGCCGATTTATTGGGAATTCTCTAGTGGTAAGAACAACGGGTTCAAGGCTTTGATGTACTTACATCGATATGAACCCAATGAGTTGGCGATGGTCCGAACGAATTATCTCCATCCCTTGCAAGGCCAATATGAACTCAGAATTGACCAGCTAACGCAATTGGCAAGTAACGAGACAGTTGCTAGTCAAAAGAAGCGTTTTGAGAAGGACCTCAAGCATCTAGGACAACAGCTCAATGAAATCAGGAAGTATGATCCGTTAATTCAGCATATTGCGAACCAACAGATTGCATTGGATCTTGATGATGGCGTAGTTGTGAACTACGAAAAATTACAAGATGGTAGTCAAATTTTATCTAAATTGAAGTAGTCAAAGAGGGCCTCTCAATGCCGAGAGGCCTTCTTTGTGCCAAGTTATGTGCCAACTATTTCTCTCTGTTTTCGAGGATCGAAATAATCTTATCTTGGTCTTGAGATTCAAGCTCTTTAATGATGTGCAAATAGGTAGATTGCGTTGTGGTGATGTTACTGTGACCTAATCGCCGGGAAACTGAAAGGACGCTAACTCCTTTGTACAAAAGGATTGAGGCATGTGTATGCCGTAATCCATGAAAAGTGATTCTGGGAATACCAAGTGTAGCAAGTTTCTCTGTCAGGAGGTTGTTAATCTCGGCACTCACGAAAATATGGCCATGAGCATTCATAAAGATTGGCTGATTGAGACTTAGTGAATGACTTTCTTCAAAGCTACTTAGTTTCTGAACGGTTTGACGGTCAATGGTAATTTCGCGGTTTGAGGAGTGGGTTTTGGTCTTCATAAAACCAGTCTTGTACTTGTAGTCCCACGCCTTATTCACGTTGATGACGTGCCTATCTAAATCAATGTCATTTGCTGTTAGACCAACGATTTCGCCGTACCGCATACCAGTGACGGCAGCTAGATAGATAATCATTTCACCAATCTGAGACGTATCAAGGTTGGCTAATAGTTTTGTCCAATCGTCATAGTTTAAAGTCTTAGCAATTTTAGGCCGTTCGTGCCCGGTAATAACGGCTTTGCGAGTCGGATCCGTTGTGATGATTTTCTCATCCAAGGCCTCGAGAATGCAGGCTCGCAGCTGTTTGTGGAAGCAAGAAACAGTCCGGCGGGCGTGGGTTTCGGCGAATTGATTCAGTCGCTCCTGATAAACCAACTTGGTTAAGTCCTTTAGTTTAAGATCACCAAAGAGTTCAATGGCATGTTTCGCCGTATTTTCGTACTTGTTAAAGGTGATTGCTGTCACGGCATTCTGCTTGTAAACCTTAATCCACCGCTGATAGTAAGAGACAAAAGATTCACTGCCTGACCTGACAGTCGTTAAGTTGGGATGCTCGGTTTGAACCTTACTGGCAGCAAGAATTGCCTCTGACTTCAATAGAAATCCGGATTTACGAAGCTTCTTGTACTTACCATCCCGGTCCTTATAGGAGATTTCATACTGCCATGCGTTACCACGTTTTCGATAGCTAACCATATATTTTTCCTCCGTTTATCTTTAGTTGGCACAAGTTTGTCACAGTTGCGCTTGTTAGCCAACGGGAGAACGACAGTGTGATAGGTTATCGTCAGCGATGTGAGTTAGGAGTGGATGGCGGTTGAAGTCCCAGGATGTTTCGAATGAGTTCCAATCTTTTTTACCAACTGTCATACAAGTCTTCGCCGCATCAGGACTGAAAGGATGAACTTTTAGAACTGGGAAATTAACAAAATTTCCAGTTTTTAAATGAATAGTCGGATTTAAGACGTCAAAAATATAGCCTGCAACTTTAGAATTTAACAACGAAAGAAGATAATTTAAGTCTACATTCTTGTGATATGCAGACATACCGGCTGTTTCTGGAATGAACCCAGTATCAATTAGTCGTGCACCAAATTCGCCGCTAGTAATATCCGACCAAGTTATCGCTTCACGAAAGTAATAATCGGTGTTTTGTGGCCGCGAACGGACCTTGCCTTTTTCATCCGTAAAATGTCTAACTTCTGCACCATTATTTTCCCAGTTCACAACATAATCATAATTTCCGTACCACTTCCGGTAGGATCCACCTTTATTGCAGGGAAACCATTTCGCTTTTGAATCAA
Organism: Levilactobacillus cerevisiae; assembly: GCF_003946245.1. GTDB lineage: Bacteria > Bacillota > Bacilli > Lactobacillales > Lactobacillaceae > Levilactobacillus > Levilactobacillus cerevisiae. Next base: position 3,444 of record NZ_RHNN01000063.1, read on the forward strand.
TAGTATTAGAAATTGATTTGGCATGAAAGTCTATATTTTTTAATGGAACTTCAAACCAGAGTCGTAGAAAAAGATTATTATTTCCTGTCTGTAAGCCCACTTTAGCATCAACCACTTTATCCATACTTGTTCCTACGACAAAATCATGCAACAAATTCTCACTAGCCCAATAAGCAATCGGCATCCCCGGAATCTTAGAAAAGTTCGCTTGGTTAGTTCGATAAAGGTAGTCAATGT
>NZ_RHNN01000064.1 GCF_003946245.1 Levilactobacillus cerevisiae
GAAGCATCATTTATTTAAGTTAGATACATATTATATGTACGAAGGCATTTCATTTACACAAGATTCTTGACGCTACCGTTCTCCAAGCCTTACTTCGAGCGGTATATTGACTCACAACAAGTATGGAAACATAAGCCGGTATATGTAGTCTTCCCCTTGGCAAAGGTTGATTGGTCACTGGTTAATACCTGTGGATTAACGGCTAACTCGGTCATTAGTCAGTCATCCGTAACGTACTGGTTCGGTGATGACGTTGCTCAGGAGGTATTCGTGGACAAGGTTAACCATTCTATTCAACTGACCTTAATGATGGCCTTCAGTGATATTATTCGTGGTACCAGCCATTCTCTGTCAGTCAAAACGGTAAAAGATACCGGGTTATCAATTGTGCAAAATGAGGTATCTGAGATTATACCTGATGAGACGGTTAACGATGCTTGGAAAAGTTTCCAATTATTTTTACCATGGGCGGGAGTTGAGATGGTAACAAATTCTCGTGCTAGTGTAGATAATAAGAATGGACTGGCTAAGCCTAATGAGAAAGTAATAATCCCCGCTTCAACCGTCCATGAGAAGCTATCAGAGTCCTCTCAGCTACCCTCAAAGTATTTCTTGGATAACTATAAAGGAACAATAAAAAAGGCCCCATATCATAGCGATATGAGGTCTTTTATTGGTGTTAATAAAACAGCGAATAAATCCATAATCCAATCCAGCCGATGGCACATATCGCACCGATCATGCCCCAGTTGAGGAAAATACTAATAAGGAATATCCAAAAGCAAGATTTCCGCAACGTTTTCAGATCAGAATATGAAAGTTGGGACTTACCTTCTAATTTCCTTTTATCTGACCGGTTAGCATGCTCATCATGGTGATACCAGCGACTAACAGCCGCAATTTTGAACAAGTCTCTGAACACATTATTACTTCTTTCTCTTATTTTTAATGTAGCACTGCTTACATATTCTCCCGCAATACGGTATACCTGCGCTGTTGTTCCTCGGTCATATCCTTGTAATACTGGTCAATAAGAAGCTGGATAATCTCGTAGTCGAAGCTAACATGTTCAATTGTCTTCAGGACGTTCATATCCTTGTAAGTCTCTGCGGATACCTTAATGGATTTTTTCTGGTTCTTTGGCATAGAAGAAGTTTTCTTCTCTTTTTTCATATCCTTATTTGTTGCATGATACTCCTCTGATGGCTTTACCGCTCCGGTAACCCTTCGTTGAAGAATGTTCGGTTTTTTATTGGGCATCTTCATTGGCCTCCCTATTATCACTTATAAATAAGCCAATCCGGCTTAATAACTCATCGGTAACTTTCTTGTACTTGTCCAGTACTCGCTTATCGAAGCGGTCCTTATCGGTAATTCCATTAATTGGGAATCGTTTAATCCGGGCCATTTGAGTAACAATATTCGTGAATACGTTTTCTTTGCCAAACTCATCCTTAGCTGATTGTATGATTGTCTGATCGACACCGTTACGGGCATCATGAAGCATTGGCAAGATACCAATTACCTCTATATCTAGCTGATACTCTTGCTGAAGTTTGGAAAGGGTATTCACATACTCTTCTGCACCGGATAGACTATCATCGTGTGTTTGCAAGCTGATAAGTGCAAAGTCTGAAAAGATAACGGCATTACGGGTAATCTCAATACTAAATGGTGGCACATCCAACAGAATTACATCATATTTATTCTTCAATGGCTGGAATAAGGGTTCTAACAGATGTGTTTCTTCATATTCATTACTGGTATTTTGGTACAAGTATTTCGTGAAGTCCTGAAAATCAATGTATGAGGGAATTAGGTCAAGATTATCCATTATACTAACTGGTAAGTCTGTTAGGTCTTTCTCCTGTACGCCTACCATCAGAGTTTTTTTAATGGAATATACAGTATCCTCATGCTGACTTTTAGTTAACATGAGTGTTTTGGTTGCGTTGGCTTGTGGGTCTAAGTCTGCAACCAACGTATGTATACCCATCTTAGCTAAGGTATAAGCGATGAGATACGTGTTAGTCGTCTTGCCTACTCCACCTTTCTGATTGCCAACCACAATGGTTAATGCCTCATCACGAGACTGTATAGCCTTTACTACGTCTGGAATATCCATAACAACGACCTCCAATTGATTTTTAATTAGTATACCACAATTTAATAGCAAAAGGGAAATTTCCCTAAATAGTTATTTAGATATATAGAATTAGGGATATATAGAAATTGGGATAAAGGGAAAAAGGGATACTTATTAACTGAGAACACTGTCAGAATGGGAATTAAAAATATCCCTAAATAGAAAAAGGGATATAGGGATAATTCTATTTAGGAATATTTCCATTTAGGGAAAAATAGATAAAGGGAAAAAGGGAAATTAAATATAATTGTTGACAGCCGTTCAATGAAAAGGCTATAATCATGGTATCGGCAATCCTATTATATGATGTGTTTTTAACATTATTTCCACCGTTTGTTGTACTAACGGTGAATCATGGGGTACACTGTCAGTAGTTCCAAAGAAGTAATACCTAAAAAACTGCATAAAAAAAAGCACCAACCGAAGGCAATCGGTTCGCGCCACCAGAATATCGTATTCACTATACGGTTATTCTAACACAGCCGGTGTGATTTTAAAAGCCCTAGAGGACAAACTAGGGGGTATAAACTTAAAGGGACACGTTTGCCAGTGCGACATCAATAAGTCTGGCTATACCACAACAAGGTCATCTGTACGGCTGGGTGGTGAATGGTGAGCGCGACCATTAACGGTGCGGGTGGTAAAACGAAGCTTCGGCTTGGTGCCACTGATTGGTTGGTAATCGAACAAAAATAAATACGTATTGCCAACGCCTATTAGGGCGTTTTTTAGTAGGTTAAACCGAAAACGTAGGTTTATAATTAGTGGTGGTAGAAATACCGCAATTGTACAGACAAGCGACGGGCGTTAACGACCGACGAACTAAGGGGAAACTTTTAGTAGTAGAATTGT
>NZ_RHNN01000065.1 GCF_003946245.1 Levilactobacillus cerevisiae
TCAATTTGATTAAAAGCCTGGTTAAGTTCGACCGTGGCTTTTTTTAGTTCCAATTGAATTAAGGGTAACCCATTAATTAATAAGGTTACGTCAAAACGGCGATCAGGGTCGACGTCTTGAGTACCAGCTAGCCGTGGTCGTACCGCTTGCCGGACCACTTCATAACTAGATTTACCGCCAGCAACGTCCGCTTTCCAAAATAACTCGAGTGTCACCGTGCCCAGCTTAGCCTCATCACGTTCAACTTCCACTTTGCCAATGCCATTTTCGGCGGCTAGTAACTTAGCTGCTTCGTAAGGTGTCCGGACTTCAATCGCCCGTTTAACCTGATTAAATTCGGTATCAGTTAAAGGGTGTCCCTGCAATTTAGCATAGTTATTGTTATTTAATTTATCGCGAAAATTAGCCCATAATTGATCCGGCGTCGCACCATACAGATCTTTGCGTTCCACCCATTGGTTATTCCCGGTCGTTAGGGTATTAACAACTTCTTTTTCGAATGACAGTTCCAACATAAAAACATTCCTTCCCCCCACCTTTAAATTACTCACTAGTCTATTATACTCGAATTGCTTGGCATTTAGACGCTAGGTAAATTGTAAAATTAATTTGGATACTGTTCGAACAAAAAAGATCAGCTGCCTTTAAAATAGTTTTTAACCCTAGATTGCATAATTAAAGTTACCACCCAGTAAATGTGAAAAAAGACTATGGCAATAGTCAGGTGCTCATGTGTGATTACACGCAGGCAAAGGAGATTAAAGTCGTGCTTAGCGAGATTGCTGATCAGGTTGCTGGCAGACTTCGTCACCATCAAGTACAAGGTGAAGTGGTTAGCGTTGGGATTGATTATGCTGATGCAGAAGAAGCGGGCACCTCCGGTTTCGGTGTGCAAATGAAGATTGATCCCACAAACCACACTGACGATTTGAGCCCCCAAAAACGTCCGCACGTCCAACCGTACAATTCTTGTCCGGACCATTGACATTCTTGCCGAACGATTTGGCAGGTCATGCATGAATTAGGCATTCAATCGACTATGTATCGCAAACGTCCTAAAAAGCCTACAACCAATACTGACACATCGCAGAAGCCTAATTTAATGAGACATCTAGCTGATTTATCTGGGGTCGTTACCACTGACATCACCTATATTCACCTGATCAATCAAAACTGGGTTTATCTCGCAACTTTGTTTGTCGTTCCTCAGTCACATCAAAACAAAATAAAACACTGGTAAAAGACCTGATGATGCGTGAATTTAAGAAATAACCAAGTGCCTTCGTCAGAACGTAACTTCTTTTGTCCGGCCTATTGACATTCTTGCCGACGTAGAGCCAAATAAAGACCCTGAAGAATAATAATATTCTTCAGGGTCCTCTTTAAATAATCTATATTCGCTACAGATATATTTATTTAATGGTTAATCATTACGACGTTTCTTGATACCAAGAAAACAGAGTAAACTTCCAAACATTGCCAACAAAATACCAATAAATGACATTGTTTGACTTTGACTATTGTTTTCACCAGTTTGAGGCAATTCATTTTCATTAGCCTGCTTTTTGTTTCTCACTGATGCCATATTACTATTCTGGACCAATTTACCTGGGTTAGTTGATTTGCCTAGGTTATTTGGCTTAGCTGGTTTATTTGGTTTAGCCGGTTTACTTGGTTTAGCCGGTTTACTTGGTTTAGCCGGTTTACTTGGCTTAGCCGGTTTATTTGGCTTAGCTGGTTTACTTGGTTTAGCCGGTTTACTTGGCTTAGCCGGTTTACTTGGGTTAACAGGATTACTGCTTCCATTAGCAGTATAAACCACTGTGAAGTCGAGGTCACTGGAGTCTCCAGTCACAGTTTGTGCCCCAATTTCAGCTTGATCTGGCGTATAACCCTTAATAACTGGGCTAGTCACTGCCGCAAAGCTTTGATCAGCTGACCAAGACCCATAGGTCTTTTCACCTGTAACCGTATCAGTTGAGATTTGACGCGTAAAGGTCACTTGAGCGGTGTTATCAGCAGGAGTTTGATTACCAGCGCCTTGATAATGAATAGTTTCTGTAACGGTTTTGGCCTCTGTAGACTGAATGTTTTGATGCTTCAAGTGAACCGTGAAGTTCTGATCAGTTGTGTCATCATTGTCGAATGTCAAATCTGCTGGATAGCCATC
>NZ_RHNN01000066.1 GCF_003946245.1 Levilactobacillus cerevisiae
CCATCAACATAGCGTTTGTTCGGAGTGGTATTGGTTAAAGCGACTGGCTTAGAGACCAAACCCAGATACTTCGTCAGATTAGCCACTAAATAATCAAATTCTTCATCAGTGATATAAGCACAATCGGTGCGGGGATAACTGAGCAGTTTGTCTTCGTATAAGCTTTGAATAGCCGCTAAGGTTTGGCTGGCGCTGGCGTGATAACGTTTATTCATGGCACTTTGGAGACTGGATAGCGAGAATAGTTGGGGACTAGCACGCTTCTTGCCTTGCTTTTGGACGTTCTTGATTAAACCGGCCTGTGAGCTTTTCTGAACGTGTTTAGCTTGCATGAATGTTATTAGCCCTGCTTCGTCTTTAAATCGCTGATAGGGGTCTAATTTTGCGACGAATTTTTGCTGATTAGCAAGAATTTCAGCATTTAGTTCAAAATAGGGTTTCGGCTTAAAGGTTTTGTTTACCTGGTCTCTTTGATAGACCATACACAAGGCTGGCAGCTATACGTAACTAATCGAGCACGCTCTACGTACCAAATTTTTCTCAATATAAAATACATTATGGGCTACCATTCATACCAATTAACCAGTCGCTAATTTTGTGATTACAAGTGCATGCCCCCATCTTCATGCCGGTTCCGGGTTTGATGTTGCCGCTGCTTTTTCGTCATTTCCCACTCAGTCTCCTTTAAACCTTGCGCCTGTTTTTGCCGTTGGTAATCTTCATCACGAGCATATAGAACAGTCATGATCGCGTCACTAAAGGCCGTCTTTAAGTAATAGTCTGGACTAACTGGCTTGTAGTTCAGTGGTTGATAATGTCCGATATTTGCTTTTCTATACTGGTCGTCCTTGGCTTGTTGCTCTTTTAACTGCATTTGGATTTTCTCGATCTGACTGTTCTTAATCGTCGGATCAGCTTTGCATTCGCCAAAAAAGAGTTGTTTAGTACCATCATGCTTTAAAACCCGTTGTAAGTGATGATTTTCTAACTGATCTAAGCTCAGCTGTCCCGATAAATAAGCTAGTCCTTGTTGATGTTCTGGGAGGCTGAAAACCTGTGGTGGGTTTGCTTGCCACTGTTCAATCGTTTCGGCCTGACATGGCTTTAAAACAGGATCATAGTACATCACGGCTGTATAGGCTTGTTCCTGTTTAATCAATGGCAATCCATCTAAATCGCCTTTGGGAAAGGCCCTTTTCAATACTTCATGGTATTGCGTTTTAATGACTTGCTTAACGGCCATGATTGCCCGTAGATCTTTGACTGCGCGAGTAATCTTTTGCTGTTCGGTTGGCGAATATTTCTCTAGTAACCCTTGATCGACGTGTTCTAGACTTTCTAAGTTATCGTCATGAATCATCAGCGTATATTTCAGTTCGATTTTGACTTCCTTTTCTTGTTGCATTAATAACTTCCAGCCAACGTATGGCCGTTTGGTAAAGGTCAATAATTGTTGGGTCAACAAATCATCACGAATGTTCATTAAACGTTCGTTTAATTCACTACCCTTGAAAACTGTTTGTTCGCTATCGGTTTCCTTAATTAATTCTCGTCTTTCAGCTTGCGTGGTCTGTTCAAAATTAAGCTCTGGATAAAGTTTTTTAGTCGTGCGATCAACCACTTTATTTAAGAGTTCATCTGCTTTTTTGAGTGAGCTTTCTTGTTGGTTAATTGTCAATAATTGTTTAGTCACATCTTCACCAACCGCATGTTTAATTAAGGTGCTGTTTTTCCAATTAAATAGCATGCGCCGCTTATCATCTAAGTTCTCCAAACTGATATAAGTTTTCAGTTCATGGCTTAACTCTTTAACTACCCGTTTTTCATTAAACGAGAAGTGTTTACTTAGGCTATCTAAATGACCTCTATTGATTACTTTTTCTTGGTTATTTTTATAACTGGCTTTGGCCTTGCGATAGTCCTTAACTTGTTGGTTAAATTCTTTTCTTTCATGCCGCTTACTATTGATTCCCTCATGTTGCATTGGGGTATCAGATATTCCCTCCTCGATAAATGATTTTTCGCTGATCCGATCGGGAATATTTTTTTGCTCTAAAACTTGATTTACACTAA
>NZ_RHNN01000067.1 GCF_003946245.1 Levilactobacillus cerevisiae
CATTCTTTGATTATACAAAAATATCCGTTGCCAGTAATCAAATTCATTTGATTACCAACAACAGATATTTTAGAACCTAAAAAGCAGCGCGCCAAAATCCAAAATGGATTGGCACGCTGCTTTTTGTTTACCCTATTTTGCTCTGGCCGAGTGGAGGTGATCCAGATAGGCCTGACTCTTTTCTTCACTAAATTCATGTTCGGATTTCCCGATGATCACGGTGGCCAGTGAGTTCCCAACCACGTTGACGGCGGTCCGACCCATATCGACCAGGCGATCAATCCCGGCAATAAAGGTTAAGCCACTCATTGGTACCCCGATGGTGGAAACGGTCGCCAGCAGGACCACGAAGGACGCCCCTGGCACCCCAGCCATCCCTTTGCTGGTAATCATCAAGACGACCAGCAAGGTAATTTGTTGCCCCAGGCTCAGGTGAATATGGTAGGCCTGTGCTAGGAACAGTGCGGCCAGCGATTGGTAAATGGCTGACCCATCCAGGTTAAAGGTGTAGCCGGTGGGAATCACGAATGAGACGATCCCTTGGCTCACCCCGAATTTGTCCATTTTATCAATCAACCGCGGCAAGGTAGCTTCGGAACTGGCGGTTGAGAAAGCCAAGATGGCTTCGTCCTTGATCACGTACAGCAGGCTCCATAGCCGGAACCCGAACAACCGCGCGGCCAATCCCATGAAGACCAGAATGAACACGGCCATGGTTGCGTAAGCTAGAACGATGAAATACCCCAGTGGGGCCAGCGCCGACAGTCCCATTTGCGCGATGGTCACCCCAATCAGGGCACAGACCCCGATTGGCGCCGTATGCATGACCCAGTTAGTGACGCGGAACATCACTTGCGAGACAGCGTCTAGGACATCAATAATGACCTGGCCCTGCTTGCCAATGGCAGCGGTCCCCAGACCAAAGAAGACGGAGAAGAAGATGACGGGCATCATATCGCCCTCACCCAACGACTTGAAAATGTTGGTGGGGATAATTCCCATCAGTGTTGCCCAAATACCGGAATTCCCGGCTGATTTTGCGGAAGAAACGTACTGACTAATGTCGGTACTATGTAGTTGGTGGATATCAATGAAGTCCCCGGGTTTGAAAATATTCCCAACCAGGAGCCCCAAGGCAATGGCGATGGTGGTCATGATTTCAAAGTAAATGATGGTCTTCCCACCGATTCGACCCAGTTGCTTAATGTCCCCCATGTTCGCGATCCCCACGGTAAGACAGGATACCACGATCGGCAAGACAATCATTTGAATCAGCCCGATGAACATGTTCCCAATGTTTTGCATCGCCGTAATGGCAACCTTGTTCTGATAGAAGACGGCCCCGAGGACAATCCCGAGGATTAACCCGATCAGAATTTGCCACCCCAAACTCAGGCGGTACTTTCGGTATTTTTGCATGTGACTGTCACCTGTTCTCTCTTGTGTAATAGTTTCGGATAATTTTCTGCATGATTAGCTATAACAGTCATAATCATAGCACATTGGCGCGTCCCGGAAAAGACAGTCCGCATGCGCGTTGCGGTTCAAAAAGTGCTACAGGTCAGCTCTAACGCAACTTGTTCCCGCTAGCTATCCCAGAGTCAGTGGCCGGGTAAACCGCCACCAACAGCCAGTAAAGGGCTAAATTCTCCACTTCTGGGAGCTAGTCCTAGGAACCGGCTATCCTGAGTTGAGGATTTTTGTGTAGGTGACGGTTCCGGCGGTTTTTCTGACGACGAATGGTAGCCAGCTGCACGAACTTACCGGTCATGCGCCACGTCCCTTTTAAAATAATGCATAAAAAAAAGACCCATCACTGGGTCTTTCCGTTTGCGTGGCAACGTCCTATCCTCGCAGGGGGCGATCCCCCAACTACTATCGGCGTGCTAAAGCTTAACTTCCGTGTTCGGCATGGGAACGGGTGTATCCTTTAGGCTATCGCCACCACACTATAAGAGAACTTATTCCCTCAAAACTAGATATCATCAAATTATTTTCTAGAGAACACCACGTTTTTACAACTTGGTTAAGTCCTCGACCGATTA
>NZ_RHNN01000068.1 GCF_003946245.1 Levilactobacillus cerevisiae
TGTGATGTTTTCTGTGGTTACTAAATATCATAAGGGAAGGCATTCCCTATTTCTATACAATTCAGAAATCTTTTATGTATTTACACAAGATATTTTACGCTCTCAAACCTTGTTAATTTGATAGTGCATGTACATATTGGACAACTGTTTAAAGTTAGCATCAACTAATACATTTATCGGCACTGCCTCTTTATCTAGACCTGTTTTGCCGTAAAGATCTAATCTCTGAATGTATTATCTGTGAACACTGTTTTAACAATGTCTAGAAACCAACAAGCTTTTAATAGAATCTTCTTGCCTTGAAATATATTCTGCTGATGAAACTAAATGAATTTGTCTTAAGAAATTATTTTGTACTAAATATAGTAAGCGTTAAAATTAAACCTAATATGATTTAGGGGGCTATATGATGTTAGAAAAAATGGCATACAAAGAACTATTGAGTCATGCGTTTGACATTCCTATTTCAGTTACTTATTGGGATGGTTCAATTGCCACATATGGTGAGGGAACTCCAAATATTGCAATAACGTTTAAGAAAGAAATTTCGCTTAAATCAATGACATCTGAGCCAACTCTTGTGTTAGCAGAGGCTTATATGAATGGCGAAATTGAAATTGATGGCAGTATACAAGAATTAATTACATCTGCTTTTCGAACCGACCATAGTTTTTTAACCAACAATCCCTTCTTGAAACATTTGCCAAGTATTTCTCACTCAGAAAAAAATAGCGAACGAGATATTCAGAAGCACTATGATATTGGGAATGAGTTTTATCGGTTATGGTTGGATAAAACCATGACTTACTCATGCGCTTATTTTGAACATGATAACGATACTCTCGAAGAAGCACAATTAAATAAGGACCGACACATTATTCATAAGTTGGACCCTGAATCTGGGAAACGGTTGTTGGATATTGGCAGTGGATGGGGCACTTTACTATTTATGGCTGCTGAGGAATTTGGACTCAATGCGACGGGAGTAACCTTAAGTCAAGAGCAGTATGATTATACGCAGGAGCAAATTAAGGCTCGTCACCTTGAAAGCAAGGTTTCTGTGTTACTTGAAGATTATCGTGAAGTGGATGATAAGTATGATTACGTTACTTCCGTTGGAATGTTTGAGCATGTGGGGAAAGAAAATTTAGGACTATACTTTAATAAAGTTAAAGACTTGTTGAAGCCTAATGGGCGAGCTTTAATTCATGGAATTACAGGTCAGCATGAAGGAGCCGGCGTTGACCCATTTTTGAATAAATACATCTTCCATGGTGGGTATATTCCCAATGTTGCTGAAAATTTACGGCACGTTATGGATTCAGGGTTACAATTGACAGACCTAGAAACTTTACGTCGGCACTATCAAAGAACATTGGAAATTTGGTATAGCAATTACAATGGTGTTATTGATCAAGTAAGAGAAAAGTATGGAGTCCCATTCTCTAGAATGTGGTCGCTATACCTCCAAGCTTGTGCAGGGGCATTTGAATCGGGAAACATTGATGTTATGCAATACTTACTTACAAATGCTCCAAGTGGAACTGGCCTACCAATGACACGTCAATATGTTTATCAGAACGAAGTATAGTGAAATTGTTATTGATAAACCAATGGTGGCGATCTGAAACCGTAGGAATATAAACGCAGTATCGCTAACACCTCCTTAGACCAGTTCAGACCAGTATGGAGTAGCAGGGAATTTATTAAGAAACAGGAAGCACTCATGGCCGTTTTATGAACCGACGAAGACGAAGCCAAGTAATTGTACAGAATGGAATAGTGCTTTTAACAGAATTAGGTACTAATATAAAAGAGGTTCAGGTGCGTGTCCTCGACGCACCTGAACCTCTTTTATATTAGCTCTATTATCTAGAATCAAAGCCAAGAGGTAGATTGCAAATTTAATCCGAATTTTTGGAAAAATTTGTCAGCATAACCTGATACGGTGTTTGCCAGTCGAGTATTTTAAGCGGTCGCTGGTTAATTTGGAGTAACGTC
>NZ_RHNN01000069.1 GCF_003946245.1 Levilactobacillus cerevisiae
GCACCAAGCCGAAGCTTCGTTTTACCACCCGCGCCGTTAATGGTCGCGCTCACCATTCACCACCCAGCCGTACAGATAACCTTGTTGTGGTATAGCCAGACTTATTGAAGTCGCACTGGCAAACGTGTCCCCTTGGATTTAGACCCCAGCTTGTCCCCTAGGGCTTTAAAAATCGCACCGGCCATGATATAATAGTCATTAAACAATGATGACTTTTTTGTGGCGCTCACCAATGACTGTTGGTGGGTGTTTTTTTATGTTCTATTTATCGATTTCATTTAGAATTATAGCTCAACCACAACAAAAGTCAATGTTTTTAAAAACTAGCACTACAGCACTACAGCACTATAGAATAAAAGAACTACAGCACTACAGAATATAAGCACTACAGCACTATAGAACTATAGAACTACGGAACTAAAGAACTACGGCACTGTTTTTTCTTTTAGTAAATGTTTGCACATAGGGCTTAAAGCTATACGGTAGTGCTAGCACTACGGAACTAAAGAACTACAGCACTATAGCACTGTAGAACATAAGCACTACAGAACAACAGCATTATAGAACTATAGAACTAACGCACTATAGCACTATATCGTGTTGATTCAAAAACGATATAGTGCTAATATAACAACAATCGTTAGGAGGCGTTATCATGACACAAACCATAACATTTGGAAATTTTAAAGGTGGAGTTGGAAAAACTAGTAATTCAACATTAGTAGCTCTAGACCTTAGCAATCGTGGTTACAAAACACTACTAGTTGATTTGGACCCCCAAGGAAACGCCACAAATCTACTCTTGAATACTAAAGTTAATATTGATGGAAAAGTTGGCCATTTTAAAAAATCTCTCATGGCTAGTATTGAAGATGGCGATTTAACTCAATCTTTAATACATATAAAAGAAAACTTCGATATCCTAGCTTCTGCACCTGACTTTGCTCTTTTCCCACGCTATATGGAAAAAATCAAAGACTATAATGAACGCGTCAAAGAATTCAGTAATCTTATCAAGCCTATTAAAGATAAATATGATTATGTCATCATAGATACGCCGCCTACTATCTCGTTAATCACCGATTCAGCATTGTATGCCAGCGATTATTGTGTAATTGTTATGCAAACTCATGAACATAGTTTTGAGGGAGCTCAAGCATTTATAGAGTATATCCAGGAACAAGTTATTGATACCTACAAGGCTCCCCGTTTGGAAATCGTTGGTATATTGGCTGTTCTATTGCAAGCCGGAGCTCCTGTAGATGAAGCAACTATTCAAAATGCTATTAATCAGTTTGGAACTGAAAACATTTTTAAACATAAAATTCACTCGATGCAGAGGATCAAGCGTTATGGAATAACTGGTATTACTTTCAATACTCAGTTTGATAGGCGTGTATTCAAAGTATACAAAGACGTAACTGACGAGATGCTAAAAAGAATGGAGGCAATTGAAAATGGCTAATAAATTGATTCGGTCTAACCGCAACCCAATTAAGCCAGATAAGCAGGCTGAAATTTCGGATTTTTCAAATTCAAATAAAGGAATTAAAACCCCACAAAATCAAGTTGCTTCGGTTACTTTTGACACAAACCTAAAAATCAACAACCACATTAGAAACAAATTGCAAGCAATGGCTGTATTAGGGTATAGTGACAATCAAAAGGCAGCTATTGAAGTAGCTTTATCTGTTTATATTGAATCTTTGACTTCAGACGAACGTAAAGAATTAGAATTTCAAATTGATTCTTTAGAAAAACGTGATGTACGCGTAAAAAGTAAATAATCACGCGCACTCAGACAACACGTTCAGCTTTTAGACGTATACACTTGTCCGTTTAGATGAAGCAGAATGTACAAAAAAAGCCCTCTATTATGCGGAATAGAGGGCTTTTCTGAAATCAGTACATACAGGCTTTGCTTAGGAGCGTTGCTTGTGTCCATTTAGGACATACACAATCATATAACAATCAATCAATGCTGTCACTTAACTTAC
>NZ_RHNN01000007.1 GCF_003946245.1 Levilactobacillus cerevisiae
TTCAGTACTAATTCGCTTCAGCTCACACTCCTCCTAAACGATAACTTGAACCACATCTAAAAGAAACATGATTAAACTGGGATTAGTACTTGACTAATGGTAGAAAAATAAGGACGTCCCAGCTTCGGCCTTTGTTGATTCTACTGGCTTAGTTCGTTAATCTTTCTCTCGCCCTTATATCCTGATCCTGGCAGCTTCCGAAACGTGCTACACAGGGCAGGTCCCTGCGCTTAGCAAAAAGAGGAGCCCCAGTCGGCGCTGCCGACTGAGACTCCTCTTCCCGCTAATGCTCAGGACCTAATCGCCCTGTTCCGCACTCTACTTATATCTATCCGATTCACTCTTCCGTCTCTTCCGCTCATTTCTAGCGCTTTGACGTTGGGCAATTCGTTTTTCTTGGTCTTTTCTGCGGTGAATTTCTTGCTTGATTTGGTGCTTGTATCCTGGCTTGATTTTCTTCTTCTTTTTCATGACGAAACCAATCAAACCTGGATCAAGCTTTTCCGTACTCTTGTTCCGGTGAGTCCGGCGGTTCCGGTCGTAGGAGTCCGTGATTTCATTGTTGCTGATCCGCTTGGGTTGGAACTTGATGCCCATCGCTTCAATTTCAGCAACCTTGGCTTCTTCGTCTGGTGAGTACAGCGTGATGGCTGTCCCGTGCATCCCCTGGCGACCTGTCCGGCCAACCCGGTGAACGAAGAAATCCAGGTCCTCTGGAATATCATCGTTGATCACGTGTGAGACCCCTTCAATATCAATTCCCCGCGCAGCTAAATCAGTTGCGACTACAAATTGGTATTGCAAGTTCTTAACTTCACGCATGACCCGCTTCCGTTCACGGGGTTTGATGCCCCCATGAATCATGGCGACCTTCATACCTTGTGCCTGTAAGAAGTCATGGATCTGTTCGACCCGCGTCTTGGTGTTGGCAAAAATCAGGACCAGGTAAGGTTCACCCATGGTAATCAATTGGTAAATCAATTGATTACGGTTCTGCCCCTTGGTGGAGATCAACCAATTATCAACCGTGTCAGAAATAATCGTGTCGGTTGGAATCTCTTCAACAACGGGATGGTTCATGTACTTCTTCAAGAATGGGTTCAGGCGTTGGGGAATCGTCGCCGAAAAGACCATCATTTGTAAGTCCTTAGGCATCCGCCCAGCAATCCGGTCGATTTGGTCCAAGAAACCCAAGTCCAACGTCATGTCAGCTTCATCCACAACAAATTGGCGCGCGGTGTGCACGTCCAAAGCGTCTGACTGAATCAAATCCATAACCCGGCCGGGCGTCCCAATAATCAATTGGGGTTGGTAGTGCCGCAGCTTTTCAACTTGGCGCTTCTTGTCGGTCCCCCCGACGTAGTTCCCAATCCGAATTTCAAATGGGGATTCCGCAGCTAATTGTTCCGCTGCCGTATGAATTTGGTAAGCTAATTCCCGGCTTGGCGTGGTGATCACGGCCTGAACCTGGTTTTCTGACGTCAACTGGTTAAAAATAGGCAGGAGGAACGTGTGCGTCTTCCCACTCCCAGTCTGGGATTGGCCCACGACGTCTTTGCCCGACGCAATCACAGGAATTAATTTTTCCTGCACCTTGGTTGGGGTCGTGAAACCAATCTTTTGCAAGGCCGTCATTAAGTACGGCTGCAACTTGAATTGTTTAAAATCTGCGGTCATTCATTTTCTCCTTTAGTGTTAGCCACTAACTCATCGAGCTCGTGAATAACTTGGTCGATTTCTGCTTGATCTTGGGCCGCAGCGCCACTGGCTAGGGCATGTCCGCCCCCACCGTGATTCTTGGCCAAGCCGTTGATGGACGGGCCTTTAGACCGCAACCGAATGCGGAAAGTCTTGTCCTTCGCTTCAACGAAAATGGCCCAGGCAACCACCGACGTAATCTTGCCGGGTAATGGAACCACGGCAGACGTCGAATCGCTGGCAGCGAGGCCAAACGATTCCACAATTTCATCGGTCAGCTTTAAATAAGCCGCCCCACTAGGCAGAATCTCTAAGTTCTGGTAAACGTAAGCGGACAACCGCGCCATTTCTGGGGAAATTTCATCCTCAGCCTGGTTCACAGCGGTCATCGAGAAGTTGTACGTTAACAACTTGCTGGCAACCGCAAATGTGTTGGGTGACGTCGCTGGGTACATGAAACGCCCAGTGTCGCCAATGATGCCGGCGTAAAGTAGTCGAGCCGCATCGTCAGGCATGGTTAAATCCGCTTGGTTTTTGGCGTACCAGTCGTAAATAATTTCGGACGTGCTGGACGCTTGATCCAACACCCACTGAATATCGCCAAAGGCATCGTCGTTGGGATGATGGTCGATTTTGATGAGGGCAGCCCCCGTGGACCACCGTTCATCGTCGATTCGAGGTTGGTTAGCCGTGTCCACAACAATCACTAACGCACCCTGATAGACGTCATCCGCAACATCTTGGTCAGCTTGCCCCATCCAGTCGAAGCCGGGGTAATGCTTACCCACTGCTAAGACTTTTTTATTCGGAAAGCTCGCTTGTAAAATGTCCCGTAAAGCCAGTTGCGCCCCGATACAGTCGGGGTCAGGCCGTTGGTGACGGTGAATAATAATCGTTTGATACTTCTTGATTTCTTCTAAAATGGCAGCTTCAATAGCCATGAATTCACCCGTTTTCTATCCGATTTTTTCGACCAAGACGCGTCGATACCGCGTTTTAGTATACAAGTTTTGCCGTCCAATATCAATAAAACTCCGCCAGGTTGCGGGCTAAACTGCTATGAATACGCCTCCAGGAAAATCAAAATGGGACTGGAACGCTGGGGGTAGGACGTCTGAAGCCTGAAAGGCGGTCTTCAGACTCGCTTCGAACCGCAATGAACCGCGTTTCAAAGTCGCCATTCTCAAATTAACAGACCTAATTTGAGAATCCCCCGGCTGAGCCCATTTTGATTTTCCTTGCGGCTCATACGCGTTTAGCCCGCACTGATAAAATTAAATTTTTATCAATCGTCTTTAATTAACCAACTAATTGGTATCAATCGGAGCTGCCAAATACTTGGCATGTTGTTAAACGTTTTTGCTTGCCCGACTTAATTCAATTTCAAGAGGGCTACTCTTCCTCATCCGACTCAAACAACGGTAACCGCACATTCTCAAACGTTTGTGCCGCCAGTCCTGTCAGGGTGATGCCCAGCAGGCGCACTTGCTCGTCATCTCCCGCCACACTGTGGTAAAGGTCTAAGGCCAAGTCATAGTAGACGTTGGCGTCATTGGCGATGAAATCTGTTTGAGTCACCCGCTTCGTGATGGTGTTGAAATCACTGTCCCGGAGCTTTAACACCAACGTTTTGCCGTGGCGTTGTTTTTGCTTGACGGTAACGGCAACCATTTCCGCTAGCCGCTGGAGTTGTGCCTCGACCTCACCCGCGGACGATAGTGGTGGCCCGTACGTCCGCTCCTTGCCAATCGACTTGCGCTCCCGTTGATATTCAACCGGCCGTTCATCAATGCCGCGCACCCGTTGATAGAGCACGTACCCAAATTTACCAAAGTCGTGAATCAACTCTAATTGTGATTTCTGATACAGGTCGGCGCCCGTCAGGATTCCCAACTCGTGCATCTTGGGAACCGTCTTCTTGCCCACGCCCCGGTAACGCTCGATTGGCAAAGCCATCAAGAAGTCGTGCGCGTCCTCAGGCAGAATCACACTGACCCCCACCGGCTTGCGAAAATCTGACGCCTCCTTGGCCAAGAACTTGCTGTACGAAATGCCGGTTGAACAGGTCAGATGGGTCTTCTCGAAAATTTCTACTTGAATCTCGTGGGCCACTTGAACCGCCGACTGAATCTGCTTTTTATTGGTCGTAATATCCAGGTAGGCTTCGTCAAAAGCCACCGTTTCAATCTTATCCGTGTACTCGTGGAAGATGGCGTGAATTTGATCCGAAATCTCCCGGTAGTGGGGAAAGTCAGGCGTTTTGAAGGTCGCATGCGGCGCCAGCTTAAAGGCCTCGTTGGCATTCATGGCGGAGTGCACGCCCAACTGTCGGGCCACGTAATTCGCTGTCGTCACGACGCCCCGCCCGCCGGTGGTCCGGGGGTCACGGGCAATGATCAGCGCATGCCCTTTGAATTCAGGGTGGTCGCGCTCCTCAATCGACGCGTAAAAAGCATCCATATCGACGTGAATAATTTTTCGTTGCGTATACTTTTCCGGTACCACGGCCACCCCTCCCTCACGTTTAACACCAACTATTAGTTAAATTATACCCAAACAAACGTTTGTCTTCAATCGAAAACGCTCCTAATTCCCAGGCAATTCCCAACACCCCACCGTCGTAACCGCAAATTTTAGCCGAAAAAAAACGGCCTCAGGGAGACCGAACTTTTTAACACATTATTTAGCTGATTCGTCGTCAGTTTTTTCAGCAGGTTCGTCGCTTGCAGCGGCTTCGCTAGCTGGTTCTTCAGCGGCACTTTCAGCTGGTTGGTCGTCGCTAGCAGCTTCACTAGTGGCAGTCTCAGCAGCGGCTGGGGCCGTAACGGCTTGTGGTGCTTGGGAAGTTACTTGGGCAATGGCCCGTAAGTCAAAGACTAAGTAGATTCCGTCGCAATCCAAGGTTACAGTCTTGTCAGCGTCGTTGATTTCGTCGATCACACCGTGTAACCGGCCAATCGTGATGACGTGGTCGCCCTTTTTAAGTTCGCTCATCATGTCACGATGCTTCTTTTGTTGCTTTTGTTGTGGACGTAACATCAAGAAATACATCAACACCAAGAAAACAACTAAAATCAGTAACGTTGAGTAACCGCCGGCAGCGGCACCGATCATTAAATTTTCGAACACGTTTGTTCACCCCTTTATTTACTATCTATTGGACAACTTTACCAGAATCCAAGGAATCCGTCCAATTATTTCTAAAAATTCTTTGGATGTTCGGCATTATCGCCGATTTTCTGAAAATATTAGCCGTCTCGACCTAAGATTGGCCCTCGGAATTAGGCAATGGTCGCCCGAGGTGCGCGTACCCCGTAGCCGTGACAACCCGCCCCCGAGCCGTTCGCTTGAGGTAACCGCGTTGGAGCAAGTAGGGCTCGTACATGGCCGCCACCGTTTCCGTTTCCTCACCGATGTTGGCCGCCAAGGTGTTCAAGCCAACCGGACCGCCATCGTAGTAGTCAACCATCGTGGATAGCAGCTTGATATCCGTGGCATCCAGTCCCGCGGCGTCCACCCGTAACAGGGTCAGCGCATGGTTCACAATCGCCAAGTCAATTTCGGTGTGGTCCGGCGAAACTTCTGCGAAATCCCGAATCCGTTTCAACAGGCGGTTCGCAATCCGTGGCGTGCCCCGCGAACGCAAGGCAATCTCGTGGGCCCCCTCAGTGGCAATCCGGGTGTTAAAAATATCCGCCGAGCGGGTCACAATTTCCTGTAAGTCCGCCGTTTCGTAGTAGGCCATGTGCTCCACAATTCCAAACCGATCACGCAGCGGCGCTGACAGTAAGCCGGCCCGCGTCGTCGCCCCAATCAGGGTAAATGGCGGCAACGGAAAATGGACGGGATGGGCAGTAGGCCCCTGACCGACCACGATGTCGATGTAGAAATCCTCCATCGCTGAATAGAGCATTTCCTCAACAATCTTGGGTAACCGGTGAATTTCATCAATAAATAAAATGTCACCCGGCTGGAGCTCGTTTAACAGGGCCACCAGGTCGCCTGGCTTTTCAATGGCCGGTCCGCTGGTCGTTCTGATATGAACGCCCATCTCATTGGCAATCACCATCGCTAGTGTCGTCTTCCCTAAACCAGGGGGGCCGTACAACAGGACGTGGTCTAACGATTCTTCCCGCTGTTTAGCCGCCTGAATGTAGACGGAAAGTTCGTGTTTGATTGGATCCTGGCCAATGTATTGGGCCAGTGTCTGGGGGCGCAGTGATTTTTCAATTGAATCTTCGTTGTCATCAGATGGTTCCGGTGACACGATCCGCTCATCATCAGCCATGAGTCAGCCTCCCTTCACACTTATTCGGTCAGTAAACGCAGTCCTTCGCTGAGATAATCATTGGTCGATTGACCAGCAAATTTCCGAAGCTGGGGGGTCACTTTCTTAACCGCAGCAGCCTTGTAGCCTAACGCCGTCAAAGCCGCAATCGCATCGTCCAATTGTGGATCACCCTCACCCGTCGCGACTTCCTCGGGCGTGAACAACGTCCCATCGTCAGCGGGTGCCAAGTCGTCCAACTTATTTTGCAAATCCAAAACAATTTGACCGGCCGTCTTCTTACCAATGCCCGGGAACTTCATCAAGAAACTGACGTCGTTGGTCTTAATGGCCAGCATCAAGCCTTGGTGATCAGGGTTGGCCAGGATGGCGAGAGCGCTCTTGGGGCCAATCCCGTTAACGTTGATTAATTTCAAAAATAGTTGCTTCTCGGCAAAGTCCGCGAAGCCATACAGCGTCTGCGCTGAGTCGCTCACTGCCTGGTAAACGTAAATGGTTACCGCCGCGGTGCCTACTGCGTAACGGTAAGGATTGGCGGTATTCACCAGGTAACCCACCCCGTTGACGTCCACGACCACGTGGTCCGGGTAGACCGCCGCAATCGTGCCATGAAGGTATTCGTACATGCCGGTTAATCTCCTTTAGGAAAACATATGTTTGCTTCGTAAATTGTACCACACTTGCGCCCGCTTGTGGACCTGATTCCGCCTTGCGGTCTGACAGGACCCGATTCTGCCCGCGGTCTGGCGGGGTCTGATTCCACCTGCGGTAGTCTAGGTACGCTTCACCCTGTGGGACCCCGTCTAAAGCCTGAGGAGCGGTCTTTAGACTCGGTTTTAAGCCTTGCTAAGCCCGCAAGTCTCAAAACGCGGTCCGTGCTGTAAGGCTGGGCAAAGATCGCCCAGTCTAACACCACCTTCACAGGGTTCGGTACCTAACTACCTCCGGCTCCATCAGGCCCCACCAGACTGCTACGCTTGTCGTTTTTTGTCAGACACAGCTGTCATAAATGCTTACCAATTCACGACAGCAAGCATGAACGACGCAATTTAAAATACATATTCGCCATAAATGTTCAACTAGAAAAACATAATAATAAAAACACGCGAATAGGTAGTCGACGCCGGAGGCAGCTAAGGAGCACACCTGTGTCGATGAAGTTAGTTGGCGTCCTTTGCCGACTTACTTCATGGGACGACTTTGAGACTGTGCTTTTCAGGCTCAAAGCGAGACCGAAGACCGCCCTTCGGCTTCGGTCAGTCCCCATAGGTGTAGTCCTTAGCTGCCACAAGCAACAGTTGGGAAACAGTTTCCCAGTCTGGAATAATCTTTGCTGGAGGCTGTCAGGTTCGGTACCTGTGTCGGTGGCGTTTGCTGCTGTTTTTTGGCAGCTTACGCCACGGGACGTACTTGGAAACTCGTTCTTTGAGGTTCCAAGTCGAGCCTGAAGACCGCCCTTTGGCTTCAGGCGTTCCTCAATCAAAACCGACTCATTCTATTACAGAATTTAAAAACACGCGAATAGGTAGTCGACGCCGGAGGCAGCTAAGGAGCACACCTGTGTCGATGAAGTTAGTTGGCGTCCTTTGCCGACTTACTTCATGGGACGACTTTGAGACTGTGCTTTTCAGGCTCAAAGCGAGACCGAAGACCGCCTTTTGGCTTCGGTCGGTCCCCATAGGTGTGGTCCTTAGCTGCCGCAGGCAACCCCAACTACCTATTCTCCCCAGTCGTCGCCGGAGTGGTGTGGATCCTGAATCCGCTTGAACAGCTTCTCCAAGTCCTGATCCGTGAAATGCACCAGCACTGGCCGCCCGTGAGGACAGTTAAACGGATTTTCAGCCGTGGCTAACTTCACTAACAGTGCCCGCGCCTGTTGATCGTCCAAGTGATGATTGGCCTTGATGGCCCGTTTACAGCTCATCATGATGGCCGTCTTCTCACGAAAGGCCGCCACGGAAATCTTCCCGTCGTTGAGTACCCAATCAATCATTTCTTTAATGGTATCGGTCTCTTGACCGGCCTTGAACCAGGTTGGGTGTTCGTGCACGATGAAACTATTTGGTCCAAACGACTCGAGATGAATACCGACACTGCCCAGCGTTTCGATGTGGTTGGTCAGTTCCAACACATCGGTCGTCGGGTAATCGAGAACGATTGGCACCAGCAATTTCTGCTCGTCATCGCTGACCTCGCCGATCGCTTGCCGGTAAAATTCATAGTTGACCCGTTCCTGCGCGGCGTGTTGGTCGACTAAATACAGCCCATCGTCCGCCTCCGCCAACAGGTAAGTCCCGTGCACTTGCCCCAGGTACCGCAACTGTGGGAAACGCTGCGCTGGCGGCTCCGGTGCCCGTAAGTCAGCCTCCGGGAGGGGTTCTTGCTTCACCGGCGCACGCCCACCCAAGGGTGCCGCCACTTGTTCCGTTTGATATTTTTCATCAAATGCTTGAACAGCTGGCAACTGAAAATCGTGCTTATCATGGACAACCACTGGCTCGACCGGCACTTCCTCCGGCGTTTCCAATGGTTGTGGTCCAGCAGCGGGCGTCGGCGTGGTCTCCGCCGGTTCGGACGCCGCCGAAGACTTCTGCGCGACGGTATCTGTTGGCGCCGCACTTTCTTCTGGCTGCGGCTCGGGGACCGTCGTTCGGGCCGACATCTCGTACTTAGCTGAGACGTCGTTTAACGCCATCGTCAGTTGATCCGTCGAGCGGGTCTCCCGCGTTTTCGTGGGAATTTCGTCAAAGACATCCGGAATTAAATTTTCCTGTGAAAGCCGTTTGAACACCGTGTCCTGAATCAATTGGGTCAGTTCGGGTTCCTCACTGATCCGGACTTCCTGCTTGGTTGGGTGAACGTTCACGTCGACCAGCAAGGGGTCCATCTTAATATCCAACACGGCCAACGGATAGCGGCCGACCATTAACTTTGAGCCGTAACCTGCCACCAAGGCCTTACTCAACTGAAAATTGTGAATGTACCGGCCGTTCAGCAGCAGGGAAATGTATTGGCGACTCGCCCGCGTCAGTTCGGGTAAGCTCACGTAGCCGCTCACCTGAAAGTCGGGATTCTTGCCGTTGATGGCCACCATCTTCCGGGCGCTCTGCACGCCGTAGATGCCGGCAATCACCTGTTGGAGGTCTCCCCGTCCGGTCGTTCGTGTTAACTCCCGACCGTTGTGCACCAAAGAAAAGGCAACGTTGGGGTAGCTCAAGGCCAACCGGTTCACAATGTCCGTGATTCGTGCCAACTCGGTCGCTGGCGATTTCAAATACTTCAAGCGCGCAGGAACGTTGCCGAAGAGGTCCTTCACCGTGACCGTGGTGCCCTTCCGTGCGGCGGCCGCAGTGTGTTCCTTGATAATGCCGCCCACGTTGTGAATCAAGGTCCCCACGCCACCGGTGGAAGTCGTCAGGGTCACGTCGGCCACGGACGCAATACTAGGCAGCGCCTCACCCCGGAAGCCCAGTGACTTGATTCGAAAGAGGTCCCGCCGATCCGTAATCTTGCTAGTGGCGTGGCGTTTGAAAGCCATTTCGCTATCTTCATCCGCAATGCCGTCGCCATCATCAACCACGGAAATCCGCTGTAACCCAGCCTCTTCAACCGTGATGTCAATCTGCTGGCTGTGGGCATCGACTGCGTTTTCCACCAGTTCCTTGACCACGGATGCCGGTCGTTCAACGACTTCACCCGCGGCGATTTGGTCGGCTAAGACCGACGCTAGTTCATGAATTTTGGCCATCAACGACCCTTCCTCTCTTACGCTATCCTTATGCTAAAATGCTACTTTTTCGCTAACCTCTGTTGCCATTGGTAGACCTGATTCATAATCGCCATTGGGGTCATCCCCATCAGGTTGAGGTCCGCAATCTGTGCCAGGACCTTGGCCTGCGCGGGGTTCAACTCTGGCTCATCCGTGAACAATGATAACTGTTGATCCGCGGCAGCTTCGGGGGTTGTTTCCGTAGGCTTGGCCGTTTCAGCTGCCTCGGAATCTGCTAGTTGCGGTGCCGTTTCAGGTGTCTCAGCCACCGTTGCCGGCTCAGCAGGCTGTGTCGGCACTTGTTCCGACGAATCTGCCGTTTCCGGCGCCACTAGCGGTTGTTGCTCAGCCGTCTGCTCCAGGTCCTCTAAAATAACTTCCGCGCGGTCTAACAACTTAGCTGGCATCCCCGCCAATTTAGCGACGTGAATCCCGTAAGACTTGTCCGCGGGCCCCGGTTGCATTTGGTGTAAGAAGACCAGGTCGCCATTCTGCTCGACGGCCCCGACGTGAACGTTGCGCAATTGCTTTAAAGACTCATCCAGCGCGGTCAGCTCGTGGTAGTGGGTTGAGAACAACGTCTTGGCGTGCACGCGGTTGTGCACGTACTCAATAATCGCCTGGGCCAGCGCCATGCCGTCGTAGGTCGCGGTTCCCCGCCCAATTTCATCGAATAAAATCAGACTGTTGGCCGTGGCCTGGCTCAACGCGTGGTTGGCCTCTTGCATCTCGACCATGAACGTACTCTGACCGGAAATGAGGTCATCGGCCGCCCCAATTCGGGTGAAAATTTGATCAAAGATTGGCATCTGGGCGGATTCGGCTGGAACAAAACAGCCCATCTGCGCCATGATGACGGTCAACGCTAACTGGCGCATGTACGTACTCTTCCCGGACATGTTGGGTCCGGTAATCAGTAAAATGTTGGTCTGTTCATCCATGCTGACGTCGTTCGGCACGTAAGATTGCCGGCCCAACACCTTTTCCACCACCGGATGACGGCCCTGCTTGATCTGCAAATCATGGCCCTTGATCAGGGTTGGCTTCACAAAGTGATAGTCTTCACTGACCACGGCAAAACTCTGCAGCACATCTAGACTGGCAATGGTCGCCGCCAATTTTTGGAGCCGCGTAATGGCCGTCTTCACCTGTTCTCTGAGGTCAACGAATAACTTGTATTCCAGGGACACGGATTTTTCCTCGGCCTCTAAAATCAAGCGTTCCTTGTCCTTCAACTCGGGGGTTGAGAACCGTTCGGCGTTGGCTAAGGTCTGCTTACGTTCATAGCGGTCGGCGGGCAATTTATCCAAATTAACCTTGGTCACTTCGATGTAGTAGCCGAAAACGTGATTATAGCCAATCTTCAGGTTGTTGATCCCGGTAATTTCTCGCTCGCGGGCTTCCATCTCAGCCAACCAGGTCTTCCCGTTGCGCATGGCATCCCGGTATTCGTCCAGTTGGGCGTTAAAGCCATCACGAATAACGCCACCATCGGACACGGAGATTGGCGGTTCCGGAACGATTGCCGCACGAATGGCTTCGGCCACATCCTCGACTGGGTCCAAGCCAGCCAACGTGTCGTCAAAGACCGGCTCATCCAATTCTTCAATCGTGTGCTGAATCTGGGGCACCTGTTCCAAGGACGTTTGCAATTGGATCAGATCCCGGCCATTAACGCTGCCAAAGGCTACCCGGCCAGCTAACCGCTCCAGGTCATACACTTTCACCAATTCTTCTTGTAAATTATTGCGTTCGAAATAGTGGTCGAGTAACGCGCCGACTTTGGCTTGGCGTTCTTCGATCTGGCCCTGGTCAATCAACGGCCGGTCCAGCCACTGTTTGAGTAACCGGCCCCCCATGGCTGTCTTGGTTTGGTCCAATAGCCACAAGAGTGTTCCGGATTTTTTCTTGGTTCGTAGGTTCTGGGTGATTTCTAAGTTACTTTGTGACGAATGATCCATTTTTAAAAAGGCAGTTGGCTTGTAGGCCACGGCACGTTGTAAATGCGCGAGACTCCGCTTCTGGGTAACTGTGACGTAGGTGACCAGCACGCCGACAACTTGTTTGAGTAAAGCAGATTGGACGTCTTGTTCAACATAGCTCAACTCAGAACTAGCCTGGACGTCCGGTTGACTGGAAATCATCATGCCCAACTGGGTCATCCGCGCCGTCAACGCCTCGTCAACTGTGCCGTCGACCACAACTTCCTTGGTCTGAAGGCTCATCAATTCATTCAAGACCGGATCAGTACCAGTAATTTCAGCGGCCTTGAGTTCACCGGTAGACAGGTCGGTATAGGCCAAGCCATACTGGTTCTTTTCGCTCATGGTCAGTGCCGTCAAATAGTTGTTTCGCTTGGCACCAGCCGCACCGGTATCGGTTTGTGTCCCGGGGGTCACCAACTGAATGACTTCTCGTTTAACCATGCCCTTGGCCAATTTAGGGTCTTCCATTTGTTCACAAACAGCGACCTTATAGCCTTGATCGACCAAAATATCGATATAACTCTGAACGGCCTTGTGGGGAACGCCACACATCGGAATTGGATTCTTTGCGCTGTGACTCCGCGTCGTTAAGGTTAGCTCTAAGAGTTGGGAACCCTTGACGGCGTCGTCATTAAACATTTCATAAAAGTCCCCGAGCCGGTAGAACAAAAAGGCATCGGGATACTGGTCTTTAATTTTTTGATATTGCACCATCATGGGCGTCGTGTTCGTTTTCGTCATGGAAAATGGTTCATCCTTCCGTTATCGTTTAGCTTTGGTATGGGTGTTGGGGGCTGATCAGGATTGGCTTGATACTCTTCGCGTGTCCCGTTTTATCACTCAGGTCAATCACGGCGCCGGATAAGAGGCCTGCGCCCTTTTCTTGGACCGTGTAACGGGTTGGCCGTTGGTTCTCAAAGCGCTCAATCACACTGTCGGCCTGCATGCCCAAGACACTGTCGGCGGGACCGGTCATCCCGGCTTCGGTCATAAAGGCCGTCCCACCACGGAGAACCTGGGCGTCACTGGTCTGCACATGGGTATGGGTGCCGACAACGGCTGACAATTGGCCATCGTAGCGCATGGCGAAGGCCCGTTTTTCACTGGTCGTTTCTGCATGGAAGTCCACGAAGACAAAGTCGGTGTCGAGTTCTGGCAGGAGTTCTTTCATTTTGGCAAAGGGGTCATCCATGGGATTCATGAAGACCCGTCCCTGCATGTTGACCACGGCTAGGGTCTGCTGGTTCACTTTGACCTTTGTCCAGCCCTGCCCCGGTGTATCGCCAGGGAAGTTAGCGGGCCGAACCAAGCGGTTAGCCCCGCCGATGAAGTCATACAGCTCGGCGTTGTCCCAGGTATGGTTTCCCATGGTCACCACATCGGCGCCATCTTTTAAAATTTGTTTGTAAATGCTTTGACTGATACCGCGACCAACGGGGGTTGAGTTCTCCCCGTTAACGATGGTGACCTGGGGCTTCAAGTCCCGCTTTAACTGTGGCAGGTACTCATGAATCATGTCCACACCAATATTTCCTACAACGTCACCAACAAACAGAATTCGCATCTTCGTTCCCCTATCTAGACCGTTTCGGCCCGCCTGGTGCTGTTCACCAGTTCTATTAAATAACCTCTATTTTACCATGCTTCGTCTAATTCTGCGTGAGTTAAATCTGAATCAAGCACTTCAGCTAACAGAGACTCCTGCCACAAGGTTGGTTGGAAATTGCCACCTGCGGCTGCCAGAGATTCCGACTGCTGTGAGGACCGCCTGCGGCCTGAGGGGCGGTCCTCCGGCTCGGTTTGAAGCCTGGCACAAACCGCCAGTCTCCAAACACGTCCCACGCTGTAAGCTGGTTCCCAGCTAACACCGTCGACACAGCTGCCTCCATCTCTGTCCTCCTTCGGTTACGGTTGATTTTCACCGTGACATTGGTGTGCACATCGCTGGAATGACGGCGTTCATCCGCAATAATTGGTGACAATCTACGTAGGCGGGAGTGAACCAAATTTAGGCTCAGCCGTGGGATTTTCCATGTGGTCTTCTTGGAAAATGGCGACTTTGAAACGCGGTCCGTGCGGTCCAAAGCGAGCAGGCAGACCGCCTCACAGGCTGCCGGCGTCCTACCCACAGCGTTCCAGCCTAAATTTTGCGAACGGTAAGCCGGCAGTTTTAGACAACGATGCCAAGATTCAGCGTTGTCTCCCGACAATTTAAGTTTCAACCTTTAGGTAAATACCAAAAAGAGCCTGGGGATTTAGTCCCAGACTCATCTCTGAATTATTTCGCATATTCAACTGACCGGACTTCCCGGATGACGGAAACTTTGACGTGACCTGGATAATCCAAGTCGCCTTCAATTTGTTTCTTGATGTCGCGTGCCAAGACAACGGCATCCGTATCGGAAATCTTCTCGGGCCGCACAATAACTCGAACCTCTCGTCCCGCCTGAATGGCAAAGCTATGGTCGACACCGTCAAATGCATTGGCGATGGTTTCCAGCTTATCCAACCGGTGGATGTAACTTTCCAGAGAATCTGAGCGTGCGCCTGGCCGCGTCGCTGAAATAACATCAGCGGTGCTAACCAGTTCCGCAATCACGGATTGCGGTGCCGTTTGATCTGCTTGAGCTGCAATAGCGTTAACCACAACGGAACTCTCACGGTACTTTTTAGCAAGTTCCATGCCCGTTGTGATGTACGAACTATCATCATCATGCTCCGCAGCGCGACCAATATCATGTAATAATCCTGCACGTTTTGCTAACGTAACATCCTCACCTAATTCAGCAGCCAAAACCCCAGTGATCTTAGCAACTTCGATTGAATGGGCCAACGCGTTTTGCCCATGAGAAATACGGAAATTCAAGCGACCAACCAGTTTGACCATTTCGGGATGCATGGAATGAATCCCCAGATCAAAGGTTGCTTGCTCGCCAAGCTCCCGGACATGTTCGTCCAGTTCTTTTTTGGCCTTTGCGACCATTTCCTCGATTCGTGCCGGGTGAATTCGCCCGTCTTGAATCAATTTCTCCAAAGCAATCTTGGCAACTTCTCGCCGTAACGGGTCGAAGCCACTCAAGACGACGGCTTCTGGCGTATCATCGATGATTAGGTCAATCCCAGTCAACGTCTCTAACGTCCGAATATTCCGTCCTTCACGGCCAATAATGCGGCCCTTCATGTCGTCGTTTGGCAACGTAACCACGGTAATCGTGGTTTCAGTCACCATATCGGCGGCACTGCGTTGAATGGCGGACACAATCAGGTCTTTGGCATTTGCCTCAGCCGTCTTGCGCGCCGTTTCTTCGCTCTCTTTAATCATCTTTGCGCGTTCACCCGCCAAAGCCGTCTTGGCTTCAGAAATAATCAGGTCCCGTGCATCATCCTGGGATAAAGCGGCTACGGTTTCCACCGCGGCCTGGCGTTTTTCAATCAGTGAGTCTGCTTGTTGCTGTTTCTTGGCTAAATTTTGCTCTTCAGCACTTAGCTTCTTGTCCCGACGATTCAAAGAATTTTCGCGCTTTTCCAGAGAGTTATCTTTCCGGTCTAACGTTTCTTCTCGTTGAATCAAGCGGTCTTCTTGCTTCTGAACTTCGGCACGACGTTCTTTCAGCTCGGTTTCGACCTCTGCACGGTACTTATGACTGTCTTCTTTGGCTTCCAATAAAGATTCCTTGGTGGCAGTCTCAGCTTGCTTCTTAGCTTCAGCCAGTACACCTTCAGCAGTGTACTTAGCTACATCTAGCTTTCGCTCGTGGACAGATTTACGAAAATAATACCCGCCCACAACACCAACAACGATAGCGATGATTGCGAGGATTATAATTGGAACACTCATGATTCCACCTCCGCATCATCAAAAATGACTAATTTTAAAATCAGACTTTTTAAGATGTTGATTTGATAACTGACGCAACTTCAATTTTAATGGTTGCCATGAACGCTGTCAACTAAACTCACCGGAAACTGATGGGTCTGCGCCGATTTCTTCACGCTTTCATAGAATTTATCTGAATTTGCCGGGCTCTCCCACATTCTTGAAAGTATGCCGTCACTAATTTTTTAAAGAAGCACCAATCAACACAAAAAGCGTCAACCGCCTCTCATGGGCCGTTAACGCTTCAGGTCTACTTCCCAGGCTTGGTTGCATCCTTGTCTGGAATTAATTCACTTTGCTCTGGCTTAGCTTTCGCCTTTTGTGGCGTCGCAGTAGCCTTAGTCTCTTTTTTGTCGGTCTTGGTTTCTTTATCCTTGCTAGCTGCCGTCTTCTTGGCGGTCGCTGCATCGGCCTCATCACCCTCGCCGACACCGTAAGCGGCCCGGACCCGTTGGTTAATTTCAGCCATTGTATCAGGGTGGTCCGACAGGTAATTCTTTGCGTTCTCACGGCCTTGACCAATTCGGTCCTCACCGTAAGAGTACCAAGAACCACTCTTGTCCACGATATCCTTTTCAACGGCCATGTCGATTAATTCACCGGTTTGGGAAATCCCCTTACCGTACATGATATCAACTTCGGCCCGCTTGAATGGCGGCGCAACCTTGTTCTTGACGACCTTAATTCGTGTGCGGTTACCAATGACATCGGTTCCGTCCTTGATTTGTTCTGCCCGACGAACTTCCAAACGAACCGTCGCGTAAAACTTCAAAGCCCGACCACCAGGAGTCACTTCAGGGTTACCAAACATAACCCCAACTTTTTCACGAATTTGATTAATGAAAAGTGCAATTGTTTTCGTCTTATTAATCGTTCCAGATAATTTCCGGAGAGCTTGGGACATCAGGCGGGCTTGTAACCCCACGTGAGCGTCCCCCATTTCCCCTTCAATTTCGGCACGGGGAACCAGTGCGGCAACGGAGTCGACAACCACAATGTCCACGGCCCCACTGGAGATCAAGGCATCCGCAATTTGCAATCCTTGTTCACCGGTATCAGGTTGTGACAATAGCAATTGGTCAATGTTAACCCCTAAAGATGTCGCGTAAGCCGGATCCAAGGCGTTTTCCGCATCAATATAGGCTGCGGTTCCGCCCCGCTTTTGAACTTCCGCTACGGCATGTAACGCCACGGTCGTCTTCCCAGATGATTCTGGTCCGTAGATTTCTACGATTCGTCCACGGGGGTAACCACCAACACCCAAGGCCACATCAAGGGCCAACGAGCCAGATGGTACGGTTTCAATGTCCAGGTTACTGTTGTCACCTAGCCGCATGATCGAGCCTTTACCAAAATCTTTTTCAATTTTCTTCAGCGCTTTGTCTAACGCTGCTTGTCGTTCGTCAGCCATCCAAATCCTCCTTCGTTGCATCAATATCCAAGTAACACTATACGGGTTTTGTTCGTAAAAAGCAAGTAAAAATAGAACAAAAGTTCCCCTTTATTTCAATCCGTTCAGAACACGCCGTAACCAGTCTAATCCGGTCATCACCGACCGTTCACGAATGGCCGCGCGCGTCCCCGTCAGGTGAACCAGCCGGGCCCGTGGTTCGTGGCCTCGTTGCGCCAAGCCCAGCCAGACGGTCCCTGCCGGATGGCCTTCCAACGCATCCGGACCGGCCACACCGGTAAAGCTCAGTGAAAAGTCTGTATCCAATAGAGCCCGGGACCGCTCCGCCATTTGCTGTGCCGTGGCCGCACTAACCACACCATCCCGGTCAATGATTTCCTGTGGGATGCCCAAGAGGTCATGTTTCGCCGAGTTGGCATACGTCACGAAGCCCCCAGGAAAAATCGCGGAGACACCCGGGACATCACCAAGCGTGCTCTGAAATTTGCCGGCCGTCAGACTCTCAGCACCGGTAATGGTCAGGCCCCGGGCAATCATGTCGTTGACCACCACGGCGGCCAAACTGTTCTCATCCCCATAGCCGTAAAGGTACTCCCCGACCCGGCCCTTAATGGTCGCGGTCATCTGGTCGAGAAGTTTGGTGCCCGCTGCTTCATCCTGTGCTTGAGCCGTCAGTCGCAGCGTCACCTCGTTGACCTTGGCGTAAGGCGCAATCGTCGGGTTACTCTGCCCATCGATCAGGTCGCTTAAGACCGTGACTAGTTGCCCCTCACCAATACCAAAGAAGCGCAGCACCCGCGACACCAAATATTCGTCACGATTGTAGGTGGCCTTCAGCAACGGGACCGCCTGTTCAACAAACATCGGCTCCGTCTCACTGGGTGGTCCAGGGAGTAACATGATGTCAGCCGCGTTAGGATCCTGATAAAAGGCGCCCACAGCCATGCCAGTCCGATTCTTGAGTGGTTGGCTCCCTTCAGGGTAAAGCGCCTGTAACCGGTTGTTAGGCGTCATGGGCCGGTCGGCAGTTGCAAAGTGGCAGCGAATCTTCACCATTGCTGGCGCGTCTTCAATCAGCTTAACGCCCAGCAAATGCGCCACCGTCTGCTTGGTCAAATCATCCTTGGTCGGTCCTAAGCCGCCACTAATAATCACCAAATCGCTACGAGAACGGGCCTGATTCACCACCGCAGTCAGTCGATCAGCGTTGTCGCCCACCAGTGAATGGTAATAGACCTCAATGCCGGCTTCGGCCAATTCACGGGCAATGAAGGCCGAGTTGGTATCGACAATCTGTCCCAATAAAATTTCAGTTCCGACGGCAATAATTTCCGCTTGCATGCTGACCCCTCCTGGGTGACTTAAAGTTAACTCCGTAATGAAACGCGATTTATTTTATTTTTCGCCAAATTAATTTAAAAAACTTTGCGTGTCGCTGGCAAATCAACTGCTTATCGGACACCAGTACTACTGATTGTCACCAGTCATCGGTGCCTCGAACAAGCAGTCCCAGATAAACACCCGTAGTAAAATCCTACCACAATCGTTCCCAATCTGGTTAATATTACCTCACAAATCAAAAAAAACTGTGCGCATCGCCAGCCAACAAACGCACCAGTGACACCCACAGTTATCTGAATAGTTTAATTTTAATGGTCATTTCAGAATCGATACCCAGTAGCCACCTATTCCGCCGAGGATTCAGCGAAGACTTGGCGGTTCTGGACAAAGTAATCGATTCCAGAGTAAATCGTGAAGAACAGGCAGATGTAGAAGAAGATTAACGCCATTGGGATGTTCAGACTGCTAAAGCCAATGTTGTTCAGCAGTAACAAGATAATCCCCACCATTTGCGTGGTCGTTTTGATCTTACCCGGCCAGGCAGCGGCTAACACCTTGCCACCCGTTTCAACCACGATCAGGCGCAGTCCGGTCACAGCCAATTCTCGGCAGACGATGATGGCCACACCCCAAGCGGGGACAGCGTTCATGGCCACCAACAGGATGAAGGCGGTCATCACAATCATTTTATCTGCTAGCGGGTCAGCGAATTTACCAAAGTTCGTCACCAAGTGGTTACGCCGAGCAATTTGGCCGTCCAAGAAATCGGTGATGGACGCCACGGCAAACACTAAGGCTCCCCAAATTTGGGTAACGGGGATTGTGGTACCCAGCCAGGTAACTTGTCCCCAGTTCAGGGGTAGGACTAATAACAATAAGAATACCGGAATCAGGATGATTCGCATGATGGTTAAGCGATTGGGTAGGTTCACGAAAAATTCCTCCTTAAATTTACCAACGAAAAAAGGCGCGCCGGTCGCCACGGACCGACCCGCCTTGAGTCTTACTTAAATTCCAATGTCACAGTTTGTACTTGTGAAGACGTGGTCGTCGTACTTGAGCTAGACGTCGTAGTCGTGGTCCCCGTCGTGCTGCTTGAACTCGAAGCACTGCTGGTACTGGTAGCCGAGGTGAAGTTGAACTTCTTCCCGTCAACCTTCACGGACGTAGCTGGCGCGTTCCCAAACTTCAGCGTGACACTCGTTGCTGAACTTGGAATCGTCAATGAGTGTGACGTGGTAGAAGACAACGTCCCCTGCCAAACGGTCGAGCCGTTAGCCGTCACGGACATCCAAGCGCTGGTTGTCGCTGACAAACTCATCTTCGGCTTGGAAGACGCGTTTAACATTTCCCAAGTTGAGCCAGAAGTCGTTGAACTCAACTTCTTGAAGCTAGCCGTCTTAGCCTTCTTGGAAGAGGACTTCTTAGAAGACGAAGACTTGCTGCTACTTTGTGTCTTGTTAGAACTGCTGCCGGAAACGCTCACGGAGCTGCTATCAACGTTGTTCTTGGTCGTACTGCTCCCGTTATGGGATGCGGCAACCCAAATACCCACGAGGATGACCAAAACCACGATGACAATGCCCACAACTGGAATTGTCCGCCGTAATTTCACGTAACGTTCATCGACCTGTCGCTGTTGGGAACGGGTCTCCGGATTGTTCTCGTTGACCTTATCCACGTACTCTTGCGTCTGCGTACTTGGCAACGCACTGTCAAATTGCTTCAACAGTTCGGCGCCATCCAAATCAACCATATCGGCGTACTGCTTAATAAATGCCCGCACGTAAAAGTCCCCAGGCAACTCATCGAAGTTTTGATCTTCAATGGCAATCAAATAACGCTTCTGAATCTTCGTTGTCTGTTGCAGGTCATCTAGGGTGTACCCCTTCGCAATCCGCGCGTCACGCAGCGTTTTTCCCAATGTAATTTTGCTGTTATCACTCATGATTTAATTCTCCACCTGTTCAAAATTTCTCTATATGCAGTATAGCATAGGCACCGCGTCATTTTTAGCCACAACACCCAGAATTCAGGATTTAACGGTTTCTTAAGCTCCGTTAGGGCAAAATCGTGTAAACCGTTTGCCGGCTGGCACTTAAAAATTTCGCCATAGCGGACTGAACATCTGCGAAGGTCATGGCTTCCAAAGCGGCCAATTCATCAAAGATGGTGGTCCCGCCAAATAGCGGCCCATCGTACTGATTGGCGATGGCTTCGACCGAATTAATCGCCCCAATCGTCCGTCCAATCGCTTCCCGTTTCACGAGTTCAAACTGCTCTCTGGCAGCCAATAGTTGTGCTGGCGCATCATTTAAAATAGTAGTTAGTTCACTGACAAAAGATTCTGGCTGGTCCGTATCTCCGGCAAGCTGAGCGAAGTGTGAACCCCGTTGTACCTGGAAGTCGTAGCCAAAGCTATCGTCGATCACATTGGCGTCATACAGCCGCAAGTAATTATCGCTGGTATCGTTGAACAAAAGATCAAAGGCTAACGAGATGGCGTCACTGTAACTGAGACCCGCTTTACCCGCAGGAATGGCTTCGTAGCCCCGCAAGCCAATGCTGACCTTAGGCCGATTGACCGTCAAATGCCGCGTCGTTGCGGGCACAATTTCGGCGGCCGGTGTCTGTGGTGACGGTACCCGTTTGATTGGCTCATCCGGGCCAAAGGTCTTGCCGTCTTGGTTCGCCGTGATCCAAGCCAACGTTTCTTCGGGATCTAACTGTCCCACGATGACCAGGCTCATATTGCTAGGATGATAGAACGTGTTGTAGGCCGCGTACAGGTCGTCTGCCGTAATCTTGTCGATGGACGCAACGGTCCCGGCAATATCAATATGCAGCGGCTCACGCGGATACAATTGCCCAATCATGCCAAAGTAGCTCTGCCAACCGGGATCGTCATCGTACATCTGAATTTCTTGGCCAATGATGCCCTTTTCCTTGTTCACCGTCTGAGCCGTGAAATACGGCTGTTGCACGAAATCCAAGAGGATATCCAGATTCTCGTGCAGATGGCTCGTCGTCGCAAATAAAAAGCTGGTTTGCGTGAAGCTGGTAAAGGCGTTAGCACTCGCCCCGTATTGGCCAAAGAGGTCAAAGGCGTCGTGATCTTCCTTTTCAAAAAGTTTGTGTTCCAGAAAATGGGCAATGCCGTCTGGAAACCGGACCGGTTCCGTCTGCCCACGCGGGACAAACTCGTTATCCATGGAACCGTAGTCCGTGGTCATGACAGCAAAGGTTTTATGAAATCCGGTCTTCGGCACCAGAATAACCTGCAAGCCGTTAGCCAGCTTGGTTTGGTACACGTTTTCTCCCAAGCGGTCGTACGTTTCTTTACTCAGCATCCTGATCACCTCCATGCAAGCAGTAGGTCGCCTGCAGCGTGACCTGTTGCGCCACGCGCTGCACGTCGGCGACTGTCACCGCTGCTAATTTTTTCTGCCACACTTCTAAGGGTTCCGTCAAATGGGTCAGTTCACTATTCAACAGGCCCACGAGTTTGCGTTGGGGGCTGTCCAGTCCCGCCAAACGTGCATTGAGCAGGCTGGCTTTTACTTCCGCCAACAGGTCTGTGCTTAACTCGCCGTGTTGCAAGGCAGCCAATTGCTCACCGATGATGGCAATCACCTGCTCCTGGTTTTCCGCCTGAATCCCGCTCTGAACGCCCATGGTTCCGGTAAACGGATTGTAGGAGCTGCTGGCATAGTAGGCCAAACTGGCTTTCTCCCGAACGTTCGTGAAGAGTAAGGACAGCGGTGAGCCGCCAAAGGCCGCGTTAAAGACCACGGCCGGCACAAAATCAGCGTCATCTCTGTAGACGGGTAAGCGGTAAGCCAGGTTTAATTTTGCCTGGACAACGGGAGCCAAATCGTCACCCGATTGAACCTGATCCCGCTGTTCCCACCGGTAGTAAGGTGAGTCATCGGTAACGGTGCGGTCGGTCAAAGGCCAAATTGCCAATGCTGCCTGAACCCGCTCCTCAGTAACGTCACCGACCACTGCCACGTGAATGGCATCGTTGGCCAGCATGTCGTGGTAAGTCCCCAGGACGTCCGCCGCACTGAGTTCCCCCAACGTGGTGGTGTCGCCCAGAGCGCTCATTGCCTGTGCTGGTTGGCCGGTAAATAACAATTCTTGTAAACGACGATTGGCCAGGTATTGCTTGTCATCGTCTAATGATTTAATCGCAGTTAATAAATTTTGCCGTTGTTGCGTAAAGGTTGCTGGGTCAAACTGCCCATTGGGTAAAAGTGGCTCGAACAAGACAGCTTTTAACAAGGCCATCCCCTGTTCAAATAACGGGGTCTGATCCGCAAATTGATCTAAATATTGTTCGTCAACGACTGAGCAGGTCAAGCGAATCACATGCTTCGTCCCCAGCTTAACGACACTGATGCCAAAGCTGGCACCGTACAAGCGAGAAAGCTGCCGGGCCAGTGCCGTTTGGGTTGGATATGCGGCCGTACTGGTCTCCAGTACCTGCGCCAATAGGGCTCGCGCGGTAATCGCCGTGGCCGTCAGTGGCGCAACAAAGTCCACCTTCATGCCAATTGTTTTAAATTGTTTTGTGGGTAACAGGTCGAGCGTTACCCCGTCTCGTATGCGAAAATGCACGCGCAATTGCCTCCTCTAGCAAATTATCCGCTTGGTCTGGCGGGCTCATTGGGCCGTAAAAATCAGCCAACAACCACACTCTGGGTTCTTAACTTGGACCAAGCGTATCGGTGTTTAATTCTAAGGGAACCCAGCGATAAATACAAGCAACCACTCGCAAATATGAATTAAATTGTGACGCCGACACCATTAACTGAAAAAAGCGGTAACTGATTCCAGTCGATGGAATCAATGACCACTCTCGTTGAAAATCCTTAAATTCCCACCTAAATTTGGCGCACGGTAAGCCGGCCAGGGCCGCTAGTCGCAGCGTTCCCCTATTTCACAGTCTTTTAAGTCGAATACAGAATTACTTTTTAGACAGAAGCGGCGTGTCAACGTTGCTGCCGAACCATTTCTCGTTGATTTTCTCCAGCGTTCCGTTGGCCGCCAACTGCTTCAACCCCGCGTTAATTTTCTTGCGCATGGTCACATCGCCCTTCCGCATCCCGACGGCGAACTCTTCTTTGGGCAAGCTACCGACCGTTACCCGGTAATCTTCAGGGTGAGCCTGGTGTTTGATGTAGTAGTTGGCGTAAGTACTGTCGATCAACAAGCCCTTGATTCGGCCAACGTTCAGGTCAATGAACGCGTTGGTAAAGGAATCATAAGTGACCGCCTCGTGATTTTTGATGCGGTTCTTCAACAGCTTCGGGTACGCCTCAATGTCATTGGCTCCGGACGATCCCGTTTGAGCGCCTAAAACCTTACCCGTCATGTCTTTGTACGACTTAATCTTGTTTTTCTTTAAGGTGACCAGCACCTGGTCGTTGTTTAAGTAGGTGTCGGAAAAGGCCACCTGCTTGGCCCGCTGCGGCGTCACGGAAAAGCCATTCCAGATCAAATCGATCGTGCCATTGTGCAGCTCCGTCACGTTCATACTCCAGTCAATGGATTGAAAATCAACCTTCACGCCATAGAGTTTGAAAACGGCGCGGGCCAGGTCAATGTCATAGCCGACGAGCTTGCCACTCTTCTGGCGAAAGCCCATCGGCACGAAACTATCATCAAGACCCACGACAACTTTTTTCTTCTTTTGGATTGTCGACCAGGTGTCGGCCGTGTTTGCCCGTTCCGTCACGTTGGCACAGCCCGCTAAGACACTGCCCAGTCCCACCACGACGACCAGTAAGGCCCAAAAACGTCTGAATTTTTTCATCAAGCGGCCTCCTTAGTCTTTGGGTTCCACGCGAAGCATCTGGTCAGCAATTGCTTCAGCAAACGGAATGTCATGGGTGACCACAATCTGTGTGATTCCCTCGTCCCGGAGTTTCACAATAATCTGTTGGACTTCCCGTCGTAAATCAGGATCCAACGCTGACGTGGGTTCATCGTAACACAGTAGCTTCGGGTGCATGGCCAGTGCCCGCACGATGGCCACCCGCTGCTTCTGGCCCCCGGATAACTCATATGGGAACAGGTCAGCTTTGTCGCGTAGGTTCAGTTGGGTCAGCAACCGGTCAGCCTCTTCGTTGGCGTCTTGCTTGGCTTGCTTCAACACCATCGTGGGTGCCAAGGTCACATTTTGCCGAACGGTCAAGTTAGGAAAGAGTTGATAGTCCTGGAAGACGACGCCAATGACCGCCGCATTATCTCGGTTAGTCGCCGGGTCGAATGCCTTGCCATCCAAGAGAAATTGGCCCGCATCAACCGACGCCAAACCACTGATACACCGCAGCAAGGTCGTTTTACCAGCACCAGATGGGCCAACGATCGTTAAAATTTTACCGTCCTCGACCGTCAAATCGATGTTGTCCAAGATGGTCTTGCCACCAAATTTTTTCGTAATACCTTTGAGTTCTAACATGTTAGGACCATCCTTTCCTTAACGCCAATAACTGTAGTGCTTTTCCATACGCTTCAAGACCAACGTACAAACGGCCGTCAGTAGCAGGTAGATCACGCCGACCAACAACATTGGGATTAGCGTGACGTCGCGCGCCATAGCCACGTTACCGGCCCGCAACAGGTCACCCAACCCAATCACGTAGACCAGGGAGGAATCTTTCACCAAATTAATGACTTCATTACCAATTGAGGGCAACACAATTTTAACCACTTGGGGAATCACAATCTTGCGCAGCGTTTGCCAGTTAGTTAACCGCAAGACCCGTGCGCTTTCGTACTGGCCTTCGGGGATGGCTTGTAGGCCCCCGCGGAAGATTTCAGCGAAGTACGCCGTGTAGTTCAGGATGAACGCGAACAACGCCGCGTCATACCGTTGGAAGACAACGCCAATAATGGGTAAACCGTAAAAAACAAAAATTAATTGCAGTAACAAAGGCGTGCCCCGCATCAGCCAAACGTAGATGTTGATGAGCCAGGTCAACGGCTTGAAGTTGGTGGTCATTCCCAACCCTACCAGAATTCCCAACGGAATCGCAATAATAATGGTCCAGAAGAATATCGATAACGTCATTCCGGTTCCGGAAATTAGTGATGGTAAAATTTGACTAACATAGTGCATAACAATTCTCCTCCTTTAGCAACAAAAAAAGCCCTCTCAAGAAATATCTTCTCAAGAGGGCGTCTCAACGCTGTGCCACCTCATGTTCTCGACGGGCTCACGCCACGCCGACTCAACGAGTTGCTGACAAGCGCTGATTTTGGCGGGAAATAAAAAACGCCCTCCTAGGTCCAAAGACCTAAGAGGACGATCACATCGTGGTTCCACCTCTGTTTGTTTTCATATCACTACGAAAACCTCAGCGAGTTGCTAGCAACTCCAGCGATAACGGGCTACCCCGGATCATCTTACTAACTTCAGACAATCAACTCACAGATGTGTTTCGACTAGTTAAGTTCGCCCGTTTCCATCGTCGGGGCTTTCTGCAGAAACCTTAACCACTCTACTCTTCCGTTCAACGTTTTTCATTCATTGACAGTATACTACGTTTTTTTCAGGCCCCTGTCAAGGCCCTGTTTTCACAAATTCAAATTAAAATTGCAAACACGACTGCGTTGAGAAGGCATAATGATGCAAACCCAAGGACACAATTTCTTGCTAACCTCGTCAGCCATCTTCAACCATAAAAGTACAGCCATATTAGCAGACTGTCCACCCTAAACAATCAAAGACGGGGTCAGACAGTCTTTTGGTCGGAGACTACCAGACAGAACCTGGTGTCGCGTGGACTTAGTCGAGTGATTTTCTCGATTTAGTCCACTGGCCGATCTTAAAGATAGGCATTCTTTGCATAGCTTTAAGTCGCCCTGGAGACCGCTTTTCGGCTCCAGGTCTGCCCCACCAGGTGGCGTCTGGTAGTCGGAGACGGAAGGCCTAACCGCGGTGGAACCAGCCGCTGACGCGGTGCCAGAAGCCCGTATCCTCTTGTTCTTCGATCTTCATCAAAGGAACCGTTTCACCCTCCAAGCGGCGGGCAACGTTACGGTAGCCTTGACCAGCGGGATTATCCGTCTGCATAACCACGGGTTCCCCCTGGTTAGAGGTCGTGATCACGGCATCGTCATCAAAGATAATGCCCAGCAATTCAATGCCCAGATGGTGCGTGATTTCGTCAATGTCCATCATTGAACCATCCTGCATCATGTTCCGCCGAATGCGGTTGATCAACAAGCGTGGTGCTTCGGTCAAGGGGTGTTGTTCCAACAACCCAACGACTCGATCAGCATCGCGGACGGCAGAAATTTCCGGTGTCGTCACAACAATGGCAGCATCAGCGCCGGCAACAGCGTTGGTGAATCCTTGTTCAATCCCAGCGGGGCAATCGATCAAGACGTAATCGTATTCGGGCTTTAACTCGTCGACGATTTCTTTGACCTGTTCCGGTTGCAGCGCGGTCTTGTCCGTGTTTTGAGCAGCTGGCAACAAGTAAAGCTTGTCGTCAAACCGCTTATCTTTGACTAAAGCTTGTGGTAACTTTGCGCGGCCCTCGGCGACATCCACGATATCGTAGATGATGCGGTTGTCGAGGCCCAACACAACGTCCAAATTCCGGAGACCAATGTCCAAGTCCATCAAGCAGACCCGTTTGCCCATTAAGGCTAACGCGGTCCCGATGTTGGCACTGGTCGTCGTCTTCCCAACGCCACCCTTACCGGAGGTGATTACAATTGCTTTACCCATTTCTAAATTCCTCCAATCTGGTTATACAACTTCGGATTGATCTTCTTCAATTGCCCGAGCTTGCCGTACGACAAAACGTGTAAGTCATTGACGTAAGCAATCGTCTGCCGTGAAGCGGACAAGGTATCCGCTTCAATAATGTCAAACTGCTCGGCAATCCGGACCTGTTGCGCCGTTTGAAGATTTCCCATAATCAGCTTGGACTCATCATCGGGATATCCCGCCTGAAGAATGCCAGCGACATCCCCCATGGAAAAGATGTTGCCCGTCGTCCGGAGCTTACCACCCTCGTGAATCGTCCCCAAGAACAGGACATCGCCCTTCATGACGACCTCCTGCCCGTTGCGGATCACTTTACTTAACAGGTGGACATTTTCCCGCTCCCGTAACTGAATTGCATCCGCAATCGTCATCACGTTCGCGGCAATCTTGTGAATTTCAAACCGGGGATACTGCGCCACCATCTGTTCGATGCGACTCTTCTCCTCTGCAGTCAAAATTCGGTCCTCAGTCAAGACGTCCAAGGAGACCTTGGCGCTTTCCAAAGCCTGGGGATCTGCCTTGAGATTTTCTAACAATGTTTTCAAATCAACCAAGACTTGATCCAGACTCGCTGATTGCTTGAGGACCAAGTCATAGCCGTTTTGCGTTCCGCGTAATACGGCTGCCTGCATAGCGTTCGTTCCCTTCACCTATTTTAACCAATTATACACCCAACGAATGGGGAAATATAAAATGACAAACATGGCCAGGTTTAAAGCCAATGTTGGCCCGAGTGTGTTCACTAAGAACGCACTCCCAGCGGCATTATTGAGATGAACGGCCCGACTCGCCACGTAGCCCAATCCTTCAACGAGCGTAATGTCGATGAAGTAGATGAGTAACCCACTTAAAAAGTTAGGATTGATCCAGCTCACAAGTCGCCGGGTCACGTAAATGACTAACGGAAAAATAAAGACGTAAATCCCAAAAATTCCAGTATAGTACAGATCAAAGACGGCACCAGCAACGGCCGCCCAACGTGCTAGCGGCATGGGAAAGTCACCGTTGTCCGCTTCAAAAATGGCACCGCACACCAGCCACAGCACAACTAAATGGCTCACCATGGCGGTGGGGTAGCGGAACATTTGCACATTAAAGACTTGGCTCACGGCCCCGTCTAAAAAGAGTGCGAGAAACAAGAAGACGGGAAAGCCGAAGCGTAATTTTGATAATCGATACACGATTGGTTCCCCCCTACTGCTTGCTTACGGCGACCGTCACAATGTTCAGGTCGCTCAAGTCCGTCGCCGGCGTAATGTACAGTTTGGTGGATAACCCGTAATCGGAACCCGTTGCCTTGGCAACTTGACCAACGTACAAGCCCTTTGGCGTCACACCACCGAGCCCACTCGTAACAACCTTATCGCCCTTGGCAATCTTGGCCTTGGTCGTAATGTTATCCATCGTGATTTGCCCGGTCGTGGAATTGTACCCGCTCAACACACCGTTGACCGTCTTCCCAGACTTGGTGGTAATTGAGACGGCAAACCGGTTTGCCGTGTCATTGTTGTCGGTAATCAGTTCAACCTTCGAATTGGTCTTGTTGACTTCGGCAACCCGACCCACTAATCCGGAACCGGACATCACTGGCATGTTCTTCGTCACGCCAGCAGAGGAACCCTTGTTAATCACGACCTGGTTTTGCCAAGACGATGGGGTCCGGGTGATGACGGCAGCGGAAACGGCCGTGTAATCCGTTAATGAACTGTTTAAACTAATTTCTTTCTTCAGTTGTTTGTTTTCTTTAGCCAAAGTCTGGTCGCGCACCTTGGTTTGGGCGAGCTCACTGACCTGCTTCTTCAACTGTTGGTTTTCTTGATACGTGTTCAGCAGCTCCGAAACAGAGCTCACGGAACCACTCAGCCCGTTCGTTGGAATGGCAACGACCCGGTCGACTAGACCGACAATGTCGTTCCCAAATTGTTGAACCAACGGCGGTGTTGACTTCTTGTTACGAATTGTCACGGACACCGTCATCAAAGCAAAGCTAACAATCACGCAGACAATGATAATAACGAGCCGCCGATTGAGAGAAAATTTCTGCATGTTTGACCTCCATCTTGCGGGTATGGTTTACTTTGCCCATACCGTCACAATAAAGAAGCGGGAAGCTGCCTTCCCGCTAGTCCCTATTTTTTCTTCATGACATCAATACTCTTTAAGGATTCACCAGTACCAGCGGCCACACAATCTAATGGGTCACTTGCAATGGAAACCGGCACCTTGGTTGCGTCGGCAATCACTTCAGAAAGGTTCTTCAGTAATGCCCCACCACCAGTTAAGACGATACCGTGATCAATCACATCGGCAGCGATTTCTGGGGAGGTTTCTTCCAAGGTTTCCTTGATTGCCGTAATGACATCTTGAACGGGTTCTTGGATGGCCTTAGCCACGTCAACAGCAGAGACTTCAACGGCCTTAGGTAAGCCGGTCACTAAATCACGGCCCCGAATAGTGGCACCGTCAATCTTGCTAGCGTCTTCAACTGAAGCAGAACCAATATCCATCTTCAGCTTTTCAGCAGTCCGTTCACCAATCAACAGGTTGAAGTTGCTACGAACATAGGTCGCAATCGCATCATCCAACTTGTCACCGGCAACCCGGATTGAGCGGCTAGACACAATCCCACCTAAGGAGATGGTGGCAACGTCTGTGGTCCCACCACCCATGTCAACAACCATGCTACCGGTTGGGTCCATAACGGGCAACCCGGCACCAATAGCTGCAGCAAATGGTTCTTCAATGACGTAAGCGTCACGAGCACCAGCAACACGAGTCGCGTCGATCACGGCCCGCTTTTCGACTTCCGTTACACCACTTGGCACACAAACCATGACATATGGCTTGCCGCTTGACTTACCAACTGTTTTCTCGATGAAGTACTTCATCATGGCAACAGTGGTATCGTAATCGGCAATCACGCCGTCTTTCATGGGCCGAATGGCAACGATACTAGCCGGTGTACGGCCAATCATTGCGCGTGCGTCTTCACCAACGGACACAATTTCCCCAGACTTTGTGTTCTTGGCGACAACGGAAGGTTCGCGAAGAACGATACCCTTACCGTCAACGTAGACAATTGTATTGGCGGTACCAAGATCGATCCCAATATTTTTCGTTCCTAATCCGAACACTGTGTTTCATCCCTTCATTGTCAACAAAACTTTAATTGATTTTTTATTTTCTATACATTGATAGACGTATTATAACATACCTATCAGCGTGAGAACACGTCGTCAATGTCAAGAATACCGAA
This sequence comes from Levilactobacillus cerevisiae, assembly GCF_003946245.1. Classification (GTDB taxonomy): domain Bacteria; phylum Bacillota; class Bacilli; order Lactobacillales; family Lactobacillaceae; genus Levilactobacillus; species Levilactobacillus cerevisiae. The sequence goes on from NZ_RHNN01000007.1 coordinate 30,414, forward strand.
CTTTTAACGAGAAAGAAATAGCTAAAAGTGATTTTAAACAGTTTTTAATGGTTGTGACATCTTTCCCCCATTTATTCTGCTAGTTAATCACTCACGACCTAGCTCAAATTAGTGCCCGGTGAGCGGCAAATGCCCGGTTTCGCGCAAACTAAAGTAGCTCGACACCCCAATCACAAAACCATCCAGGAGTGGAATTCCCATTAGCTGGCCGCACTCCGCTAACCGAGTCATGAAGGCTAGGTCGTTGCTGGACGGCTCCGGTACGCCACTGGGATGGTTGTGCGCCACGACAATCGTCGCCGCGCCATGCATCACCGCTACCTGAAAAATTTCCCGCGGATGAACCGGACAACTGTCCAGGGTTCCCTGAAAGACGGTTTGACGAGCGATGATTTGGTTGCGCGCATCTAAGGCCAGCACCTCAACCCGTTCCTGTGGCAAATAACGCAGATCATCCATGAGCAGTTGTCCTAACTGACTACTAGCCAGCACTTCCCCCAGAACGGGGCGCGGCGCTTGTTGGACCCACCGGCCTAAATCGATTGCCGTTAAGAGACTTCGCCGGCGTGACTGGCCACCAACGTAGGCGCGTCGTTGCCGTTGACTGGCATACCGCAAGTCGGCGACGCTGTGAAAATAGCGGAAGAACCGGTCACATTCCGTGGCGGCTGGTAATCCCAAACTCTTTAAAACCCGATTCAGTAGTTGACGCTCGTTTCTAGTTGCTGTCTTTAGCTGTTGCATGGCTTTCACCCCTCTACGAGTTAACTCCGTAAAAGAAGGCGAATTATTCGTCGGTTCCCTTAAAATATTGCCGAACTTCCGAAATAAAATACAACGATCCCGTTAACAGAACCAAATCATCGGCTGAAACGTCCGCCAATACCGTCTTTAACGCTGTTGGCCAGTCGGGGGCCATGCTGACGCGTTTGTACTGCTTGACCGCTGACTCCAGCTCGACCGGCGTCGCAGCGGCCCGTTTGCCAGGCCCCTGAAACTGCGTGGCAATCAGGTGGACGTTGTGCACGCCCATCAAGGTCTTCACCATTTGTTCGTACTGCTTATCGGCCAGAACAGCCAGGATAATGTAGATATCATGGTCTTTGAAATGTTGCCGTAGAAGATGGGCCATTTCGACCATGGCCGGCTCGTTGTGGGCCCCATCAATAGCAATCAGGGGTTCGGCGTTCAACCGTTCAAACCGGCCCGGCCAGACGGTGTGCTGTAAGCCTCGGCGAATCTCGGTGATGTTCACGGCCTGCTTAGTCTCCAAGTGATAGGTAATAAATGCCGTCAGTGCCGTTGCCGCGTTATCAATTTGATATTCACCTAACAAATCAATTTGTAAATGTTGCCAGCGCCGGTCGCCCCAGCTGTAAGCAAAGCGTTCGCCCCATTCGTCATGCGGCTGGTTCTTCACCCGAAAGTCCCGGTCCAAGGCGCAGACCTGGGTGTGCTGGCTGTCGGCCGTCGCATCCATCACGGCTAGTGCATCCGGGGTCAGGCGGCCACAAACTACGGGAACCCCTGGCTTAATGATTCCCGCCTTTTGCGTCGCAATTTCAGGAATCGTGTCTCCCAGAATCTTCATGTGATCCATGCCGATGGTGGTAATCACGGAAACCGCCGGGGTAATAATATTCGTTGAATCATACAGGCCGCCCAGCCCAACTTCAACTACCACCACGTCTACCGGGTGACTGGCGAAGTGGCAGAACATTAGGGCCGTGTCGATTTCAAATTCAGTTGGTCCTTCAGCGCCGAGTTTTTGATCCAACTGGGCAACAACCGGTTCGAGCCGCTGAACGTCGGCCAACAGGTCGGCATCGCTGATGGGCTCGCCATCCGTACTGATTCGCTCGTTGAACCGGGTAATAAATGGCGACGTAAAGGTCCCCACCGTTTGGCCCTCAGCCATGAATAAATCGCGTAAGAAGGCCACGGTGGAGCCCTTGCCGTTCGTTCCGGCAACGTGGATCATGTTCAGTTGTTCCTGTGGGTCGCCTAGCAAGGCCATGAACTCACGCATGCGGGTTAGCGTGGGCTTCTTCTTAAACTTGTCGCGGCCGTGAATGAATTTTAGTGCTTCGGCGTATGTTTCTATCAAGTTGAAAACCTCCCGAGTAGTCATTGGTTTCCAGTGTAGCAGATTTCCCTTGGTCGTGAACGGTAAATTGTGCTCTGTTTTCGCCTTACCGGGCGATTGTAATGAACCGGAACGCTGTGGGCGGGCGCCCGGAGCCGCTTAGGAGCGCGTCTCAAAGATACCAATTGCCTAAGCGGCCAAGTCCCCGCCGCTAAGGCAATTCCCACGGCTGAGTTCATTACAATCGCCCTCTCGGCTTACATAGCACTTTCACTGTTCACTTGTGTTCTTGATTTTTTCGTTCAAATTAATAGATTGCGGACGTCGGAAACTTTAGGTACCACAAGCTGAGGACTAATCACCAGCACCATTCGGTTAGTTAGGCTACCGAACCTAATCTAATTCACAGAAAGAAAAAAATTTCGAGACGCTTGAAAATTGACAACACTATCTACGCCTGCTCCCTTCGACTACGTACACAGTGGCCGATTATTCTGACCAAACGTTGCCAGTTCAGCGACAATCACCTCAGTGTCAGGCCAAAGATCAACCGTAACCGGAGGCGGACAGAGATGCAGGCAGCTGTGTCGACGGCGTTAGCTGAGTGATTTTCTCAGGTTACACCGTGGGACGCGTTTGAAGACTGTCGGTTTTGGACAGGCTTCAAACCGAGCCGGAGGACCGCTCTTTGGCCGCAGGCGGTCCCCACAGCAGACGGAATCTCAGGCAGCCGCAGGTAACAATTCACTACTACTTTTATGGATTGCATCCCGGTCAGCTGGGTCTTTCACAGCACACAAAAACCGGCAGCAACCACTCTCAACGAGTCGTTGCTGCCGGTCGATTATACTTGTTTGCTCGCAACAAATCCGCTTAGATTTGCGCTTGAATGTCCGCTAACCGTTGCTTCGTTGCGGCTAACTTCTTTTCGTTGTCCGCTTGCTTCTCCCGTTCGGCGTTCACAACGTCTTCTGGGGCGTTGGCTACGAAACGTTCGTTACCCAACTTCTTCTTGGCACGGTCGACTTCGGCCGTGAACTTGGCAACTTCCTTGTCCAAGCGCTTGGCTTCGTCGTTCAGGTCAACCAATTCGGCTAACGGTACTGAGACTTCAGCACCCGTGATGACCGCCGTCATGGACAGCTTTGGCGCAACCAAGTCGGCACCAATTTCCAAGTCCTTCGGGTGAACAAACCGGTCGATGTAGTCGCGGTTGTTTTCGAAGACGTTGTGCAGTTGGTCGTCGCTGGTCTTGATTTGCAGGTCAATCGGCGTGGACATTGGGGCGTTTGCTTCAACCCGAATGTTCCGGACTGCCTTGATCAAATCAATCAGACTGGTCATGTCGTCTTCCGCCGTGGGATTGTCGAATTCTGGGTGGTCAACTGGGTAAGCCGCCGTCACCAGAGATTGCCCCTCATGCGGCATCGCTTGCCAAATGGACTCGGTCACGAATGGCATGATTGGTTGTAACAGACGCAAGGTTTGATCCAACACGTAAGCCAGCATGTCCTGCTTGGCGGCCTTTGCATCGGCATCGTCGCCAGTCAAGACTTCCTTACTCATTTCGATGTACCAGTCACAGAAGTCATTCCAAATGAAGTTGTAGAGGGCCCGGCCCGCTTCACCAAAGTCAAACTTGTCAAACATTTCAGTCACGTGCTTGACCGTGTCGTTCAACCGGCTCAGCATCCATTTGTCGGTCAGGTCCCACTTGTCAGCGGCGGGAACGACCGGCTTCGTATTATCACCCAAGTTCATGATAACAAACCGACTGGCATTCCAAATCTTGTTGATAAAGTTCCAGGCCGCGTCCATTTTGTCGTAACTGAACCGAACATCTTGACCAGCCGTTGATCCGGTTGACAGGAACCACCGCAGAGCGTCGGCACCGTACTTGTCGATGACGTCCATTGGGTCGATCCCATTGCCCAAGGACTTGCTCATCTTCCGACCGTCTTCGGCCCGAATCAAGCCGTGGATGAGCGCGTGTTTAAACGGCTTCTTACCGGTAAATTCGAGGCTTTGGAAGATCATCCGGGAAACCCAGAAGAAGATGATGTCGTAGCCGGTAACCAACGTGTCGGTTGGGAAGTAGCGCTTAAAGTCGGCGCTGTCTTCATTTGGCCAGCCCATCGTGGAGAAAGGCCACAGGGCACTGGAGAACCAGGTATCCAAGACGTCGGGATCCTGTTCCCAGTTTTCAATATCCTTTGGTGCCTCTTCATTGACGTAGATTTCGCCGGTCTGCTTGTTGTACCAGGCTGGGATCCGGTGACCCCACCAGAGTTGACGGGAAATAACCCAGTCGTGGACGTTTTCCATCCATTGGGTAAAGGTATGCTCGAACCGTTCTGGCACGAAATCAACCGCGTTGTCGCCCGCTTGATTCTTGATGGCAACTTCAGCGAGTGGCTTCATTTTTACGAACCACTGGGTAGACAGCCGGGCTTCAACCTGCACACCAGTCCGTTCTGAATGACCCACGGAATGGACGATTGGATCCACCTTGAGCAGTAAGCCTTGGTCGTCTAAGTCCGCAACCATGGCCTTCCGCGCGTCAAAACGGTCCATGCCCGCGTATTTGCCAGCCTTGTCGTTCATTGATGCATCTTCGTTCATGGTGTTAATCCGTTCAAGGTTGTGACGGTTACCCACTAAGAAGTCATTCGGGTCGTGGGCTGGCGTAATTTTAACCATCCCGGTCCCAAAATTGATGTCAACGTATTGGTCAGCGATGATTGGAATTTCACGGTCAGCTAATGGCAGGATAACCTTCTTGCCAACTAAGTCCTTGTACCGGTCGTCATCCGGGTTAACGGCAACGGCGGTGTCCCCCATCATGGTTTCAGGACGGGTCGTGGCAATTTCAATGTAGTGCTTGCCGTTAAACGTGTATTCTGGATCGGCGAAGGGATATTTCACGTGGTAAAAGGCACCCTTGTCGTCTTGGTGAATAACTTCGATGTCGGATAAGGCCGTCCGTGCTTGGGGATCCCAATTGATGATGTATTCGCCCCGGTAGATTAAGCCCTTCTTGTAGAGGGTCACGAAGACCTTCTTAACGGCATCGGACAGGCCATCATCCAGCGTAAACCGTTCGCGGGAGTAGTCCAGGGACAATCCCATCTTGGCCCACTGTTTGTGAATGGTTGCAGCGTACTCGTCTTTCCATTCCCAAACCTTTTCAACGAATTTCTTGCGACCTAGGTCGTAACGGGTAATCCCTTGTTCACGCAACCGGGCTTCGACCTTGGCTTGCGTGGCGATGCCGGCATGGTCCATCCCCGGAATCCAGAGCGTATCAAAGCCCTGCATCCGCTTTTGCCGAATGATCATGTCTTGTAAAGTCGTATCCCAGGCGTGGCCTAAATGCAGCTTCCCGGTAACGTTTGGTGGGGGTAAAACGATTGAATACGGCGTGGCCTTTTTGTCACCACTGGGTTTGAAAACATCTTCATCGAGCCAAGTCTGGTACCGTCCCGCTTCAACGGCGGTTGGGTCATACTTGGTCGGCATATCAATTTGCTTATCTGCCATTTGAATCAATTCCTTTCTTGTCTGCCTGAAGTTAATGAGTCCGGAGTAAATCCCAGGATCGCGTTGTATCTCCAAAATTATATTGCTGAAACGTGGAACAAAAGGCAGCTGGCTTCGCTTAAAACTGATAGCCAAATAATCCAAACCCAGGATTATCCGGCTATCAGCCTTAATGCTCACCAGCTAACCGCCTTCTGTCCCACTCTTGAAGTTAGTCTCTGGGTACAAAAAAATCCCCATCCTAAAAAATTAGGACGAAGATTCTTCGCGGTACCACCTAAATTGGGCGTTTATGCCCCACTTAACTTCTTTGTTAACGGAGAGTGCTCCGGTTCGGACTTACTATTGGTTCAGTCCGACAGCTCGCAAGCTACGTTCACGGGAGCGCACCCACCGGTTTCCAGCAATTCCGGCTCTCTTCTGGGGTGCAACTGACGCTACTGACTTGTTCAACGCTACTTGCCATAGTTTACGCAATTTTCGTCTAAAGGTCAACACGTGGGACGAATTTTTCGAGGGCGTCGATGGCGGCCAAGTAATCTGGTTCATCCGATTGTTCCGTGACAATTTGCCGGTAAACAATCTTGCCCGCATCGTCAATAATCCAAATCGAACGCGCCAAGTTACCCAAGTTCGGAACGTAGAGTCCCATTTCGTAGCCAAATGACAATTCTTCATCGGACAGCAGGTCAACGTTTTCCACGCCTTGTGCTGCACACCAACCGGTCTGTTCCGCGATGGAGTTGTTTGAAATCGTCGCGAACCGGGCAGCTGGATAATGATCTGCCTGTTGGGTGAACTTCCGTGTCTGAATCGTGCAAACGGGGGTATCCAAGTCAGGAACAACGCTAATCAAAGTCACCTTACCAATTAAATTAGCCGTCTTAACTTTACCATTGTTCTGATCGAACACCTTAAACTTTGGTAACTGATCCCCAACTTCTGGTAACTTCCCAGAAAGAGAGAATGTATCGCCGAGTCGTGTAACTTCCACGCAGATCAACCCCTTCAAGTTGTTTATCGGCCTTGTGCCGACTGATTGGTTCAATTATCACGCAACATAGGGGGTTATGACAAGCGTTTTGCCACAAAATCACGAAAAACTCAAGATTGTGGCTAAACACCTACTGGGGACCCACCCCCTGAGTGTGAAATAACCGTACCAAATAAATCCATCTGACGGGGTAGATTACAAAAAGTGCCAGCAAAAATGAAACTCGCTAGCACCTCTCTATAATTAATTTTAAAGTAATTCCGCAAAAACGTCTTCGTTTTGGTTGAGGTAGTTGTCCCCTGGCCGAATCTCCGTCACGGTAATCCCGGCGAGCGCTTCTTGCATCAAGCCTTCCACGTCGATGTACCCTTCGTACTTCCGGGACTTTTCCAAGTCGGGATGTGTCTTGGGTGCTGGCGGCGTGAAAATGGTACAGCAGTCCTCGTATGGCAAAATGGAAAGATCATAGGTGTCGATGTCTTCGGCAACCTTGATGATTTCCGTCTTGTCCATGGAGAGCAGCGGCCGCAGGATTGGCATGGACGTCACGTCGTTAATGGCGGCCATACTTTCCAACGTTTGAGAGGCAACTTGCCCCAAGGATTCGCCGTTAAAGATACCCTTGGCGTGGCGCTTTTCGGCGATGGCTGCCGTTAACCGCAGCATCAGCCGGCGTTGAACCGTCATCAGGTAACCTTCTGGCACTTTTTCCTTGATGGTTTCTTGGATCTTGGTAAATGGTACCTGAATGAACTGGATACCACCTGAGTAGCCGGCCAGCCGTGCCGTCAGTTCCTTGGCCTTGGCTAACGCCTGTTCGGACGTGTATGGCGGACTGAAGAAATGGACCATGTCAATTTTAACGCCCCGCCGCAATGCATAGTATGAGGCCACGGGGGAGTCAATACCACCGGACAGCATCATCACGGCCTTGCCACCGGTACCAACGGGCAACCCGCCGGCCCCATGAATGGTTTCACCAGACAGGAAGACCCCGTTCATCCGGACTTCAACCCGCAATTCCAGGTCGGGATGTTTCATTTGTGCCGTCAGCCCAGGAATGGCATCTAAGACGGCATCGCCGAGGAGCCCATTCATCTGGTAGGTGTCGTATTCAAATTCTTTGTCTTGCCGCCGCGTGTTGATCTTAAAGGTCATCCCCGGCTTGAAGGACTCTTTGACCATGGCAATTGCCGTGGCCTTAATTTGTTCAATATCTTTTTCAACCTTGACCGATGGCGAGAAGTTTTCAATTCCGAAAACGCCCTTCAACCGGTTCATAACGGCTTCTGAATCCGCCCCATTTAAGGTAACGTGCAAACGGTCGTGTTGGGCATGAATTTCCAGACTTTCAAATTGGCTGAGCGCCTTGCGGACGTTTTGCCCCAGCTGTTTGATAAAGTCCTTCTTGTTCTTGCCCTTTGTTGACAGCTCGCCGTAACGGACCATGATTTCACTGTATTCCATTGCGCGACCCCTTTCGTGATTTAGCTTAATTTGGCAAACTGCGTGTAGAGTTCGTCAAAGACTTGGTTAAATTTTTCGGCTTCCGCCATGGTGTTGTGTTCGTCCAAAGAAATCCGCACGGCACTGGTTGCCAGACCATCGTCGATCTTCATGGCCTGCAGGGTGCTGGATTCCACGTGCTTCTTGGATGAGCAAGCACTGGTGGTAGAAATGTAGATGTCGTGTTCTTCAAAGGCGTGCACGATGGTTTCACCCCGGACGCCAGCAATCGCAAAGCACAGAATGTGGGGTGCAAAAACGGGCAAGTCCTTGGAGAAAATCGTCACGTTCGCAAATTTTTCGACGTGATGCAAAATGGCCAAACGAATCTCCCGTTGGCGTTGCACCTTAGCACTCTCGTCGTTCAGTAACAACCGCAGTGCCTTGGCCATCGCCGCAATCGCGGGTAAGTTTTCGGTCCCAGAACGCAGATTCCGTTCCTGACCACCGCCAGCCATCAGTGGCGTAATTTTCCGACCTTGGCGTTTGTACATGAAGCCGATTCCCCGCGGTGCATGGAATTTATGCCCAGAGAACGTGACAAAATCGACGCGATCGTTGAAAATCTTGTCGGCGATGCCCTTACCAATCCCTTGGACAGCATCAATGTGCCAGTGAATCCGGGGGAAGTCGCGCATGACAGCCGCAATTTCATCAAGTGGCTGAATAGCACCAATCTCATTGTTCACCGCCATGGTGGACACGAGAATCGTGGTTGGCTTGATGGCAGCTCGCAAGTCAGCAGCGGAAACTCGGCCATTTTCATCGACCGGTAAATAGGTGACTTCAAAGCCTTCTTGCTTCAATTGTTCCATGGAGTTGTGGACGGCCGGATGTTCCACTTCGGTGGTGATCAGGTGGTTGCCAAATTCCTTCTTGGCCATGGCCGTTCCCTTGATTGCCCAGTTATCGCCTTCAGTTCCGCCACTGGTGAACAGGATTTCACTCAGGTTGGCGCCAACTAGGTCGGCAATCTGTTGCCGGGACTGTTCCAACAGGTTGAATGCCTGTTCACCAAATTTGTGTAAACTGGAGGGATTACCCCAGTAATTTTGGCTAACTTTAGCGTAGGTATCAACCACTTCCGGCGCAGCCTTGGTGGTTGCACTGTTATCAAAATAAATCATACTGAACCCTCTTATCCTTCTTCTATTTGGTTCGACTCCGCATAGAAATTCTTTCTCATTATAAACACAAATCCAGCGAACCACAAGCCTGGGCTCCTCGCCAGGTCGACTGAAAAGGGTTTCAGTTTGGCGATTTGGATAGAACGCCCACTGCGTTTCAGCTGATACCAAGGCAACGTGCCTGCGAGTAAATCCCAGGACAAGAAAAAAGCCTCGCTGGATGGGGTTCCGTGAGACTTTCCTTAAAACAGGTTAATGGCTTAATTTTCTGCCCGTCGTTTGGGTTTCGAGGTTCCCTTACGTTGGTAATAGGCATCCTCTAACCGCTTGTATGAGCCTGGTTCAACTTCATCCAAGACCGTCGCAATCGTTTCCAAGGCTTGGGCGTATTGATACTTATTCTCAAATAAGTCTGAAGCCTTCCGACTGGCAGCGGCCACATTGTCGTGACTGGTTTGGTAACGGTTGGCGTACTGCAACAACTGTTCTGCCAACTGCGAACTGTCAATCAGGTCGTCGGTCTTTTCCTGCAACGTATCCAAATCAGTTTGAATGATCAATAACTGCTTTGTGATCCGCTCCATGTCGATCTGTGGTTGATCCATGTCGGTCGCCAATTGGGCCACTTCATCACGAACGACAAAGAAGTAATCCAAGTAGGCTTGCGGAATTCCCGGCAGATTCAGGTTCTCCACCTGACGCCGTAAGCTATGTAAATTGAAATCAAACTGTTGCAGGGTGTCCCGTGCTTGGCGTTCTTCATCGGCCAACCCGGCCACACTCTTTAAAATGTCTGACTGTTGTTCCTCAATCTGCTTGAGTTCTTTTTCTTGCTGTTCCTGATTTGCCAACACCTGTGAGAACGTCGCGGTCTTACTGGATAAGTCCTGCACGTCCCGTTGATAGGTGCCATCAATGTTTCGTAACTGCTCGTTGAGTTCCCGTGCCGTTTCCAGTTCTTGGTGATCCAACGTGTAGTTCTGGCTCAACCGGTCCAATTCGTTCAACAGTGAATGACTCTGGTTTTGCGCGTGCGCAATAAACTTCGCCACTTGATCCAGGTTCTTTTCAACCGGCTCCTTGGCGTCCATTTCAGTCTGCATCAGTTCGTAAATTTGATCGATCTGCGTGGCAATCCGCTCGTTGACGACCTTGGCATCTTCTGGGCGCAAGTCCGTCAGCGTGTTCAAATTGTCCTTGATGTGTTCCTCAATCTCATGAATCATGGCTGGCACATCTTGGTCGCCAAATTGGTACTGCTCTGCGGCCAATTGTTGATAGCCACCTTTTAGTTCCTTAATTTGGTCAGGGTAGACCACCGTTAAATCTTTGAAGAGTGGTGGGATGGCCGCAATCAAATCTTCCAGATTTGTGGTATCATCCTGAAGTTGGCTTAAAACATCCGCAGCACGTTCGTGGTCGCCTTCTTGCGTGAGGCGGGTAAACGTATCGAAGTTTCCCTCAAGCTGGCCTAAGCGTTCCTCTAAGCCATCAATACTGGGACCAAAAGAGAAGTTCTTGGCCAACAACGTCTTTCGCAGGTCTTGATACTTCTTTTCCAATTCACGAACGGCTTCTCGGTGTTGCTTATCGACTTCCTGCAAGCTGGCCAGTTTGGCCTGAACGCTTTGCACCAACTCATCGGTCTGGCTAACCAGCAGTGAAATTTTGGTAAGTCGCTGCTTGAGCTGAACCAGGTTCACCCCACGAGAATCGCTCAACAATTGTTCCAGTTCCTGATCGATGCGTTTGAACCGGTTCTCGGTGATATCTTGGTAATCTTCCTGAAGTTGTTGGAACTGCTCTAACGACTGTCCCGTTAGGCTAAGCTGTCCCACCAAGTTCAGTTCATCCGCCAAAGGAATTTCCACCATCGACGCCTTTTTTGTGGATAACGCGCCTACTTGTTTGCGAATACGTGACTGGTAAACCAGTACGCCGGCGTAAACGACAATCGCAAGTATAACGATTCCAATTAACACACCTACCATAATTGACCCCATCCTTCATCAGCATTTCATCATTTAACGAGTTGCAAAATCACTCGGTTCATTTTACAATTTAATCTAATTTCGATTATAGCATAAGTCACGCCTAGGCTTCACTACGTTTTCACGATTCCCTTAACGTTTTTTTCTATATTCGAACAATTTATTCCCTAAACTTTGGAGGTCTTTCTATGAGTGACGCAATCAATCCACTAATCACTGAACAACTTGATGCCCTATTATATGAGGAAACCAACCTCGTCGCCAACCTGGCCAACGCTTCTGCTCTGCTCATGCAAACCTTGACAGACGTGAACTGGACCGGCTTTTACCTCTACCAAAAAGCCAGCGATGATTTAATTCTCGGACCCTTCCAGGGGAACGTTGCCTGTGTTCACATTGAAAATGGCAGTGGCGTTTGTGGTACCGCTCTCGCCACGCAGACCGTGCAACGGGTACCTGATGTGCACCAGTTTGCGGGTCACATCGCTTGTGATTCTGCCAGTAACTCAGAAGTGGTCGTGCCACTGACCCTGGCCGATGGCACGCAACTGGGCGTCATGGACATTGACTCCCCTAGCCTGGACCGCTTCACTGTTGCTGATCAGGCCGTTTTAGAAGAATTTGCCCGGGTTCTGTTAAAACACATTGACAAAGTATAGGGGTTCTGGTTATACTGGTCGTTGTGTAAAATAATGCAGCGATAAGTGGTAAGCTCGTCAACAGATTGTTGCCGTTCCATTGGTTCAAGAAGTAACCTGCGGCTGCATACGGTGAAACTTGCAAAGCAACCTGCACGAATACTAAACTTATAAACAGCTTATTTTACTCCAAATAATATCTTATTGGAGGAACTATCTATGTCTCGTTACACTGGCCCAAGCTGGCGTATTTCCCGTCGTTTAGGGGTATCCCTTTCCGGCACTGGTAAAGAATTAAACCGTCGTCCTTACGCACCTGGTGATCATGGTCAAGGACGTCAAAAGAAGTTATCTGAATACGGTACGCAATTGCGTGAAAAGCAAAAGCTCCGGTTCACTTACGGCATGACTGAACGTCAATTCTACAACTTGTTCAAGCGTGCCGGCAAGATCTCTGAAGGTACCCATGGTACGAACTTCTTAATCTTGCTCGAACGTCGTCTGGACAACGTGGTTTACCGTTTAGGTTTGGCAACGACTCGTCGTCAAGCTCGTCAATTGGTTAACCATGGTCACATCACTGTTGATGGCAAGCGTGTCGACATCCCTTCATACGAAGTAGAAGTTGGCCAAGTTGTCTCAGTTCGTGAAAAGTCCAAGGACATGGTCATCATCAAGGGCGCTGTTGAAGCCGTTGTTGGTCGTCCACAATACGTCCAATTCGACGCTGACAAGCTGGAAGGTTCCCTTACCCGCTACCCTCAACGTGAAGAATTAGATGCAGAACTTGACGAATCTCTTATCGTTGAATACTACAACCGTTAAGATTAATTCTGACTGGTTTAGAAAAGTCTCGCCTCTTGGCGGGACTTTTTATTTTGGCCTTTTTTCTAAGGGACGAAAGCTCAGTTAACTGAGACTAAATCCATACAGTTAGTGCGTGATTTGCCACCTGCGGCTCCCAGAGATTCCGGCTGCTATGGGGACCGCCTGCGGCCTGAAGTTCTGGCCTCCTCCGGTTTTGATTGTTCCTCAATCTGACATTGCCTGGTTATTGCTGAACTGGCAACGTTTGTTCACAACCTGGGCCACTGTCTATCTAATCGTGAGCAAGCTAAGCTTAGGATTGGCTGTGCTATCCAGTCCGCCAACTTTATATCGTCGAAATGCGTGTCAGATGGCGCCTTTTGACACAACTACAGTCGTTATTCTCTTGTTCTAGCTTCGACATGTAGAAGGTTATACTTACATTTCAACTTTCAACCTCCTCCTCAGGCCTGCTTGAATACTAACGGTTGTCAGATTCACTGGGTTAAATAATATGTGCTAAATAAAAACGGTCGAAGTCCCCCACTTGGGATTCTTCGACCGCTTCTGCTCTATCTGCTAAATGAAATTAATGTGCGCCGTGCTCAACCTCTTCAGATGTTACCCGCTTCGGTTTCAACTGCACATCGAACACGTCCAAGAAGAACGCCACCAGGGGTACCCCCACGATCAGGCCCCAGGCGCCAAAAATCTTCTCACTCACAATTAAGGTGATGAAGGTCACGAAGATTGGCAGGTTCGTGGCGTTGGCCATCAGCCGTGGATGCAGAAAGTAGGATTCAAACAGGTGAATTAAGACGACGAGAATTAAGACTTCAACCACGCGGATCAGTCCACCGGTCACAAAGGCCACAATGGTTAACGGAATCAATGAGATCAAAACACCGGCCACCGGAATTAAGCCCAGGAAGAAGACTAAGATCCCTAAGATTAACAGGCTCGGCATGCCAATGATCCACAGTCCCAAGACCATCAACACGGTGTTGATGGTACAGATGAGTAGCTGGGTTTCGATCACCGTGCCAAAGATGTGCACGAATTTTAGAATCAACTGCCCCATGGGCACAAAGAGCCCGGCAAAGCGACTCTTGGTAAACGCATGAACAAAGTGGACGAGTTGAACCTTCGTCAGATTGAAAATAAAACTGAAGAAGAACGCCAGCAGAACTGTCTCAACGCCCGTACTAAACCGAGAAATTTGACCAATTCCGCTACTAAACAATGTCTTCCCATTGCTGATGACGGATGCATTTTGCGACAAGTCCTTAATCAGCTTAGTGAGTTGCGTCTGTAATTGGGGGTACGTGTCAATAATTTTATCAATAGTGCTGGGCAGGTTTGACGCCTCAGACACCAGCGGCGGAATAATTTGTGAAAATGCCGCCGCTAACACGCCAAGGAATAGGAGATAGACCAGTAACGTCGACCACAGATGATGAATGTGCAGGTGGCGCTCAATTCTGGTAATCGCGGCATTTCCCAGATAAATAAAAATAATGGTGAACAAAGCCAGCGACAGGAATGCCCGGGCCTCCCAGGCAATCAGGATCAGCAGCACCAAGGCTATGTAGAAGGCGGTCAATGGATTCCGCCACCACCGCTTCAAAATTTCAATCACAGAAACTCCCCCTCAAATTTTCCAAATCAAATCCGAATCAACTGATCATACAATGGCAACAACGCCCGAACGGTGTCCTGAATCGTCTGCACCTGGTCCGTAGGCGTCCCCGTGAAGAAGTCGCTGCCCCGCATGAAATTACGACCGACCTGCCATTCCGCGTGACGCTGCGGTTGGTTTCGCATCAACTCTTGATAATTGTCACGGGTCAGCGGCTGGCCACAGTTCTTATCCGTATGATCCCCCCCGCAGGCAAACCCGGCTGGCAATTGCATCACGGTATCTTCTTTCAAACTGCTCAACAGTGCTTGGCGGTTCTTCGCTTCCTGCAAGACTGCCAACCAGATGAAGAACCGGTCATCCCAGAACCCCACTTCAATGTGTGGCAACATCTTATAGCCCCGTTTAGACGCGCTAAACGCCACCCAGGTATCCGGTGGTGGGTTCTTTGAGCGCCGCCGATGCTGTGAAATGTGATCGTAAATGGGCACCGCTAGTTCATTGAAGACCGGCGTCAAATCCGTCACCGTCTGCGTGAACTTCGGGTCAATCTGTGCCCGAATTTTCTCCAGTCTGCCAGGCAGTGTTTGGTCGTCCCAGACGTGGAAATCCTGATCCTGATACATGCTGAAGCCCCCTTCCTAAACGTCTTGTCTATTCCATGGTATACTAATGAGACCAACTTGAAAAGAGGGAAACCAATGGCTGAGAAGAGTCAAATGGAACAACATTTACAGAATTCTGTCTATGGCACCCCGAAGATCAATCCCGACGAACAACGCCATTACCTGGGGACGTTTCGGGAACGGGTCTCGCTGGCAATGACCATCGGTGAAGTCACCGACCGGCAAAACTTAGACGACTTCATCACTGAGATTTCTGCTCACCCTGATTATCAAGTCATCCTCAATGGTCACATCGACCAGGCGGATCTCAGTCCTTATCTTAAGCTGGCTGGCCAACACAATTTAAAATTTACGATTAAACAAGACACCATTTACGGCGTCAACGACAGCGACCTGGGGTTAGTGGTGGCGAGCGACACGGCTATCAACCAGAATCCCATTAGTCTGGCGAAAAAGTATCCCCGTACGCCACAAAAAGCAACCGCAGCAACCCCCAAGAAAAACTGGTTTGACAAACTGTTAGGCCACTGAGAAAGGAGTCTCGTTTTTGGCACAACAACCGTTAGCCTACCGCATGCGACCACGAAAGTTAGAAGAAGTGGTCGGCCAACAAGATTTGGTTGGCTCCGGCAAAATCATTGCCCGCATGGTGGCGGCTAAATTACTTTCATCAATGATTCTATACGGTCCACCGGGTACCGGGAAGACCAGCATCGCCAGTGCCATCGCCGGTTCAACCAAGTACGCCTTTCGCAAATTGAACGCGGCCACCGACACCAAGAAGGATCTACAAATCGTGGCCGAGGAAGCTAAAATGAGTGGTACCGTGATCCTCCTGCTGGATGAAATCCACCGCTTGGACAAGACCAAACAGGATTTCTTACTCCCCCACCTGGAAAGCGGCCGCATCGTTCTCATTGGCGCGACCACCGAGAATCCCTACATCAACATCAATCCGGCCATTCGCAGTCGAACGCAAATCTTTGAGGTCCATCCGTTATCGTTGGACGACATCAAAACCGCGTTGGTCCGCGCAATGGCGGATGAAGAACGCGGTCTCGGCAAACTAGACTTGCAGGTCGACGAAGAGGCGCTGGCCTTCATGGCTGGTGCCACCAATGGTGATTTGCGCAGCGCCCTAAACGGCCTCGAATTAGCTGCGCAGTCTACCCCACCCGCGGATGACGGTCAAATTCACGTGACCCTAGCGGTGGCCGAGGCTTGTTTTCAACGCAAGGCCCTGGTCGGCGATAAAAATGGTGATGCTCACTACGACGTGATTTCTGCGTTTCAAAAATCCATTCGGGGCAGCGACACGGATGCCGCACTGCACTACTTGGCCCAACTGGTGGCGGCCGGTGATTTGCCGTCAATCTGTCGGCGGTTAATGGTCATTGCCTACGAGGACATTGGCATGGCTAATTTACCGGCAGCAGCCCGCACGGTCCAGGCCATCCAGGCCGCTCAGCAACTAGGCTTACCCGAGGGACGAATTCCCTTGGCCGACGCGGTGATTGAACTGTGTTTGTCACCCAAATCCGATTCCGGTATTTCCGCCATCGACGCCGCACTGAGTGACGTCATGAACGGTCACAACGGCGCGGTGCCGGACCGACTGAAGGATGCGCACTACAGTGGCGCGAAGAAACTGGGTCACGGCACCGGGTATCAATTCCCGCATAATTTTCCTGGCGACTGGGTGAAACAACAGTACCTCCCAGATGATCTGAAGCACGCGGAATACTATCACCCCAAGGCTAATGGCCGCTTTGAGAGTCAGCTTGGGGAACAATATCAGCGACTTCTTCGGGCAAATCGAAAGTGACTAATTGAAATTTCAATATTTTTATGCTACGATACAAGTGGTTCTAAGGTGTACGCGTTGTCTCACTACAAGTTGCCGAACAAGTAATTTAGATACGGGATCGCAAAATGCTGGAGAAGATGACATGCCTTTTCACTTGGAAGTCAGACGCTCTAGCTAGCTTTCCCCCCTGCATTGTCATCGCGGGTCAACATGACTGGACAATTAACGGCACCACTTAGATCACCCAA
Organism: Levilactobacillus cerevisiae; assembly: GCF_003946245.1. GTDB lineage: Bacteria > Bacillota > Bacilli > Lactobacillales > Lactobacillaceae > Levilactobacillus > Levilactobacillus cerevisiae. The sequence goes on from NZ_RHNN01000007.1 coordinate 47,423, forward strand.
AGCTCGGCTTTGAAGACCATTCCTTTGAATGGTCTTTTTCTTTTGGAATATGATTGTTCTTTAACATGATATTGACCTGACAATCGCTGGACTGGCAACGAGTTGGTCGTCGTCTACGTAGGCGTGAGTGAGTCAAATTTAGGCTCAGCCGTGGGATTTTCCATGTGGTCTTCTTGGAAAATGGCGACTTTGAAACGTGGGGTGAGCGGTTCAAAGCGCGGTTCAAGCCCGCCCTTCGGCTTGGAACGTCCTACCCACAGCGTTCCGGCCTAAATTTGGTGAACGGTAGGCCGGCAAGTTTGGCCAGTGTTGCCAGTTTTCAGCTTTACCCCCTCACTCTGTAGCGGGCCATGTCAGCATTTCAACTTTCTTGAGCTAGCAATTCCAACGACCATCACCGACGGCACAATCCACAATCACCTGATGATTTTCCCTACCAAATCAGGTATACTTAGTCCCACAGAACCGATTTTTTAAGGAGGATTCATCCCTTGGCTATTACGATTTTAATGATTTGTTACACCCTGCTCGCACTCGGGATTGGCTGGTACTTTTACAGTCACCGTAACCGTTCTTTCCTGGTCTTCCATCCCGAAGAATCCGCTCCACTCAGCCGGGTTCTGAGCGTCGGCGGCATTCTCATGATCTTGATCGGCATTGTCGCTGCCATTGCCACCATCATGAATAACACCATTTTTATTTCTGGGGTTCTTCTTGTGGGCGTCATTGTTGTGATTACGCTTCAGCTCGTCCTCGCCCACTGGCTGCCCAAGGGGTAACCGGTTACACTTTTCTCTTCTTTTTGTACCTTTTCGCTTTTTATTTGCCGATAAATAACGTATGATAAGAGTATAAAGTAATGAGAGGTGAACAATATGTTACAACAATACAAGCACATTTTAGTTCCAGTTGACGGTTCCTACGAAGCAGAATTAGCCTTCAAGAAAGCGGTCGCTGTTGCTAAGCGTAACGATGCTGATTTACATCTCGTTCACGTTGTTGATACGCGGGCTTTCCAAAACATTTCCAGCTTTGATACCAGCATGGTTGAACAAGTCACGGAAACTGCCAAGAAGACTCTTGACAAGTACGTGGCTGATGCCAAGGCTGATGGTCTGGACAGCATTGACTACGCCATCGAGTATGGGGCACCAAAGACCATTATCGCGCGGGATGTCCCTCGTGATAATGATACTGACCTGATTATGATTGGTGCCACCGGTTTAAACGCCGTGGAACGCCTCTTAATTGGTTCCGTAACGGAATATGTTACGCGGACTGCTGTTTGTGACGTTATCGTCGTTCGGACGGATCTGAACAATCAACCCGCTAAAGTAACACATCCCGAAGCTTAATTTAATTTCAAAGATTACTCCCGTCGCTGCCAGTCAGCGACGGTTTTTTGTTTAATCACAAGTTTTAGGGGCTGTGACAGATGCCACAGCCCCTTGTTGGTCTTCATTTTATTGCTAGAATTAATCAGCGAAAACGGACCCAGCAGCTGGTGCCAGCCGTTCTTGCAATGGAATGTTGTGCGTCACTAACGCTAAGGTCTTGGCAATCATCAAGCTTCGTTTTGCCGCCGTCTTCGCCATCAACGCCTGCTCGGCTTGGCCCTTGATTTCATAAAGCACATCAATCAAGTAGAGGGACGCCTGATGCTTAACGGCATCCAGAGCCGATTCAACGCTTTCCACGGCCAGCTGGGGTTGTTGCAAGTCCAGATACATCTGGGCAATCTGATAGCGGGCCCAAACCAGTCGTTTGAAATCGATCTCGTCGTGCCATTCAAAATCGTCTAGGTAACTAACGGCTTCCCCTAAATAATAACGGGCCTTGTCCAATTCTGCACGCTTCGAGTAGGCCGCAGCCATTCCCACGTTCCCCACAATGGCATAGAGATCCCAGGGCATTTGGTAAGAACGATGCAGCAGTAAGTTGAAGTGGAAAATAGCTTCATCTGGCCGATTGTGTGCGCCCAGTTCAATAAAGCCACGGTAATAGTGGTACCGTTCACGGTCGAATGCCGTTGCAACCTCATTCATGTCGATTCCTTCCAAGGCGTTGACCGCCGCACCAAAATCATTGCGGCGAATCGCCAAAGAAATATCGTCAAACTGGTCATCCATGCCACTCCCCACACCAGCTAAGACATCCGTCAAGGAAACGTTGAGTCGGCGGCAAACCTGCAGCATGATTTTAATACTTGGAATCTTATTTTTCTTTTCCATCAAGCTGACGGTTGCCTGTGTGCAGATTCCATCTGCCAACTCTTGTTGTGACATGTTTTTCTGTTTACGGTATTGCTTTACTTTATTCCCTAATAAACGCATCTGCTCTCTCCCTCACGTACGCTAACGCTGGTCAGTTGCCAATTTTGATAAAGCCGAACATTCCTGTCGATTACGACTATCAGAGATGCTTCCCTTGCGGAGACGCTCACCGCCAAAACTTTCCCTCAGAGACAAAATGGCCTAGTCCGGTTGATTTATCATTAATACTAATAATAAGGGATTTGTCATGGAATACAAGCAATATGCGGTTTTATGAAGGAACTCTAATTTGTCTAGTCCATTTTATCATTCTAATATAAAAAGAATTATAAACGGCAATTTTAACCGGATATAATTCCTTTAATAGTTGATTTCATTCGTCTATTAGCCATTAAGATGGTTCTACACTGCATCACTTGTTCGTGGCAAACAATTCACCATGACTTGGGCCATCCTGTCCACTTACAACCACTTTTTTACCAGCTACTGCTAAAGAAGTGTCGACATAACCTATTACGTTGTCGTCATCTACCGCTAGAAAATTGGCAACAACATAGTCTACACATGTCGATACCGTTCGTCGATTTTAGGTTGGAACGACTGCGTGAACTGTGGTCACTTATTCTGGATAACTGTTGCCAGTCCAGCGATGATCATATCAATGTCCTTTTGAAGACCCCATCATAACCGGAGGAGGACAGCTCCTCAGGCCGCAGGCGGTCCCCACAGCAGACGGAATCTCTGTCAGCCGCAGGTGGCAATTAATAAAACTAACTTTTTGGGTGGGATCTTTGTTAGCTGAGCATTTTGGAACTTTCATCCTTTACCAACCTACAAATAACTAAAGACAAAGTTCTGCAACACCGCCCACCAGTTTGCGGCCGGCCGTTGATTAGCCACGTCCCTTAACCTAGTGAGCTCATTGGTAATTTGGCCGTCCGCTCCTAGCGCCCACATCCGGGTCATCGCGGCCCGTGAATCCGGTGTCCACAGGTAGGCCTGTGCGCCCATTTGGTGAGCTGCCTGAATAAACTGCTGACTCACTGAGATTCGCTGGAACGAGTAGAAGTCTGCTGGAATCGACGCCGGTGAAACCCAGTTGAACGGTGTGATATAGCCCACCCGCAGCTGCGGCACCGTGCGCTTCACCTGCGTCACCACCCGGTAATCTAGCGAATGGACCGCGGAATGGTCTGCAGCCAGCCGGGCCCCATATTGCCGGGCAAACCGGGCCGCCATCCCCTTAGAATCCGTCGCCGTTGTCTTAATTTCGACCAATAGGGGTTGATGTAAGCGTTCAGCCGTTTTCAAATAGGTTGACCAACCCACTAGTCGGTCGTGATAGCCATTTTCGTGGACTGTCAGCCGTTCTAGTTGAGCGAGGGTCAATGAGTGTGGGGTCACGTTACGGCCCGCGAGAGCTGCTAAATTTTCGTCGTGAAGGACAACCCACTGGTGATCCTTCGTTTCGTGCAGATCCATCTCGACGTATGTGGGATGTTGCCGGCTCACGTAACGGAGTGCGCCCAACGTATTTTGCACGCCGTGGCCGTGGTCGACACCGCGATGACTGATCAATGCCATCTGGGAAAACTGTGGCGTCTGGTAAATGGTCTGAGTGCTAATGCAAACCGCCGCAAAGACCATGACCCCAATCAAAGCGCCGGTCTGGCGGCGAGAGGTTTCTGGCTGGGGTACAACGGGTTGCCCGCACCAGCTCCAAACCAGCGTGGTCATGCTGAGCATCGCGGCAACCAGGAGGCCAAACAAAATGAGACTTAACGACAGCCAGGCCAGTAGCTGGGCAGCGCTCGCACTTAGTTGCGGCCCCCACCACCAGTTGAGTCCAACCAAACCTTCAGCCACGAGCAACCAACTGACATACAGGCCACCACTAATCACTAGGGCAGCAATCATTTGCCGCGCTGTTCCGGGATGCTGAATTTGTGGCGTGAGTCGGCGAAAATGGCGCGGTCCCCACAACAGGCAATAACCGGCCACAATCACATAGATCAATGCCACTACAATTCCTACAGGCCGCCGGTGAAGGCCGACAAAATTAACCCAAGCTGCCGGCACCGACAACCGCACCAACAGGCGACTACTCAATCCCCAGAGGCCCAAGGGGAGCGTTAGCAGGATTAGCCCCAGTTCGACCAGCAACCACGTGCCCTTGTTGCGCCAGACCAGTTGCCAGCTCTGCCACGCAGCCGGACGCCGGCCAATAAAGGTCAGGGCCATTTGTGTTAGTTGCCAAGCGCTCAAAACCAACGTCAGTAAGATTAAGCTGAAACCAGCAACACTCCAGCCGGGCACCTCTCCCAGCAGTCGTAGACCGGCAAATAATAAGACGGCTAAGCACCAGCCAACCGCTAAATTAGTCCCACGTATACCAGCCGCCCAGGCGCATTTGACGTCCTTCATCCACAAGCGCACGGTATTCTCTCCCCTTTCCTCAAAAAAGCCGGTCAGAGCATTTCTGCTCTCACCGGCTCCGTAATTTCGTCTTAATTCTTTGGCTTGTAGGTCGACGCCGCTGAATGATCATCCAACGGAATGAAGTCATAGGCCAATTCGTCTTGATAGTTAAACTCATCTAAGCCTAATTGAATCAGCCGGTCAATCAAGTCGGCGTAACTAATGCCAGTTGCTTGCCACAATTGTGGGTACAAACTGATGTTGGTAAATCCTGGTAAGGTGTTAACTTCACCGACGTACGGCACGCCATCCTTAGAAACCAGGTAGTCGATGCGAGCCATCCCCTTCAAGCCAAGGGCAGCGTACGTTTGCAAGCCCATCTCGGTGATTTCCGCGGTCAAGTCTGCTGGTAAGTCAACGGGGACTTCAAAGGTCACCCCGCTGGCGTCCACAAACTTGTTGTTGTAGTCGTAGAAGACGTCTGAGTCAGGCACCCGAATGGCCCCCAGCTTAGAAGCTTGCGGCTTTTCGTTCCCCAAAATGGAAATTTCGACTTCCTCTGGACCATCAATGGTTTGTTCAACCAAGACCTTGTAATCGTACCGGAATGCGTCGGCAATCCCGTCGTCGAATTCCTTTTCGTTACCAGCCTTGTGAATCCCAACTGATGACCCTTGGTTGGCAGGCTTGATGAAGACGTTGGCGCCCAATTTAGCTTGCACGCTTGCGTAATCAAAATCGTCACGGTTGTCCGGTGTTAAGACCAAGTACTTGGTGTTCCGGATGCCATGTGCCGTCAAAACCTGCTTCGTCATATCTTTGTCAAAGGCCACGGCCGATGCCAAGACGCCACTCCCCACGTAAGGTTTTTTCAATAAGCGGAAAAGCCCCTGGATCGTACCGTCTTCACCCAAGTTACCATGAATAATTGGGAAGAAGACATCGATGTCCTTTGCTTGAGATAAATTCCAAATGGGTGCCAATGGGTTGGATGCGTCTACTTTGGTTAACTCCTCAGCGGCGACCGTCAGCTCGTCTTCGCCATCAAAGACGCGGCGAGATGCGGTGTCACTCAAGACAAAACCGTCACGGGTCAGTAAGAATAAACTAACGTCGTAGCGGGACTTGTCCATCGCGTCGTAAATGTTGTGTGCTGAACGCTTTGAAACGTCATGCTCAGAGGAATTTCCACCGAATAATAGACCTACGTGTAACTTGCTTTTCGTTTCCATGTTGTCACTCATCCTATTCGTATATATTTCGGTTAGCCTTCAGTATACCATTTCTCGAAATAATTGCGAACAAAATCAGCCTAAAAAATCGATTGTTGAGTTCAGATATTCTTGGAGTGATTTGGGTAAATTTTCTTGTAAACGCAGGGAATCCAACAGGCGCTTCCGGTTAAAGAAGCGGTTCCACCCCGCAATGGTATCTGGCCGTCGGTGCAGTGCTACCTGTTGCCGCCAGTTTTTGAGGGCCAGCAACAGCGCCTCTTCGTACAGTGAATGGCGGTTGGCTAGCTCCGTTAAGAAAGCCGCCATCCGGTCATTCTCACCGTAGATCAAGGGGGTATTTAGCCGCTTGATTCGTTCGAGCAAGGCCATCATCAAAAAGAGCTTGTCGGCCCGCTGAAGATTGGCATTTCCTGCCAGGACGCTCAGGAGGTCAGTAGTTGCGGTGAAGGCATGCGCCCAACCGTAATGATTCACGAACCCGCGGGTATCCGTTTCTAAGCACAGATAAGCCGCAGCGAGCACCACGGTTGGCTGGAGGTCTTCCGTAACCGGGCTTTTCTCCGATGAGATAAAATGCAACAGAACTGCCAACATCGCAACCCGACCGGCGCGACCAAAAATAGCGGCATTGGCCGGCTCCAAGATGTGATTGAAGAGGTCATCTGGTTGACGCAATTTTGCATACAAATAATTTAATTGCGCACTGTCCAAGGCATTTTGTTGAAGCGCATCGTACAACGAAAAATTAATCCCCTGATAGCGCAGGCCAAAATCCAGTGACGACAGGTGGTTGATGAGACTGTCCATCTCTTCGTGGGTCAGCGTTACTGGCACGTTCTCGTTCAGCTGTTGCCGCAACTTGTCTAGGACTGCTTTGACCCCATCCTCGTCGTCCGGCAATTGCACAGCCGTCCGCCGGCGCCGGTGAATGTTATCCATTATTTTACCCAAGCGGGGACCCAGGGACTGATAAACCTCCCCGGTACGGACCTGGGTATTTAAGTCGCTGAGCGCCTGCAACACCTCTGCTACCTGTTCATCCATCAAGAAACCTCCATCATTAATTCTTCGTTTATAACTTGATTCAGTCCTGCTTTAGCCGTTACCGCTGAAATTATTCAGCAATTTTCCCAGTATTGATTACCGGCTGGGAGCCCCGTTCGTTGATAATTGAGACCATCATGTTGTTGATCAATTGAATCTTTTGATTGTCAGATAAATTCAGACTCGTTTCGGCAGATAACCGTTCAATGGCGCCTTCGGTAATGGAAACGGCCCCTTCAACAATAATTTTCCGCGCAGATAAAATGGCTTGCGACTGTTGGCGTTGTAGCATAGCTGAGGCAATTTCTGTTGCGTAAGCCAAGTGGGTTAACCGTGTTTCAATAATCTCAACCCCCGCAACGTTTAACCGTTCCTGTAGTTCTTCCGTCAAATGATTGGAAACTTCCGTTGGATTGCTCCGCAGGGTCAGTTCCTTACCATCCCCGAAGTTATCATAGGCATATTCAGACGCCACGTGACGAATGGCTGATTCACTTTGAATTTCCACGAACTGTTCGTAGTCTTCAACGGCGAACAAAGCCTTACTGGTGTCAACAACCTTGAAGACAATCACCGCAGCAATTTCCACGGGATTCCCTTGTAAGTCATTCACCTTCAGAATGGCGCTGTTGAAGTTCCGCACCCGCAAGGACACCGTAGCCTTGTTGGTCAGTGGGACCGTTAAATACAAACCGGCTTCCCGAATCGTCCCAATGTAACGACCAAAGAAAGTCAGAACCTTAGATTGATTGGGACTAATGATTGTCAAGCTGCTGGCGCCTAATACGGCGATGACCACCAGGATGACACCCAAAATGACCATACCAATTGCACTGAGGTAAACCCCCGCTGCTAGAACAAGCAAAACTAAAATAAGACCTAAATACCCGTTAATATGAAAAACGTTCTTTTCTTCCATGAGACTCACTCCAATCCCCTTAATAAGTCTATTATACCCGACTGGCCGCTAAACCCCTAAGAAACCGCTAACTTTCCTGATTTGTTCTTGGTTTTGGGGTGGTTTACTTTAGAAATATGTGGCCTTTGAAACGTGTTACGCGGGGCAGACTCCTGCGCTTAACCCCGGTTCAGCAATGACCCAGACCTAGGGTGAGATTTTCCTTTGAGCCTATTTTGTTTTAGCCCGTTTGACTGGTTCTACACGGAGCAACTCGGAAATATGCAGCCTCTGAAACGTGCTACGCGGGGCAACTGGTTCCGCTTAACAACGCTAAGCAAAGCCCCCAAGCCCGGGGGCCTTCACTTAGCGCCGTTAATGCTCGCCAGTTAACCGCCCCGCTCCGCACTCTATACAAAAAGCCGCCCAACCCTTTTCAGAGTTGAAGCGGCCCCTATTATTCAGCGAGGATTAGTCTTCTTGAACGTCGACAAACCAAGCTGCATCTGTATCGCTACCGTTTAAAGCATCGAAATCGTTAGCCAAAGCTGGGTTAACGGCCGCTACCTTACCGGAAACGGGACTAGGAATGTCAGAAACCGCCTTGTCAGCTTCAACGCTCAACAGGTTCTCACCCTTCTTCACGTCGTCGCCAACGGCTGGTAACTTGGCAAACTTAACAGTACCTAATTCGTCTTGGCCCTCGGTGGTCAAACCAATTCGCGTACCATCGTTAACTGCTTTAGTCCAGAAGTACTTTACCATTTCACTCATAAATATAATCTCCCTCTACTTAAACGATTCGTTACGACTAAACATGTAACTCTTATAATGATACCGCATTGACATGATTAATCCAATACCTATCAGGTTACCAATCAGTGCAGATCCCCCTTGACTAACAAAAGGTAATGGAATACCGGTCAATGGGAGTAGCCCAATACTCATCCCAATGTTTTCAAAAACATGGAAGAGAATCATCATGATAACCCCAGTTGAAATGTAGGCGTAGAAGACGTTCTTCGTATCAAACGTCACCCGAATCATTTGGTAGATCAGCAGGAAGTACAGGAAAATCAGAATACAGCCACCGATGAACCCAAAGTTTTCACCGATTACTGAGAAAATCATATCTGATTCCCGCACCGGCACATACACGTGCGAAACGTTGAAGCCCGTCCCGGTGATGCCACCAGAACCAATGGCCTTCATACTTTGCCACAACTGATACCCGTTGTTCGAGGTATCTTGGGAGGGATGCAGCCAGGTATCAACCCGGGAGAATTGGTAGGCTTGGAACCCAAACTTTTCCAAAATCTTCCGTCCGGCATCCGTCGTAACCAATGCCAGTGCCGTACCACCAACGACCGCAATTGCCCCAAAGGCTGGCGCAATAATTTTCCAAGTGATCCCAGAAACCAGGATTACCCCACCCACGATGGCGAAGAACACCAACATGGTCCCAAAGTCATTTTGGAGTTTTAATAAGATTGGAATTGGCGCCGTCCACAAGATCAGTTTACCAATCAATGCCCAGTCAGTACGCATGGTATGAATCGGATTGGCATTATTGTGTTCCGTCACCACCCGCGCCAGCATCAAGATGAAAGCTGGCTTCATGACTTCAGAAGGTTGGAAGGTCAACGATCCAATTGCAAACCAACTCCGGGCACCCGTGTTAATGTAGTACGCCCGACTGTAGAAGACCAACACCGCCAGCAGGAGGAATATGCCCAGCCCGTACAGCAGCGGTGCGACTTTCCACAGTTGCTCTGAATCAAATTGCATAATGATAATGATGGCGATGGTCCCAATCACATACCAAGCGATTTGCGAGATCACAGCCGACGTAATACTGGTCGCACTACTATCATGATTCGCCGCCACGTAGATTGAAGCCAGCCCAATCAGCGCCAACATGAGGACACAAAAGATGATTCCCCAGTCGATGCGTGATTCCGCCTCGCCCCTTTTTTCTGTCGCATTCTTTGCCAAAATGATTGCTCCTTAATTCAAACTAAGTTTTGATTTCAATTATAAAGGCCGAAGTGAAATTCGACGTTTCACCCCGGCCAACTTTACCAAAATTTATTAACCGCGGTGCAAGTGATAGTCCTTTAAGAGCAACTCGACACCTTCGTCAACGGATTTTACGCGGTAAACGTCTCCGTCGTTCAATTGGGCTTCTAAGCGATCTTCCACTGGTGTCACAGTGCCAATCGTTTCGTCGCCAATCTTGAGGACGGACATGGTGCCACCGTCTGGGAGCTTTTGTTCATCAACTTTTACTTGTACAGATTTTTCTCGTTTGCTCATGCCAACTCTCCTTTATTTGCTGGGGGATTCTGGATGTTCTTCGTCTAACTTCATGGCCTGGCGGTAAGCTTGTTCAGCCGCCACGTTCCGTCGTAAGGAAAAATGATCGGGTACCGGATCCACGCCGCCCCGCACAAACGGGTGACACCGTAGAATCCGCGCGATACCCATCAAACCGCCCTTGAACGCACCGTGTTGTGCCAACGCCTGCAACATGTAATTGGAACAGGTCGGATAATACCGGCAGGTTGGCGGAAAGAGCGGTGAAATCCACCGTTGGTATCCGCGAACCAGCCAAGTTAAAATGTGGCGCAACGCCAGGCCCCCTTTTTCTAACGCGTCCTAGTTGTTTTCTTTAGCCGTCTTGGTATCCATGTGTTCCAAGAGCACACCAGCACCCTTAGCCACGTTGTCCAGTGGGTCTTCAGAAATGATGACTGGCACCGTCAACCGTTCGGAGAAGAGCTTGTCGATACCATCGAGCAAGGCCCCTCCACCAGTCAGCATGATACCCCGATCAATGATGTCGGCAGCCAATTCTGGTGGTGTCGTTTCCAACACGGCCATGGCTGCGGCAACAATTTGATCCACGGAGTCATGGATAGCAATTTCAACTTCGGCAGCGTTGATGGTCGTCGTGGTTGGCATCCCGCTAACGGAGTCCCGGCCACGAACGTCCATCGTCTTTTCTTCGTTGCCAGGTTCTGGGTAAGCTGTCCCAATCTTAATCTTGATGGTTTCAGCCGTTCGTTCCCCAATAATCAAGTTGTGATTGTGCTTTAGGTAATTAACAATCTCAGCGTTCATCCGGTCACCAGCAACCCGAATAGAACGACTAGAAACAATGTCTCCTAACGAAAGGATGGCAATGTCACTGGTCCCACCACCCATGTCGATAACCATGTTACCGCTAGGCTTAAAGATGTCCATGCCAGCACCCAACGCAGCCACTTTAGGTTCTGCTTCGAGGTAAACCTTGGCACCACCGGATTTTTCGGCAGCCTGAATAATGGCCTTCCGTTCAATCTCGGTGATGTTCGTTGGCGCACAGATCATGATGTTTGGCTTAGATAAGAAGCCCTTCACACTTAATTTGTTGATGAAATAGGAGAGCATGGCTTCGGTAATGTCGAAATCAGAAATGACCCCATCCTTCAACGGACGAATCGCCCGGATATTACCAGGTGTCCGACCCACCATTCGGTAGGCTTCGGAGCCCACTGCTAATACCTTATCAGTCTTTGTGTCGATTGCTACGACTGATGGTTCATTTAATACGATTCCCTTGCCGACAACGTAGATTAAAACGTTCGCCGTACCTAGGTCAATGCCAATATCTTTCGCCATTCTTATGCGTCCTCCTGAATTTAAATGCCAATTTTCAACATTTCATTATAACATAAACTACGTGAACTCTAAATGCTTTCTCCGGCTCTTACCGAATTCGCAAATATTTACGCAGCATCACCCATTCATGCGTAACAAAAAGGCGGCATCACTGCCACCCCGCTAAATACTAATTATTAACGTGTGCGTTTTTCAAAACAACCGCATCGTTATCCGGTACAGAAACCCGTTTCACTTCTGCACCAAGGGCTGCTAACTTCTTGTGGAAGTCGTAGTAACCCCGGTCTAAGTACTTCAAGTTCGTCACTTGGGTGTACCCTTCAGCAACCAATCCCGCCAGAACCAGGGCCGCCGCAGCACGTAAATCAGTTGCAGCAACTTCAGCACCGTTAAAGTCGGTCGGTCCGTGCATCACGACTGTCCGGCCGTTCACTTGGTACTTAGCGTTCATGCGCCGGAGTTCTTCCAGATGCATGAAGCGGTTCTCAAAGACCGTTTCAGTCATAGTGCTGGTTCCCTCTGCGGCTAACTGCAAGATGGTCATTTGTGGTTGCATATCCGTTGGGAACCCAGGATATGGTAACGTTTTCACGTCAGTTGGCTGTAATTTCTCAGGGCCAATCACGCGAATGCCAGCAGGTTCTTCAGTTACCTGAACACCCATTTCTTGTAATTTAGAGATTAAGGGTTTGTTGTGTTCCACGATACCGTCTTGAATTAAGACGTTTCCGTGAGTTAATGCAGCACCAACCATGAAGGTACCAGCTTCGATTCGGTCCTGAACCACACTGTGTTCAGTGCCGTGCATCTTCTCAACACCGTCAATCCGCAAGGTTTCCGTCCCAGCACCGCGAACGTGCGCACCCATTTTGTTCAGGATGTTAGCAAGATCGACAATTTCTGGTTCACGGGCAACGTTATCAATCACGGTTGTCCCCTGAGCCAAGCAGGCGGCCATCAGGATATTCTGAGTTGCACCCACGCTAGGGAAATCTAAGTAGATATGTGCACCCTTCAATTGATCAGCAAAGGCTTCAATGTAGCCATCATGCTGTTCAATTCGGGCACCCAAAGCTTCTAAGCCTTTCAAATGCAGGTCGATTGGCCGCGTCCCAATGGCACAACCACCAGGCAAAGCCACTTTGGCGTGACCTAAGCGGGCTAAGAGTGGCCCCATCACAACAATTGATGCCCGCATCTTGGAGACATATTCAAACGGTGCCTCACTGGATACTTGCTTGGTCGCATCAATTGTCACTTCTCGTTTAGCTTCATCAAAATCGACGCCTAAATTCAAGAAGCGTAAGACTTTATTCATCGTGTATACATCAGACAAAACCGGAACATTTGCTAAGTGAGTGAGTCCGTCTTGCGCAAGAATCGAGGCTGCTAAGATTGGCAGTACGGCATTCTTGGCGCCTTCAATGTGGACCACACCAGTTAAGCGGTTCCCACCATGAACGATAATTTTTTCCATGGGATACCTCCAGAGATTTTTATGGGTCTACCGTAACAGATAGCCCAGGTTACGAACGTTATCGATGAAGTCTAAAAAGAACGAACTACAGCCAAATCCAACGGCCACCGACAGCATCACGATTAAGACGCGCGATTGTCGGGGGTAAAACGTCATTAATCGCTCAATGTGTAACGCGGAAATCGCCCAAAAAGCGAGTCCAATAAAAAACAAGTGACTGATGATCGTTAATATTCCCTGTAGTCCTATGAGTGACATTCCCTCAATCCTTCCTAAACATTCTCACTAACTATAGCATAAAATTTCGTCCTTGTCCTTGAGATTCCCATAAAATCGGCGTTTGTAATATTACATTTCTTCTAATTCACCGGATGAACTGAACAAACCATTTGTTAAATTAATGTTTGAACTACTTAACTGACCAGTCACAACATCATTGAACGGCTACTGTTTGCCCAGCGTTCATACCATAAACGAACTGCACTTTGCGCAAAAAATCACGACCGTATTATTTCGTACTAAGCTAGGTGAATGACCACAACTAAAGCGGAAAAATAGTTGAATCCCATTTTATGCAGGAAAAAGTATCGCGAATTCTACGAAATCTGCTCCAACCGCAGGAAGCTCAAGGTATTGCGGACAAACTCAGAACGATTGCCACTGAATATTTGGGGGTCGTGCCCGCTGATGGTCAGTCACAAGGTAACCACACATTGAAAGTTAAAATACAAACTTCCCCTCTACCCAGCAATCAGTGAGAACACTAAAAGTAGCATTGTCTAAACCGACCGAATTACCGTTCACCAGCTTTAAGCTAGAACGTCGTGGACACGATACAGTACATCTGTGAGACAGTCCTCCCCCCCACGGCTCAGATCAAAATTAACACATACACTACAAGAAGGCCTGCAAACAAACGTTGCCAGTCCAGCGATACTAACATCAATTTCACGTTAAACAATCAATCGTAACCGGAGGAGGGCAGAGATGGAGGCAGCTGTGTCGACGGCCTTACCTGAGCGAACTTCTCAGGTTAAGCCGTGGGATGAGTTTGGAGACTAGCGACTTTTGACAGGCTTCAAACCGAGCCAGGGGACCGCCTCCCAGGCCGCAGGTGGCAACCACCAACTAGTGTTGCGGATTGAATCCTTGTTAGCTGGGCTCTATCTTTTGAATTTTCAGCCTGGAGACAAAAAAACGGCCACCACCCGTAGGTGACAGACCGTTTGAACAAGAATTTGTTTGAGTTTAGTGCTTGGCAACGTTGATCCGGTTAACCGCACGCCGTAACGCAACCTCAGCCCGTGCAAGGGAGTCGGCGTCGTGAGCAGCATGTGCCTTTTCAATCGTTGCTTGGGCACGTTGACGAGCACTTTCAGCCCGATTGACGTCAATATCGTCTTGACGTTCCGCACTGTCTGCAACAATGGTCGCCACGTTGTCGGAGAATTCCAAGAAACCACCATTAACGGCGATTTTATCTTCCTTCTCTCCCAATTTTACTCGGGTCTCATCAACTTCCAGAGAAGCGATGAGCGGCACGTGGTTATACATAATCCCAAGTTCACCAATTGTAGTCTTCACAACTAATAAGTCGCTCGACCCTTCGTAAACTTGGCCATCAGGGGTAACGATACTAACAGATAACACTGATTGATTATCAGCCAATTAGAATCCCTCCCTAATTGTTGGCAACGGCATCATTCATTTGCTTAGCCTTGGCAACAGCGTCTTCGATTGGGCCACAGTTCCGGAAAGCATCTTCTGGTAAGTCATCATACTTACCGTCAAGAATTTCCTTGAAACTCCGGATTGTGTCTTCCAACTTAACGTACTTCCCGTCCATACCCGTAAATTGAGAAGCCACGGAGAATGGTTGTGACAGGAAGAATTGAATCCGCCGAGCACGGTTAACAATGGTTTGCTCTTCATCGGATAATTCATCCATCCCTAAAATAGAGATGATATCTTGCAATTCATGGTACCGTTGCAAGACATGTTGAACTTCCGTCGCCACGTCATAATGTTCTTGACCAATGATTTCTGGGGCCAAAGCCGTCGAAGTCGAAGCCAATGGGTCCACGGCTGGGTAGATCCCTTGTTGGGTCAAAGAACGTTCCAAGTTAGTCGTTGCGTCCAAATGGGCGAAAGTCGTAGCTGGAGCAGGGTCGGTATAGTCATCGGCAGGCACGTAAACGGCTTGGATAGAGGTGATAGACCCCTTCTTCGTCGACGTGATCCGTTCCTGTAACTGACCCATTTCGGTAGCCAGCGTTGGTTGGTAACCAACGGCTGAAGGAATCCGCCCTAACAGAGCAGAAACTTCAGAACCAGCTTGCGTAAACCGGAAGATGTTATCGATGAATAACAGAACGTCTTGGCCCTTAACGTCACGGAAGTATTCCGCAATCGTCAAACCGGTCAAGGCAACCCGCATCCGGGCACCAGGAGGTTCGTTCATTTGACCATAAACCATGGCCGTTTGCTTCAGAACCCCAGACCCCTTCATTTCCCAGTACATATCGTTACCTTCACGAGTCCGTTCACCGACACCGGTGAAGACGGAGATCCCGTTATGGCCTTGGGCAATGTTGTGAATTAATTCTTGAATTAAAACGGTCTTACCAACACCGGCACCACCGAACAACCCAATTTTCCCACCACGAACGTAAGGTTCGAGTAAGTCAATAACTTTAATCCCTGTTTCCAGGATTTCAGTCGTAGGGTTTAATTCGTCATACTTTGGTGCATCACGGTGAATTGGCATCCGTTCTGCGTCTGGTCCAAATTCGGCACCGCCGTCAATTGGATTTCCGAGAACGTTGAATACTCGACCCAGTGTGTCATCGCCAACAGGAACAGAAATAGAAGCACCAGTGTTTTCTACTTCCAGTCCCCGACGAAGACCATCGGTACCGTCCATGGCAATCGTCCGCATAACCCCGTCACCTAATTCCAAGGCAACTTCGGTTACAAGGATACTACCATCATCTTTTTTGATGTTAAGGGCGGTGTTAATGTCAGGTAATTCATCATTCAACGGGAATTCAACGTCGACAACAGGTCCGATAACTTGAACAATTTTACCAGCACTCATTATTCGTTAATTCCTCCCGTCATTAATTATTTAAGGCTTCCTGCCCACCAGTAATTTCGGTGATTTCAGTCGTGATCTGTGCTTGACGTGCACGGTTATAGTGCAGTTGCAAGGTCGCAATTAAATCATCAGCGTTATCAGTGGCAGACTGCATCGCGTTGGTACTTGATGCATGTTCGGCCGTCTTTGCGTCCAGAATCGCACCATAAACTAAGCTTTCCGCGTATTGCGGTAACACAACCTGGAGCACAGCTTCATCAGAAGGCTCCGTGTCATATTCGGCCGTTAATGGCGTGGCTTCGGTATCGTTTGCCGCTTCAGTCGACATCGTTTCCTTGTCAACTGGCAACATCTTCTCAGCTCGGAAACGAGATGAGATTCGGTTCACAAAATGGTTGTAGCACACGAAGAGTTCATCAAAGACCTCATCGTTGAACATCGTGGTAACGGTCTTAACAATTTCCCGAACTTCATTAAATTCAGGAACATCGCTGACCCCACGGTATTCGTACGCCACATTAACACCCCGGTGCTTGTAGAAATCAGCACCGGTACCCCCAACGGCTAACACCATGTAGTCGCTTGGATTGGGTGTCCGTTCTTTAATGAACGCATTGGCATCCCGTAAGACGCTGCTATTGTAGCTTCCCACCATTCCACGATCGGAGGTGATAACTAAATAGGCGGTTTTCTTTACTGGACGGTTCGACTGTAGGCTACTTGAGGAATTATCCAACAGATGAGACTGCGAAAGATGCATGACGACAGCCTTAACTTTAGAAACATAGTCTTGGTAGCCGACTGCTTGTTTCTGAATCTTATTTAACTTCGCGGTCGAGACCATGTGCATCGCCGCCGTAATCTGACGGGTCGCTTTCGTGGAATTAATTCGACGTTGAACGTCATGAATTGATTCAGCCATTATTTCTCACCATCCTTCCTTCAAGTATCTTAATCAGCCGTATTAGCCGCGTCATCGGCCTTGGCAGTTGGTTGGAAAGTTGTGTCGAATTCAGCAATGGCCTTTTCGAGGGAGTCGCCTTCTGGCAAGTTCCCAGTCGTGGTAATCGTGTCTTCGAGATCTTGATGGCTAGCGTCCATGTAATCAAACAGTTCGTTTTGGTAACGTAAAACGTCAGCAACTTCGAGCTTGTCCAAATGGCCATGAGTCAAAGCAAACAAGATGATAACTTCCTTAGCAACGGGAACGGATTCGTGTAAGCCTTGCTTTAAGACTTCAACGGTCCGGGCCCCACGTGCTAACCGCGCTTGGGTGGCAGCATCCAAGTCAGAACCAAATTGGGCGAAGGATTCCAGTTCACGGTAGGCAGATAAGTCCAACCGTAACGTCCCGGCAACCTTCTTCATGGCTTTGATTTGAGCGTCCCCACCAACCCGAGACACAGAAGTCCCGGCATCCATGGCTGGCCGCACACCTGAATAGAAGGAATCGCTGTTCAGGAAGATTTGACCATCGGTAATGGAAATAACGTTGGTTGGAATGTAGGCAGAAACGTCACCGGCTTTAGTTTCAATGATTGGTAAGGCCGTCATTGAACCACCGCCAAGTTCATCATTCAATTTAGCTGCCCGTTCCAATAAACGAGAGTGGGTGTAGAAAATGTCACCAGGATAAGCTTCACGACCTGGCGCACGCCGCAAGATTAAGGAAAGTTCACGGTAAGCATCGGCTTGCTTGGTTAAATCATCATAGACGATCAACACATGCTTGCCATTGTGCATGAACTCTTCACCCATGGCTGCACCGGCATATGGTGCCACGTACAGCATTGGGGCTGGTTCGGAAGGACTGGCGGTAACAACGATCGTGTAGTCCATAGCGCCGAATTTCTCTAGCGTAGAAACTTGTGACCGCACCGTAGAGGCCTTCTGACCAATAGCGACGTAGATACAGATCATATCCTGGCCCTTTTGGTTAATGATTGTATCAATGGCGATTGAGGACTTCCCAGTCTTCCGGTCACCAATGATCAATTCACGTTGGCCACGTCCAATTGGCACTAAGGCATCAATGGCCTTGATCCCAGTTTGTAGAGGTTCACTAACCCCTTGCCGGTCCATAACCCCTGGTGCTTTATGTTCAATTGGTCGCGTTTTGTCCGTGGAAATGTCCCCTTTACCGTCAATTGGTTGACCTAATGGGTTAACAACCCGGCCAATTAATTGATCGCCAACGGGAACTTCCATGATTCGGCCAGTCCGTTTAACCGTATCGCCTTCAGTAATCCCAGTGAAATCACCCAAGATAACGATACCAACGTCACTGGCTTCGAGGTTTTGGACCATCCCATAAACCCCGTTGTCAAATAACAGCAACTCACCGGCTAAAGCGTTGTTCAGGCCGTGGGCCCGAGCGACACCATCACCAACGTAAGTAACCGTACCAGTTTCTTCAACTGAGATTTCATCCTTGTAGCTGTCTAATTGTTGTTTAATTAGAGCACTGATTTCCTCAGCTTTAATGCTCATGAAAGTTTCACCTCTTTATCACCGTATTCGTTATGCTAGCAGTTGCTGCCGTAAACGATTAATTTTAGTTCGTAAGCTACCGTCAAGAACCGTATCAGCGGCCTTAATAATAACGCCACCGATCACAGCAGGATCAATCTTGCTGCTCAAGATAACCTTGTCCGCACCTACGCGCTTGGCGTAGACAGTTTCGATCTGCGCCTTTTGGTCAGCGGTTAATGCCACTGCCGTTGTCACTTCAGCGTAAACCGTGTTGTGGGCTTCATCATACAGCGTTTGGAAAGCATCGATAATATCGACTAAGTTTTCCATCCGACCGTAATCATAGGTCATTTGAATCAGGTTCTTGATATACGGTGATGCTTGCTTCAACATTGGTTGAAGCAGCGCTTCGCGATCAGCAACCTGCAGGCTAGCGTCTGAGAGCATCGTGCTCAACTGTGGGTTGTCCTGGAAGACACGCCGAAGTTCTACTAGCTCTGTGTAGCCTGACTCCAGTTGGTCTTTCTCGGACAACAATTCAAATAATGCTTTGGAGTAGCGCTTTGCTACCGTTGCCCTGTTAAGACTCATGTTGCTTCCCCAACCCTTCGATGTAAGAATCAATCAATGCCTTTTGGTCGTCACCTTTTAATTCTCGTTGAATGATCTTGGAAGCAATCTCAATAGATAAGTCCGCCACATCGTCCCGAGCATTGGATAAAGCGTCTTGGCGCTCCTGCTCGATATCTTTTTGGGCATTTTGCTTCATTGTTTGAACATCCGTTTGTGCTTGCGTCACAATTTGTTCACGTTGTTGTTGACCATTGGTCTTCGCATCGCTAACAATCGTTTGTGCCTCAGAACGAGAATTTGCTAAAGCTGCTTGGCGTTGTTGAACCAAACCAGCTGCATCGGTACGGGACTTTTCCGCTGAATCAATATCATTACTGATCTTATCAGCACGATCCTGCATCATCTTCGTGACTGGACCCCAAGCAAAAATTTTAACAATCCACATCAATAGTAAGAACGTAACGATGTAGAAAAGGGAATCTCCAAAATAAAGCGTCTGACCAATCATTAAATGTGAGAGCATCTATTGACACCTCCTTTTGCTTTTAGATATTTACAATTTTATTAGTGGAAATGTCACTACTTGTTCATAACCATCAAAGCAACAACGAAGGAAATGATAGGCATGGCTTCAACCAACCCAACACCAATGAACATGTTCGTCCGTAATTGACCTGATAATTCTGGCTGACGAACCATACCTTCAAGCATCTTAGAAATAACGATACCGTCACCGATACCACCACCAACGGCGGCACCAAACATAGCAATACCTGCTGCAATAGCTCCCATAATCTGTGTTTCCTCCTTAAATTAGATAAAACTTATTCCTCGACTTCTAGCTTTTGAGAAATATAAACTGATGACAACGTAACGAAAACGAACGCTTGGATTGCCCCTAAGAACAGAGAGAATCCTTGCCAAATCATTTCGATTGGTATAGCAACCACCATCGTTGCAATACCGTGTGAAACTGCCAGATCCCAGATTACCCCTAATAGCATTTCACCAGAGAAGATAACCCCGAAAATACGGAGACCTAACGTCAAGAAGTTCGTGAATTCCTCAAAGATGCTGATTGGAAGCCAGAACACGAAAGGCTTCAGGTAGTTCGTGAAGTGTCGCTTATATCCCAATTTCCAAACACCAGCGAACTGGGCAACCATCATGGTCATTAACGAAAACGTTAACGTCGCAATTGGGTCAGACGTTGGACTACGAACAATTGCCGCACCCCCACGTGTCGCCACTTGGATGAATAATCCCAATTCGTTAGAGATGAAGAGAAACATGAATAAAGTGAAACCCCACAAGCCAAACTTACCGACATCGCCGGCTGAAATCGACCCTTTCAAAATTCCGTTGGTAAAATCAATTAGCCATTCCAGGAAGTTTTGTCCCTTAGTAGGCTTCATGGCCAATTTTCTGGAAGTGAAAAAAACGACTGCCACAATCAGCACAAAAACAACTAGGCCGGATACAACGTTGGCAGTACTAAATGTCAGTCCCAAAAATTGGAAGGTTGAAACTGGATCATCACTCACCGAATATCACCTCTTTTCCACACTATATGAACGCAATCCCCAAGCCAACTCCCACAATAATTTCAGGCTTTTTCTCAAGAATAGCGGAATAGTGAACGAAGCGAGCGCTCCATTCAAACACACTGGAAATGATACCACCAATTCAGATAAAAGACAAAACAATTTTTCACAGTCTAAACATTCATATGAACCAACCGAAAATTCAGGCTAGAAAAGGATTGTTATCGGTTCCAAGGTGTAGTTGCGTGCGCACTCGCTAGCACAAAAGTTTCGCAGTTCACCCAACGTCTAGTAACTATTATCGCTATTGTGTTCAATTTCAACCGGCAAAGGGTCATCCTACCACAGATTGCTCCACTTCAGCAGTTAGTTAATCAACTTTGCAGCTGAACTTTGGCGACTTGAAGTGCTTATTTCGTTGGTTACCTGTTCCGCTTGTTCATTGTTCACTCAAAGATACTGCAATCAAAATCGATTGCATAACCTTATAACTGATGAGCCTAGTGTTCAGAGCAGTTAAGAGTGATTTAAAGGCACTTTTTAGACGTGTTTCTACCATGTTAGTGTTCTTGATGGCAAATGGTCTGGCGAGGCTAAGACGAGCCGCTAGCGGGATTCTTTTAAACGCATTCTGCGAGCTGACTTTAAGTGTTTTACCCTGATTCGGCCGTAGCAAGTCTTTTGACTTAGTTCGTTTGACTTGTCCTCGTCAAAGGCATCCTAATCCTGGCGGCTTCCGAAACGCGCTCCACGAGCCAGGTCCTTGCGCTTAACCCCGGTTCAGCCGTCGCAAGTCTTTAAGCTTAGTTCGTCTGATTGGTCTTCGCGCATAGTATCCCGAGTCTGGCAGCCTTTGAAACGCGCTACGCAGGGCAACTGGTTCCGCTTAACAACAGGAAGAAACTAATCCAAGCCCGGGATTAGTCCCTTCCTGCCGTTAATGCTCGCCAGTTAACCGCCCTGCTCCGCGCTCTTACCCAAATAAAGAAGAGACTCGACCCAAAGGCCGAATCTCTTTAACGTTTATTTCGTTCCGAACAGGCGGTCACCGGCATCCCCGAGGCCTGGGACAATGTAGCCGTCGTCGTTTAAGTGGTCATCCAGTGCTGCGGCGTAAATATCAACGTCTGGGTGAGCTTCGCGTAAGGCTTTGACCCCTTCTGGTGCGGATACCAGGCAAACAAACTTCATGTTCTTTGGATCAGCGCCACGCTTTTCCAAAGCATCGATAGCCATCATGGCTGAACCACCAGTAGCTAACATTGGGTCAACGATGAAAATCTGACGTTGATCAATGTCGGATGGCATCTTCACGAAGTATTCATGAGGCTGCAGGGTTTCTTCGTCACGGTACATCCCAATGTGACCAACCTTTGCAGCTGGAATCAATTCCAGAATCCCATCAACCATACCAATACCGGCACGTAAGATTGGAACAATGGCAACTTTCTTTCCTGAGAGTTCCTTGGCAGTCATCTTGCCCATTGGCGTCTCGATTTCTTTATCCTTCAATGGCATATCGCGTGAAACTTCGTACGCCATCAAAGTCGAGATTTCGTTAACGACCTCCCGAAAACTGCGAGTCCCACAGTCTTTGTTCCGGATAATCGTTAGTTTGTGTTGAATCAACGGGTGGTCAAGTACTTGAAACTTCCCCATGAATGAGCGCTCCTTTATGATTTCTTACAATTGTACCATGAATTTCCGCTACCAAAACGTCTAATTTAAAATGAAAACGTTTTTATTGCGAATTTGTTAATCCAATGCTGATAATGGATGGGCACTAGTTAACTGATGAACACTTTGCCGGACTTCAGCTAGGACCGCTTCGTCGTCCGGATTAAGGATTGTCTTCACGATTAACCGCGCCACTTCGCGACATTCGTCGGCATTAAACCCACGAGTCGTCACGGCTGGCGTCCCCAAACGAATCCCTGACGTCTTGAACGGACTGAGCTTTTCGATGGGAATGGCTTCCTTGTTGGTTGTGATCATCACACTATCTAACAGCTCTTGCGCTTGCTTCCCATTGAGAGTGGTCTCAGACAAGTCGAGAGTCATCAAGTGATTGTCAGTACCACCAGAAACCACACGGACAACGGGTGCCTGATTGAATTCATCGGCCATAGCGTGGGCATTTTCGATGATTTGCTTGCCATAATCGGTAAATTCTGGCTGGAGGTCTTCAAAGAACGCTGCGGCCTTCCCGGCAATCACGTGTTCCAACGGTCCGCCCTGAGTACCAGGGAAGACGGCGGAGTTAATGCGTTTGGCATTTTCAGCTTGGGACAGAATCAAACCGCCCCGTGGCCCGCGTAAGGTCTTGTGCGTCGTTGTTGTGACCACGTCCGCAATTCCAACTGGGCTTGGATGTAATCCAGCGGCCACCAAGCCAGCGATATGAGCCATATCAACCATCAGGTATGCGCCAACTTCATCAGCAATCTTCCGGAAAGCATGCCAGTCGATAATCCGTGAGTAAGCCGAGGCACCCGCAACAATCATCTGCGGTTTCACTTTCAACGCCAGATCCCGAATCATGTCATAGTCCAGGAGTTCGGTATCTGGGTTGAGGGCGTAACTATAAGCGTTGTAAATCTTACCCGAGAAGTTCACCTTGGCACCGTGGGTTAAATGGCCCCCGGCGTCCAGCCCCATCCCCAAAATAGTGTCTCCAGGCTTCAAAAATGCCGCATAAACGGCCTGGTTGGCCTGAGAACCGGAATGAGGCTGCACATTGGCATATTCGGCGTTAAACAGCTTCTTAGCACGGTCAATCGCCAGTTGCTCCACAACATCGATGTACTGGGTGCCCCCGTAGTACCGCTTGCCCGGATAGCCTTCCGCATACTTGTTGGTTAACACGGACCCTTGCGCCGTCCGAACGGCTTCACTAACGATATTTTCGGAAGCAATCAATTCAATAGTGTCTTCTTGGCGTTCTTCTTCCTTAGCAATGGCGCCCCATAATTCTGGATCTTTTTCTTTAAAATTCAATGGCGGTCCCTCCTGAACTGTGATTAGTCCTATTCTACCAAATTTTTCCTGCCAACGGGACTACTTCGCACTATTTATTATTTTATAAATGGCGCATCCTGTCTAACTAGCGCTGTGCCCTAAACTTAACCATAACTTGGCTTCCACAACTACACAACTAAAACACCTTCACAGCTGAAGCTCAATTCGGCTACGTTACCAACTAGCACGTAACCATCCAACATTTTTCCCCAAAAAAATACGCCAGACGGTTAACGCGTCCAGCGTAGATTATGTCACTTATTTCGGATTCGGGACAAAAAACTAGACTCGTTTTGTATCTCTAAAACTATATTGCTGAGACGTGGGACAAAAGACAGCTGGCTCTGCTTAACAATGATGATCAGCTAACCGCCTTTCGTCCCACTTTTTTACTTCTCAAAATGTTGTTGCCCGGCAGACTTGTTCAACCGGTTCATGTATGCTGCACCCAAGCCCTCAGCATCAAAGCCTTGCGCCAAGATACCGGTGACGGGCGACTCCAAATCAAAGTGGCGAAGCCCCGCAAACAGGCGGTGACTGGCACTCGCCATATCGGCACCCAACGAGAACGCCTCGGTGTTAGCTGGTAGCGTTTCGTTTTCGAGTGTGCGGTCTAACGCCATTACCCCAATCGTGCCGTCCTGTTGTGCGGCCCAAGTCAACGCAGCCGGCCAATCTGCCTCGTCATCCACAATGGTGACCTGCGCGTTAGGGGCATAGTGCTTGTATTTCATCCCCGGCGCCTTGGGAATCTCTCCCTTGCCCACCTTGTGGTGATTCGACTGGACGGTGCCAATCACAGCTTCCAATTGTTCTTCCGTCACGCCACCTGGCCGCAAAATGGTCGGGATTGCCGTGGACATGTCTAACACGGTAGATTCAACACCGACTCGAGTTGGGCCATCGTCCAAGATGCCAGCGATTTTGCCATTCAAATCATGATAAACGTGCTTGGCCAGCGTCGGACTCGGCTTCCCAGACGTATTGGCAGAGGGCCCCACCAGTGGTACCCCGGCAGCCTTGATCAAATCTAGGGTTACCTGGTTCGCTGGATTGCGGAAAGCGGCCGTATTCAGACCACCCGTCACGGCCTTCGATAACGCTCCTGGTTGTAAGTTAAAAATCAACGTCAACGGACCCGGCCAAAACGCCTTGATCAACGCCTCCGCCTTAGCAGACAGTGGTTGCGCATAGTGCTTGACGGTGTCTTCACCAGTCACGTGCACAATCAGTGGGTTGTCACTAGGCCGGCCCTTAGCCAGATAAACCTGCTTCACGGCAGCTTCATTCGTGGCGTCGGCACCTAAACCGTAAACAGTTTCCGTTGGGAAGGCCACCAATTGACCGGCCTTAATGGCCGCGGCCGCCTCGTCAATTTCATTTGGTTGAAAAATCTTGGTTTCCATACTGATTCTCTAATCTCCCATCCTAAACTTACAGCTGAACCCGAACCATCCGGTCATGACCATCAATATCAGCCTTAATTGTCACCGTTGCATTAGGCAACGCCGTTTGAAAAATCTCGCGCACGGCTGGCCCTTGGCGGTAGCCAATTTCAGCAAAAAATTGACCGCCCAATACCAAATAGTCCCGGAGTTCCGCCGCAAATCGTTGGTAAAATGCCAATCCGTGATTCGCCGCAAACAGCGCGCCCTGAGGCTCATAGCGTTTGACCGATTCGTCCATCTCGGACAACTCCGTCCGATCGATGTAGGGCGGATTCGATACGATGATGTCAAATCGCTGACCGGTTACTGGTGTAAATAAATCACCCACAGCAAAGGTCACATCGCTATTTAAGCGCTGCGCATTGGTCTGAGCAACCGCCACCGCGTCAACCGAAATATCCGTCGCCGTGAGTTGCCAATTCGGCCGTTCAGCCGCCAAAGTAAGCGCAATGGCGCCACTCCCAGTCCCCACGTCTAAGACCCGTACTGTTGCGTCAGTCGCCGTTTCCATGATCCACTCAACCAATTCTTCCGTCTCCTGGCGCGGAATCAACGTCGCCGGGGTGACGCGAAACTCTCGCCCATAAAACGGTGCGTGGCCTAACACGTACTGAGCAGGCTCACCCGCACACACCCGCGCGACCCGCTTTTCATAAGTAGCTAGTCCCTGCGCTGTCAGTGGTTCGCGGTAATGTTGTACCAATTGGGTAAAGGACCAGCCTTGCCCCTCTTGCATCAAGTACTGGGCAACGCTGGTCTCTAATCCCGCCGCCGACAGCTGTTGCTCGGCAGCCTTTAACGCCATCAAAATGGTGGTTGTTTTAGCCATTGTTCTTTAAGTTTTCGAGCTTAGCCGCCTGATCAGATAGAATCAGAGCATCAATGATGTCATCTAATTCCCCGTTCATCACGCGGTCCAGCTTGTTCAACGTCAAGCCGATACGGTGGTCAGTTACCCGGTTTTGCGGGTAATTGTAGGTCCGAATCCGTTCAGAACGGTCCCCGGTCCCCACGGCTGATTTCCGTTCGGCGTTGTAGGCGTCTTCTTCTTGCGTCTTGTAATAGTCGTAGACCCGTGCCCGTAAAATGGTCATGGCCTTCGCCCGGTTTTGTTGTTGTGACCGTTCGTCTTGCATCGCAACCACGATTCCCGTAGGCAAGTGGGTCATCCGCACAGCAGAGGATGTCTTGTTAATATGTTGGCCACCGGCGCCAGAGGAACGGTAAACGTCGGTCCGAATGTCCTTCGGGTCGATATCAATGTCCACGTCTTCTTCTTCTGGCATGACCCCAACCGTGGCGGTACTGGTATGCACCCGACCGGCTGATTCCGTTGCGGGTACCCGTTGCACTCGGTGAGCCCCGTTTTCATACTTCAGCTTAGAATAAACCTTGTCACCCGTGATCATCAAAACGATTTCCTTGAAGCCACCAACCTCGGTCGCGTTCTCGTCAACAATTTCAATTTTCCAGCCCTGACGTTCGGCATACTTGGAGTACATGCTGAAGAGGTCTGCCGCAAACAAACTGGCTTCGTCACCACCGGCTGCCCCGTGGATTTCCATAATGATGTTCTTGTCATCATTCGGGTCCTTCGGCAAAAGTAGAACTTTAA
This sequence comes from Levilactobacillus cerevisiae, assembly GCF_003946245.1. GTDB lineage: Bacteria > Bacillota > Bacilli > Lactobacillales > Lactobacillaceae > Levilactobacillus > Levilactobacillus cerevisiae. The sequence goes on from NZ_RHNN01000007.1 coordinate 74,198, forward strand.
TGTCGTCTTCCAGCTTTTCCTTTTGGGTGGTCAGATCTTTCAATTCATCTTTGACCATTGCGTCCATGTCATCGTCGAGCTTTTCGCGTAACATCTCGTCGTCATCGGCGATTTGCTGCGTGACTTCTTGATATTGGTGGTACTTGTCCACCGTCTCACGAAGTTCCCCCTCTTCTTTAGAGAGCTTCATAAATTTTTGTGTATCGGCAATGACTTCAGGGTCACTGATTAATTCGTTCAGTTCATCGTAGCGATCCGCTACGGCCTGGAGCTTGTCAAACATTTCATCCATCTGATTTAACCTCGTTTCAAATTATCATGCGATTACGTCTGTAGCGAACCAAACTGGTACTTGATTCGCCTCCAGGATAGTGAAAATGGGACCGGAACGCTGTGGGCGGACGCTCGGAGCCAAAGGACGGTCTCCAGCTTACTTTGAACCACTGAGAAACGCGTTTCAAAGATACCAATCTTCTAAGTGGCAAATACCACCGCTAAGAAGATTCCCACGGCTTGGCCCATTTCACTATCCTTGCAGCTGACACAGTTTTTATGGGCAACGCCGTATTCATCGTTGCCATTTCATAAGCGACAATTAAAGCGTGAAACTCAGGCACAGTGTCACATCTTGATGCAATTTTACAGCATCCGTGCGTCTATCAGTCGAATCTATTCAGACCGAACCACCAGTGTACCATAGCTAGCGCCTACTGTAACTGTCAAACACGCTTTACCTACTGTACATTTCCTACTTTGGTCGCGACTTTCCAATCTGGTCCAATGGTGGGTTGAAATAGTGCCGCCGACAAACGGGGTAATAGGCCTCGTTGCCGCCGATTTGGACCTGTTCGCCTTCGTAGACTGGCTTATTGTCGTGGAACCGTAAATTCATGATGGCCTTCTTGGTACAGAACCAACAAATGGTCTTCATTTCCTCGATTTTATCCGCATACAGCAACAGGTATTTAGACCCTTCAAACAGTTCGTTGCGGAAATCATTTTTCAGTCCGAACGTCATGACCGGAATCTTGAGTTCGTCGACCACGCGGGCCAGTTGGAAAACGTGTTCCTTGGTCATAAACTGCGCTTCATCAATCAGCACACAGTTTGCCTTGGCATCGATCCGTTGAATTTCGTCGTACAGGTTTGTATCCTTTTCAATTGGGTGTGCTGTGCGTTTCAACCCAATGCGACTAGCCACTTGCCCTACGCCCTCGCGCGTATCCAAGCCACTGGTCATGATGATGACCCGCTTGCCTTGTTCCTCATAGTTATGGGCGACCTTCAAGATTTCAATGGTCTTCCCGCTATTCATTGCGCCGTACCGAAAAAATAGCTGCGCCACTTTACTCCCACCTTTTTGACAGTTTCTATCTATTATAGCCGATTCCCCTAGAAAATTCGACCGTCACGTAAAAATTAAGCCGGTCGTTGTTGGCGCCTGCCGGGCAGTTGAAAATGGGATTGGAACGCTGTGGGCAGGACGTCCAGAGCCAAAGAACGGTCTCTGAACTTGCTTTGAACCGCTGAAAAACGCGTTTCAAAGTCACCATTTATCGCGAAGTTCACGCGATAAATCCCACGGCTGAACCCATTTTCAACTGTCCTCTCGGCAAACGGCGGTTAATTTACGACGTGGAACATTTTTCAAGGAAACGTGGGCTACCAATCGGTAACTTCCGGTATCAATAAATGTCGACAAGCAAGTGTTACTTGTATAACAACACTGTCAGTGTCCCCATTTTGGTGAAAATGGAACCAGAACGCTGTGGGCGGACACCCAGAGCCACAGGACAGTCTCTGGGATGCTTTGAGCCGGAGCCCCCGTCTCAAAGGCACCAATTCCCTAAGCGGCAAAACCCACCGCTAAGGGAATTCCCACGGCTGGGCCCATTTCACCAGCCTGTGGCTAACGTCTGTTTAATTCGCTAGGTTTGTGTTCTCTTTTTTCCTCAATGTTTCCGTGTTCCTTCAAAGTTAAAGGGTGACCCTTGGGACGATTCATGGTAAGCTGTTCTTGCATCAAGACGAAGACCTCTTTCATTGTTTGTGTAGGAACTCCAATGATACCTGAGATTTACGTCTTGGTGTATTTATTTTGTCCTAAATTCTAAGTGGCTAACTTGCCGCAAAAAATTAGACTGTACACCAACGCCTGCAAAATACGCGATTGAACCTATTTGGAAGCAAACTTCTCTCTCAGCAATCACAGGAGATGACATCCCAATAATTAAAGTTGTCCAGCAAACGCGAAACACCACGCCTAAACCGTGAACACAAGCCCACCTCCCCCGCTAAGTGACCGCCGTGGCCGCTCCCAACAACCTTCCCGGACAACACACCATCAAGAGCCGGAGGAAGCCAGGACGGAGCCAGCTGTGTCGATGGCGTTAGACCGAGCGTTCTTCTCGGCCTTACGCCATGGGACAACCTTTGAGACGCGCGAACTTCGCGGCTTAAAGTTGAGGTGGAAGCCCGCTCTCCAGGCTGGAACCGGCCCCACAGCAGGCGTAGTCCTGGAAGCCGCAGGCGGCCAATCATCCACAAGCTGCTCTCAAATACGTTCTGTTAGAACAGGCCATTCCGGCGGTTTCCTTGCGTTTTTAGAAAGTTCGGGCGTTGTGCTCCCTTTCAAGCGGAAAAAATGCTAAAATTAAGGCTTGAATATTAAGGAAACCGACACTAAAAAATCTTGTCGCGATTAAGGAGCGAAATTGCATGTCATTCAGAAGCGGCGTTGCCACCTTCGCGGGGAAATCCTCTTACTGGTTTCTCCACACGTTTCTACACGGGGGGAGTTCCCTGCCCGGAAAAATCACGTTAAAGCTTGACCCAAATATTTTGCGTACATTGGGTGCCAAGTACGACGTGGTTGTGATTACAGGAACCAACGGTAAAACGTTGACGACGGCCTTGACCGTCTCCGTTTTACATGAAAAATTTCCGACGATTCTGACGAATCCGACTGGCTCCAACATGGAACAAGGGATCGTCACGACTTTTTTAAACGCTAAAAATCCTAAGACCGGCCGACCTTTAGCCGTGTTGGAAGTCGATGAAGCCAACGTGATTAAGGTCACCCAATATATTGAACCGAAAGCATTTGTCTTCACGAACATTTTCCGGGACCAAATGGATCGCTACGGTGAAATTTACACCACCTACCAAAAGATTTTAGATGGCGTAGCACTGGCGCCCAAGGCAACGATTATTGCCAACGGGGACTCCCCCATTTTCCATTCCAAGGAGTTACCAAACCCCATCGAATATTACGGTTTCGATGACCAGCCCGATACCGACATGAAGGCAAAACCCAATACGGACGGCGTGTTGTGCCCCAACTGTGAGCACATCCTGCACTACCATTCACTGACCTACAGCAACCAGGGCAAGTATTTCTGCCCCAACTGTGGCTTCTCGCGGCCAGAATTGACCTACCGGCTGACGAAACTAGGCGCACAAACCCCAACGTCTTCTAAATTTGAAATTGACGGTCACCCCTTCAAAATTCAAGTTGGGGGCACCTACAACATTTATAACGCCTTGGCAGCGTATGCCGTGGGCCGTTTCATGGGTGTCGAGCCGGAACAAATCAGTAACGCCTTCAATGCCAATCAACAGGTCTTCGGGCGCCAAGAAGTCATCGACGTCGACGGCAAGCGGGTCACCATTATTCTGGTCAAGAACCCAGTTGGATTGGATCAAGTGTTGCACATGATTGGTACCGATACCCAGCCCTTCTCTTTGGTTGGCCTGTTAAACGCGAACTACGCCGATGGTATCGACACCAGTTGGATTTGGGACGGCGACTTTGAACAGTTAGCTGACCGCGACATCCCCACGGTGATTACCGGTGGCGAGCGTTACAAGGACATCACGTTCCGGCTAAAAGTGGCTGGAATTCCAGATGACCGCCACATTGTCGAGCCCAATTTGGAAAAAGTGGTCGACGAAATTAAGAAGGTTACCACTGACCACGTCTACGTGCTGGCAACTTACACGGCTATGCTCCAGATGCGCAAAATTTTGGCTGATAAAGGTTACGTCAAGGAGGGACTCGGAATATGAGCTACGAACTAAACGTCGCCCACTTGTACGGCGACCTGATGAACACTTATGGCGACGTTGGAAATATTCTGGCGTTGAACTACTATGCCAAGCAAATGGACGTGACTTTGAACGTCAAGGTGGTTAGTCTGGAAGAAGACTTTACCTCTGCTGCTTACGACCTCGCCTTCTTCGGTGGTGGCCAAGACTTTGAGCAGACCATCGTCTCGCAAGACATCCAAACTAAAAAAGCCGAATTAACTAAATTCATCGAGTCTGGCGGCCCACTTTTAGCCATCTGTGGCGGGTTCCAATTGTTGGGCCACTACTACATTGGGGCTGACGGCGAAAAACTGCCCGGTATTGGCGCTCTGGACCACTACACGTTGGCCCAGGACCACAACCGGTTCATCGGTAACATTGTCATCAAAAACCAGGAAACTGGCGAAACTTACCACGGCTTTGAGAACCACCAAGGCCTCACCTACCTAGGCAAAGATGAGCGGCCACTGGGTAACGTGGTCTCTGGTAAGGGGAACAACGGTGAAGACGGTACGGAGGGCGCTATTTATAAGAACGTTTATTGTTCTTACTTCCACGGCCCCATCCTGACACGGAACGGCGACATTGCGAAGCACCTGCTGATTGCGGCCCTGCAACGCAAGTACCCGGACGTCGACTTCAGCAAGCAGGAAGCTTTACCCATTCCAGCGACCTTCTAATGACTTTGAACAGAACATATTAACGCCAACAGGCACTAGTACATTCCCACTTTGTGAGGATGTGCTAGTGCCTGTTTTATTCTTCCCTATTTGCTAAAATCAGCTTGATTGTACCGGCTCTTTTCCGCCAAATACGTGCCAATCACGGCGTTGCGTTGGTCTAAATACGGTTCGTTAGGCGCCACCGGATGAACCCGATTGGTCAGGAAGACCATGGACTGATGCGCCTGCTGGTCAATCACCAGGTAGGTCCCGGTGAAGCCCGAGTGCCAAATCACGCGGTGGGGCGTCGGCCATTGGGTCGTGGTCAGCGCCCAGCCCAGTGAGCGGCCAGCCGTACCGGTGGGCGTCAAATCCGTTGCCAGCTGTTCAATCAGCACCGGTGGCAAGACTGCCGGCACCTTTTCCGGTTGACAATAGGCCTGGCAAAAGCGTGCTAAGTCATCGACCGTGCTGAACAAGCCCGCCGAACCACACCGCCGCTGGAGGACGTAACCTTTGGGATCGTGGACTTCTCCACGAATCAATCCCCGTTCCGTCGTCTGAGCAGTGGGTACGCAATTTAATGGATTGGTCGGCGTAAACGTACTGTGCACCATGCCTAAGGGGGTTAACACCCGCCGCTGAGCGACCACTTGAATCGGCTCCCCCAACACCTTTTCCACAATCCACCCCAGAAAAATATAGTTCACATCAGCATAAACCATTTGCCGGTTAAACGTCGGCCCCACGTGTAGGTGGGATAACGCGACCGTTAGCTCGGAGGCCGCTAATTGGTTGCGGTTGGGGATGTAGCCCGTAATGCCTGACGTGTGCGTGAGTAAGTGCTGCACCGTCACCCGCGTGTCTGACCACTCGGGTAAGTAATCGCTGAGGGGGTCATCTAACCGTAACCGCCCCTCCGCTAAGAGTTGAAGAACTACACTCAGCGTCGCCACCACCTTGGTCAAGGAAGCCACGTCATACAACATCCCTGGTCGCAAGGGTTCGGGTTGCGGAATCAGTGCCGCTTGCCCGTACTGGCCAGTTTCTACTCGGTCACCGTCAATCAGCGCAAAGCTCACGCCAGGGACTACTTTTTCCGCCACCAGCCGCTGCAGGGCCGCTTTCGTTTGCGTATACGTCATGGATTGCACCTCTCTCTTCTCTACTAGCCCCCATTGTACCCATCCGCCACCTCGGTTGGCAATCCAAGATTGTGTTAAACCTTAGTGGTAGTTTTATTTGGCCTCGCCAGTGCCTCCGGGCTGGTGAAAATGAGACCGGACCGCTGTGGGCGGCCGTCTGGAGCCGAAAAGCGGTCTCCAGACTTACTTTGAGCCGCTAAGAAACGCGTCTCAAAGATACCAATTGCCTAAGCGGCTGACGCCACTAAGGCAATTCCCACGGCTTAGCCCATTTTCACCAGCCCTGCGGCTTACATTGATTGAATCCGTACCACGCGTTTGACGTCTGCGGATTGTCCGGTGTGTTCGCCATCACTGGTTATCCCAATGTTCCAGTACTAAGGTTCGTCTCCGTTGTCACTGGAAACGCAGCGTTCTAACAATCTTCCGCCTCGCTTTACCCAGCCGCACATTTCCAAGGTCGTCCCACGGCCTGACCTGAGAAAATCACTCAGCTAATGCCATCGACACAGCTGGGCACCTTGACTCGCCTCTGGTCACTCACACGGATGCACTAAGTTTCAACAAATGTTAATTGCCGTTGGCTCATTATTGCTGGCTTATTTTCACTAGCCTTTCATATCAAAACGGTTGAACCCGTGCCAAGCATTTAATGTCTGAGCCATATTTCCAGTTTGCCACCATGAATTGAATTCATCACCGGCTAAACTGTCGGGAAGTCGTTCACAAAAGTTAGGCTGGAGCACCGAGGAAGAAATGAGTGTGGCCGTGTTAAGCGAACCCAATTGCCACCTGACGCACGTTTCGGCAATGTAAAGTCGAATGACCAAATCCCACGGCTGAATCTACAGGGACAGTAACCATTTATTATCGCAAATTATTATAGACGAACGTTGCCAGTCCAGCGATAATCACATCAATGTCACGTTAAGAACAACCATAACCGGAGGAGGCCAGAGGTGGAGGTAGCTGTGTCGACGGTGTTAGCTGGGAACCAGCTTACATCGTGGGACGCGTTTGAAGCCTGTCGTTTTTGGACAGGCTTCAAACCGAGCCGGAGGACCGCCCCTCAGGCCGCAGGCGGTCCCCATAGCAGCCGGAATCTCTGACAGCCGCAGGTGGTAATCTCCAACCAACTTTATGGCTAGCATCCCTGTTAGCTGGGCTTTCATTCTTCAATCCAAAAGAAAAGTGCCCCGCCAAGCATCTGGTAGCGCACAAATTTTCCTTTTAACGTCGGACACACACTTAGCCTAAGCCAAGTCGTTGCCCGTGAATTGACTGTTGTAGAGGTCGGCGTAGAAGCCATTGGCCGCTAACAGCGTGTTGTGATTCCCCGTTTCGACAATGTGGCCGTGGTTCATGACCACAATGTTTTCGGCATTTTGAATCGTTGACAACCGGTGAGCGACCACAAAGCTGGTTCGGCCCGCCAAGAGGCGCTTCATGGCCTGTTGAATCAACATTTCTGTCCGTGTATCGACTGAACTCGTGGCTTCATCCAAGATGAGGACATCTGGATCAGCGACGAACGCCCGGGCAATCGTCAACAGTTGCCGTTGCCCTTGCGAAATGTTCGTGGCTGCTTCGTTCAGAACAGTATCATACCCTTCAGGCAGCTGCCGGATAAAGGTGTCCGCGTGGGCCGCTTTAGCAGCCTTGTAAACGTCCTCTTCCGTCGCATCTTCCCGCCCGTATTTGATATTATCAAAAATCGAGCCGGTAAAGAGCCAAGTATCCTGGAGCACCATCGCAAAGTGACGGCGCAAGTCTGTCCGCCCAACGGCGTGGGTGTCCTGACCACGGTACTTGATTTGGCCAGCATCGACGTCGTAGAAGCGTTCCAACAAGTTGATGATGGTCGTCTTCCCGGCACCGGTTGGCCCGACAATCGCGACCATTTCGCCCGGTTTAACCTTCAGATTGAAGTCCTCAATCAACGGGTTATTTCCCACGTACTTGAAGGCCACGTTATCAAATTCAATGACATTGCCCGCTTCGGCCGTGTGTTCTGGCAACTCAGCGGTCTTCGTTTCGGTCATGTTTTCTTCGTCCAGCACGGAGAAAATCCGTTCTGCGGAAGCAATCGTGGCTTGAATCGTGTTGGTCAAATTGGCCATCTGGGTGATTGGCTGTGAAAACTGGTTAGTGTATTGTAGGAAGGCTTGCACGTTCCCCAAGCTAACCGTCCCGTTGGCCACTTGAATCCCACCGATAACGGCGACGGCCAAGTAGTCCAGGTTCTTGACGAAGTTCATCAGGGGAAAAATCAAACTAGAAACAAATTGGGCCTTCCACGCTGATTGGTAGTACTTTTGGTTATGCTCTTCAAATTCTTCTTGGGTGGCATCCTCGCGGTTAAACGTCTTGACCACGGTATGGCCAGCGTAGGTTTCTTCAACCGTATTGTTCAGGAGCCCCAGGTTCTTCTGTTGACTCGCAAAGAACCGCTGTGACTTTGGTGCCACGATTCCGACCACCAGAATACTCAGTGGCACGGAAATCAGGGCAACCAACGTTAACCACCCACTGATGGTCAGCATCATGTACAGAACACCGAAGAACGTTAAGAAACTCGTCACCATTTGCGACAAGGTCTGTTGCAGCGTGCCCCCGATGTTATCCATATCGTTGGCCATCCGAGACATCAGATCCCCGTTGCTATGGGTGTCGTAGTAACTAATTGGCAAGCGTTGCATCTTTTCCTTCAGGTCGCGCCGTAACCGGTAAACGACCTTTTGGGAGATCCAACTCATAATCAGCTGTTGCACAATCCCAAATAAAGCGGCACCGGCATACATGATGCCGACGACCAGGAGAATGTGGCCAATCTTACCAAAGTCAACTGGCAGGCTGTGAATCGCGATTCCGGCCTTAATTTCAGCCGTCCCCTTCATCACGCCTTTAAACAGTTCGGTCGTGGCCTGCCCCAAAATCTTAGGCGTCTTAATTTGTAAGACTACCGAGACGATGGCGAAGACTAAGACGACGAAGATACCGGGAAGCCAGGCTTTCATGTAGCGGAACAACCGGAAAGTCGTTCTCCAAAATTTTTGTGGCCGTTGTTTGGTAGCGGCACCGCGTCCATTACGCATCGACGGTATCCCCCTTCCGCAGTTGTGATTCCAGAATTTCTTGGTAAGTCTTGTTGGTGTCCTTCAATTCATCGTGTGTCCCTTGACCAACAATCTTCCCACCGTCGATGACCAGAATCAAATCGGCATCGGCAACCGTGGAGACCCGTTGGGCAACGATGACCGTCACACCATTTTGCACCTGTTCATCTTTCCGCAAGTCCTGTCTTAACAGGGAGTCCGTCTTGAAGTCCAAGGCAGAGAACGAGTCATCAAAAATGTAGACACTGGCGCGTTTCAAAATCGTCCGTGCAATCACCAACCGTTGGCGTTGACCACCGGAGAAGTTATCTCCGTTCTGTTCAACCACCCCGTCGAGGCCGCCCTCTTCTTTGATGAAGTCACTCGCTTGCGCAACGTCCAGGGCGTGCCAAATCTCAGCGTCCGTCGCCTCTGGCATCCCAAACACCATGTTGCTCCGCACGGTACCAGAGAACAGCACAGCTTGTTGCTGCGTAATGGAAATGGCTGCGTGCAAGGCTTCTTGGCTCATTGCGGTCAACGGCGTGCCGTTCAACTTAATTTGGCCGCTTTCCGGATCAAACAGTCGCGGAATCAGGTTGACCAGCGTGGATTTACCCGAACCGGTCCCCCCAATAATCGCCACCGTCTGCCCGGCCGTCGCCGCAAAGTTCACGTCCGCCAAAGCCAATTTCTCAGCCCCAGTATAGCGGAAGTTCACGTGATCAAAGACTAAGCTGGCAGTGTCGGTCTTCAAATCGACTGGTTGGTCAGCATCATTAATTTTGCTCTTCAAGTCCATGACTTCGTTGATCCGTGCAGCAGAGGCTTGCGCCCGGGGTACAAACACGAACACCATGGAAACCATCATGAAACTGATCAGTAACTGGGTAGCATATGTCATGAAGGCAACCAAATTACCCACTTCCATTGCTTGATGGCCAATCAATTGGCCCCCATACCAGACAATCCCAATGTTAGTCCCACTGACAATCAACGTAATTACGGGGAACATCAGGGAGACAATCATGAAGACTTTAATCCCAGTACTGGTGTAATCCTGGTTGGCACCTTCAAATCGGTCTTGTTCAAATTTATCCTGGTTAAAGGCCCGGATGACCCGGACCCCAGTCAAGCCTTCCCGGAAGACCAAGTTAATCCGGTCAATCTTCTTTTGCAGGCTCTTGAACAATGGCACGGCAAAGTACATGATCAGCCCAGTAAACAGTGCCAAGATTGGCAAAGCAACCAGGAAGACCATGGTCAACCGGGGACTCTTCACGTAGGCCAAGATCCCGGCCCCAACTAACATAATTGGTGCCATCAACATCATCCGCAGCATTTGCACCATGACGTTTTGAATCTGCACCACATCGTTGGTCGTCCGGGTAATCAATGAAGCATTCCCGACCGTTTCAAACTCTTCGGTAGAAGCAAACGTAACTTTCTTAAATAAATTGGTCCGGATTCGTTGGCCCATCTTCTGCGACTGAGTCGACGCAAAATAAACGTTACCAGCGGCACCCAGCACCCCAATGAAGCTCAACAGGAGCATCTGGCCACCAGTCCGCCAGATGTAGCCGATATCGTTGTTGGCAATCCCTTTATCGATGATGTCCGAAGTCAACGTCGGTAAAGAAAGGTCACAGGCAACTTGAATAATCATAAACCCAACAGCAAGGGCTACAGCCCACCAGTCCAAGTGTTTTCGGGCAAGTCGCATCATGAGAAATTTGGCCTTCTTTCTTCTAAGGTTACTCTATAAAACATCAAAACGCATATGCGATAATTATACTCGCCTGAATTGTGTTTGCAATAAAGGATTCTCGCAATTATTTATCTGCACTCAGGGGCTGGCCGACAAACGTCCTAACCCTTTCGATTGGCAGTGAAATACAAGCCATTTTGCCAACAATCCACCGCAATTGTCCCGTTCACCGAAAAAATTATGATTTAAAAATTCAGCAATAATTGTATCCGTTTCCAATCCAGCAACACCAAACTTTAGCAGATTTTCAGGAGCCATCCTTAACCGCCAAATCCGGAAAGAACCCACTAGTATCAAGCCTCTTAAGCTGGTAAACTACAAAAGATTTGTTACAATGGGGTCACCGAAGGGAGCATAAACATGGCGAGTAATTCAGATTCAATCTATAATGTCCTAACCTTTATCCACCGGCACCAAGACAAGGTGCGCTTTATCTCGCAGCGCAATAGCAACGTCATCGCCATCGGCGTCCCCGACACGGTCCCCGTTGCCAATCCGGAACTGTACTTTCCGGTTGGCCACTTGCTGGTTAACCGCATGGATGACGACTTCCTGGCAATGAACGGTGATCTGCTCAACGATTTCTTCGAAAGAACGCAAAGTTCCAAACTAGACTATCGTGAGGTCTGGATCACCACCAGCCACATCCCCGCCGAACAGGCGTACCTGGTAGAGCTGTCATTCGAGTAAGCCACGCAGTGAAATTATTTTTAACTGGGTTAACCAACCTAAAATCATCAATAGTAAAGGCCCGAGACGCGTTGTCTCGGACCTTTTTCGTTAACGCAAAATTAAATTAATTGAGGTAGAAACTATCGATGATGCCATCACCAATACAAGGATTGAACTGAAGGAACAGCCCGCGGAGATATCCGCCGCGTCCAGTGAGTACTGATAATGCAGCTGAACGCGCTCAGCTAGCAGCCAACAGTAGCGTAGCCGGAGGCAGTCAGTAATCGGCAGCTGTGTCGGTGGCGTTGGCTGGGGTTCTTCCCAGCCTACACCACGGGGCGTCTTTGGAAACTCGCCGCACTTTGCGAGCTTTCAAAGCGAGCCGGAAGACCGCTTCCCAGGCTGGAGGCGGTCCCCACAGCAGGTGCGTCCTGAACTGCCGCAGGCGAAGCGAAAGTCAAAGCGGCTAGCTGAAAAGAGCGTGGGAGGCCCAGAGGCCGCCGCCGATGACCAGCACCGCCACGATAAAGAACCGGAACAACGCCGCAAACGCTACCAGGACGATAGCGCCGATAATCAGCGTTCCCACCAGGCCCAACAACCAGCCGGCCATGCCGAAGACCAGTCGTAAGATGGGAAAAAGTAGTAGTAACAATAACAGTAATAAAATCACGATGATCGCTCCATTCTACCCGGGGGTTTCCCGGTTAATTGGTATTCTACACGATTTTGTGCAAGACCGCATGGATTTGATATTTAAATATTTATAAAGCGTCGCTGATTCCGGTAACGGTTAGCGCCCTTACCTACCGCAACAAAAAACGACCACCACTGACTGGGGGCCGTTTCATCGTCGAAATCGTTAACCAATGGTAATTCGGTGACGGCCAGTCTGCTTTGAGTGGTACAGATTGGCATCGACCCGTTTGTAGAAATCTAACGGGTTGTGGTCCCCTTCATTTAACACGGAAACACCGACAGAGATGGTCACCTGTAGGGTCTCCTCATTGTACGGAATTTTCAAGTTCTTTACCGCGTCAAAGGCCGCCTCCGCGACCGGTCGCGTCCGGTTAATGTCGTACCCGGGGAGCAGAATGTTGAATTCCTCGCCACCCGTTCGGTACAGAATAATTTCTGGGTTGATGGCCTTGATCGCATTGGCAACCTCGCTGGCTACCCGTTTCAAGACTTCATCCCCCGCCAAATGGCCGTAGGTATCGTTCACCCGTTTAAAATGGTCGATGTCAAACATCACCATGGCCAGGTCCTTGTTGTGCATGACACTCTCCCGGAAATGATACCCGATGGCGCGGTCATACGCCGCATAGTTCTGAACGTGTGTCAGGGCATCCCAATTTGCTGACTGGAAAAGGCGGTCTTTGATGCGGCGATCCTTGTCCTGGATTTTGAAATAGCCATACATCAAGCTTGCCAGGACCAGATAGTCCCCCATTTCAATCCAGTACGTCGTCCAAGGCAAGTGAAACCGAAATTTCACGAACAACCACAAGGCCAGACCAAAGCACGTCGCCACAGTGATGTAGCGGGTGTATGGTGCGCGCCAGAGATGGGTACTTTGTTGGTAAGAAAACATGTAGAATAGAACGAAGAGCAACGTGTAACCCCACGACAGGATTGCAGAAATGTTGCCGTTCATCAGCATGAACCCAATACCAGCCAGTAGGATCAGCCAGTTGGGAATTTTTAGTTGTAGGAAATACGCCACAAAGATCAACAGTAAGAGTTGAAAATTCGTAAACGTCCAGGACAAATGGCTGTCACGAACAATGAGTTGGAGGGCAAAAACCGAGATGACCGCACAGCTCGTTCCCAAGATAACCTGAACCCGTTTAACGTTATAGGGCTTGCTACTGGATTCGACCTTCGCCGTGACCCAGGTGAAAATTGACCAATAGAGTGTGATGATTCCTAAGACAAAGAAAATACTAGTAATGATCGGCGGCACTAGCCACATACTCCATGACATGGAATCAGTCTCCTTATGACAGTAATGAATTAACTGGTTGAGCCAGTTTACGGCTTAAGAATCAATCTAATCTACAGTATACCGCATAAATTTATTCATAACAGCCACTTGATGTAAGTTTTACATAATTAATCCATATCCTGCTATATACATTAATATATCAGGGGTTGAACGATTAGCCACTTTCGTAATCACCCCCTATTTGAATTTTCTGAGCAACCCCCTATTCTATTCCGTCAAAATAAAGTATGATAGGAGCAGACACTTTGGAAGGAGGACACATTCACCATGTACCGCTATTTTCTACAGCCGCAACTAGACGTTTCCAACAATTCGTTGATTGGGTACGAAATGCTTATTCGCCAACAAGTTGACGACAAGTGGGTCCTCCCACAAGACTTTGAGTCGATTCCCATCGACATTCAAGCCGACCTCATTCAACGGACTGCCCAAAAGTTACGTCTTAAAATTGGCTCCGTTTCGTACAATGTCAATCAAAGCCAGTTTGTTGACCCTACGATTGCCGAAGCCATTATTGCCGCGCAGCAACAGATCTATCCGGTTAACCTGGTACTCGAAGTGACGGAAGAAGAAACCGATAAAGCCGTTTCCAACGAACAGATCATTGAGCAGGTCCACTACTTCGACGATCGTGGTATCCAGCTGAGTCTGGACGACATCAGCACCGGCGTGAATACTTATGACCATTTGAAACCGATTCTGCCCTACGCTTCCGAAATTAAATTCGCTATGCAAAACTTCCGGGCAGAGAATCGGGCAGATGAAATTCCAGAACACCTTATCTTCTGGAAAAAGATTGCCAAGGAATATAAACTCCGGATGATTCTTGAAGGCGTCGAAAATCAGGAAGAAGCCGACATGGCTGACGACCTGGAACTGGACCTCCGTCAGGGATGGTTCTATGGCAAGCCCCACCTGTTTAAGCTATGATTTTATTAGTGATTTTATATTGATGATATTATTTATCTTGAAGGCTATTGAAGGTTGCTATTAGCAGCAATCTTTGATAGTCTTTTTAAATGGTTCACGTTTGAATAGCATTAGATAAATCAGCTAAATATTGGTTATTAGCAAACATTACTTTTGGAGGAAACTACTTTGCACCCATCCCACCAGCGTCATCCACTAAATTGGCTCAAGCCGCTGCGAGTTGGGGTACAGGACGCCTTTCAACTTAACTCTCGCCTAGACCGCGCGAACTTCTGGTGGCTAATCTTAGATCTCGTATTGCTGAACAGTGGCCTGCTTATCACGCTGTTGAATACGATTCTCCAGTACCCTGCATTCCGGTTTCAGCCGGCATACTTCAACCCAGCAAAAGTCCTCCTGTTATTCGTGATTTCGTTACTCACGGGCGGCACAACCATCGTTGGCTTCACGGCTACGGTGCGCCGCCTGCATGACACGAATCGTTCTGGTCATTATCTGTGGTGGCTTTTACTTCCAGGCGTTGGCCCGTGCTTGGTCCTCGTCCGCCTGTTAGCACCCAGTAAGGCTCTCACCAAATTCAGCGAGACCCACGTGTCTGGCAACCACCCCTGGCGGCACCAGGTAGCGGGCTGGCTACTACTCTTCCTAGCTACCGTTGCCTACGCTGGCTTCTTTAACGCTTTTAGCACGGCCGCATTAACCGTTCCCAACCACAATTTCGCTGCAAACGGTCATCGGCAATCAACGACCACGACCGAATACCTAGCCCTGGGCAAACACCAGATTTCCATTGCCAGCCAACAGGCCCACCCCACCACTAACCGGAACATCAGTTGGGGCCCGACTACGTTTACGATTGATCGGCTAACAGTCTATAAAACTTATGGACCATACAGTCTCCTCACCAATGACGGTCGTCGAACCATCAATGGTCTGATCAAAGTCCACATGAAAATTCATGCCGGCCGTGCGCTGACGACCTATCCCGCTCAAGGCACGCTACTGACCAATGATGGTCAACTGTTAAGGGCAGATTTATCGAACAGCGACTGGTTCGCAGGCATGCTCAATAAGGGCATCAACACCGCTGGTAACATTTACTTTTTGGTGCCCCATCTGAATAAGCCAACGGACTTAACCAAGGCCCATTTCAGTTGGACGGCCGCGAACCAGGCAATCAATGGCCAGCAGCCGATGGAAAAGCAGTTCAGTGCTGTACTTGACCTTGCGCATTAGATTCGATCCACAAAATTGCTTATAATCTGCCACCTGTGGCAGTTCTTGAACAGGACGGTACTCTAATCATCGCTGGACTGGCAACGTTGGTAGATAAAGTTATTGCCAATGTTTCATCCGCGACCGCCAACTAAAGACCAAAAAGGCCGTCAATTCAACGTTTTCACGTTTGATTGACGGCTACTATTTTGTTGATTGGATAATTGCCAATATCTCTAACGACAGTTCCCAGCCCACTAAGCCTAAAAGTGGCTGCCATTTTGGCTACGTTTTGACGACATTTCTGTAATTTTTTACGCATACCACAAAAAAACGGAATGTACTAAAAAAGCCGTCATATCAACCCCCGTGAGGTCTAATGACAGCTAATGAAAAACAATAATTGGGTATACTGGGCTCGAACCAGTAACTTACGGATTCAGAGTCCGCTGCCTTACCATTTGGCGAATACCCAATGATGGTTGTCTTGCGTCAACAACTATTTAATCTTAACTTGTTCAGCTTTTGCTGTCAACAGATTTTCAGTAAAAATCCCAACTTTTGCATAAAATCCCAATTCTGTGTAACTTCATGCAAAAAATGTTGACATTTTTTTACGAATAGCGTAAATTAGATATTGCTAGTAAAGATCATTGCCCGCTGGTCAAACTGGTTTAAGACGTCGCCCTCTCAAGGCGGAGCTACGGGTTCGAGCCCCGTGCGGGCTATAAGTGGTCCACAAACGTTGGTCAAGCAGCGTTTGTGGACCTTTTCTTTTGTCCCAAATTTGAGCAACAGAGAATTAGCAAAATTGTCAGGTCTATACCAATTGCCGCTATTAAACGACCCTAACCCGGTTGCGCACCCACTGGCGCCGTCAGCTTATTTAGTTCTTGTTCAAAATCGGCAACGCCGGCGCCGGTCACTGCAGAAAGCTGGTAGATTTGCGCAATGCCCGCCGTATTTAACTGCGCCTGAGCGTAGGCAATCTGATCAGCATTCGCCTCATCAATCTTAGAAATAATCCCAATCGTCTGAACGGGAAACATCGTAGTAAATGCGGGCGGGAACACCGCTCGCTGGTCAATCGCGCTTTGAATCGCAACGATTAGCTTGGCCCCCGTCGCCATGGTCATCAATGAGGGGTATAAGTATCGGTGCTCCACAAATTCCCCCGGCGTGTCGATAATTTCACCGCGAAATTCAACCGCCTGGGTCTTATCATAGCTGATTGGTTCATGGTGTAGGCGCTGAATCAGTGTCGTCTTCCCGCAACCAATCGCCCCCACGAACATCGCTTTTCTCATGTCAATCCAGTCCCCCTCTCACTGACTATTCGCAGTCATACATCGCAATCCCAATTGGTGTCACAAATTGTGGAAACTTGGGCTTAACCGCCGCCGTCCCCAATGCTTTACTGAAGGTGGCAATAAAGTCTTTGAAGTTAATAGCCCCACCAACCACGATGACGGGCTCCTGTGGCTGGCCCTTGGTCGCCGTCTTCGTGATGGCGGCCATTTTTTCGACAACCGGTCGAATGGTGGCGAAGACTTCCAATTCCTGTGACGGATCGCGCTTCACTTGTTCCGCCTGGTCCGTCGTCCAGTGATTGTGTCCTGCTAGAACCATGGTCATGTGTGAGCCACCGGTCGCTTCATCCGTAACGAACACCAATTTCTTTCGTTTAAAGACACTGATGCCAGTCGTGCCACCACCGATGTCAACGACGGTCCCTTCTTTCAAACGCAAGAAGCGTGCGGCCGCCGTCGGTTCATCCACCACTGCTCGACAGGTCAGCCCAACGGATTCAATGACGTTGGCAACGATCTTGGCGCTCCCCTCACCAGTTCCCGGTGGAATTGCCCCACAGGCCGTCGTCAGAGTCGTCCCGAGCACCGTTTCGGCCTGTTGCTTGAGCCGTCCTAAAATGCGTACGGAGTCCAGAAAATTAACCACCAATCCGTCACGAACGGCGTGGGCGTACTCAAACGCGCCGTACAAAATCTCATCGTTTTGATCCAGGACCACCAACACAATGGATGAGGTCCCCAGATCAACGCCCACCCGTAACGTGTCGTCCGCCGTGACCGGTCGCGTTGCCTGGTCGCCATTAACCACTTCGGCAAACGTGCTAAGTTGCTGGTCAGCTTTTTCTAGTCGGTTAATTTTCTTTGTGATCATCATCTACACCTCGTTATTCAGCATTATTTAGAGACACAGGGCCTTTTGAATCGCTGGATGTTCCTTGAAAAACCATTGCGAGTAGGAACAGCCCGCCACAATCCGCAAATGAAATAAGCGCGCCATCATGATGAGTTTGAGCATCAATTGACTGGCAAATCCTTGATGTTGCTGCGCCGGGTCAACGGTGATTGACTGAATCACTAGCAACCCCGTGCTCCACTCAAAAGTTGCCTGTGCCACTGACTGGTTGTCCTCCATGAGACAAAGTTTATCGGCACCAATTTTGAATGTCAGCGCTTCCATTTTATCAGTTGTGATCTGCTCTGCCGCGGCGGATAAGTTCATCATTGCCGACCTTAACAGCGGTAGCACCGTTTCATCCGTCAACAGCGCGTGCTCGTCAAACAACTCTTGCACACAGCTTAAATAGAGCTCTGTGGGCTGGACGGGCTGCATGCCCAGCACCAACGCCAACTGCTTCAACTGCTGACTGGCACTCAAGCCACCCAACTCACCGGTGGAAACGGAAACAATCACGACGGGCTTCTGTGCCCACAGACTGCCAGTATCAGAAACCGATGCCATATCCAACGCATTTTTCAGACATCCCGGAATCCCCCGGTTAATCTCCGGCGTCACCAGGCAGAAGCCGTCCATTCGTTGAATCTGGTCCTTAAAGTCCCGACAAGCCGCCTGCTCCTGTTCGCTTAACCGATCGCTCAATAAGGGTAAGTGATCAATCGAAATGGGCTCTACCAGCACCGTGTTGGGCACCAGTAATCCCAGGTTGCGGACCACTTTGCGGGCATACGATTCTGCACGTAGACTACCCGCTAACAAGCCAATTCGTTTCAAGAAACCCACCTCCTTTGTGCTTTAATCCTAGTGTATCATGAAATGCCGACTTACCGTGCGCCAAATTTAGACGGACGGATAAGGACTAGCCTCAGCAATACCAAAATTCCCAATAATCCAGCGCTAAAACGCCTAATCATCGGGAATTTCACGCTAAATCTGTCGTTAAGTAGAGCCGTTGTAACTGGTGGATCATAGCTTCGGATAAACCTATGTAATCCACTAGGTAGGGCTTTATCCCACCAAACTCGCCGTCAATCAAGGTCAATGCTTGGTCAAAATAATCACCGGAGACCGTCGACAAATCAAGGATCGACGATTGAAAGTTTTGGTTCATGTGGTGTCTTCGTGCATCACGAATTCGCCGCACAACGGCTGGTAGGCAAACCAGATTTGTCGCCAAATAGTCCTGCTTAATCTGTGCGATGGGCACGCCCAACACCCCCAACAATAAGAGGGTACACATACCGGTACGGTCCTTGCCAGATGTACAGTGGTAAAGAATCGTGGTTCCCGCGCCCCGCGTCGCTAACAGCTCAAAGAACCGTTTATACGCCTGCCGTGGCTGTGCACTAAGGACCAATCGCCGGTAAACCCGGAGCATGCGCCGATAACCATTCCGGGGATCATCAGCGTAATACCGATTCAGGCGTTGAATCGTCTGCGTGCTTTCAGTTTCATCGTTGTTAAAGATGGGCACGTGACAAACCTGAATCGACTGTGGCACCTTGTCCGGCGCGGTCACCCATTCAGCGTGTGAGCGCGTATCCACCACCACGGTCACGCCATAAGCCACCAATTTTCGTTGGTCCGCCAGGCTTAACTCGGCGAGATTGTCGGCTCGTAGCAAGGCATGGGTCCGAACACGTTGGCCACTGCGGGTAACGTACCCGCCAAGCTCACGGGTATTGGGGGCACCGGTCAAAGCTAACGTCCGCTGGCTCAGCATTTCGACCACCCCATTACGTCCGTGTGATGTCGGTCACATCAAAGCCCAGCAGGTCGCGGAGGGTCGTCACAACCTGACGTAAGGCCGCTTCAACCTCGGACACTTCACCCACAATGACCACTGACCCGCTGAACCGATCAATAAAGCCCAAATCAACGTTGCTAGCCTTCGTGGCAATATCCCCAGCAATGATTGACGTTTCACTGGGGGTGATGGTTAAAATTCCCAACGCATTTCGCGTCGTTTGAATCCCCAGTTTCACGTAGATATCGGGTGTCGGATTGGCAATAATGTGGGCCAGCGTTACCTGCTTACCAGGAACATACTCTTGAATTGAACGGGCAATGTCTCGAGCCATTTTATTCGCCTTCTCCTAACTGTCCAAAACTTTCTTTGTCTCCCGTGCAATCACTAATTCTTCATTGGTTGGAATGACCAAGACCTTCACGTGACTGTCCGCCGACGAAATATCCAGGTCATTATCCTCATTGGCATCGGCATCAATCTTCACGCCCAAATAGCCCAAGGCGGCACATACCCGCTCACGAATTGGTGCAGAGTGTTCACCCACGCCGGCTGTGAAGACCAAGGTTTGGAGACCGCCCAAATCGGCCGTATAGGCTGCGATGTAGGTTTGAATCTGATGGACGTACACTTGAAGTGCTAATTTAGCCCGTTCGTTGCCGTCAGCTTCTGCCTTAAGCACGTCCCGCACATCATTGGAGACGCCCGAGAGTCCCAACAGGCCCGACTTGTGATTCAATAGTTGCCGCACGTCCGCCGCACTCAAATGCTCCTTCTCTTCCAGAAATGGCAGGATGTTGGGATCGACATCCCCAGAACGCGTGCCCATCACCAACCCAGCCAGCGGCGTGAACCCCATTGACGTGTTCACGGACCGTCCGTCCTTAATGGCACAAACGCTGGCACCGTTACCTAGGTGACAGGAAATAATTTGTCGCGAAAAGTCCTGGTCGTACCGGCGATTGACCTCACTATAAATGTACTGGTGAGACTGACCGTGAAAGCCGTAGCGCCGAATGCCATATTTTTCGTAGTACGCGTATGGCAACGCATACATATAGGCCTTTGCCGGAATCGTACTGTGAAATGACGTGTCGAACACCGCCACTTCCCGGGCATTGGGAATGAGCTTTTCAAACGCCTCAATTCCCAGCAAATTCACCGGATTGTGTAAGGGTGAAACGTCTGCCAGATCGGCAATCTTCTGTTGAACCACCGGCGTAATCTCGGTCGATTGCGTATAGTCACGACCACCATGCGCTACCCGGTGGCCAATACCGACAATCTCGGACTTGTCACCGATTGCGCCACTGTCTAGCAAAGCATCTGTGACCAGTTGCACAGCTGCCGTATGGTCCTGAACATTCTGAACGGTTTGATGATGGCTGCCTTGATAATCATAAGTAAATACGGCGTCCGAATGCCCAATCCGGTCAACCAGGCCGCTGATGATCACGGTCTCGGCTGGCATGGCATACAATTTAAATTTCAGCGAGGAACTCCCCGCATTTACTGATAAAATTTTTGGCATACGTCATCTTTCCTTTATTTCCAAATTAGTTACCGAATCACTTTCTGATATACGGCTTTCAAGTCCTCATCACTTGGCACGACCGGATTTCCCACGAAGGTTGCATCCAGCTTGGCATCATCAATCACGACTTGGGTCTTGGCTTCAGCATCCTTCACTTCAACTCCGAAGGCCCGCAACGTCAGCGGACAATCCATTTGAATCATCATTTGATGAATCCGATTGCGTAAGCGTTGAATCGCTAGCCGGTCGGACAAGCCCCGTGAAGCCAGTCCCGCTTTGCGCGCGGCCTCAGCATATTTATGCATGGCGACCTCGGAGTGTTCGGCGTTATAAGTCACAACATAGGGCAACAGCATCGCGCAGGCCAAGCCGTGGGGCACGTGGAAATTAGCGCCCAATTGATGGGCCATCGCGTGACAGAAACCCAGTCCAGCATTGGTAAAGGCCATCCCGGCTGCACAAGAAATTTCATGAACCGTTTGCCGCTTCGTCACGTCATCTCCATGCTGGTAACAATCTACTAAATCATGGGTGATGACATCAATGCCCTTCTCGGCCAAGGCATCCGTGATCGTATTGGCCCCCTTGGAAACCAACGCTTCCAGCGAGTGGGTCAACACGTCCATGCCAGAATAAGCAGTCACGGCCTTCGGAGCCGTCATGACCAATTGCGGATCAAGCAGGGCCACGTTAGGCGTTAAGTATGGCTCGCTCAACGGAACCTTAGTGTGATTCTGGGTATCCGATACCACCGCAATGTTGGTGACTTCGGAGCCCGTACCACTTGTGGTTGGAATCGCCACGAAGTCTTCTAAGTGCGTGTGATTAATTTTTTCACCGAAGAAGCGAATCGCCTTCCCCGTATCAATCGCCGAACCGCCACCGATACCAATCATGACGGTTGGTTTGACCTGATTGAATTGGGCCACACCAGCCATAATACTGGTCAGTGGTGGGTCCGGCTTCACATCCGAGAACACACTCACTGTGTTGGATTGATCAAGCCGTTGTTGAATCCCGGCGAGCGTAGGTGTGTCGGGTAAAAACGAATCGCAAACCATCAAAATTTGTTTATTCTTCAGTCGCTTTAACCAATCGAGACTATCCACACCGGAAAAAATTTTCGTTGGAATTTGAAATTCTTCCATGGTCTAAGCCTCCCAGTTTCTCAGTGAAAATCCTTCAGGGCTGGTAAACCGACGACGACGCGTAAAGGTCTTGGTCGTCGTGGTCCCTTCGCCAGTTGGCGTAGCAATCGTGAAGGCCGCAGCCCCCGTGAAGTACCCGTCGTCGCCAACCCCGGTTGCGGCAAACGTTGGTCCGTTGGCCACGAAGATTGACGTGTTCATGCGGTGTGCCGCTTGGTTGATATGCGGCATATTTTCGGAGTGAATGGATGCCGTGTGATGATGGCCACCCTCGACTTCGACAGCTGTCTGCAAAACGCTCTTGAAATCTGGGCAACTGACAACTGGCAGAATTGGCATCAACATTTCCGTCGTTACTAGCGGCTGGTCCTTGGCGGCTTCAAAGATAATCACTTTCGGGTCACCGGTATACGGAATCTTCGCAGCCTTGAGAATAACCGCGGCATCCTTGCCAATGTAATCGCGACTTGGCGTTCCGTTCTCTTGAATCGTCATCTGTGTTAACGCAGCAACTTGATCGGCATCCGTGATGAGAAAGGCACCCGCGGCCTGCATTTTTTCAATCAGCGCATCCTTCACGCTAGCCTCAACGACGACTTCCTTTTCGGCCGTGCAGAGAATGTTGTTATCAAATGCACAGGAGGTAACCAAGTCATGCGCAGCGAGGTCCAAGTTCGCCGTCTGATCGACCATGGCTGGTGGATTCCCAGCACCGGCACCCACTGCCTTTTTGCCACTGATCAACGCCTGATGAACCACGTCCGGGCCACCGGTCACAGCAAGCATGGCAATGTCTGGATGTTTCATCATTTCCTGAACGGATTCGATTGAAGGTACGTCCAGGGAGACGACCATGTTTTTCATACCAGTTGCTTTTTCAACATACTTGTTCAGGTGTTCGATCATCCAGCGAGTAATGTTCTTGGCACCAGGATGGGCCCCAAAGAACAAGGTGTTCCCGCCAGAAAGCATCATGATTGAATTGTTGATCACCGTTTCGCCAGGATTGGTGCTTGGACCAACCACACCGATGACCCCAAATGGCGTGTACTCATACATGGTCATGCCACCGTCGCCCGTTTTGACTTCGGGATCCAGCAACTCAACGCCAGGCGTGTTGTACAGGGCATCCTTGAGCTTCGCTTCCTTGGCTGCTACGGTACCCATGTCCGTCTCGTCCTTAATCGCTTGGGCAATTTCCTTGAGGTGCGGACCGAAACCGTCCTTGATGGCCTGAATGACCTTTTTCCGGAAGGCAATCGGCTTATCGGCATAGATTTCCTGTGCTTGCTTTGCCGCAGCCACCGCTTCATCAACGGTTTGATAAATTCCGTTACCCAAGCCCTCGGATTGTGCCGCATCGGCAGCCGGTGCCGCGTCGGTCGTCCCTTGCTTGGCCAATTCCTCTGATAATATTCTCCTAATTGTTTGCTCTAAATCACTCGTCTGCATATCCAAGTCACGCTTCCTCTAAAAATTCCTGAACGGCTACTTCGCAGATTGCCTGGTCTTCCTCGACCAAGCCGCCACTGACACCAATGGCCCCAACGAGTTTGCCGTCAATCATCAACGGTATCCCGCCCGGAAAGGAGACCAATTTACCGTCGAGCATGGTTTCCATTTGATATAAAGGTCCCCCCGGTTGCGTCTCACGGTTAATTTGCTTGGTTGGTTCCTTCATCGCAATCGCCGACCACGCCTTCTTGGGCGCCAGTAACGAGCCGACCAAGTTGCCATTGGGCATGTGGTACAGCATCTGCACGGTCATCGTGAGATCCATGAAGCAGATGGTCACGCCAACGTGCAGGTCATCTGCCTTAGCAACCGCCGCATCAATCACCCGTTCCATCTTTTTTCGGTCAAATAGCTGAGGTGGGCTTTGTTCCGCCATCACGCCGCGGACAATTTGGCTGAGTTGTTTTGCATCCATCATTGATCACCTTCCCTGACGGCCTCAAGGTAGCGTTTGCTGACCTGTGCAACGATTGTCTGCAGGCGTTGTTCGTCGTCTTCTGACCGCGCAATGATATAGAAGAAATCTGACAAGCGGTTCACGTACCGCTCCAGCTCCGGTCGCACGGGATGGTCCTTCATAAAGGCCACCAGCAACCGTTCCGCTCGCCGACAGACTGTCCGACAGACGTGCAACTGCGCACCGGCCGTGCTGGATCCCGGTAAAATAAACTGGTCAATCTTGGGCAACTGGGCCGTCTTGTCATCAATCGCCTGTTCCAAGAACTGGACGTCTTCGGCGGTAATCAACCGGCTGTTCGCTTGAAAGGTGGTTGCGTGCTGCGAAGCCAGTTCGCCTTGGAGAAAGAACATGTGGTATTCGACCCACCGCAGAAGCTTGACGTTTTCTGGATTCTGACAAAATTTATCTGCGAGACTCACGTTGGCATTCAATTCATCAAACGTCCCGTACACGTCGACCTGCAGGGAATCCTTGGAGACCCGTTGGCCATCGTACAAACTGGTCGACCCTTTATCGCCGCCTTTGGTATAAATTGGCAAGACAACCACTCCTTCTCATCAGACATCGACGGTATCAATAATCCCGACGATTGAACAATCATTGACGTCGTTGGCCACGTTGTTGACCGTGGCGTGCCGTGCACCAGCACCACGCGCTAAGAGCACCCGCTCACCGATACCAGCACCCACCATGTCGGCCGCAACTTCCTGGGCACGCATGGCCTTGCCATCTGCATTAATCGGCTGAACAATCATTAACTTTCGTCCGACCAATGAAGAATCCTTTTGCGTTGCAACGACGCTACCAACTACTTTTGCCATATACAATCTTCATCAGTCCTTACCTGTTGCGTGATGTGCTTTTGCGCCATGGTGGTCACCGCGTCGCTCGTCAGCCGTTGCTTGGTCGAAACAATTAGAATGGCTTGATCCGGCAACGCGGCAATCTCAGAGCGGCCAATACTGGTTTGATAAAATGCGCGAATCACCCTAGTCGACCCAACTTCAAAGGTGACTGGCCAGTCCCGCAACATTTTTAACGGGATGAAATTAATCAGATTACCATTCAGCTGAAACGTAAAGTGCACATCGTAACTCATTCCTTTCAGCAACCACTTAACCCAAGGATCCTGCTCATTCACCCGATACAAGTTCACCAGCAACTCAATCGTGACGCCCTGGATGGTGATTTGCCCAAAATCAATCAAACTACGGTCACTAGGTAATGGGCCTTGGCGGGAATACGGAATCGCTTTCATTTTACGTTGCCGTTCAGCAATTCTTTTCAGAACCTCTGCAATAATACGGTCCATTCGTCGTCACCAACTTTCATGATTAAAATGTTGACGGAACCTTCGGAATGATGTGGGCTACCGTGTCGGCCTGAACGTTGGCGGCACTAGCCTCATCCGTATCCAGGTGCATCTCCAACGTAAAGTCCTTCCGCGGCCGCGCAATCACATCGTCAAAGATGGTCCGCCGGCCGTTCGAGTTGATTTCAACCGTCACGGTATCGCCGAGTTTCACGCCAAAGCGTTGCGCATCTTCTAAGCTCATGTGAATGTGGCGCTTGGCCACGATGACACCCTGGACGGTCACTTCGCCATCCTTCGTCCGGAGCTTGACCGATGGCGTGCCATCCAGGTCACCCGAGAGGCGCAGGGGCGCGTTGACTCCAAGCTTAAACGTCTCCGAATTGGCAATTTCAACCTGTGAATGGGACCGACACGGGCCGAGGACCCGCACGTGTTCCAGGCTGCCCCGGGGACCAATCACGTCACAGGTTTGTTCTGCGGCGAACTCGCCCGGTTGCTTCAACTGCTTAAACTTGGTCATTTGTTGGCCAGGAAACAGCTTGTCAAAGTCTTCCTGGGCCAAGTGAATGTGATGATTCGAAATGCCAATCGGAATGGCATTGGGATCCGCCGTCACTTCCGCGCAGGCCACCACAATTTGCCGAATTAACGACCGTAAATCATTTTCAGTTACTGCCATAAGTCATCATCCAATCTCGCTGAATCACTTGTTGCCTGGTAAAATACCTTCAACTTCTGAGTGTGGACGTGGAATGACGTAGGATGAAATAATCTCACCGACATTGCCACCGGCTTGAACACCTGCATCGACGGCGGCTTTGACGGCACCAACATCCCCACGAACCATCACGGTTACCAGTCCACTACCAATCTTTTCTTGACCAATCATTGAAACGTTAGCGGCTTTGACCATTGCATCGGCCGCTTCAATTGAGGCAACTAAGCCTTTGGTTTCAATCATTCCCAGTGCATTATTCATAATCTATTCCTCCTGATTTTTCTCTTCGGCCTCTGCCTGCCTAGCTTTCGGGCTTATCCGTTGGCTTTGGCTTAGGCGTTGCCGCTCTGTTGGTCGGTTTCCGACTGGAGCGTCGTCGACTGGCCGGCTTCTTTGCCGCGGGCTTAGCCTTGGCTGTTGGTGTAGCCTTGGTTTCTGGCTTGGCCTTCGCTGTCGGCGTGGCCTTAGTTTCTGGCTTAACCTTAACTTCCGGCTTAGCCTTCACTGGCGCCGTCTGCTTGGCCTGGACTGTCGGCACCTGAGACTCTCTGGTTGCCGGTTGGCGTTCGGCCTTTTGCGTAGTCGCCGCCTTTGGCTTGGACTGCGTCGCTTCAGCAGGCTCCTTTGCCGCTGGTTCATCCGTGAAAACGTTGGTCCGGCCCAGCTCAGTAATACCTTCAGCTGGATTGGCCAAGACTACGGTACTGACCACGTGCACGCGACTATCGGCTGTGCCGGCTTCGATTGCCGCTTCAACTGCGGCAACATCCCCCGACACGGACACGGTAATCAGACCGCCAGTGGCATTTTCAATGTTCTTGATGCCGACTGAAGCTGCCTTCAGCATGTGGTCACCCACGATAATGGCATCCGCAAGACCAATCACTTCAACGTATCCAATTGACTCCATTTAGCTCACCTGCCCTTGCAACTTAAACGGTACACCCTTGACCAACCGCGCAGCATTGGCGCCAATAATTCTTGTCGCTTCAACGGTCGTGATTGGCTGTTCAAACAACGGCTCCGTGGGTTCCAAATTCTTGTAGTGGACCACAACCTGATTGTGATCGTAGGCAACGCCTACTGAGAGGCGGGACCCCACCGCTGCATCATAAGCCCGACCCACCAGCGTTTGTGGTGAATCTGCCGTGGCTGGTACGAAACGATACGGAATCTGTTCCTCTTCAATGCCTAAGAGCATCGGCTGTAACCGCTCGGGCAGCGTCGTCCCGTCCTCCGGAAGTAAGGCAATCAGAATTGCTGGACTATCTGGGTCTTCACTCATGATTGCTGACGCCTACTTTCATCGGCATACGATAGAATCAAACCGGTGGCGACGGCGTTCCGCGGTCCTTCAATCCCCCGAACGTTCCCGCGACCCGCCACTAAGTCATAGTGGGAAAGTTCATCGGTTACGAGTCCTGGGATTTCGAAGTCAAGCGCTGACCCACCAACGATGACGACAAACGGGATATCCCGGATGTTGCCGGTCGGACTGACGTGGTGCAGTGCCCGCAAGGCGTTGGTAACAAACACCCGCTTCTTAGCCGTCTGCCGAATCAATTTAATTTTCTCGATGCTCAAATTACCTGGAACCGGTTCGTAGCCATTTGGTTTCAGCACAACGACTCTGGCAAACAACTCGGCGGGTAAGGGCTTCTCGAAGAATTGAACGGAGCCATCTTCGTGCCGCAGTTGAAAGAGGTTTTCGACCTTGGCCAGCGGATAACGTTTGATATCCTCTGCTAGGTAGATGTCCTCTAAACCCAATTCTGAGTTGATGATCATTGTGACCATATCGCCAGCACCGGCTAAATGAATCGCCACTTTCTGGTTCTGCTTGTTCACAATTGAGGCATCCGTGGAGCCCGCGCCTAAGTCGAGAATGGCGATTGGCTTAGTCGTCCCGGGCGTCGTCAACGCACCGAGAATGGCGGACTCAGCTTCAGCGCCCCCAATTTCAACGGGGATCCGCAATTCCTTTTTAATTAAATCGGCAATCAATTGCATCTGCAAATGGTCCGATTTAACCATCGCCGCAATCCCTACGGCCTGTTCCATTGAGAATTCACCAGCCAAGCCGCCCCGAACTTTGACGGGAACGGACGTGTTAACCGCCAACAAATCCTGGATGGCGATGTCTTTGTTCGTCTTCCCGGTCAAGTCGGCCATGGTCTGACGCACCTTCTCCAACATGCCCCCGACGTTCGTGCCCGATTCGCCGGCAATGTCATCGATTTGATCAAAGACGTTGATCTTGTCCATGATGCTCTGCGCACCGGTCGCCACGTTGACCTTTTGGTGACCCTTGTTGCCGGCAATGGTGATCGATCCGGCGGGGATGACCCGTGCTTTCACGTCACCCTTGGGCGTCTTGATCACCACGGCGGACCGGTTACCAATCAGGGCCCGTGAGACTGGGACAATGTTCTTCGTCTCATCGGAGGTCAACTTGAACAGCGTCGCAATCCCATAAGGGTTAGACAGCTGTGAAATGACCTGACCTTGTGGCGCAACTTCCACCGCCGCCAGCATATTGCGCGGCACCTTGTCAATCCGTGCCACTTCATCAACGATGGGAATTCTGTTCGCTAACCGATTATCAACTAGCACCCCGTCATCGCTCTGCAAAATAGCCGCCGTAATGTGATAACCACCACTGGTATAGGCGTTAATCAATTGGGCAACGTCCGCAAAGTCCATTTCCTTTGAAACAATCACAATGTACGCGCGTTCCTTGTCGGTCTGGGCACGGAGATCTAGTAAATCCACCGTGTAGCCGGAACCAGTCCCCACACCACCAGGAGTTCCCGGATTATGCCCAATCATCGTTGATTCGGTAATCACCGTTTCCGTAATGGTTTCCATGGCAACGTCGCCAATCACTGGGGTGGCCTCGTTGATCCGAATCAACGAAACGTCCGCTAAATTTGTTTTGGTCGTCTCAATCACACGGTGGATCGCATCCTTGACACCAATCAGGTTCTTCTTCGTCCCCTTGATGCCAGTCGTCGGCGCAATCCCAGAGCCTAGGAAGTGAACCTCACCGGCCGCGGTCACGTCTGCTAAAGCAACTTCAGTCGAGGAATTACCAATGTCTACACCAATTACCCGTGTCATGCTAAAACCCCTAACTTTTCTAGTTGTCGCCCTTCAGTTTCTGATGCTTTTCGTAATTGGTTGCGGCTTCCTTGAACCAGTTGGAGCAAATCGGTGCGTTGTACTTATTTGCCAACTCATCGGCAATGTCCAACAGGTCTTGCTTGGAAGAACGGAATGGCCGCAAAGCCCCGTACATTTCCAGTAACCGATCATCGGGAACACCCGTCAATTCGGCTGCTCGCTGGAAGTTATTTTGAATCTGGGACCGGCCAGCACCAGCAGAAATCTTCCCTTGCATTCTCAACGTTGAAGGCGCAATCCGCAATTCCTTTGAATCAACCTTGCCATCAACGATGTCTTGGAAAGTAATCGTTTTCAATTGCTTGCCAGATGGTGCCTTTACTAAGTCTGGGTGCTTTCTGAATAGTGGGAAGTCTTTCGCCGTTAAATTCGGTTCAGAACTTGCCGTATCCGTTGTGGGTGTCTTGGTTGCTGTCCCACCGTTGCCATTTAACTCTGACATAATTTTGGCAACTAAATCGTCTACTTCACTCATCAATAATGCCTCCAATCACGTAATCGTTAATTAAAGTTAACCTCAATTTCTTCAGCGGGTTTCCCAACGACAACCTGCTTCGTTTCTTTAATGTGCATCAGGGCAGCCAATGCTTGGTACCGTGGCCGTGCCATTTGGTCGTTGACGGTTGGTACGGGGTTGGGAGACATCCCCTTGGCATACTGGGCGGCATTCTTCCCGATGGCCCGGAACGTATCGAGGGTCAAGACAGGTGCTTGTGGGAAGAGTTCCAAGTTATTCAGCGGATCTTGATCCTTCTGGTGAATAATGGTGGTTCCTTTCGATTGAATGGCAATGGCGATGCCTGAACCTGAAAGCTGATCTGCTTCTGCCGAGATAAAGGAAACGTCTGAGGTCCGGTAAACTTTCATGACCCGCGCCTTTAAGCCTTCTTCTTCAACCCCCGCAATCAATTGCCGTAACACATCTTTATGTGACTGTTTGACAATCGTCTGCTTCATGACCGTCGCAAAGGCTGGGCCAACCGCAATGACCACTTCGTTCTTGGACCGGCCTGGCTTCGCAGGACCTACTGGTTTGAACCAGTCGACACTGTCTTCTTGACTAGGACCAGCCGTCGCAACCGCCCCACCGTTAAACGAAACTGGGGTATCAGCGCTCTTCATTTCTCCGAGGACATCACGGATGATGTTCTTGAGTAAAGTTTCATCAATTTCCTGACTCACTGAACTTACCTCCTTACCTGACGCTAGAAGTCAACTTTTTGTGGATCCAAGGCCCAAGGAATATTCTTAATCTTATTCCACTGTGCTTCGTCTTCCCAAACACGATAGCCGGTTCCTGGCCCCATGTAGTCATTGTTATCGTTAATGGCAGAAATACAGTTCCAATCCTTATCAAAGATAGCTGAGGTCTGCAGGTAGTCCCCACAAATCTTCTGTTGGGCTAGCTTGAAGACGGCTTGGGCTGTGTCGTCGATGCCGTGGTCATCCAACGCCTTGATAATGTCGGAGACCGTCACACCACGATCCATCAGGTCTTGTGCAGCCTTGATGTCCTGTGCCATATCCCGTTTTGGCATATCGCCTGAGGTACTGCCGTAGGTTGCCGCTTCAACTTCTTCATCGGTAATCTCTGGCAAGCCGAGGCCATCAAAGACGGCTTGAACGGCCTTGGCAGCTTTCTTACGGATCTTGATTGCTTGATCTTCAGTAATTGGTAAGATACCACCGTTGACGGCCAAGTCACGTTCCATGGATTCATAATCATCGTAGTCTAAGACATCCATGTTAGAGCCCGCGAAGGTGTTGTCAGAGTTTTCTTCACCAGCGTACCCAGATGAAATGTAGTCAGTCCCAGCAATGAATTGGCCCAACATCCGTTCAGTCCGCCGAATATCTGAGTGAGAGAAGGTTTGGTCGTTACTGGAAGCACATTCCAGGTCCATCATCATGCACATCAGGTTTTCACCTAAGACTTCACGCAGACCACTTGGAACCGCACTAGGAACACCGATACAACTAACACTCCCGTTTTGCAGGCCCTGAACACCAGATGCTTTGGTAATGTAAATGCACCGTGATTCCAGGTAGAGCATGGACTTACCTTCGGTGTAGCCCATCAGGACTTCGGAACCAGAACCGGAACTGAACCGCATCTTCAAGCCACGTGAAGCGTAGCAGGAAGCCAAGAAGCCTTTAGACCAAGGCGTATCGTCACCATCAGTGAAGACTTTATCAGTCCCATAAACGGAAATGGTTTCGGCATAGGCGGTGAAGCCCCGCATCCCTAATCCCAGTTCAACCGCTTCTTCAACGGAGCATTGGGTGATCACACCGGGACGACCAGCTTGGGCACCGACCATCAATGAGATGGCGTTCAGTGGTGCGTAACGCGCAACCGCCGTGGTCGTTTCAAGCTCTGGGAAGCCCCGCAAAGCAGCTTCGGCACCATCGGCAGCAATTTCTGCTGGATTATCCAAGGTGTTGGTAATGTGGGCTTGGGTAAATGGTGTCCGCCGTGGCCGCATCTTTTGCACCGCCATGATCATTTCAGCAAAGTTTAATTGGTTGATGACATCTGAGGCCTTCGCTGGCGTCAAGGCAGTCGTGACTTTAACGACTTCAGAACGCGAAACGTTGGGATCAATCAGCATCTTAGCAATGGATTGGGAGGACATGGCGTTGGCCTTTTCAGCGTTGGCAATGTTAATCCCGTACTCAGCAATGTACTGGTCGATTAAGTCAAAGTCTTCCCGCTTCTTACCATCTAATTCAGTAATGACCCCGTTTTCAACTTTGAGACTGGCATCTGGGTCGTTCTTGCTACGCATCGCAACAAGCCCTTCGTCGTCCCATTCCTTAACAAATCCGTCCAAATGTACTGGACGCTTCTCAAGTTTTTCAAAACGTTTTTGCCGTTTCAATTAAAATCCTCCTCCCAACTACTTAATGTATGATGGAAAATCATTAATCGGTTTGTCACCCAACTCAGCCAAGAGTTTCAGTCCAACCTCACGACCGGCCATAACGGCTTGCCGAACGGCGCCTGACTCACCACTGATGTGAACCATCCCTTCGTTTGAGAAGCTGGTTCCATGACCTGGTGACGCGAATGACAAAACATTGACGGAAGCTGTTTTAACGGCGGTATCGGCCATAACGACACCAATACCGGCAGGCGCGCCACAAATCAGGCCGTACGCTTTACCTTCGGGAGCCCCGAAAGCAAAGTTGCAGGCACCAGAAGCCCGCGCCGTAAATTGAAATTCCAGATGACCGGCAGCGGAGTTGTAAACGTCACCGAACGTTCTGCTCAAATTATCCAGCGCCACGTTAATCGCTTGCCGTGCATCTGAAGGATCGTTCCCACCAACAATAATTAAGGAACCATGTCCGGCACCACCCTTAGTATCACGGGGTAATTCGATGTCCACGACTTCAGTGTTGGTTTGCTTAACGGCTTCATCAATGGCCATGATATGTGGCCCGGCACCAGAACGCGCACTGAGAATCCCTAGAACTGGATACTTCTTGGTGACGTGTAACTTCTCAAGCAACAGTGGATCGACGCTTGGAATGACCATACCAATCGTGTCCCCAATTTTACGAGTGCCCACGAATTCTGGAACCACACTCGTTGAATTTAATAGGTCCTTGGTCTCCATTTTCTTGCCTCCCAACGAACTCATAGCTTCCTTAGGATCAATATTGATACCACGTTTCAGCAGTTCTTGCACAACTTTTTGAATCACATCTTTATCTTCAGTCATCTCTATCAACCACTAATCTTTATTTGGCAGAATCAGGTGCTTGCTTGGGCAACAACTTCTCAACATCCGTATGTGGACGTGGAATGACATAGTTTGAAACAACTTCGCCAATGTTTTCTGCAGCTGAAACACCCGCATCTACGGAGGCCTTAACCGCACCAACATCTCCACGAACCATCACCGTAACCAGTCCATGACCAATCTTTTCTTGGCCAACCAGCGAAACGTTGGCTGCTTTAACCATGGCATCGGCCGCTTCGATTGAAGCCACTAACCCTTGGGTTTCAATCATTCCTAATGCTTCTTGTTCCATAATTTGTTACCTCCCATTAATCTAGAATCAAGCCCAGTCAGATTAATTTGATGGGGCCCGTTACCCTTGAAACACCTTTATTATAAAGAAGGTGGGCACGACTATCTTAATGAAAAGATTCACAAGGAAAGCCAAATTCAACCATCAGACTACAAATTTATACCCAAAAGACAAGATTGAGGCAAAAATGAAAGCGCTATCTTGTGTTTTTCCTGGAACTAAACTAGAATGAACAATAGATAAGGTCCTACTAATGATTCTGTCAGGTTTGAATTAACTAGGAAGGAAAATCGCTATGTCTATTAGTACGCCGACCACTATTGACTACTCCGAACTCTCTGATTCATTTCAGTTATTTTCCAAGATTAGTCAAATCAGCACGTCATTTTATGATTTCAGTGATACATTGTTGAAGGATGGAAAAGTTTTCCACGGCTTAAATGATATTCAGCACAATCTCGTTCTGAAGGACTCCGGCATCACGCTTCTGTTCCCGGTGATTGCCAATGACAATATCATTGGTTTCGTCATTTGTGATGACACCGGTGTCTCCCAGGAGCGGGTCAATCTGTCAAAGACTTACATAGCCAGCATCGCCAACGATACGCTGGGCAAGGCGCTGAATACGTCCATTGAGATTCTCAATCCGCTGACGGCGCAAAACATGTCCCAGATGCGCAAGTTCGTGTTGCTCTTTAAGCCGACGCTCAATCAAATTGACCACGGAGCCACGGCCAAAACTGAAAACGTGGACATCAGCCGCAAGCCGTCGAGCATTGACGACATTCTGGCTTACGTGCAAAACAACATTCGCAAGCCAATCTCTTTGGAATCCGTGTCGCAAAACGTCTTCCTCTCCCCGTCCTATCTCAGTCGAATCTTCAAAAAATATCTCCATGTGAATTTTATCGACTACGTGAATTACCAGCGGGTAGCGATTGCCTGCAAATACTTAATGCTCACCGATAACAAGGTCAGTGTCATTTCCAGACAGGTGGGCTGTTCTCAGAATAGCTACTTCTCTAAAATCTTTAAGAAGGCCACGGGGATGTCGCCGCTGGCCTACCGTCGCACACACGCCGCCGTCCAAAAGGTCCTGACGATTCCCCGGGACTTGACTTGGCACGACCAGGACACTATTTACGACATCTCGCGCCGGTACTTCCAGAACTTAACGTATGACTTCTCCATTCAAACCGTTGATGGTTACCCCTACGTCAATCAGATTGGTACCCTGACGGACTCGGGGTCGCGGGGCTGGCTGTACTCGGTTGACTGCCAGCAGCCCACGTCGCCGTCCAGCACCATCGTTACCGCTGACAACGCTGTGATTCAATGGTTCTACACCAGTCAGGTCATGTCGCACTAACGCTTTCTGAACCTCTCAGCAAAAGGTTACGAGTGCAGAACGGTCCAGCTAATAAGGACGTAATTCACAAAATTAGTTGGAAATTGCCACCTGCGGCTGCCAGAGATTCCGGCTGCTGTGGGAACCGCCTGCGGCCTGGGGAACGGTCCTCCGGCTCGGTTTGAAGCCTGGCCAAGACCGCCAAGTCTCCAAACGCATCCCACGCTGTAAGCTGGTTCCCAGCTAACACCGTCGACACAGCTGACTCCATCTCTGGCCTCCTCCGGTTAACGTTGTTTTTCGGCCTGACAGTGATGTGATCATCGCTGGGCTGGCAACGTTTGTCCACAATAGTTGGTCGCTGTCTATATAAGCGTGTGTGAGTCAAATTAATGCCCAGTCTGCTGGGTTAGACAGGGTTGTCAATTTTCCAGCGTTGTTTTCTAACTATGTAGCGGATTATGCTGATATTTCAGCTTTCAAGTTTTAGCTCGCAATTCGATACCATGCCCTTTCATAATAATCACGTTATACATTAAAACTAGCCACCCAGAATTAAGGGATGGCTAGTTTTTTATTCGTCTATGCAGGCGGAGCTGAACACCATTAAACTGCTACCTTAATGGCCGTCGCAATGATCCCACCAACGAGCGGACCACACATTGGGACCCATGCGTACCACCATTCGCCGCTACCGCCATTGGGAACGGGCAAAATCGTGTAGGCCAAACGGGGACCCCAGTCACGGGCTGGGTTAATCGCGAACCCGGTAGTCGTCCCCAAGCCAGTCCCGATAACGAGAATCAAGGTGCCGACGATGAAGGGCTTCAGGCCCTGAGTAAAGTCACCCAGGTTCAACAGGACAAAGACAAACCCAAAGGTCGCGACAACTTCAGAAACGAAATTATACATGGGTGACTTGATGGCTGGCCGGGTCGCGAAGATGCCGACCGTGTTACCAGCCGCCTCATCCTTGCTGGCCTTAAAGTGTGGGGCGAATTGAAAAATCACAATCGCTGCCCCGACGAACGCACCTAAGAATTGACCAGCTAAGTATGGCAAAACCTGAGACCAAGGAAAGAGGCCAAAGATGGCAAACGGAATCGTGACGGCCGGATTTAAATGACCATCGGATCCCAGTGCTCCGGCAACGTAGACTCCCATTGTCACAGCCAATCCCCAGGAAGTACAGACATACAACCAACTTGAACCTTTCGCATAGGACTTATTCAAGTTCAACCCAGCCCCGGTTCCGGCCCCGAGCAGGATTAAAACCATGGTCCCGAAAAACTCGCCGACAAATCCATTCAAAATTGACACCCACCTTTTCTAAGTATTGCCATTTTTATTGGCAATTCTATCTTAGCAAAGACGGGCGGTAGAATTTTATCATGTTCATCTATGAGCAAAGCAAGACGGCTAAATTTTGATATTTTTTAGAATTGTGAGCGAGCTGGCCCTAATCTGTTTTAGTTGCAATTAACGCTTGCATTTCAGAACGCTTGTTCGTATAATATTGGAGAGGTGATTATAGATGGATCAACGCGCAGTCAATGGAAAAATTTTTTCGGAACCGAAAGTCTTGAAGCTGAGTCCCCTGCTAATCTTCGTTAAGGTGTCAGACGAGCGGGGTAACGTACAAAACTGCCTGGTCCATCAACACGGACTGAATTTCCTGTACCAGGCAACGGTCGGCTCACGAGTCGCCCTCTTTGGCCACGACAACCGCCGGAAACAGTTTGTGGTCACCCACTTTACCGTGATGGCCAGTTCTGCTTCAGTGGCTTCTTAACGATGAATTAGACACGTAGCGGTTTCCGCTATTTGGAGACACTAAGAGCCTGGGCATTTGCTTCAGGATCTTTTAAAAAACGCGCCAGATTCCTTACCACCGTGGCAAGAAATCTGACGTGTTTTTTGAGGACACAAATCTGATGAGGAAGAAAAATCAATGTTCATGTCCAAAGGGAAATTGTAGCGATTACAGGATACTTTGTTGTGGAAAGTCTGGATTCGACTACATCCCCTTAGCCGCCAGCACAAACGCTAACGGCCGGCATTGCCACCTTCTCTGGAGGTGAAAGTGGCAATGCCCTTATGACTTATTTCTTTGGCCCAAATAAGGTGTCGTAGTTGTAGCCTTTCGGGTTCGTTTGCTTAGCCAGTTGCTTGCTGGTGTAGTAATACGGGATATCAACGGGTAATGAAGCCAAATGCTTATCATGAAGCACCTTAACCTTCTTGCCGTTCACTTTAGTTGTGACGACCCTGTAACTCGAAAGGGCATACTTAGCCGTCATCATACTCTTAGAGGTGTCCCAGCCACCTACTTTAGTCGATTTACCGGCCTTATAAGCAAAGATTCAGTTGTCTTTGCCCTTTTGCAGTTTTTTAGCTGGATTGTATTCGTGCAGCACCATTTTATCAGTGCTTGCCTTGGTAGTTCCCCACCCTGCCCAATTCTCGGTCATTTTCTTAGCCGTAAAGGTCAGCTTGCTATACGTAAACTTCCCGTTATCATTCTTCTCGTAATGGTACCAGGTACGCCGCAAGGACTTTGGAAAAGTCTTCAACGACTTCTTGGCCTGGGCGTCTGCCGTCATGCCTGGCGTGACAACGGCGAATGCTACTCCCATGGTTGTTGCGACCATGGCTGCACTGACGATTTTCATTAGTTTCATGTGTATTTGCTCCTTTGAGTAGTCATCATTCAAGTTCTGACTGGTACCACGCTCTAGTCTAAGCGACTAACAGCTGTGCTAAGTGCCTGAGCGAAAGTCCCCATACTTGAAGAAACTTCATCTAGGTTATCCGTCATAGGTTCAAGACTGTCAAGTTTCTTAGCCATTGCGTCAAGGTTTGCCCGTTGAGACCCAGAAAAACGATTTTTAAAGACGCCATAAACACTCATCAAAGCATCTTTATCCTTAATGGCAGCTTTTACATCACCAGCACGATCCTTAAATGAATTGCGTTCCCAATTTGAATTAATTGAGTCAGCCAGGTCTTCGTAACTAGGAGTACTTGGAGAATCTTGACTATCAGAACTAGCCTGCATTACTGCCTTCAAATAAGCCGTATAAGTATCATTCAACCGCTTCTGCTTGTTAAACGGTGCCTTCCCCGCCCGTAAATTGCTCTTGTAGATCCAGCCGGCCTTGCTCCCAGACTTGATGTAAGCTAGGGTAGCCTTTTTACCGTTCTTCTTGATGACAGCCTTTTTGGTAGCGGTCCACGTGGTATAACGGTACTTGCTCATCTTGTACTTCCGGTGCGTCAGCTTGGCACTGCTGTAGATGTTGCCGGCACTCCCGTGATACACCTTGCTGGCCACGTTATTCGTTGAAATCACTTTAACCTTACTCTTGGCACTGGCTGGTGTCGTGAGACTTGGTACAACGAGTACCAAACTCAAAGCGGCTAACAGTCCTGTCTTCATCATTTTATTCATCATTAATCAGTCCTTCTTGAACGTATCGTTCTGTATTTGATGGTGCTTGTTACCTTGTTATTAAATTGAATCGCAAACATAAATGAAATCGCAGTCACTCTACACTGTCTTACTTGGTCAGTTCGAACAATTTCGTTTGATATTTCATGTCGGCGTGATTACCCAGCTTACTGATTTGTACCGTATAAGCATGGTTCACTTTGACCTTGCTTGGGGCTGGTAAATAAGAAATGCTCGTCCTATACCAACCATAACCGGCGGTACTATTGTCTACCGTCGTGTGTGAAACCTTTACTTTCTTATGGGTTGTCACATCGGTAATCTTGACCGTTGGCTTTTGCGCCTGCTCACCAGAATCAGCTGAATACGACAGCGACCATACACTCCCGGCAACTGCATTCACTGGAAAGACACCAGCTTTGGGATAGGCAACTTCTTTGGCTTGACTGGCCGCGTCCCCATAGGCTCGACACTTGGCACCACCCTCAAATACTTTGAAATCGCTGTACCCACCAGCTTGGCCAATCCCAATTTCAATCGTATTACCTAGGAGCCATTCCCGGTGTCCTGGGACGTAATCTGATTGCCCAGGATCAATCAAGTAGTTCAAAACATTATCGTACGGCTTGGTTAGTCCCTCACCAAGATTACTGTAGCCAGTCGCATCGACACCCCGTTGCCAATCTGATTTTGAAACGTAAGCCGGTCGCTTAATTCCTACCAATTCGTGTGAAAGTCCCGAGTCAGCAGCAGCCATTGTTGACGCACCGTACTGTGCATCTTCGTTCCACTGTTTGTTGGCCACAATTGTGTTTAAGCCATACATTTTCCGGTAGAAATTAACTGACTTAACTGCGGCGTTAATATATTTCTGACTAAGCTGCCCAGTTCTAAAGGGTTTCTTTAGTGAGGGCTTTTGCACGTACATCCCTTTTGTACTATTAGAAATTCCCTGCACCTGTTGCCGATAATTCTTGATGGTCGTCCGTTCCTTAGACGTGAATGTGACTTTCTCCGTCGGTTCTTTGGCCTTAGTCTTAGCGGTGGCCGATTGCGTGCCAAGAGCGCCACTAATTGAAAGGGCTAAAAGAGCGAGAAAAATACTGCTAACTTTCTTCATGTAAGCAAATCCTCCTGACTACTTGTAAGCGTGCACCTTAAAAGTCTTGTTCGCTGACAAAACAAAGAACACCGACTTCCCTTTGACCTTACCATGATAGCCAGCACGAACGTTAACCTTCTTGGCTGTCGTCTTGACAACCTTACTGAAGGTTAGCTTCTTGGTTACCGGCGCAAACTTAACGTTGGTGTACGTGCTGATTTGAACCTGCTTTGCCGGGGTAAACACGCTCAAGGGAATATTGGTCACGACTAGCTTTCCGGTCACTTTGACCGACTTACCAGACTTGGTCCGTTTGACATGCACATTTGCCAGCTTATAGGTCCAACGATTTTCCTTGGCGTTCACGGCGTTGTCAGAAAGCAATCCCAATTTAACAGCTTGGACCGGTGTATACTGCTGACCATTGTATGTAATCGTCCTTTTACCATTCATCTTAGTTTCGGTCACTTTCACGGTCTGGGCTTTAGCTTGTGCTGTGATGCCCACCGTTCCCACAACAAAGCTAGTACCTAACGTCGTCACCGCTAACAGAGTGCCAACGACATGGCGTAATTTCATTTTCATTTCCTCCTTTTTAACCGGTATAAATATCTCTATTCCGCCCGATTTGAATGATGGCTCAAGTACCACTGCCCTAAGCACTCTTGATGATACACAATCTGCATGTCATAATATGTCGTTCGAAATAATTAAACGGCTAAAACAGTAATTTTTTTACAAAAAAAGTCGTCAGCCTAAAATTCAGGTCAACAACGCCCTTACTAGTCTAGTGTGCGAAGAGTCTTGCTTACAGAAGCATCCACCTGAGGGCCACTAACCAACAAAACTTGGCACACCAGCTCTACCCGGTAAAGATACCGGCCACCTCCCCTAAAGGCTCGCTAAGCGGCTGACAGCCACGTTCACGGGTAAAGAACCACACTCACGGATAGCCGTAATGAATGTGAGTAACCGACTACCGACAAACATGGTACCGACCATAGCAAGACACCCCATCGATACAGTCTCAATTGGTTTCCCAGGCCGTCTCGTTGCCGATTAATCGTTGTGAGCGACCAGAGGCAGCCTTTGCGGACGCAGCTGTGTCGATGGTTTTGGCTGAGTGGACTTCTCAGCCTAGACCAAGGGATAACCTTGGAAATTCGCGAACGCCAGCAAGGTTTCAAGGCAAGCCGGAGGACCGCTTCTCAGGCCGCAGGCGATTCCCACAGCAGCGGGAGCAAGGAGCTGCCGCCGGGAGCGCAAATCAACGACAAAAAAGACACCGCCACGAATGCAGCGATGCCTCAAACAATTATTTTGATTTAGAGCCGAGCGTTCAGTTCCTTACCCAACTTTTCAAATCCAGGCTTGCCCAACAAAGCAAACATGTTCACCTTGTAAGCTTCAACACCGGGTTGGTTGAATGGGTTGATCCCGTTCAGGTAACCAGAAATGGCAACGGCCACTTCGAAGAAGTAGATCAAGTAGCCCAATGTGTATGGTGTTTGATCAGGGATGTGAACACCCATGTTCGGCACACCACCATCGGTATGCGCTAAGACGACCCCTTGGCCAGCCTTGGTGTTGACAAAGCTCATTGGCTTGCCTTCCAAGTACTTCAAGCCATCTAAGTCATCAGCTTCGCTAGGAACGTCGACGTCATTTTCTGGTTGGTCAACGGTGATGACCGTTTCCATCAAGTTACGACGACCTTCTTGGATGTATTGGCCCAATGAATGCAAGTCAGTCGTGAAGTTAGCGGAAGATGGGTAGATGCCCTTTTGGTCTTTCCCTTCGGATTCACCCATCAATTGCTTCCACCATTCTGCGAAGTACTGCAGACGTGGTTCGTAGTTTTCCAGCAATTCAGTGGTGTAACCCTTGCGGTATAAGATATTCCGTAACGCAGCGTATTGGTAAGCTTCGTTCTTGGTTAAATCAGGGTTCGTGTAAGCATCTTCTGCGTCCGCAGCACCCTTCATTAATTCGTCAATATCAGCGCCAGAAGCGGCGATTGGTAATAAACCAACGGCAGTTAAGACGGAGTAACGACCACCCACGCCGTCAGGAATGACGAACGTTTCGTAACCAGCAGCGTCGGCTTCAGTCTTCAAAGCCCCGCGTTGCTTGTCAGTGGTGGCGTAGATTCGGCTCTTAGCACCCTCTGCACCGTACTTCTTGATCAACATTTCCTTGAAGATTCGGAAGGAGATGGAAGGTTCCGTCGTGGTCCCAGACTTCGAAATAATGTTAACGGAGAAGTCCCGGTCACCAATCAAGTTGATCAAATCATGGACGTAATCTGGACTGACAGAGTTCCCAGCAAAGAAGACTTGGGGTCCCTGGCGCTTTTCAGCTGGTAAGTAGTTGAAGAACGTGTCGTGTAAGAAGTCCACGGCCATCTTGGCACCTAAGTAGGAGCCCCCAATGCCAATCACAATCAAGACTTCGGAGTCGGAACGAATCTTCTTCGCAGCGGCCTTGATGCGGGCAAATTCTGCTTTATCATAATCGTGTGGCAAAGCTAACCAGTCACGGAAGTCACTGCCGGCTCCGGTTCCTTGGCGTAATTCGGAATCTGCCGCGGTCACGAGCGCTTGCATTTCTCCCAATTCGTTGTCATGAATAAACGGATCAAGTTTGGAACGATCAAAGGCGATATGTGCCATATTAAGATAACCTCACTTTTATTGTTATTGACTAGTCCATTATACCGCATTCGCTCTAAAAGTAAATGGTCTAGTCCAAATATTTTGCGAAAATAAAAAGGACGGCAACCCACGTTAGCCGTCCTTTATAACTATTTCATTAATCCAAGAGTTACCCCACCAGCAACAACTAACAGGGACCCAATTGTGATGTAGACCATTTCGCGTCCGGTCTTCTTTTCACCCAGTAACCAGATACTCCCGAAGGTGGAAATAACAATCCCACATTGTGCCAAGGAGTAGCTAATTGCCAAGCCGACCGTTGGAATGGACATGAACATAAAGAAGTTCCCAATGCCCCATACCAAACCGGTAATGATGTTCTTGGCGGTTGCCTTGTGCCAAACTTTTTGGCGGGAGAACATCACGAAAATCAAGGCACCCATGATCATCCCTAATGATTGCGGGAAGAGAATGGTTTTAGAATCCAACCCAGATGCCGTGACGATAACCGTGTAGAGTACGTACCCAATCGTAGAAATCACGATGGCAACGGAACCCCGACCGGCTTCGACTGGTTGACTAGAACCAGCAGCGGCCCGCTTGTCCCGTAAGGAGGTCATGGCCGCACCGATAATTAATACGATAACGGCAATGGTTCCCATGGTCACCATCCGCGTCGTCTTCCATTCATGAAAGAGCAAGACCCCGGCCAGCGCCGTCCCTACCAGTTGTAACCCGGTAGAAATGGGTACCGTCCGTGAAATCCCGATGAATTTCATGGATTGGAATTGTTCAAACTGACCAACTGACCAGCAGAGACCAGAAGCAATCCCGACTAACATCGACATGCCCGTTAAGGCACTGTGAAAGTAGACCAATGAGAACAGGCCGAACAAAACGGCCCCAGCGGTCATCCCTAATGTCTGTTGGTAGGAGGTCC
The DNA here is from genome assembly GCF_003946245.1 of Levilactobacillus cerevisiae. GTDB lineage: Bacteria > Bacillota > Bacilli > Lactobacillales > Lactobacillaceae > Levilactobacillus > Levilactobacillus cerevisiae. The sequence continues at coordinate 117,203 of NZ_RHNN01000007.1, forward strand.
CACCCAGACGGCCACTGATCAATCCAATACTCCCCCAACATACCGTGGGGATTAAAGCTAATAATATACCCATAATAACCTCAACTCTCGTTTCAACTGTGTCGTTTCTCTCTGTAAGCGCTTCTTAAATCGCAATAGTAAGTGTAAATGTTTCTTTTCTAAAAGTAAACCATTGTTGTCAAAAAAAGAACCAATTGGTCAGTGGTCTATCCAACCAAGCGGTTCTTCTTGTGTTCGTTTTCAGTCGTTTTCATTAATCAACCGACAACAGTAAACCCTTTAACGATTCGCTATGACGGTCTGCAACGTTGGTGAGAAAGTCATCAGGTGAGTTGTACGTATTGAAAGCTGTTACATGACCGGTATAATTTTCTACCGCGGCGTTAACCGTTGACTGTAAGTTCTTCATTGAGTACATTGGCGCCGTAGCTGTCACCAGGATTTTTGCCCCAGATTGGGCTACTTGGAACGCCTGCTCAACCAAAGCCTGTAAGTCTTGATCCAAGGTGAAGGCCCGTTTCTTGCCGCGAATAAAGGCAGGTGGGTTGATCATGATGGTATCAAAAGTCAGCCCATGCTTGATGGCGTAGTCCAGGTAATTGGTCACGTCCATCGTCCGCATTTCAACGGGTGCTTGTTCCAAGTTGTTGGCAGCCAACTGGGCCTGTAGCGTCGTCGTTGCCCGGTTCGTTGGGTCAACCGTGACGGCTTCGATGGCGCCACCGACCATGGCAGCTGTGACTAAACCAGTCTCGGCACTAAACAGGTTCAAGACCCGCTTGCGTTGACTCGTTTGCCGAGCCCAATCACGCGTTTCACGGAATTCCAAAGCCAGTTGTTGCCGACTCAACGTCAGGTCAACGGGATACGTCACGCTATTTTCCAGCACGTTCATGGGTTGGTCGGGCAATTGGCCGCTGATTAATTGCGTTGTTTCTTGGCCAGGCGTCGCAGCAACGACGACTTTGTCCTTGCCCATAATCCGTTCGAAGCCGGCGTAAATCAACCGGGCTTGTTGCTTCAACGCAGCATTTTGCCAACGGAAGACGTAGCAACCGTTGTAAACGTCAACGACTAAGCCACCCAGGCCGTCGCCGGTGCCGTTAAATAACCGGTAAGCTGCTTGGTCAGCGAAGGCGCCCCGCTTGGCTGCGGCAGCGCGAAACTTGCCAGCAAAGAAGCGTTCGTCGATTGGTTCATTTTCCTTGAGACTCAGCACGTAACCGATGCCTCGGTGTTGTTTGGCGAAGTAGGCTGTGGCCACGAAATGACCGTGGTTTTCCAGTTGGACCCACGCGCCGCTCTCAAAGTCTTTGTTATTTTCTAAGTCAGTTAATGCGACAATGGGATAGCCGTCCTCAAACTTACGGACCGACTTCCCGGTAATTTGTACTCGTTTCAAAAGTTTCCTCCTTAATGGTTCCCTCATTGTATCATGGATGGCCGCAAAATACCCCCGCGAACTCGGTTATTCCGTGGTTTTTGCGCGCTGCGAGTTGGTCTGATTCTGATCAGGGAAGATAACGGTAAAGGTCGTCCCGACCCCTTCCTTACTGGTAACACTGATTTTACCATGATGTAACTGGACCAGCTGATGAACGATGGACAAGCCTAAACCGGATTCGCCATACTTGGTATTCTTCCGTGAAGGATCGGCCTTGTAGTAACGTTCCCAGATGTTCTGCAGCTGTTCGTCGCTCATGCCCATCCCCGTGTCGGCGACTTTCACAATGGTCTCCTCGTAACCCCGTTGTGCGGAAATGGTAATCGTTCCCTGCTGGGTAAACTGAATGGCGTTCTGCGTGATGTTAAACATAATCTGCACAAACCGGTCGTAGTCGGCGTACACCGGAATTTCCTTAGGTGCCTGCAACTCCAACGCATCCCCCGAGTCATCGGCCTTTTGCTTCAGTTGCTCGACGATGTTATGAAGGGCATCAACCGCGTTAAACTCGTGCAAATTCAGTGAAATCTGGTTAGACCGAATCTTTTCGTAATCCAAGTTTTCGTTGACCAAGCGAATCAGCCGACTGGTTTCACTGCGCATCAGGTCGATGCTCTCTTCCTTGCTCTCCTCGGGAATGGCATCGTAAGCCAAGCCCTCCAGCAAGCCGTTGATGGTGGTCAGTGGCGTCCGCATTTCGTGAGATGCATTGGCCATGAATTCACGGCGGCGCTGTTCCTGTCGTTGAATCTCTTCTTGTGAATCTTTCAACGAGTGTGCCATACCATTAAAATCATTGATCAAGTCATCAATTTCATCGCGGTTACGACTGGCCATCTGGATATCGTAATTTCCTTTGGCAACTTGATTGGTAGCCTTTCGTAGCCGGTTGATTCGTGACGTGTAGTACCGCGCCAAAATGTAACTGGCCACAACCGCCACCAGGACGGACACCAGCAAGGCCCGAATCAGGTTGTGATTGATCTGATTCACGTTGGTATTGATGTCCGAAACGAAGGCCCCCATGACCACGACCGCCACTAACTTGTGGTTGTAGAAGTAGGGTTTCATCACTTCAGTCATTGCTGGACTGACCCGGCCATTCTTGTTGCGCACGCGCCGGTCAACGACTTTGTGAATGATTTGGTTTTTCTTTAATTTTTGCCAATCAGACTTATTGATAGCCTGTTGGTAGACGTTGGCTGGAAAAACAATTTTATTGGTCGCACTATAAATCGTAGTGCTGACCGCCTGATTCTGCAACAATTGCTCACTACTCTCAAGCGCAGTCGTATCAAATTGAACCGAGTTGGGTTTCTGTGAGCTAATTCGCAGCGATTGTTCAATCAGGCTATTTGAATATTTTTCCAGAGAATTCCAGGTGTTACTGTACACCATGTGGCGGGTCATCTGTGAATAGGATACCCCCATTATCACCAGAATAATCATAATCGCCGCAAAGAACCCTAACATCTGTTGATACATTAGTTTCATTGCTGATCTGCTCCACTATCATCAAATTTATAACCCACCCCCCAGACGGTTTGAATAATCTGCGGGCCAACCTTTTCAATTTTCTGTCGTAGTTTTTTAATGTGGGCGTCCACGGTCCGTTCGTCACCGTAATACTCGTAGTCCCAGACCAGCTGGAGGAGTTGTTCCCGGGAGAAGACCTGCCGTGGCTTCTGGGCCAGCGTCTTCAACAGGTCAAACTCTTTCGGGGTCAAATCCGCAATTTGCCGGTCGTTTAGGTAGGCCTCCCGCGTCTTGGTGTTGAGCTTAAAGTTCTCGGTCACCACGTCAAAGGCTTCGGTGTCGTTGATGGCATCGTCCTCAGATGGCTTAGAAACGGGGCCCAATTCTGCGCGCCGGTGTAGTGCTTTGATCCGGGCAATCAGCGTGATGGGACTGAAGGGCTTGGTGACGTAATCATCGGCGCCCATTTCAAGACCCAAGACTTGGTCACTTTCAGAATCACGGGCCGTCAACATGATGATCGGCACCGTGGGTGAAAGCTTGCGGATTTCAGCGCTGACCTGCATCCCATCCATACCGGGGAGGTTCAAGTCTAACGTGACCATATCCCACTCGTTGGGTGTGGCAGAGAACATGGCGACCGCTTCGTTGCCATCATAGGCGAACTGGGCGTCCCACTTTTCCTTTTTAAAAAACATGGACATCATTTGTGATACTGAATGGTTGTCTTCAATCATTAATAACTTCATTGCTACCTCCACTGATTCCTACGTTATCTGGATTCGGCGCCGGCAAAAAGTTAATAGGTCATAGTTATCCTGAAGTTAACAGGCTAATCAGAAATGGTCGTGATAGAACTATGAAGTTTCTGTAACTTTTCGCTGCTGACCCGGTTTAACTGTTTATTTGATTCGTAATCGCGGTTCGTCGTTGTCGTCAACTGGCTCTCAGGCCGTTCAACACTCACCGCTACGGTATCCCCGAATTTACGCTGTGGTTCTGACTGGAAAAGATGGCTATTCGGCTGACAATCAACACTTGAATAGACAGTCCTGGCGACCCACTAGCCATGAATGAACTCACTTCTGCCAGTATAAACTAATTTCCCAGTTTGAACTACTAGTCCCCGCTACCAACTGGCTGAAAAAGTAGCGTTACTTCATCACTGTGAGGTGCAATGATTCTCATCTCACCGGATACCTTCCATTATACCCTATCAAGCTTAAGGGAAGATACGCTGTTTGGCCAGTTTTAGCAGGCAGGCCGATTCAAATATTTTGCAGAAACGCTGAGGTATGGTACACTGTATCAGTATCGAAATGGGGCCGTTCTGGATTCGACTGGTATAGGTTGAAGCTTGACTGCGCGTCGTAGCGGCATCTACGTTAAAAGGTCCAGTTTATTATAACTGCAAAAAATAATAACAATTCTTACGCTTTAGCTGCTTAATAGGCGCTTAACGTAGATCCTCCTAGGCTTGCCCGCGGTCTAGATCTGGGTCCTAAATTTAACGGGCTTACGCTAACGGCTCCCACCTGAAGTACGTTAGAAGAGATGAATCAGGTTAGCTGAGTATGTGGGCCCTGACAGGCGGCAAGTTATTCAGTGAAACTTTAAGTAGTCTGCCTATGCGTGTAGACGTTAAGTTGGCAATATGCTAGGACGCGGGTTCGATCCCCGCCGGCTCCATAAATGACTCGTTAGCTGCGCGGCTAACGAGTTTTCTTTTACCCAATTTTCAGAAAAGACCAAACTTCAAAGTTCACGATTTCAAATACGGTCGAGAACTTTTTGGTTAGTTATTTCGACTGATTCAAACTCAGTTTAACGATTCAGTTCGTTCACCTGTTGAACGCAAAAAGAGTTGACGAGTGCTGGAAATCCAGCATTCATCAACTCTTTTCTAATGAACCACCTAATTCAAATAGCTCTAGAACTCAGCGTTACCCGGTGTCCGTGGGTAAGGGATCACATCGCGGATGTTCTCCATCCCCGTCACGTACATCAGTAGCCGTTCAAAGCCAATCCCGTAACCGGAATGTGGCGTTTCACCGTACTTCCGCAGGTCCAGGTACCATTGATATTCTTCTTGTGGCAAGTTGTGATCTTTGATCTTCTTTGCCATTTCAGCCTGACGTTCTTCACGTTGGCTCCCACCAATCAATTCACCGATGCGAGGGACCAACAAGTCAGCGGCGGCAACCGTCTTGCCATCGTCGTTGTCACGCATGTAAAACGCCTTAATTTCCTTAGGATAGTCCGTCAGGAAGGTTGGCCGTTTGTAGACCTGTTCACACAGGTAACGTTCATGCTCTGCCTGTAAATCCAGTCCCCAGTAGACGGGCACGTCGAATTTAACGGACGCCTTTTCCAGCTCCTCGATGGCTTGCGTGTAGGTAATCTGTGCAAACTTTTCGTCGCTGGTCTGGTGCAGACGGTTCAACAAGTCCTCATCCACAGCACCGTTCAAGAAGTCCAATTCATCCTTGGCATTCTCTAAGAGGTAGTCGACAACGTACTTCAACAGGCCTTCAGATTCATTGATAACATCTTGCAGGTCAGCGAAGGCCATTTCTGGTTCAATCATCCAGAACTCTGAGGCATGACGCGCCGTATGAGAGTTTTCAGCCCGGAAAGTAGGACCAAAGGTATAGACATCCCGTAAGGCTAAGGCAAAGGCTTCAACGGGGAGTTGACCACTCACCGTTAAGTTGGTTTCCTTCTTGAAGAAATCCTCGTGGTCATCCACCTTGCCGTCATCAGTCTTAGGCAGGTTGTCCAAGTCCAGCGTGGTGACCCGGAACATTTCGCCGGCCCCCTCGCTGTCGCTACTGGTGATGATTGGCGTGTTCACGTAGGTGAAGCCGTGACCCTGCAGGTATTGGTGAATGGCGAAGGCAGCCAATGAACGAATCCGGAAGACGGCGTAGAACGTGTTCGTCCGGGGCCGTAAGTGAGCCATCGTCCGCAGGTATTCATAGGAATGTTTCTTCTTTTGCAACGGATAATCGTTGTCGGAAGCCCCTTCCAGGACAACTTCTGTGGCGTGGACTTCTAAGGGTTGCTTGGCGTCCGGTGTATAAACGACCGTGCCGACCACCTTGATGGTTGAGCTTAAGGGCAACTTAGTCAATTCAGCGTAGTTGTCAATATCACTCTTCATGACAATCTGTGCGTTCTTAATCGTAGACCCGTCTCCCAGTTCGATAAAACCGACCCGCTTGGACCCCCGGACCGTTTTCACCCAACCATGTAGCACGATTTCTTCGCTCTCAGCAAAATGTGTTTTGCCAAATAAATCTCTCACTAAAACTTCTGTCATTGCGATTCTCCTTTTCTGAGCACTAAAAAAGACCCAACATCCCCATAAACAAGGGACGAAAGATCTTTCCGCGGTACCACCCAAATTGTTTTTTAACTCAAAACCAACTTTAAATAAGCGTACTAACATACGCTCCGCCTGATAACGTGGCGGCTCACGGCGCGGCCTACTCTCGTAATTTCAGCCTGCAACGAAAATGGGGTTAACCGCAACTGACAGTCGACTAAGCTCTCACTATCCTTAGCTCGCTATCTTGACGTAGCAGATTTGGTGTTGTCCATTTTAAGTGTTTTTAAAGTTATGCAACTGTTGATAGATTAGCACAAGTTTCGCCTAGTTACAACTGAAATTTCTTGCACCATCACGCGTTTCACCGGCCATTCTCACGTCAACCAATCTTCAAACTGGATAACCTCATCAAATAATCCCGCCGTTGCCTCGTGGGGGGTATGACTGATCATAATCAGGGTTAACGTTGGGTTCGTTAGTAAAAGTCGTTCAATCTTCACTGCATTACCCGCGTCCACAGCAGAGGTCCCTTCATCCAGTAGAATCACGGGCACATGCCGCAAAAGTCCCCGTGCCAACGCTAACCGTTGTAGTTGACCCCCTGACAAGTTCCGACCGCCCTCACCCACATTCTTGTCTAGAAATTTACGGCCAGTCCTTTCAGAGATGCACAACTTGGTCGCCAATAAGACCTGAATGAGTTCGTCATCAGAATAGTCATTGGTCAATACTAAATTACGGCGAACCGTTGTCGCCAACGCTTGGGGGCTCTGATCCAGGTACAAAATCCGGGTTCGCAACTGACTGACGGATAACGCTCGCATGGATTGCCCGGCAATCGTAATTTTCCCCGTGTAATTCGTCAGATAACCACCCAAGACTTTCAAAAAGGTCGACTTGCCGGAGCCGCTAGCGCCTAATATCAAATATTTTTTACCCGCAGCAAACTGATAAGTCACGTGTTGAAATACAGCTTGATCTGGCTGATAGCCGTAGCTTAAATCCTGTACTGTCAACGTCGGGGCTGGTGCAATAACACGTGACTGATGGGGATCGGAATTGCTTAGTGATTGCCGTTCTAAGGTGAATTTTGCAAAAATGGGCGCAACACCCCGAATCATTCCCAAATAATTACTCATGCTACCAAGATTGTTGAAAATATTTCCCGACAGGCTGCCAACAGCGCTGAGTGTCCCAATTGACACAATTTTGAAAATGGCTAACACACCACTCATACCGAGCAAAACAACTTGAGAAATAACGTTGCCTAGCAACCCGACTACCATAACTGAGCTTTGTGCACGCATCCGATTGACGTTGACCTGTTTCAGACTCTGCGAAGCCGCAACAATCTCCTGTTTCAAGAGCTTAAGTGACCGAAATGCATAGAGCAAATTGAACACCCCCAGCACACCTTGTGTTTGATCAACAAAGGCTTCATTGGCATGGGTTAGTTGTTGGTTAGCCTGCAGAACGCGCTTGTCAAAGATTTTGGGTGCCAAAATAATCAGTCCCGCCAGCCCCAATGCCGTGAGTGCCAGGCTCCAATGATAAGCAATCAACGTTATCAAGGCAAAAATCGTGCCAAAGATCCCCTGGACGACCGTAAAGTAGTTCTGCAACCCTTGAGTGTTGATTGTTTGAATGTCATTGTTGACCCAGGATTCGTAGACCCCTGTTGCCCGTGAATTGTAGGCTTCGTAATCCTTTTGCGTCAGAATATCCGCCAAGTCCTGTCGAATCGAAATGTCAATATCTTGAATCACCCGTTCCTGATAGACCGCACTGACATAGTTGACGGCCGCGATACCTATCCACGTGACCATCAAAAGACCAATCTTGAACAGGAACAACCCGCGTTCACCTTTAATCAAGGCATTCAAAATATCTGCATTCAGGACTGAGCCATAAACCACCAAGCCCTCAATGAGAATCAGTAGGCCCATTTCAATACTCACTGCCAGCCTGTGCTGACCTAAGTAGTGCCGCATACGACCATCCCCCATGTTACGAGAGATTATAGTCGCCAGCGGATGCTTTCGTGTGCTGACACCACTTAAGAAAGCGTAGTTAGCACGGTTGACTTAACCTAGGCCATGGACGTCCCCAAATCAGCTATTTGTGCAGCAATAGCCTGATTGCTGGGCGCACACGTGATTGTGGCCCGGGCACCCAGGTGTTGCAGCTGCGGTTTACTAGTTACCCAAACACTGGTACTGGCCCCGGCTAACATTTCAACGTCATTCTGGTCATTGCCAAACGCCACGTAGTCGGTCACACCTAGCCGTTGGAGAGCTGTGGCCTTGTTAATATTCTGAGCCGTAATGTCCAAATTACCTTCGCCGGCATAGGTGACCACTGACAGCGTCTTCCGGGCACTCAAAGTCGCTTGGAGCTCCGCCGCCTGGCGCGCAGGGAGGCCCAACAAAATAACCTTAACCGCCTGCTCAATCTTAGCCAATGACACTTTACGCGCTAAATTAGCCGGATCAATCCTCCCCGCCAGTGGATGTTCAACCGCCAATCTGGCCGCGTAATTCCACTGACCATCGACCACATAATCCAGATTTGCCTGAGCAATCACGCCCCTTAGCCGGCAAAAGTCGGCTGTTAAAATCGGGGCAACGACTTCGACCACACCGTGATGCGCCACCAAAGCACCGTTGGCCCCAATCAATTGGGCCTGCTGGAACCCGGGCACCATGGGCAACAGGTCGCGAATGGGTCTGGCTGATGCAAAGATGATACGGTGCCCTAAGGCGACTAACCGCTGAATGGCCGTCAAAATTTCTACTGCAATTTGTTTCCCGTCAAAACTGAGTGTGCCATCAACGTCAAATACAAAAGTTTTCATCCCACACGCCCCCAAATTTTAGTTCTGTAAGGCTAAGATTAACATGCCAATTCGTCCTTGAAAACCATTATCGTGGCTATCCCCCAAGCAACCCACGATGCAGATAATTGGCGATTATAGTCGTTTTTCGCCACAACATTTTGTCTTAGAAAATAGCCCGGCGCAAAATTAAGCGTGGCGATGCGGCATCAGATCAGCTTCCGGTGTGGTCTGTCTGTATCCGCAACCCATGCCATTTGTCCATTACTTACTCATAAATCCGTTCACCCCCACGACAGCCGGACCAATTTCTGCTGACATGACAAGCTTTCTGCAGTGTTTACCCAATTAACGAACGAACATTTCAGGCAAACATCAAGCCTATAAAAGTGTTAACTTATGTGTGCTGAGGAGGAAGAATTTGAATAGGAGGAATCAATTATGCAAAGAGCTTGGCGAATTAGTCTGTTGGCCGCATCTAGTTTATTAGCACTGGTATTCTTTAGTGCTCCAACTGTCGCTCATGCTAAAGTCTTGGTGGGAAATGGTTTGGACGAACCAAACGCAACGATTACGGATAAGCGCGGAAAAGTTTACTCACACACGGAAGTTCTCAATAAAGAGACGACCTACATTGTGAAGTACAAATGGAGCATTGACCGGTCCATTGCCATCACGGCTGGTGACACGATGCATTTCTATTTGCCACACAACATCTACATGCCTGTCGATGCCGCATTTCCAATGTCCAATGGGGCCTACAAAACTGGTGACGTCACGGTACCAAAGGGCTCCTACATTGGGACTGTGACCTTTAACAATGTCCTTTCAAACACCTCTATCATTCGTTCAGGGTTCATCGCCCTCTACGTCAGCGGCGCTGGCGAAGAATACGGCGGCGAGAACCCTGGTGGGGAGAACCCTGGCGGCGAAACGCCTGGTGGGGAGAACCCTGGTGGTGAAAACCCTGGCGGCGAGAACCCTGGCGGCGAGAACCCTGGCGGTGAAACGCCCGGTGGTGAAAATCCCGGTGGTGGCAGCACTCCTGGTGTAACGAATCCTGGTGGTGGCGGTAACACCGGTGGCGAGAACCCTGGCGGCGAAACCCCTGGGATTGAAGGCCCTGGTACTGAAGTTCCCGGTGTTGGTACCGAAACGCCTGGTGTGACGAATCCTGGTACTGAAGGACCTACCAACGAATTGGTACCCGGCACCACTAACCCTGGCAAACCAAGCACTAACAAACCAGGTGTCTCCGTTCCCGCAATTTCTGGCGGATCCGGTAACAATATTTCGGGTGCCAATGCAACCTCAACGCAAAAGCCTGGGGTCGCTGCATCTCAGAATCAACAATCAGTAAAGCCTTCCGTTGCAGCTAGTCAAGCTGACAATGGCTCTCAAGCCGCTGCGGCTTACACCAACGCTGGCAGTTCGACCTTACCGCAAACAAACGAAAAATCTAACACAAGTTGGGCAGTTCTTGGACTCGGCCTCTTAGGCCTCAGTCTAGGTGCTGGCTACTACGAACTCCATCAGCGAAAGGAACGTTAGCCTAAACTAACGATGAGGACCACCGGCGCCGTACCAGCGGCCCTCTCCTTTGAAACGACTGTTCATGGGCACACCACTATTGCACCATAGCTTTTATCATCGCTAACCGATCCGTGAACAATTAATGGCCGCCACAAACTAATCCGGCATTGCCAGTCTGCCCCTTAGGCTTCAGGAATTCCCTTGAACCTGTCAATTAATTTCCCTAAAAGTCGTTCTCCCCCACGGCCAGTTCACGCCTCATTCCCGCAATAGCAACCTTTTCACACCGTTCAATCAGTTAACGAACGAACCTACTTATTAACGACTGAGCTGATAACCATGTTAATTTATGGGTGCCGAGGAGAGAATTTGAACTAGGAGGAATGAAAATGCGGAAATTTTTACAAGTCGGCGTGTTAACTGCCTCGAGCTTATTTTCAATGGCACTATTAGGAAATCCAATCGTGGGTGAAGCTAAAACCATTCCAGCTTCCGGTCTAAATGAATCAGATGCGACCATCGTTGATAAAGCTGGCAAGGTCTATACTCACAGCGAGGTGCTCTCACCTACAGTGCGCTACACCGTTAAATACAAGTGGGCCATCGAGAATGGAATCACAATCAACGACGGTGACACGATGTACTTTTATTTACCCCTCAACGTTTACGTGCCTAAAGATGCGAGCTTCTCACTGATTTCGACATCCTTAATTGGAAAAGCTGATACTATTGGAACCGCTTCGGTCCCTAAGGGCACTCACGTTGGGACTGTCACCCTCAATAATGTCTTGAACAGCAAAGATGTTATTCGGAAAGGTTACATTAACCTCTATGTCAATGGCTACGAGGACGAAAATACCGGTGGCGAAACTCCCGGTGGTGAGAACCCCGGCGGTGAAACTCCCGGCGGTGAGAACCCTGGCGGTGAAACTCCCGGCGGCGAAACTCCCGGTGGCGAAACTCCCAGTGGTGAGAACCCCGGCGGCGAAACTCCCGGTGGTGAGAACCCCGGCGGTGAAACTCCCGGTGGTGAAAACCCTGGCGGCGAAAACCCTGGCGGCGAAACTCCCGGTGGTGAAACTCCCGGTGGCGAAAACCCTGGTGGCGAAAAGCCTGGGATCGAAGGCCCTGGTACTGAAGTTCCCGGCGTCGGTGGCGAAACTCCCGGTGTCACGCCACCAACTAATCCTGGAACAACCAACCCAGGAACCACTACCCCGGGAACCACTGCCCCGGGAACATCCACTCCCGGTAATGAAGAAGTTCCTGGCAAGCCTGGCGTAAACGTTCCTGTTGTCAATGGCGGCTCTGGCAGTAATATTACCGGTGCCAACACGACCAGCACGAGTGCTTACAAACCATCCACATCGGTCAACAAGCCTGGCGTCGCCGCAACTCAGCAGCAACAGCCAGCCAAACCTTCCGTTGCGACGAACAATGCTGTCGCTAGCGCCAACACTGCGGCCACAAGCAGTCAGCCTGCAAAGCACACCCTGCCACAAACGAATGAACAATCGGACAGCGGCTGGGCAATGCTCGGCTTAAGCCTCTTAGGATTTGGTTTGGGCTTCGGCTTGCACGGTCTGCGTCGTCGCAAGCAACAATAAGTGCATGAAGTTGTGAGGACCACTGAACAGAATTCAGTGCGCCCTCGCACTTTCCCCCATACTTAATGGATACCCCAACTCAGTCGCTAAAGTCTTTAGACAACCAAACGTTTACAGCGTCTGGGTTCGATCCAAACGTATCTCTACATGAGACGACTCTCTACCCCACAAAAAGACGGTCAGAATCACTCCGGACCGCCTACATTTACGTTTTATTTATTTGTCCCGAAAAAATAATGACATCGTAAGGATACCTATCCCAATATCGGCAACACTGCCTAATCCCACCGGATCACCTTTCGCCAAATTCAGGCCGCGAACAGTAAGTGTAGTCAAACATAGCCAATCCAGTGCTGATGCCGTCAATCTCATGTTGGAGACCAATCCTAACCGGAGGCGGACAGAGATGCCGGTAGCTGTGTCGACGGCGTTATCTGAGTGATTTTCTCAAGTTACGCCGTGGGACGTGTTTGGAGACTGACGACCTTTGGCAGGCTTCAAACCGAGCCGGAGGACCGCCCCTTAGGCCGCAGGCGGTCCCCACAGCAGCCGGAATCTCTGGCAGCCGCAGGTGGCAATTCTTATGCCTTCACCCTGCTAGCTGATACCAAATGCTTGCAGGACCTTTGCCGTGTACAGCACATCCTGCTGGTAATCAGCCACTCGTACATTCTCGTTCGGTGCGTGAGGACCAGACCCCGCCCAAGTGGCGCCGAAAGCCACGATCGGTGTATGCAACGCTTCATAGAACGGCGCTTGTGGCCCGGTACCAGCCGCATTCGGCACCAATTTCACCCGCTCGCCGTAGACCTGCTTGGCGGTCGCAACTGCCGTCTGAACGAATGGATCCGTCAAGTCAGAACGAAACGGCTTTTCGCCCAGGAGATACGTGACCTTAACGTCCGCAAAGCCATTCCGGTCAAGCTGTCCCTGAATCAATTTAGCCATTTTTTCCGGTTGTTGGTTGGGGACTAACCGACAATCCAACTTGGCCTTGGCGAAATTCGGCAAGACCGTTTTGACGCCATCCCCTTCGTAGCCGCTACTCAGGCCATTGATGGTCATCGTGGTGGCGTTCACCAGCGCTGTGACGGGATCTGTTGTGACTAGTGGCCGTTTCAATCCAAAGTTTTGCCGCGTGGCCGTTTCGTTGAACGCCAAGGCTGCGATGGCTTGTTGCTCCACCGGGGTTAATGCTCGAACGTCGTCGTAGAAGCCGTCAACCAGCACCTGATTGTCCGGTCCCCGCAATGAGGCGAGCGCCTGCGTCAACCGCCACGCCGCGTTGTCCGCGTAAGCTGCCAGTGACGAGTGCAGGTCGTTGTCCGCGGTCTGCACGCTAATTTCAAAGCTCATGATTCCCTTGACGCCACAGGTGACGTTAAAATTCTCATCCGCATCCTTACCGCCAGTCTCCCACACCAACCCGTCGGCCGCTAAATCTGCCGCGTGTTGCCGCACCATCGGCTCGATGTGGCCACTCCCAATTTCTTCCTCACCTTCGACGATAAATTTCAAATTGCAAGGCAGTCCGCCACTGTTCTGCAGGGCCTTGACCGCAGATAAACGGGCCATCAGCTCACCCTTATCATCGGACACGCCCCGGGCCACGTACTTGCCGTCGACCGTGGTCAGTTGAAACGGCGCCGTTTGCCATTCATCTAGCGGTTCCGGTGGCTGGACGTCGTAATGATTATAGAACAAGAGCGTCTTGTTGGCATTGCCATTTGGTCCCGCGGCCAACGTCGCAAAGACAAACGGGTTACTGCCGGCAACGTCCCGCCAAACGGTAACCTTAGCTCCCAATTCGCTAAAGGCCTGTTCCAAAAACGCCACGGTCTCCGGAATCCCCCGTTTCTGGGCGGAGACCGTTTCTAGGCTTAGATAATCGGCCAATCGGGCGTAATCCGCGGTTAAAGCTTGATCTATGGCGGCTTGTAAAGCTGCTGTTGTTGTTTCTGTCATGTAACCACTCCTTTTTATCATCTCTAAAAAGTTAAAAAATTATCGGTATTCTTACTACATAGTTGAGACATACCACTACAACATTGACAACCTTTCTGGCCCTGCAGGTTTGCTGATCGTCAAATTTAGGCCGGAGCTCTGTGGTCAGGACACCAGCAGCCTTTGACGCGGTCTGCCAGCTAGCTTTGAACCGCCCGAACTCAGTTTCAGCGTTGCCATTTTCCCGAAAAACTAGTATGAAGAATCCCACGTCTGAGCCTAAATTCGACGCGCTCACGCCTACATGGACCATGACCAATTAACGTAAACGAACGTCGCCATCCAGCGATAATTACAGCAACTTGATTTCACGAAACAAGCATAACCGGAGGAGGCCAGAGGTGGAGGCAGCAGTGGCGACAGTGTTAGCTGGGAACCAGCTTACAGCGTGGGACGTGTTTGGAGACTGACGGTCTTGGTCAGGCTTCAAACCGAGTCGGGGGCCGCCCCTCAGGCCGCAGACGTTCCCCATCTCTGGCAGCCGCAGGTGGCAATTCTCAACTGATCTCATGGATTGAGCCTTGGTTAACCAGGCCTTGCTAGATGCTTTTACACTTTCGGCATTTGCCTAACATTTATTTCCAGTAAGCGTAACGATATTGTGCGGCCGTGCTAAAGGTGGAATACGTGATGCCACCCACCTTGCTGCTGACCAGGTTCACCTGTGCTTGCTGGTACAACGGATTGAAGACGCCAAGCTTGGACAACCGTTGACTGGCCGCCTTCAACAGTGCGAAGCGCTTCTTGGCATTGGTTTCCGTTTGCGCAGCTAGCATCAGCTTGTTGTACTGCTTGTCGACGTAATTCGAGAAGTTCACGGAATTGCCCTTCATGAACAGGTCAAGGTCAGTCGTGGGATCCGGTTCATCCCCGGTCCAACCGAACGTAGAAACGTCAAAGCTGCCCTTGAACATTTTGTTGATCTGTTGGGTCAGTGGCATCGACGAAATCGTCACGGTCAACCCCGGCATGTCCTTCTCCCACTGGCTTTGGATGTACTCCGCCACATTCTTGGAACCGTCGGAGTCGTTGGTCAACAGTGTGATGTTAAATTTACTGCCGCCCAATTCTTTTTTAACCTTGGCCCACAGCTGCTTGGCTTTGGCGTCATTGTGTTGCGTGTAGTTACCCGTGCTGACGGCGAAGTCCTTGCCGTTGTTCGGATCCTTGGCAACGCCCTGGGCAACCATGTTCTTCAGTGGCACGGAGCCATCTTGATTGACCTTCGTGGTCAGCACCTTCCGGTTGATGGCCAGGCTGGCCGCGGTCCGGAAATTCTGGTTACCGCCCAGCTTGGTCTTGGTGTTGAAGTACTGCAGAGAAACGGCGGTCGTTAAGGTTTTACGCATCTGCTTTTTTAATTTGGCATTGTTCGCCGTTCCCGTCACCGTTGTGCCAGAGATTTTGGTTTCCTGAACTTTCCCGGCGGCAAATAATTTTTCAGCCGTCGAGTCGGTCTTCACGACCTGAACGTTGATTTTCTTGATCTTAACGCTCTTGGCACCGTAGTATTTCGCGTTCTTTACGTATTCCCAGTTGTCCTTGGTCCCGTTCCACTTCTTCAAAACGTAAGGACCGTTGGCAGCCACTCTGTTTGAGTTTGTCCCGTACTTGGCGCCGTACTTCTTCACCAGCGTCCGGTTGACGGGTAAGTATTCAGTCGCAGCTTCGTAGTTGAACGATGGATTCTGACGACTTAAATTAATTTGGAGCTTATATTTGCCAATCGCTTTGACGCCCAATGCTGAGGGTTGCTTGGTCCCCTTTTGAATCGCATCGTAGTTCACAAACGTCGCAAATCGGTTGGCATACTGGGCCTTGGTCGTGGGATCGACCTGGCGGCGGAAAGACTCGACGAAATCCTGGGCCGTGACTTGATCGCCGTTACTCCACTTGGCGTCGTGCCGGAGTGTGGACGTGTAGGTTTTCCCATTGTTCGTGGGGGTCGCAATCTTGGTAGCAATCGCCGGGACCACCTTGCCGTTCTTATTCTGGCGGTACAATCCTTCCGTGGTCTGCTTCATCATGTAAAAGGAGTACGCGTCGGTTGCCTTGTTGGGGTCAGCCGTCTGTAGCTCGGATGGCATGGTCACGTTCAACGCTTTGTTCTGGCTGGTTGCGCTCTTACTGGCGCCACAGCCGGCTAAGGTGCCCATCACCACTAGTCCTAACAATCCTAATCCAACTCTTTTATCCATCGAATCCCTCCAAACTTCCAAAATTTTAATTCTGCACTAGTTGTCGCGGTAAACAAAAAGCGCCCTCAACAGAATTCTCCTGCTGTTAAGGGCGCTCAACACGCGGTACCACCTCATTTACGACTTAAAGTCGTCACTTCACGAACTGCCCGAGACAATTCGTGCGCACGATAATGGGTGCCACCAACGTAGCTACTAGAAAAAATTCTTTCACTACTTCACTCCGAAGTGAGTTTCAATTGGCCGTCTGTCTCCCCTCACACCAAACGGGAGTCGCTAATCAGTACCGCACCAATCTAATCGTCTTCATCAACGCTAATTATTTACCTGCAATCTAGCTTGGAGATAAGATTAGACTTTGATGAGAAATAAGTCGAGAACTTTTTAATTGAATTTTCATTTTATGCCGGTCCGGGGTTGAAAATACCCCACCGAACTCGCATCCAGCCAGTTTGCTTGGACTAATGGCTTGAATGCCTCACTGTTCCCCGTCACAATGACTCCAGAAAATTTAGCCTCGTTCAACTGTGGGTAACGCTTGATAAACCTGTTCGCACAAGCCATGACATTAAAGTTGTTAAAAGTCATCATGCCACTCGGCACCGACCGCACCTCTTTGCGAAACCACTTGTAGGTTGCAGTCGTTGGTTGGTGATTGCCGTCCGCCTGAATCCCCACAAAGTTATTGTCCATGACGGTGGCGTCGGCTTTGCCAGAAACTCCCGCCCAGTACCAGTTGGCATGGACGCCAGCTGGCAGTTTAGCCTGAATTTGCTTTAAAGTTAGTGGTTGCTTGAAGGTCAGGGCCACCTCCGCGCGGTAGTTCTTCTGCCGGACAACCTGGCGAACCTCTTGCGCCCGCTTCACCTCCGGCTTGGCCACGTTCACGTTGTAGAACAGCGGAATCTTCTGCTGCGTATCCCGGTCATAGGCGGCCGTCGTCGTGGTATCCGTGGTGTTAAACGCGTTCGCATTGCTCCCCAACATCCAGGTATACGGTGCCCGGTTTTCTGACCAGGCAATCCGGGCGCCATCAATGTCCTTGTAACGGTGACTGACCAGGGTTCCACCAAAGAAATCGCTGTTCTGCAAGTACTGATCACTGATTTGAATATTGGGCGACAAGACCGTATTGACCAATTCAAACGACCGGTTGGCCTCATCCGACGCTGCTTGTGATTTCACCCGCGTCATCTGGATAAACGCAGCGCCTAATCCAATCACCACCGCAACAATCAAGCCGATGGTGATTAACCACCGCCGCCATTTCACCCGGCGTGCTAACTTTTCAAACTGCTGTCCCTCATTCATTCTGCTCACTCCTCAATATTTTCTCTAACTTATGGTGTACCCGGTGGAGCCGCATCTTGACGGATGAGGCTTTGATGCCTAACCGTTGCGCAACCTCAGCGATTGGCAACTGCTGGTCGTACCGTAAAACCAACAGGTGCCGCTCCTTCGTCGATAATTTGGCCAGGGCCGGCCCCAAGTCATCCCCGATTGGTGGCTGTGGCTGGGCGGTCGTCATTTCTGGCCGCAAGTATTTTTGAACTAAATCCCGATAACGTTGGCTACGCCGGTACTGATCCAGGTACGTTGACCAGGCCACCCGGTACATATAGGGCCGCAACTTGTCCGGCGGCAATACCAACTCCATTTCCAATATTTTAACGAAGACATCTTGGACCACGTCCTCGGCCGTCTCCCACTGTGCCCCTCTACTGATCAGGTAGCGTTGCAGTTCAACGGCGAGCTCGGTGACAATTTTCTGATAGTCGTGTAGCTGCATGCTGACCTCCTCCCTCACAGAGATAACGAACGAACACGGCAAAAGTAACATTTTTTTCTGAAATAGATGCTTAGCCGCATTATACCGGATGCTGGCAGCTATTGAAATACGGCTAAAGATTGCATGGTTCAGCTAACAGAGATTAATACGATTAAACTGATTGCTAATTGCCACCTGCGGCTGCCAGAGATTCCGGCTGCTGTGGGGACCGCCTGCGGCCTGAGGGGCGGTCCTTCGACTCGGCTTGAAGCCTGCCAAAGGTCGTCAGTCTCCAAACACGTCCCACGGTGTAAGCTGGTTCCCAGCTAACACCGTCGACACAGCTGACTCCACCTCTGGCCTCCTCCGGTTAAGGTTGGTACTTCAATAAAATATTGATGCGGTCATCGCTGAGCTGGCAACGTTTGGCCACAATCATTGGTCGTCGTCTATTTGGCAACTGGTCGGCAGTTCTAACTAACGTTATTGCAACTTGGGATTACTCCCCTTACAATTCTGCAGGTTATGCCTGTCTTACCGACTTCACCCGAAAAATACTGAATATCAAAAAAGCCATGACAACCGCCACGGCCTTAGTAAATCTTCTACTACGAAAACACCGATCAAAGCCTGTCAACAATCATTCATCCCAAGCCTACAACCGATCACTCTGGCCGATCAATATTCGTCATCGCCAATGGATTGACCCACTGATCGAATTGTTCCGCCGTCACGTCGCCTGACTTGATGGCGGCCTCCCGCAACGTCCAGCCATTCTTTTCAGCTGCCTGGGCAATCGTCGCGCTGGTGTGGTAACCAATGTGGGGCGACAATGCGGTCACCGTCATCAGAGACTGGTCGAGCAACGCCGTCATCCGTTCCTGATTGACCGCCAAGCCGTGCACGAGTTTATCCGCAAAGCTTTGGATGGTGCCAGTCAGTAAATCCGTCGATTCCAAGAACGTCGCAATCAAGACTGGCTTGTAGACATTCATTTCAAAATTACCTTGGGAGGCGGCAACCGTGATGGTGACGTCGTTGCCCATCACCCGCGTCGCCGCCATCGTCAAAGCTTCCGCCTGGGTCGGGTTGACCTTCCCTGGCATGATCGACGACCCGGGCTCGTTGGCAGGAATCGTCAATTCACCGTATCCCGCGCGCGGCCCGCTAGCCAGGAAGCGCACATCATTGGCAATCTTCATAAGATCACTCGCCAACGTCTTCAGCGCACCGTGAACCACGTTTAACCCGGAGTGTGCGGCCAGCCCAAAAAATTTGTTGGTTTTGGCTGTAAATGGCTGGCCGTATGCCTGGCTCAGCTGTTCTGCGACCGCAACGTCGAAGCCAGGCGCCGCATTCAGACCGGTCCCCACCGCGGTGCCACCGATTGGCAACTCCAGTAGGGTGTCCTGCAAAGACTTCAGGTAGTCTAAATCGTGTTGGAGCATGCTCACCCAGCCGCTGATTTCCTGGCCGACGGTTAACGGCGTGGCGTCTTGTAAATGGGTCCGCCCAACTTTGACAACGCGCCAAAATGCCGTTTGTTTGGCCATCAACTCGTCAATGAGATGCTGGGTTGCGGTCAACAAGGGTTGTAGTGCCAGGCGCGCTGTGATTGCCATTGCCGTGGGAAAGGTGTCATTGGAGCTCTGACTGTGATTGACATCATCGTTTGCCAGCACGCCGCTGGTCGGATCCAGCTTAGCCGTCTGGTGCGCAATAACTTCGTTGACGTTCATGTTGGTCTGGGTCCCCGACCCCGTCTGGTAAACGTGCAATGGAAAATCTGCCTGTAAGCGTTCGTCCGACAAAGCCAGCAACGCATCAGCCGCCTGGATAATCAAAGTCGCTTTGGCTTCCTGAATCTCACCTAAATCACGATTGGCCACCGCGGCAGCCCGTTTCAACTGGAGCAACGCCCGAATCAGGGACAGCGGCATCAGCGGTCCGGTAGTAAAGTTGTGCCGACTCCGCTCCGTCTGAGCGCCCCACAACGCGGTCGCCGGAACTTTAACGCTGCCCAGCGTATCTGCTTCTTCTCGATAATCCATGTCGTCTCTTCCTCTCAAAATGGCCGTTTGCGAAAACAATACCTTTGCCTGTCATTCTAGCATAACAGCAACCAGGTAGGAAAACGTGGGCAACATCTTCTAACTCTGCCGGCTTACCGATCGCAGAATTTAGGCTGGAACGCTGTGGGCAGGACGGCCCAAGCCAAAGAGCGGTCTTGGATCTCGCTTTAAACCGCCTAACCCGCGTTTCAAAGTCGCCATTTTCCAAGCAGAGCACATGGGAAATCCCATGGCTGAGCCTAAATTTGGCTCACTCACGCCTACATAGGCTGTGAACAATGACAGTTGTGGTAATCACGTCAACGTATGTGGAAAAAAAGATTGTAACCGGAGTCTCTGGCAACCGCAGGTGGCTGGTCCCGACTAATTTAGAATCTTTGTTCCATGTTATGTTGCACCAAAAAAGTCGTTCCCATTAGCTGGTGAACGACCGGTTTGGCTTCTATTTCTGTGCTGGTTAACTTGCTGATTTAGCCTTCAGCAGAGGCTTTTAAATTCAAATTGTCATTTTTTGCCAATTGTTGTTCTGCCTGTTTCCGGGCAGCAACGGCATCATAAAAATCTGTAAAAGTCTGGTTTAAGATATACCGACCATGGTAGAATAGGCGTGCGGCCCATTTACCTGAGCGTTTGTCGAAGCTCACGCCGATCACACCTGAAATGTTACGGGAACTAATCTTGGTCAGTGCCGCAACGTTGCTACCATTAACTAATGGCAGATTCATGGCATTTCCGATTTGGCTACGCGTACGGGGATCCTTGGTCAACCGGGCCTTACTGATGTCACGCCGGTAGCAACCGCAACTCACGGTAATCCCGTGACGAAGACGATAGCTATCAACTGTTACCAGGTTTCCACAGTTACATTTACACAGCCACGTAGCGTTCCCGTTCTTGGCGGTGCCGTCCCGACGAATAACCGTCAGTCTGCCGAATTGTTGTCCACTTAAGTCTAGGAGTCTCATGGGTAATTCCTCCATTCGTAATTTGGTAAATCCTTCTGTGACGCCATTCTCCCCGTGAATGACCCAGGTGGTCCTGGTAAAAATATCCTCACTTAATTATTCTACACGCCAAACTAAAAATTAGCTTAAAGTTTCAAAGATTATTGTTCCGAAGACTAATTACCCACAGCGTTATTCCAGTACCACTATACTAATTCAGATAGAAGAAGGCAATTATAATGATTATAATTTTGACAATCTTAATTTATTTTGTGGCCATTGAACATTTGGGCATCATGGGCTTAGAAATGTTTGGCTCCCCGGAAACGCAGTCGAAAGCATTTGGTATGCCGCTGTCCTTCGTTCATCAAGCACCTGCTAAAGCCGCACTGGGCAACATGGGCATCTATAATGGTATGTTGGGCGTCACGCTTCTGCTCAGCCAATGGCTGTTGACCGGCCAGCCCCGTGCCATTACCACCGCCTTACTGCTAGTGTACATTGTGATTGTTGCGATTTATGGAAGTTTATCCGTCAAAAAATCAATTTTTTGGCTACAGGGAATGCCGGCATTAGTGACGTTTCTCGTTTTACTAACGCAATTAGTTTAAGTGAATCTTTAAATTTGTTGTTTACAGACCCTCGCTGCAACGTTATAATGGGGGTATATATTCAGGTGAGAGCCTGCCACGGGACTTCAATCGTTGGAGGAGTTAATTGACATTTAGCCATTATTAACACCGTTGGAGCCGTACACATACTTCTATTCTGCTGGTTGCGTCTAATCGTAACTAGCTTTTTTTGTGCATAAAAATAAAAAAGCGGATTCTAGACAACTCGTCCAGAATCCGTTTTATTATGGTTCTATGTCAACTGTTGTTGGTAATTCCATTTATAAAATTGTCTAATCCTTTGAGATTAGGCAATTTTTTTTGAG
>NZ_RHNN01000070.1 GCF_003946245.1 Levilactobacillus cerevisiae
TTCACAAAAGGTTTCGATTTTAATTCGTTCGGAATAGGTTATACTAGACAAAAGATCAGCTCCTAAAAGATGGGTTTTGTGGTAAACACCATTTTAAAGGAAGCTGATCTTTTTTGTCCGAACAGCGTTCGGATTAATTTTACAATCTACCAAATACTTATAGGCTCCTTTAATTTTACATTTAGATTACAAGTGCATGCCCCCATCTTCATGCCGGTTTCGAGTTTGGTGTTGCCGTTGCTTTTTCGTCATTTCCCACTCAGTCTCCTTTAGTCCACGTAGTTGCTGCTTTCTTAGATAGTCCGTGTTCTTCGCATATAAAATGGTTATTAAGGCTTCGTCCAAAATATTAGTCAGGTAGTTTTTCGGGCTAGTTGGGTAATAATTAATGGCCTGATAGTCCTTAATTTGGTCTTGCTTATATTGATCAAACCGTGTTGTCTGTTGTTTCAAACGGGCTTGCACCATTTCAATTTGTTTGTGATCCAACTTAGGATCTTGGCCACATTCGCCGATAAACAGTTGCCGAGTGCCATCATGTTTTAAGACCCGTTGTAATCGGTGGTTCTGAATATCTTTTAATTCCATTTTACCTAACAGGTAATTCAAACCAGCTTGGTGTTGCTGACTAGTAAAGACTACCGGTGGCTGCTGTTGCAATTGACTAAGATCATCGGCGCTTAATGGCTTTAATTCTGGGTCATAGTAAACCACAGCGGTATAGATTTGCTCCTTATCAATCGTCTCTAGCTTATCGAGGTCACTGTCCGGAAAAGCAGTCGTTAGAATGCTGTCGTATTGGGTTTGCACCACGGCTTTAACTTCCCGAATGACCCGTAAATCTTTGACCGCTTTAGAAATGAATTCGAGTTCGTTAGGTTGATAAGCGGCTAGCATGCCCCGATCAGTATGCTTCAAATCGTCTAACTGGTGACCATGTTTGGCTAGTACCGTGGTTAATTGCTTCTCAATTGTTTGGGCCTGCTGATTAACTAACTGCCAGCTGGTATATGGCCGCTTGGTAAACGTCAATAATTGCTGGGTTAATAAGTCGTTTCGAATATCCGCTAACCGTTCTGCTAATTCGCTACCCTTAAAAATCGTTTGTTCACTATTAGTTTCTTTAATCAGTTCCCGTCGTTCAGCTGCGGTTGTCTGTTCAAAATTAAGTTCCGGATAAAGATTTTTCGTTGCTCGTTCCACCACTTTATTTAACAACTGGTTAGCTTGTGCTAGTGATGTCCTTTGCTGGTCAATAGTCAGCAGTTGTTTGGTTACATCTTCACCAATGGCATGTTTGATTAATAAGCTGTTTTTCCAATTAAATAGCATGCGCTGTTTATCGTCTAAATGTTCTAAATCGACATAGGTTTTCAATTGCTGACTTAGATGACTAATTGTGTGTTTTTCAGAGAATGATAGCTCGTCAGTTAAAGCGTCAAAGTGTTCATGATTTCTAATCTTTTCGTCAAGATTATGATATTTAGCTTGGGCGCTTCTTTGTGCGCTAACTTGTTGATTAAATGCTTTTCGATTTTTTCTTTGGCTGTTAATGCCTTCGTGTTGGGTAGGTGTCTCTTGAATCCCTTGATCGACAAACGATTTTTCACTAATCCGATCCGGAATATTTTTTTGTGCTAAAGACTGATTAACACTTGTTGCCCAATTATGCCGCCACTCATTAATTTTTTCCTTTTTATCCCAATCAACCAACCAAATTTTTCTTTGTTTTGGAAACCCGCTTTTGGTTAAAAGTTGCTTGCCATTTTCATCTTTAATGTACTGCGTCTTTGCTTTTAATCCCCAACTACCATCGGGGTTAAATGGGCGATTGGTTAACATCACATGTGCATGCGGATTGTCTGGGTGATCGCGATGAATTGCTACGTCAGCTACCATACCTTGATCGACAAAATTTTCTTGCACATATTTTGTCAGTAATTCTTTCTGTTCGGATTCACTTAATTCTACCGGTAAAGCCACGTT
>NZ_RHNN01000071.1 GCF_003946245.1 Levilactobacillus cerevisiae
CCCCTTGGATTTAGACCCCAGCTTGTCCCCTAGGGCTTTAAAAATCGCACCGGCCATGATATAATAGTCATTAAATAACGATGACTTTTATGTGGCGCTCACCGATTCCCGTCGGTGGGTGTTTTTTTGTATTCACTTACAAGTACAATTGTATTTCTCTCAATAAAAGAAATCAACACTTTTTTAAAAAATGTATACATTTTTACATTAGTACAAACACTAATGCAAAAATTAGTATTTGTATACTCATTCAAAGTGCCTCTATTGCAGTCTACATAGAGCTCATGTATACATTTTTACTTTTACACACTTGTATTTGTATATATGTACTAATTTTTGTGCTATGCTTTAAGAGCATTACACTACATATTTATGAGGTGATATTTTGGATAGCAAAGTCATAACATTTTCAAACTTTAAAGGCGGGACTGGCAAGACAACTAATAGTACAATGACTGGTATCGAGTTGGCACGTCGTGGGTATAAAACACTATTAATAGATTTGGATCCTCAAGCTAACGCCACTAATTTATATTTAAAAACTAAAAATAACGTCGGCGGTGAAGTAACTTCTTTTGATGAAACCTTGATGACCGCAATTAAAAACAAAAACCTCAAACCAGCTATCATCAACGTAATCCAAAATTTAGATATTCTTCCATCCTCAGCTGACTTTTCTTTATATCCTAGATATATGGAGAATATAATTTCTGACTACACCGATCGTGTAAAATACTTGTCTACCTTAATAAATCCGTGGAAAGATGACTATGACTACTTGTTGGTAGACGTTCCACCTACAATTAGCCTAATCACAGATACCGCATTATATATGACAGACTACGCGATTGTCGTTCTTCAAACTCAGGAAAGATCGCTTCAGGGTGCCCAGGCATTCATCAAATACATGCAAGATCAAATTATCAATGAATTCCACGCTCCGACATTAGATTTACTAGGAATATTGCCGGTTTTGCTGAAAAATGGTGCCCCTGTCGATAAGAGCACCTTAGCTAAAGCAATTGATATATTTGGTAAAGAAAATATTTTTGACATAACAATTAAAAATATGGAACGCTTAAAACGATATGATGTAACCGGGGTGACATTTAAAGATCAGTTTGATAAAGCAGTTCAAGACGTATACTCCAACGTTACTGATGAAATATTTAGCAGAATGGCTGGTGAATAGGAATGAGCGGATTATTAAACAATCCCAATCTAAAAAAACAACCAAAGACGGACCCACTTGATCGTGGACAAGATATCAAACCCAAAAACACCTTTACTACAGATGATCTTAAAAGTAATAATGGCAAACCATCAAAACCGGGAAAAAGCGTTGCAGATTCTGTTACTTTTTATGCTAACGTTAGAATCAACAACCATATTAAGAACAAAGCGGAAGCTTTATCTGGAATTGGTCTATATAAATCTCAAAAAGAAGCCATTGATAACGCATTAGACTATCTCATTGATTCTTTAGACGCTGAAGACAAGCGAAAATTTACTTTTCAATTAGATATTCTGGAGAGTAGAGACGCCCGAACTAGGGGAAAATAATATCGCGCTCTCAGACAACACGTTCAGCTTTTAGACGTATACTTTGTCCGTTTAAATTAAGCAGAATGCACACAAAAAAGTCCTCTATTATACGGAATAGAGGGCTTTTCTGAAATCAGTACATACAGGCTTTGCTTAGGAGCGTTGCTTGTGTCCATTTAGGACATACACAATCATAGCACGTATTTGACAACTATATACACGTATTGTAGATTGCAAATTTAATCCGAATTTTTGGACCAATTTGTCAGCATAACCTGATACGGTGTTTGCCAGTCGAGTATTTTAAGCGGTCGCTGGTTAATTTGGAGTAACGTC
>NZ_RHNN01000072.1 GCF_003946245.1 Levilactobacillus cerevisiae
GTAAGTTAAGTGACAGCATTGATTGATTGTTATATGATTGTGTATGTCCTAAATGGACACAAGCAACGCTCCTAAGCAAAGCCTGTATGTACTGATTTCAGAAAAGCCCTCTATTCCGCATAATAGAGGACTTTTTTGTGTGCATTCTGCTTCATTTAAACGGACAAGTATACGTCTAAAAGCTGAACGTGTCATCTGAGAGCGCGTGATTATTTACTTTTTACTTTGTTAGCATCGCCGGTTTCCAAAGTCTGTATTTGAGTCGTAAGCGTATTTTGTTCAGACTCAGTTAACGATTCAAAAAAATTTTTTTGTAATTGGGCTAATCCGTTTTGTTGAGTTGAGCTATACCCTAAAATTACCATAGCTTTCATAAAGTTTTTTAGATGATTGTCAATTCTGAGCGTAGTATCAAAAGTAACACCATCTATTTGTTTAGACTTCGTTTTGTTTGATTCGTTTAGAGAAGATATGGAAATTTCTTTTTGGGGCTGGGGCGCCGATTTTCTAGGAATTATTTTGCTTTTATTTGAGTTAGGATTGTGTAAAAGTTCCACCATGCTAATCCGCCCTTTCAATAATTTCTTGTGCCACAGAATCGTATAATCTAATTATTTTTTTATCGAACTGATCTTTTAGAAATACACCTCTGATTGAATATCTTTTGATTCTTTCCATATTACGAATTAGGGTTTTTAACATGTTTTCTTTCCCAAATTCTTCTTCTGCTACTTCTAATGTGCTGTGATCAACAGGCGCCCCATTCTTTAATAGCACAGGAAGTATACCGAGTAAATTCAAACTAGGTGCTTCGTATTCATCGATTACCTGTTCCTGTATATATTTTAGAAACGATTCGGCACCCTGAAGACTGTGCTCTTGAGTTTGAAGGATAATCAGAACCCAATCTGAAGCGTATAAGGCGCTATCAGAAATTAAGGAAATAGTCGGTGGCAAATCAAATACCACAAAATCATATTTTTCTTTTAGTGAAGCAAGTAGCTTGCTAAAATATGTAACTCTATCTTTATAATTATTTTTAAACTTTTTTTCCATAATCCGTGGGTACAATGAAAAATCTGCGCTTGATGGAATAAAGTCAATGTTTTTATCCAAAGTAACCAACGATCTTGATAAGTCCTCTTCTTGGATTGATGCAAGTAAGGTTTGATTAAATTTAATATCATCGTGGCCTAAATTAGCCGCGGTTTTAAAGTAAATATCTGTAGCGTTCGCTTGAGGATCGAAATCAATTAATAGCGTTTTTTTACTAGCACGAGCTAGTGCCAGGCATGCAAGCGTGGCATTTGTTGTTTTACCGGTGCCACCTTTAAAATTTCCAAAAGTAATTACTTCACCCATTATACTGACCTCCAATTAAGTATCCTAATATACAAGGATACTTGGATACAAGGATGATAACATACAAAGATACTTGGATACAAGGATACAAGGATACATTTCTTCTCAAAAGCCGTTAAATTAAGATTGACTGCAAGTATCCTAATATACTTAGATACAAGGATACAAGGATACTTAGATACAAGGATACTTAGATACAAGGATACAAGGATACAAGGATACATAAAAAGAAATGTTGATTTATCACCAAACAACGAGTAATATTGGTTACATAAAATAGAACATAAAAAAACACCCACCGACGGGAATCGGTGAGCGCCACAAAAAAGTCATCTAGTTTAATGACTATTATATCATGGCCGGTGTGATTTTTAAAGCCCTAGGGGACAAGCTGGGGTCTAAATCCAAGGGGACACGTTTGCCAGGGCGACTTCAATAAGTCTGGCTATACCACAACAAGG
>NZ_RHNN01000073.1 GCF_003946245.1 Levilactobacillus cerevisiae
GATTTAGACGAACAGACAACCAGCAACTTTAGTGCCTATGCTGCCAATGACGATATTGCCATTAACGAAGCCCAAAATACCGGTGATTTAATGCGTAAGTTGCAACAAAATGACGGTAAGGTCTTGGTCACCTCGATTCAAAAGCTCCATCGGGCGGTCAAAAAAACGCAAGCCCAGCTGGCAACCGGTAAGCAATCCCGCTTTAGTAAGACTTTAAAGCAAAGGGTGATCTTCTTTGTTGACGAAGCCCACCGGTCGCAGTTTGGTAAGATGCAAAAGGAAATTCGAGCAGCGTTTATCAATAGTAACTGGTATGGTTACACTGGCACCCCCATTTTTAATGAAAATAAGAAACAGCTCAAAGGTGATCTAGCAGTTACGACGGAGGAGCTATTTGGTAAAGTCTGTCATGTTTATAACTTGCGAGACGCCTTAGAGGACCAAGCCGTGTTACCGTTTAACGTGGAACACGTAACGACGATCGGGAAAGACACGTTAATAACCCGGGCCCTCGAAAAAGAAACTCAGCGCGTCAAAGCGCGTCGTGATAAGCAAGGCCGCCTGCTTAGTACGGCTGATGAAGCGAAAATTCAAGCCAAGATTCAAGCGATGTCAGTAAAGGACTTGGAAGAAACGTATTTAACTCCGGCTGACTTTGAGACCGATGAACATATTAACCAAGTTGTTCAATATATTTTACAAAAAGGCCCGCGTAAAACAAGTTTGGGTCATGGCAACTACAATGCTATTTTGACCACCAGTTCCATTGAAATGGCGCAACGCTATTATCAAGCCTTTAAAGCCGCTAAAAAGACTACTCACAATCAGCTAGATCCTGATTGGCCCCGGATTGCGATTACTTATTCATTAAGTGAAAACGAAGATCAGAGTGCGCACAAACATGACCAAATGGCCACCATTTTAAAAGATTATAATCAGCAGTATCACACTAATTTTGATTTAGCCGATCTGAATCTCTATAACGAAGATGTCGCAAAACGGGCTGCTCGGCGTGAGGCGGTCTTTGCTCATTTACAAACGGATCAAGAAATAAATTTAGTGATTGTCGTACGCCGTTTATTAACAGGCTTTGATGCCCCTCGGCTAAACACGCTCTTTGTTGACCGCACCTTAGCCTATCAAGAACTTATTCAAGCCTACTCACGCACCAACCGGCTCCAAAACCGGGAATTAAAACAAGAAGGCCAAATTGTGACCTTTCGGGTGCCGGCAATCATGGAAGCGAATGAACGTGAAGCTTACAAGTTATATAGTGGCGAAGGCTCTTTTAATGTCATCATTCGTCCCACTTATCAGCAGGCTGTCTTAAAATTTCAAAAGGCCGTGGTCGCTTTAAAAGCCATTGCTCAAACGCCGACGGCGGCCGATGACCTGAAAGGAACCACTGCCAAGGTACAGTTTGTGAAAGCCTTTCGCCAAGTGAATCAGCAATTGAATTCCTTATCCATGTACAACGATTTCACTTGGGAGAACAGCGAAAAGACTTTTGGTATTGCTCAGCCCGAAGTAGAATCCTATACGGGTAAATATCTGCGGATTAAAGCGGCGGTTACTAAGCTAAAGCCTGAGATAGTCCCCGAAGAATTAGCTGCCTTAGACTTTTCCCTAGCCGTTGGTTCAGTCGTCTTGGTGGATTATGATTATTTGACGCAATTAATTCAAGATTGGATTGATGAACAGCAACAGTACTCGACGCCTGATCAAGCCCAAGCGCATATGACGGATTATCTGCAAAATAGTGCCAAAGTACAGGCTAGTTTGAATAAATTAGCGGAAAC
>NZ_RHNN01000074.1 GCF_003946245.1 Levilactobacillus cerevisiae
GACGTTACTCCAAATTAACCAGCGACCGCTTAAAATACTCGACTGGCAAACACCGTATCAGGTTATGCTGACAAATTTGTCCAAAAATTCGGATTAAATTTGCAATCTACCATATCAACAAATTAATTCAAAATAAACTGTTCAATTTAAGTGTACCCTAAATGGACAAAAAGCAGTATAATCAACTTATGAAGAAAAGCTTAGATTCTGCTTGGGATAACAAGCAGTTCTTTGTTTTTGTCAAACTGTCTAATTAGAGTGTCTAAACAGAATGCAGTAGGGTGGGGGAGACTGATCCTCTGAAAGGAGAGTTATTGATGAAAGTTGGTTATGCGCGAGTTAGTTCAACTGATCAAAATTTGGCCCGCCAAATTGAAGCCTTGAAAGTGGCCAGATGTGAGAAAATCTTTGAAGAAAAACAATCGGGCAAATCGACCCAGAACCGACCAGAATTACAGGCGGCGATTGCTTATGTGCGGCAAGGAGATACATTAGTGGTGGCCTCATTGGATCGGCTTAGTCGAAACTATGACGATGCCAGTGATATAATCAAACAGATTAGAGATAAACAGGTTAAAATGGAAGTCTTAGATGCCCCGTTTCTTTCAATGCAAACTGGTGATTCAGATATGGACAAATTTATGTTCGATATGCTAACCAAGCTGCTAGCTTATATGGCCCAGACGGAGCGGAAGAAAATTCGTGAGCGCCAGCGTCAAGGAATTGAAATTGCTAAGGTTAATGGGAAATACCGCGGAACTCGGCCGGTATACGCCGAGGACTCGCCTAATCCGCAGAAACGGTTTATTTATCATCGAATCGTTGAGCAGTTAAGAAATAAAGCAACCGGTGCCCCAATTAGCTACCGAGCAATTGCGGCTGAAACCGGCGTCTCGGTTCAGACTGTCATTAATATCAAGAATCGGTTGAATGAAGAAGTTCTCGAATAAAAGGTTAACCGGGATTCGTTGATTTTAACTGAATATCGAACATTAAACATTTGCCAATATCTAATTGTAGTTAAAATTGAAAGGGAGATAAACGAGATGATTGATATTAATTATGGAAACTACGCGCTTTTTCAATACCTAATCATTGCTTTTATTTTGTTTCCGATTGAGATTATTCATTCATGGTTAATAATAATGATTTATGCGGTCATCGTTTTAATAATTTTTAGTACGCTATTAAAACTTTTTGAGCGTAGGAATCCGTGTTTCAAAGAAAACAATCATGTGACAACAGTACCGTGGTTACGTACCACACTTGTCGTCTTATCTACTGCGATGTTACTTATTATATTGATAATTAAAGATAGCAGTGTAGATTTTTTAATCTACTACGCATTAATTGCAGCGCCTCACGTAATTTCAGCATACTTTTCAACAAGTAGAAGAGCACATTTTTAAATTAGATGTTAAATAGGCGCATTCTGAGAACACTTTCGCTTTTTATAATGGAGTTCTCTCTTTTCCAAAACGCTGCAAGCTTCGAGTAATTAAGGTGGTGTTGATCTACAGCAATTTGAATATGACGAACAATAGCATCATTGATAGCCTGGTAGCTATCAATGATGCTATTGTTCGAGTAAGCGTTATTGATGTTAAAGTGTGAAGATTGAAGAGACGTAATTTTTAACGGTTCTAAAATATCTGTTGTTGGTAATCAAATGAATTTGATTACTGGCAACGGATATTTTTGTATAATCAAAGAATG
>NZ_RHNN01000075.1 GCF_003946245.1 Levilactobacillus cerevisiae
ATGGCTATACTCCTACTTAGGTAGACAAGCAAATAATCAAAGCTTGTTTACTTAGGGAGGAGTTTTTTGTATGGGTAGAAAGGGCGCCCGGTACAGCCTTGAAGAGAAACTGTACTACATTCATTTGGTGGAACAAGGACGGACAGCGGGACAAATCCAACGGCAGACTGGCATTAAGGACGACCAGATTAAGCAGTGGGTGGAACGTTATCAAGCAGATGGTATTGAAGGTTTGAAACGACGGCAAGTGCGCCGATATTCCTCCGCGTTCAAGCAGGAGATCGTTGACCTATACCTAGCTGGTAACACTTCTTATCCCCAGTTAGCCCGGCAATTTAATATTCCTAATACGAGCGTTATCTATCAGTGGGTAAACCTGTATACTAGTGGTAAATCATTGAAGACCACTAGGAGGTCCAGGACTATGAAAACCGGTAGAAAGACAACCCAGAAGGAACGAATTGAAATTGTGCAATGGGTCATCGCCAACGATTTAGATTACAGCGGTGCTATCCAGCAGTTTGAGGTCTCTTACGGGCAAGTGTATGCCTGGGTCAAGAAGTTCAAGCAAGGCGGTCCAGAGGCGTTACAGGACCGTCGTGGCAAGGATAAGTCCGGCAAGTCACAACTGACAGATGATGAAAAGCAGGAACTTAAAATCAAGGCCTTGGAAGCCCGGATTGCCCACTTATCAAAGGAGAATGAAGTTCTAAAAAAACTGAAGGAATTGGAAAGGAAGGATGCCGCTCAGAATTCAAATATCGTACCATTCAAACACTCGCCCAAGAAGCCTTAGATCGGAATGAACCAACTCAAATTGGCCTAATGTGCCAATTTTTAGGGGTCTCACGGGCCGCCTACTACAAGTGGCGCCACCGGTGTCCCCACCAACGAGAGAGCGAAAATGAGGAAATCTACAAATACATTAAGGAACTGGAGGAGAAGCATCACTACATCTTTGGTGTGAAACGTTTGGTGGCTTATGTAAACAAAGAAACGAAATATCACGTGAGTGCTGGAAGAATCCGCCGATTGATGAGGAAGCACGGTATTAAAGCCTCAATTCTAGTCGCCAAACATGACCGTAAAGCGGAACGTAAAGAATTCATTCTCGGTAATAAATTACTTACACCAAACGCTAAGCATGACTTTCACCCTGCCCGCCCCAATGAAGTCTGGGTAACTGACTGTAGTGAATTACAATATGGTATTAAGAACGGTGGTAAGATTCGGGTCAGCGCCATTAAAGACCTGTATGACCATAGTGTTATTGCTTGGCGGATTGAACCAACCGAAACCGCTGCTTTAGTCACGGATACTTTTAGTGCGGCGTTATTGGCGAACCAGGGCGTCAAGCCCAACATTGTGCATAGTGATCAGGGATCTAGTTATACTTCAGGGCAATATAATACGGCCTTAGCTGGAGCAGGCGTGACCCACAGCATGTCACGCCCTGGAACTCCAGGTGATAACAGCCCCATGGAAAGCCTGTGGAGCCACATGAAAACGGAATACTTTGACTTTGAAAAACCGTTGTCATTGGAAGAAATAACAGCACTAGTAGCAGACTTCATGAATTGGTATAACAATTCTCGTCGTCAACCAACATTAAACGGCATGACCCCGGTAGAATACCGGAATCATGCCGTTCAGAAGATTGCATAGCAATTTTAATTATTTGACTGTCTACTTGACAAGGAGCCCCGCC
>NZ_RHNN01000076.1 GCF_003946245.1 Levilactobacillus cerevisiae
GGGTCTACACTTTCTGGTATTGGTGAATAACTAATACCGGTTTTTTGTCTGTTTTGAAAATCAGAAAAATAAAAAAGGACATCTGTCCTCTTTGTGCTACGATTTAATCGCCAAAACAAATCGAAAAGAGGAAATTCAGATGTCCCTAACTAATTCTATCTTATGCTTATTCGAAATAACAGACCCAAACTTAATTGTCACTGGTATTTCTAAAGAACGGTGTTCCACAAACCAACGTATTCATGTCGTCCATGCAACTTTGTCTTATCAACTTTTAAAGTGCCCACATTGTGGCCATAAAAGCTTAATTAAAAACGGAACTCACATGAGTCACCTGCGTTTAGGAACCTTATCCGGTGGTCGTTACGAAATGCATTTAAAACGTCAAAGATACCAATGTAAAGATTGTTCAAAAACCTGTGGTGCTAAAACTAAGTTGGTTAATCGTAACGAAACTTTCACACATAATATCAAACATCAAGTGATCGTTTTGGCACGCGATATGTTGACGAGTAAAGAAATTGCTAAACTTTGTGGAATTTCGCCAAGCAGTGTTCAACGAATCCTAAATGCCAATATTCACTTAGCCTATCGTGTTAAACATCTCCCAGAGAATCTTTGCTTTGATGAATTTCGTTCCTGTAATCACTGGATGTCCTTTAATTGTTGCGATGCCGTTAGTCATCGCCGAATTGTTACTTTAAAAGATCGGCTAAGTAAAGATATCATTGACTACTTTGAAGCTCGTTTTTCGGTTCAAGAACGTGCCCAAGTTCAATCAGTGACGATTGACATGAATGCTGAATATGGCAGCTTCATTCATCGCTTATTTCCCAATGCGGCCACGATTATCGATCGTTTCCATATTATTCAACTGGCTGGGCGTGCCTTAGATAATGAACGCACGCAAACCATTCGTACTATCCAAGATAAGCATTCACGAATTTATCATATTTTAAAATCTCAATGGCGTTTATTTCATCTTGATGAAATAAAAGTTAATGATTCTAAGGCTGTTTATTTACGCGGAATTAACGAGTATATGACGCAACAAAACGCCATTGATTTAGCTCTAGACGCTTTTCCCAGATTTAGATCTGTGTATCAAACCTATCAAGGTATCTTAAGTGCCATACACCAAAAGGATGCTAATGCGTTCCAATCCTTACTTACTAACTACCAACCCACTAGTAATCAAATGGACATAACGATCAACACGTTTATCAAAAATGGTTCAGCCCTTCTAAACAGTTGTCGTTATCCATTTTCCAACGGTCCAATTGAAGGACTTAATCGTAAAATCAAGGCATTAAAGCGTAACTGTTTTGGTTTTCGAAATATTGACAACTTCTTTATCCGGATTAGTTTAATTCATGAGTAAACAAAAAGCACATTCACCGAAGTGAATGTGCCGTTCAAAATCTCCACCAATACGATTTGACAGAGACCC
>NZ_RHNN01000077.1 GCF_003946245.1 Levilactobacillus cerevisiae
TCCTTTTACTTGATCGCTGTTGAATTATCTTTTGACCCTTACCTCTTCTTTTTGATTTTAGGTCAAGCGTAAAATCTGAAATTTTATTTTGATCTAGCTTACTTAAATGACCGATTTCTTTAAAGTTTAAACCGGCTTTGGGAAAGCGATAAATATTACCAAGATCGACCCAGGAAGGTTTCTTCAACCCAGCGGATTGCCAATCTTGAATCGGATAATATTGTTGCTTGATATAAGCCGACTTCTTTTCATACTGACTAGTAATTTTAAAAGCCTCGACCGTCTGTTCTGATACCCGACGAATTAAAACTGGCCGAGACTTGCCACCGTTAGTTTCTACAAAACTAACGTATAGGCTGACTAAGTCATTAGTCCTCATCTGGATCGTTGAGCCAATCAGCGACCTCTTTAGCGTCTTTGAACTCGGTGACTGGTGTCCCTTCGGTCGCCTTTAAAAAGCGTAAATTAGCTCTTTCTTCTTCGCTTAAAGACGCATTAAAAGGTAAAGCACCATTAGCAACAATCCGCTTGTAAAACATGTTAATGGCCGTGGTTGGATTTAAGCCCAATTCGCTTAAAACTGCTTCGGTATCATCGGCCAAATCTTTATCAATCTTGACTTGGACCCGTTTCTTTTCATTAACTGCCATGATTGTCTCATCTCCTTTCTTTTACTACTACCATTATACTACCTTTTGAGTACCTTATCAATAGATAAAGCCCTGGCCTCAAATCACTTGAGCTTGGTGTTGATCTAAAGGTTGAACTTTTGAGCTGGTTAGCTCTGGCACTCATTTAAAAGCCCCTATTCTTCTGTTTAAGCCATTTAAATCTAACCTAAGTATAAATAGGTTAGTAAGTCTTAAAACTGCTTAGAAAGGATTTTGTAGCCTTTTAGGACTAGTAGTACAACCCACTGTTATCGTTGTCGGCCGACTTTTCTTCTTCGGCTTTAGTCATTAAAAATTTAAGTTCTTCGTCGTCCAGTGGGATTATGACGCCAATATCTTTATGATCCTTCTCAACTCGGTACTTAGCATTTAAGATAATGCCAATGAAGCGCCGCATTTGTTGTGGGGTACGGCACCAAAAACTAAGCAGTATTCATCATGTTACAGCACCCAAGTAAAAGCTACGAAGATAAAAACATTCATCCTCAAAATATGTAACCTAGAAAAAAGACCTCCAGTGTTAAACCGGGAGCCTTTTTTAGTATACCAATTTCTACTTAACATAAGGCGGCTTATCCCAAGTAACCTGATTCATTACCGAGGGAACAACATTCCGTTCTTTTTTGATTGTGAACTTGTCCAAAAAAGAAGTGGTATAGGTCGCAGATTGACTTTAATTGGGGAAAGGAAGTTTGTGAAAATTACTGGTATTACTCCTAGACCATTCCCTTAAATTCAACTGTCTCAT
>NZ_RHNN01000078.1 GCF_003946245.1 Levilactobacillus cerevisiae
GAGTGTTTAAATAATTATGTGTAAATAGAAAAATAAGCAATTGAAAAGGGAAAGCCTCTCCCTTATGATAGTTAGCAACCACACTCACTTCATAGGACATAGGAGGCTTTCCCCATGACTCAGTTTAACAAAGAAATTATGGCAGCACTAGCACAAAAGCAAGATTTGGACGAAGTTTTTCGGCAACATTTGGAAACGGCCATCAATGATTTAATGCACGAGGAACTTTCATCGTTCCTCGGTTATGAACCCTACGACCGCCAAGGCTTTAACAGCGGCAATTCACGCAATGGGCATTATCTGCGAACCTTTAAAACTAAGTATGGGGAACTAAACTTGGAGGTTCCACGCGACCGAAATGGCGCCTTTAATACGCAAACTATTCCAAGCTATCAACGCCAAACGGATGGTTTAGAAGCCACGGTTGTCCAGCTCTACGAAAAAGGGATTACCACTAGTGAGATCGCGGATTTGATTGAGAAAATGTATGGTGCTCATTACACACCACAAACGGTTTCAAACCTCACGAAGGTCGTTGACCAACAGGTCAACGCCTTCAAGACGCGCCCTCTAGCGAGTCGTTACGCAGTCATTTATGTGGACGCAACATACTTACCTCTGCGCCGGGACTCAGTGGCTAAAGAAGCCGTGCATATCGCCATTGGCATTCGACCAAATGGTATGAAAGAGGTCCTAGCATACCAAGTCGCTCCAACTGAATCCAGTACCGTTTGGGAAGAGCTTCTCGTGGACATTCAGCAGCGTGGTGTAAAAGAAGTCCTCTTATTCGTGGCCGATGGCTTAGTCGGCCTTACCAACACAATTGGTGACCACTTCCCTAAGGCTAAGCTCCAGCAGTGCCTGATCCACGTCAGTCGGAACATTGAAGCTCACGTTCGAACTAAGGACCGACAAGAGGTCCTTAACGACTTCAAACTGATCCATCAAGCAGCTACCATGGACGACGCAAAACAGGCCTTAGCTGACTTCATAGACAAGTGGCAAAAGGCGTATCCAAAAGTAACGGGCAAGCTAGAAAATAATCCTCATCTCTTGACCTGTTTCACTTTTCCAGCTGCGATACGCAGTAGCATCTACAGCACAAATCTCATTGAATCATTCAACAAGAAGCTAAAACGGCAGACAAAGAAGAAAGAACAATTTCCAAATGAACCAGCACTAGAACGCGTTCTGGTCACAGTTATTCGTGACTACAACGGCCAAAATTTTGAGCGAACGCATCGAGGTTTCAAGCAAATTCAAGATACGTTAGAATCCATGTATTAGAAGCTAGCTAATGGGAGAGGACTTCCATTTACACAAAAAATTTGACACTCCC
>NZ_RHNN01000079.1 GCF_003946245.1 Levilactobacillus cerevisiae
CATAAAAGATTTCTGAATTGTATAGAAATAGGGAATGCCTTCCCTTATGATATTTAGTAACCACAGAAAACATCACAGGAGGCATTCCCCATGAATGAACTTACCACAGAAATTATCGCTGCACTAGCCCAAAAGCAAGATTTGGACGAAGTTTTTCGTCACCACCTCGAAATTGCGATTAACCAGCTGCTTCAAACCGAATTGGCAGAGTTTTTGGGTTACGAACGCTACTCATACGCTGGGATTAACACTGGTAATAACCGCAACGGCAGTTATGAGCGCTCGTTTGATACGAAGTACGGCCAACTTAACTTAACCATTCCTCGAGATCGCAATGGCCGGTTTGAAAATCATACCTTGCCAGCCTACGGTCGGCACAGTGATAATTTAGAAACAACGGTCATTCAGTTGTATACCAAGGGAATTACCACTGCTGAAATTGCCGAACTCATTGAGAAAATGTACGGTGCTCACTACTCCAAAGCCACGGTTTCCAACATGACTAAAGCCGTCAATGAACAGGTTCAAGCTTTCCAGCAACGTCGACTGGCTTCACAATATGCGGCCATCTTCTTAGATGCCACTTACTTGCCGTTAAAGCGGGATACCGTTCAAAAAGAAGCCGTTCATATTGCGATTGGCATTCGTCCAGATGGTACGAAAGAAGTGCTGAACTACCAAGTGGCGCCAACGGAATCGACTGGAATCTGGACTGAACTGCTGGGAACCTTGATCAAGCAGGGCGTTAAAGATGTGCTGTTGTTTGTGGCCGATGGGTTAGTTGGTTTGGATGAAGGCTTGAATCGGCATTTCCCTAAAGCCAAACGACAACGTTGCCTGGTTCATGTTGGGCGGAATCTGATGAACAAAGTTCGCGTAAAAGACCGCAAGGCCGTGATCAGTGACTTTAAACAAGTTCATCGGGCCGCCAACCGTGAAGCAGCCGAACTGAAACTGAATGAGTTCGCCAACAACTGGCATCAGACCTATCCCAAATTAATCAAAGATCTGCTTAAAATGCTGAATTTACTCACTTTCATGGACTTTCCACCAGCTATCCGGCAATCACTATACTCCACTAACCTGATTGAGAACTTTAATAAGCATCTCAAGCGCACCACCCACCACAAAGAACAATTTCCAACGGAAGATTCACTGGATCGCTTCCTGGTTTCTCAGTTTAATGTTTATAACGAGAAGTCTCTGAAGCGGATCCACCGAGGGTTCAAAGGACTCCAGGACACCTTGGAAGCATCATTTATTTAAGTTAGATACATATTATATGTACGAAGGCATTTCATTTACACAAGATTCTTGACGCTACC
>NZ_RHNN01000008.1 GCF_003946245.1 Levilactobacillus cerevisiae
CATTCTTTGATTATACAAAAATATCCGTTGCCAGTAATCAAATTCATTTGATTACCAACAACAGATATTTTAGAACCATACTTTAACAGGTTTAGGGCGACTCATTTCTCGTCACTGTCTCCGCACACGAAGCGGAATGCAGGTCGGTGTCCAAACGCCGGCCTTTTTTGTACACCCACAATATAGCATATTATCTGTTGGACGGCCAAGTAAAACACTCGAAAAAATGAAATCGGTCGTAGGAAATGTACTGCAGATATTCAAACCATGCGGGGATGTTTGACGAAGCTATCTTTTCTCCTTTCGAGGTGATGTCTATGGAGACATGGAAAAATCTGAAGAAAGGTTTCACAGCCTATGAGCGTGTTTCAGGCGCTGTCATTGATGCTGGCATTTGCCACATTAATGATATTAATCGATCGCCATAACGATCGAAAGTAAATAAAAAAGCCGCCCCTTAAGCGTTTGAGTTCAGGGCGACCCATCTGTCGTTACTTACTCCGTTTGTGAAACAGCGTGTAGGGTCGGTGTTCACTCATCGGCCCTTTCGTCTGTCTATAATATAGCACATCGGCCATAGAACGGCCACTTAATG
Organism: Levilactobacillus cerevisiae; assembly: GCF_003946245.1. Classification (GTDB taxonomy): domain Bacteria; phylum Bacillota; class Bacilli; order Lactobacillales; family Lactobacillaceae; genus Levilactobacillus; species Levilactobacillus cerevisiae. Next base: position 596 of record NZ_RHNN01000008.1, read on the forward strand.
GACTTGGCAATAGATGAATGAGCAGCTCAGAGAGGCTTAAAGTCTCCTAAGAGCAGTTCAGGCGACGCTCTGATTTATCACTCTGTTCCGATGACATTTTCGCAGTCCAATTAAAAAATCCACCAGCCAATTTCTAGCTAGTGGATGGGCAGCTGTTACTTAACCTTGCCTTCAGAGTTGTTATAATAATTAACCTTGTATTTGCCATCCTTCACGGTCACCTTGGTGATGCTCCCGTTGTCAACTGGCACAGAAACGTCGATGTCCGAGTACTTGGACACGATGCTCCGGATGGTCGTGCTATGGGTGGCGATTAAGAGGCGGTCGCCGTCATTCGCTGCGGTAATCGCGTTATCCAGGCCGGGTTGCACGCGATTCCAGAAGGTGGCGTTGTCCTCAGCGTCGCCAAATGGATCTTGGGCGTGGAACATATCCTTAGTCTTTTCAATCGTCAGTTCCTTGATCATGGCGTTGAAGGAATCCAAACCGATCGGCGTGCCCAGCGTGTACCAGACCAAGCCAGTGTCCAGGCCTTCAAAGTAGCCAAAGTTTTCTTCACGAAAGGCTGGTTCGGTGGTCAACGTGACCGGGGCATCGTTGGCAGCCAAGATACTCTTAGCCGTATTTTGTGCCCGGGTCGTATCACTGGCGTAAGCCGCCGCAAACTGAATTTTGGCTAACCGCTCGCCGGCACGTTTGGCATCGGCGATTCCCTTTGCAGTTAGCGGGGAGTCAGACCACCCTTGAATCCGATGGTATTTGTTTAAGTAAGTTTGGCCGTGACGCACCAAATAAAGTTCAACTGTCGCCATTTCAATCTCTCCTCTTCTTAAATAACTTTTGTCTCACATTTCAATAATATAGCTGTGGCGGTACAACGTGAGTCTGGGTTTTTAATCCAGACTTGAAACCACCAGTGGCCAGTAAGGCAAATGCACTCCTGGCTTGAGGTGATAGACCACTTAACAGCTTACCAGTTTTAGCCAAAGGTTGAAAGCGGCACGCCGTCTAAAACTGACGGATTACCGTTCGCCAAATTTAGGTCAGAACGATGTGGGGTAGGACGGCCCAAGCCCTAGCACAGCCTTGAGCCTCGCTTTGAACCGCCCAACCCGGGGCTCAAAGTCGCTAGTAGACCACATGGAAAATCCCAAGGCTGAGTCTAAATTTGGCTCGCCCACGTCTATATGGACGGTTGTCAATGACTTTGAATAAACGTTGAACGTTCAGCGACGTTTACGTCAATCTAATAGTGACAAACAATCATAACCGGAGAAGGTCAGAGGTGGAGGCTGCTGTGACGACGGTGTTAGCTGGGCACCAGCTTACAGCGTGGGACGCGTTTGGAGACTGACGGTCCTGGTCAGGCTTTAAACCCAGCCGGAGGACCGTTCCCCAGGCCGCAGGCGGTCCCCATAGCAGCCGGAATCTCTGGCAGCCGCAGGTGGGCACGAATAACCAATTTAGTAGGCACAATCCTTGTTAGCTGAGCATTTAGGCCTTAGTTTAAAATGCCTAGTTCGCGCCGGATCTCATGCGCCGTTTCCGCGTTGCTGGTAAAGATGATGCGGTCATTCAGCTTCAGCGTGGTGCTACCAGTTGGCCGGACAAAGTGGCCATCCCGGAAGATTTGACTGATGGTGATGTCCTTAACAAACGGCAGACTGTGAATTTCCTGATCGGTATAGCGCCGGTTGCGGAGCGCGACTTCGTAGACGGCGGAGGTCGAGGCCGTCAGTAGGCGCAGTGTCGTTGGCGTTTCAATCAGGCTACGGAGCATGGCGATGTTGACGTTCGGTGTGTTGTAGACTTCAATGCCGAGGTCGGTCAGCTCGTCTTCCCGGGCGTCCAACACGTTGCGGTCCTCGAAGCGGGCAATGACCCGGGTGACGCCGTACGCCTTGGCGGCTTTGGCCAGTTCATAATTTTTTGTCGCGTTGAAGTGGCCAAGAACCACGATGTCTGCGTCGAAGGCGTCTTGCCCCTCTACGTAGTCACTCTCCAGAGAGTCGAGTAATTTCGCATTGACCTCTGAGTTGTACGTTTTGTAATTGTCCGGCTTGTCCGTGTACATCGTGATGTCGTACCAACTGTCGGCGAGTTGCTGAGCGACGGGAACGGTCAGGAGGTTGGTCCCGATAAAGTGGACGGTCGACTTTTTCAGGTCCTCGGCTTCAGCGGAATAGCCAGTGTTAAAGAGCAGCGGGCCGAGCACACAAGTGAGAATGGCGGCCAACAGGAAGGCACCGGACTGTTGCGAGGTGACGACCTTCATGGATTTTGCCACCTGCAGGACCGCCAAGACCATGGTGATGGTTGTCGCAGAAATGGCGGTGCCAGCGAAGGCGTTGGCCCGTTTGAAACGCAAGCGCAGGATAAAGTAAACCGCGGCTTTGGCCAGCAGATAGGCGGCAAAGAAGGCAGGAATCAGCAGCAACGTTGCCGGGTCGGCCAGGATGGTTCGGAGATTGAGTTCGGCACCGCTCATCATGAAGAAGATGGGGATGAAAAAGCCGTAGCCAATCCCGTCGAGGCGGACCATGGTGTTTTCTTGCGGTTGCAGCAATTTCATCACGATACCGGCCACGAACGCACCCAGGATGCCCTCAGCACCCACAGATTCAGCGAGAACGACCAAGCTAAAAATCAGGAAGAAGGCCAGTCGAATGTCAAGTTGCGTCGTTGATTTATTAATACTGTCGAAGAAGGTGAAGAACGGCTGGAAGCGCCGGAACAACACGCCGGCAGCCAGAAAGACCAGCAGGAGTAGCCACAAAGATTTACTATTGTCACCGAAGACGGAGGCGTAAATCGTCAGGGAAAAGAGGGGGATGATTTCCCCCAGGGCGGCGATTAACAGGACCGTTTGCCCGAATGGCTTGCTGAGGAGTTCCTTTTCCTTTAGCGTGGCGATGACGATTCCCAGCGAAATGGTCATGAAGATGATGGCCGCTAACCACGGATCCTTGAACAGCCCGGTCCACTGGCAAATGAATCCCAGCAAGAGCGAACTCGCCATGATGGCCAGATAACTGGTGACGGCGAGAAAGACTGGCGAATACTTGGGCGCGCTGCCGGCCACCTTGGCAGCCAGGGGCGTCTGCGGTCGTTTTCGCCGGTTGAACAGGCTGAAATCAATTTCCATCCCACTTAAGAACAGGAGAAAAATAACGCCGGTACTCGACAGGAGTGACAGGGTTGAATTGCTGTGGACAACGTTTAGGACGCTGGGTCCCAACAGAATACCCACGAGAATTTCCACCACGGCGGTCGGTAGAACGGTCAACTTGAATTTAGCCATGACTAACGGCGTGACCAGAGCGGCAGTTAGAATAATTAACAAAGAAACTTGATCCATCGTTTCATCCCCTCAAAAAAGTTCCCCTTTATTATAGCAAAGTTAGCCACGACTAACTGGTTTAACGACGGGCGGTTTACTTTATTTATAGGCTGAATACGTGTAGAATGGTAAGTCAAATTATGCTTGGTTGCGGACCAGGAAACTGGCCCCAGCACCACTGAAATTGGATGGTAGGGCTGAAACATCAATGCACAAGTGCCGCATGTGTCCACGGACTGTCACGGTCGAGTAATTGGGGACGCAATTCAAGCGTAGTCGACTGATAAAATCGGCTGACGGTAGTGCAGTGGGCAGATACTTGTCGCGACAGGAAATTGTGGGGGAGAATGACATATCCTCCAGGGAAGAATCATGACGAACGTAAAGTCATGTAAGCATTAAAGCATGTGCGAAAATGATGTGAACTAGTCCGATATGGACTTATACACAGAAAGAAAAAAATGACACGAACAGCGATGCCCCCAATCACAATGTGAGTGGAGCCGGAGGCAGCTAGGTATGGAATCCCCTGTGTCGGTGTTGTTAGACCGGTGAAATTTCCGGCCTTACAACACGGGTCGTGTGGAAAGACTTGTGGGTTTTACAAGGCTTGCCACCGCTGTCGAAGACCGCCTTATGGCTTCGGCAGGTTGCCCCACAGGGGTGGAATACCTAGAGGCCGCAGGCGGAACGCACTCACCACACCAGTGATTGGGGAAAATCGTGTAAACCAGGAAAATGAGGAGGGATTGGCTTGCCAGATTCAATCAAGGCCCACGAGCAAGAACATTTAGACGCGGTGGTCACAAAGATCAAGACCGCCGAAAAAGAAGCGAAGGAACGGATCGATGTTGCCGAAAATGACGAGGCCGGTATCCGGAAGAACTTTGTCAACGATCTGCGCATCAAGACGGATAGTTACGAAGGTATTTTGGAAACTGCACTGTCCGTACGTCAGCAGCAACAGATGTTAGCCGAACGACAGAATAGTTGGCAACATGCGACCACGGAACTGAGTACGTTGCAACGGTTGGAGCAAAAGGCTTACTTCGCCCGGATCGACTTTCAAGAGGGCCCCAAGGCCAAGGTGGAGAGCATCTACATCGGTCTCGGTTCCTTCTCTGACACGCCTGACCACTTCTTGATTTACGACTGGCGCGCGCCCATCTCCAGCATTTACTACGATGGCGAGCTCGGCAATGTGAGTTACCAGACGCCGGATGGCGAACAGACGGTGGACGTCAAGTTAAAACGCCAATTTCAAATTGAAGACGGCACCATCATCACCCTGTACGATACGGATCAGACGGTGACCGACCAGATGCTCTTGTCGGCGCTGAGCGAACACTCCGACACCAAGATGAAGAGCATCGTCACCACGATTCAAAAGGAACAAAACCAGATTATCCGGGACACCGGCTCTGATTTACTGTTCGTGCAAGGGGCAGCGGGGTCCGGTAAAACGGCCGCAATCCTGCAGCGAGTGGCGTTTCTGCTGTACCGGTACCGGGGCCATTTGAACGCCGGCCAGGTCATGCTCTTCTCGCCTAATCAATTATTTAACGATTACATTGACCAGGTGCTCCCAGAATTGGGTGAGCACAACATGGTCCAAATGACGTACTACCAGTACGCTGGTCGCCGCTTGCCGAAGATTGACGTGGAAACGTTGGCGCAACGCTTTGACGAGACCAACACGCCAGCACAAAAGAAGATTAACCAGTTGAAGGGGAGTTTAGCGTTCTTTGACGCGGTCACCGGTTACGCCGACCACCTGGAAGCCAGCGACATGGTCTTCCGCAACATCAAGTTTAATGGCGACATCTTCATTACCAAGGAAAAAATTCAAGAAATCTACTATAGTTTTAACCGTAATTATCACCTGGGTAACCGACTGCAGGCCACCAAGGAAGCCTTGATTCGGATCCTGAATCGCCGGATTTCCAGCGAAATGAAGACCAAGTGGGTGGAAGATACCATCCAGGATCTCAGCAAGCAGCAGCTGGACACCCTCTATGGGGATGATCCGCGGGAGTTTGACTCGTCCGAAAAGGAAATGCAATTTCTGTCACGTAAGGTGGTTATGCAGGCGTTTGAACCGATTCGCAAGGCGATTGTGCGGGCACGTTTCCTGAGCATCAACAATCAGTACGTCCACATGCTGCGAGACATGCCAAATCGGATTGACCTGAGCGCTTACCACGTGACGGTGGCCGACTGGAATGCCAGCGTCGAGGAGTCCGTCGCGAAGTTGCGGGACCACCGGATGCAGCTGGTCGATACCACGCCGTACCTGTACCTGTACGACAAGATGACGGGTAAATCCGGCGAGCGGGACATGCGCTACGTTTTCATGGATGAAATTCAGGACTACAACGCCTTTCAACTGGCGTTCCTGAAGTTCAGTTTCCCGCGGGCGCGCTTCACCATGCTGGGGGACCTCAACCAAGCCATTTTCACCAAGGAAAATAGCCGCACGTTGTTGCAGGAGCTGAGCACCATGTTCGATCCTGAAAAGACACGGGTGGTCCAACTGACCCAGTCTTACCGATCGACGCAACAGGTCACCGACTTCACCAAGCATATTTTGAAAAATGGGGAAGCCGTGACGGCGTTTGCGCGTGAGGGTGAACTGCCAACCATGACGGTGGCGGCGGATGAAGATGCGGCGTTGCAGAAGGTCATCGCCCAAATCAAGCAAAATGAAGAAGAGGACGAAACGACGGCCATCATTGGCAAGGACCTGGCGGATTGTCGGGATCTCACGGAGAAGCTGAAGGCGGCCGGCGTTGCGGTGACGCTGATTCAATCCGAAAACCAACGGCTGGCACCGGGCACCATCGTCGTGCCATCGTTCCTGGCCAAGGGTTTGGAATTCGACGGCGTGGTAGTCTGGCAGGCATCGGCCAGTCGCTACAGTGCGGATGACGAACGACAACTGTTGTACACCATCTGTTCCCGGGCGATGCACCGCTTGAGTATTGTGGCGGTGGAAGAGCTGTCACCCCTGTTGAGCGATGTGCCAACTGATGAATATGAAATGGTTTAAAGCCTAAGTAAATAAGCGGCCCTCGTCAGATTTCTGTGCTGATGGGGGCCGTTTTCATATCGGCAGAAAAAAGGTGTGAACGCGCTGCCAAACTTTGTGAAATCATGCCCGGTAGCGGGGGTATCTGCGGTATAATAAGACTTAATTGTTTTACGTGTTGTGCGTGTGAAGTGGCTGGTAGTCCGTTCTAAATTTTTTGGACACCAGCGGACAGATGCGCACGTTTGCTTGGCGTTGGAGCCGGAGACAGCTAGTTACAGAAACCTGTGTCGATGGTGTTAGACCGGTGAACTTCCGGCCTTACAGCATGGGTCGTGTGGGGAGACTTGCGGTGTTTGCAAGGCTCACCACCGCCTCTGGAGACCGCTTTTGGGCTCCAGAGGGTTGCCCCACAGGTTGGGAGTAACTAGCTACCGCAGGCGGAAACCCCAAGCAACACGTGATTTTTTTGCAAAGTAGAGGTGTCTTCATGAGTGATCCCATCAATTACAATGCGTTTACCCGCGCCCAGTGGCGGGCCTTTTCCGATGACGCAACGCTACCGTTGACGCAAGAAAGTTTGCGGCAAATTAAGGCGTTTAACGACCGGATTTCCCTGCAAGATGTTCAGGACGTGTACATTCCGTTGGTGCATTTATTACACTTACAATTTGACCACTACCGCCAATTACAAAAAGATAAGGCGGCTTTTCTCCAGCAACAACCCCACCGGGTGCCATTTATCATTGGTATTGCCGGGAGTGTGGCGGTCGGTAAAAGTACGGCGGCGCGCCTGCTAGAGGTGTTGCTGAATCACTATTTTGCCGGTCAACGGATTCAGCTGATTACGACCGATGGCTTTCTGTATAGTAACGAGGAGCTCAAGAAACGCAATTTGATGGCGCGCAAGGGGTTCCCGGAGAGCTACGACATGGCGTCGTTGATTCAATTTTTAAATGACGTGAAGGCGGGTAAGGAGCTAATTAAGGCGCCGGTGTACTCGCATAAAGTTTATGATATTGTGCCGGACCAGTTCGAGTACATCGTGCACCCGGACGTTTTGATTGTGGAGGGAATTAATACACTGCAATTACCGACCAATGAACAAATTTATGTCAGCGATTTTACCGACTTCTCCCTGTACGTCGATGCTGAACCGTCGCTGATTGAAAGCTGGTTTTTGGAACGGTTCGAGTTGTTGCTGGAAACGGCTTTTCAGGATCCCAGCAACTACTATTACCCTTACACGACGGTCAGTCACGAAGAGGCCATTGCCAAGGGCAAGCAGGTTTGGCGCGACATTGATTTGAAAAATTTAACGGAATACATTTTACCCACCCGAAACCGGGCCGATATGATTTTGCACAAGACGTTCCATCACCGGATTGATCGCCTGTTGCTGCGGAAATACTAGGGGGCGTTGCGATGTTACGAGACGCAACCATTGTGGATGCGGACGCCGTGGCCATGCTGGTGCTCCACGAACTCGAACGCCGCCAGCTCCGACGATTGCGCCGGGTGACGAAAGAACAGCTGTCGCAAATGTTATTTGTAGGCTATCACCAGCCAGATTTTCGCTACGGGTATCCGCAAGCACGGGTGTACCAAAACCAGGGCGTGGCGGTCGGCGTGGTTTACGGCTATCCGGCGGCAGTGGAGGCCACACTGGATAATCAGTGGGCGGAGCTGTTCAGCCGCCAGCAGTTAACGGTGCCACAGCAACTGGTGGTGATCCCGCGGGCGTTGCCGGACGAGTGGTACTTGGACTTATTAACGGTCCGCAATCGCTCAAAGGGCAAGACCTACCAGCAGAAATGGTTTGACGAGTGGCTGCTGGGCGACGCGATTCACCGTGCCCGAGAGAGTGGTCAACCCGTAATGGGGATGGACGTCCGGCCGGGAAGTTCGCTGGCCACGCTGGCGGCGGAGTTCGGCTTCGTCGCCACGCAACGCCGGTTGTTGGACCGGCAAGTTTATTACCATTTGCGGTTGAAATTGAGGTAAATTTCGCCTCCGGGCTGGTGAAAATTGGGCCGGAACGCGGCGGGGAGGACGCCTCGAGCCAAAGGGCGGTCTCGAGACTTGCTTTGAGCCACCAAGAACGCGTCTCAAAGACACCATGACCTGAGTGAAACTCTCAGGTCATCCCACGGCTGAACCCATTTTCACCAGCCCTGCGGCTAACACTGGTTTGAACCGCAGATAGTAAGTTGGTAGTTCAGCTGGCGGTTGAAATGGTGTCTCGATGAGTGAAAACTGGGCCTGGTCGCGTCCGTTCCCGGCGGCGCGCTCAAGGCGCCCTGCTGTGGGGCCGGTTCCAGTCTGAGAAGCGGGCTTCCACCTCAACTTTGAGCCTGAAAAGCGGTCTCAAGGGTTGTCCCATGGGCTAAGCTGAGAAAAATCACTCAGCTAAGGCCATCGACACAGCTGGAATCCTTGCCCCGCCTCTGGTCACTCCCGCGACTGGGCCCAGTTTCCCCCGCACTGCGGCTGACACTGGTTTGAATCGTCAGTTGTAAGTTGTCAAGTCTACTGGCTGTTAGTTTTGGCGCCGGACGTTTGACCACAGCTTACCGCTCCCATTTACACCAGTCTGGAGACGCTTGCCAACGGATTTTACATCACCCGGTGAAGCGATTGTGGTGGATTTACATTGACCAGCGTTTCAGAAATCGGTATGATATAACCAATGTTGAAAAAGAAGAAAGGGTGAATGGCTTGGCAAACGTTGATATGTCCAAATTCGATAAGATTATCGTCTTGGACTTCGGAAGTCAATATAATCAATTGATTACGCGCCGGATTCGTGACATGGGCGTTTACTCTGAATTGAAGGCGCACACCATGAGTGCGGCCGAGATCAAAGCTTGGGGCCCCAAGGGGATTATCTTCTCCGGGGGACCGAATAGCGTGTACGACAGTAGTGCCTTTAACGTTGACCCTGAGATTTTTAAATTGGGTATTCCAATCTTGGGAATCTGTTACGGGATGCAACTGATGGCGCACAGCCTGGCTGGTGGCAAGGTGGAATCTGCGGATAACCGTGAATACGGTCGCGCAGACATCACCGTCCTCAGCGACGATGCGAAGCTGTTTAAAGACACGCCCAAGACACAGACGGTGTGGATGAGCCACGGTGACTTAGTGACCCAGGTACCGGATGGGTTTGAACGCGTCGCAACGAGCGAAAATTGCCCGATTTCTGCCATGCAAGACGTTGACCGCAACTTCTACGGGATTCAATTTCACGCGGAAGTTCGGAACACGGAGTATGGCAATGATATCTTGAAGCACTTTACCTTCGATGTCTGTGGTGCAAAAGCCAACTGGTCAATGGATGATTTCATTGACCTGCAAATTGACCACATTCGTGAGATGGTCGGCGACAAGCGCGTCTTGTTAGGCCTCTCCGGTGGGGTGGATTCCTCCGTCGTGGGTGTGCTGTTGCACAAGGCGATTGGCACGCAGCTGACCAGTATCTTTGTGGATCACGGCCTGTTGCGGAAGGGCGAAGCCGAACAAGTTATGGCGAGCCTGGAGGGCAAATTTGGCCTGAACATCGTCAAGGTGGACGCACAGGACCGCTTCTTAAACAAGCTGGCCGGTGTGACTGAGCCCGAAAAGAAACGGAAGATTATTGGGAATGAATTTATCCAAGTCTTTAACGACGAGGCGCAAAAGCTCGACGGCATTGACTTCCTGGCGCAAGGGACGTTGTACACCGACGTCATTGAAAGTGGAACCGACACGGCGCAGACCATCAAGTCGCACCATAACGTTGGTGGATTGCCGGAAGACATGCACTTCCAGCTGATTGAGCCCCTGCGTTCACTGTTCAAGGATGAAGCCCGCGAGTTGGGTGAAAAGCTGGGGATGCCAAGCGACCTCGTTTGGCGTCAACCGTTCCCAGGCCCTGGTTTAGGGATTCGAGTCCTTGGCGAAATCACGCCAGAAAAGTTACAAATCGTCCGCGATAGTGACTTGATTCTGCGTGAAGAAATCAAAAAGGCCTGCCTCGACCGCGATATTTGGCAATACTTCACCGTCTTACCAAACATCAAGAGTGTTGGGGTCATGGGTGATGGCCGGACGTACGACTACGCAGTCGGCATCCGGGCAGTCACGTCCATTGATGGCATGACCGCCGACTTCGCCCGCATTCCGTGGGACGTTCTGCAGGAAATTTCCGTGCGAATCGTCAACGAAGTGGACCATGTGAATCGCATACTGTATGATGTTACGAGTAAGCCGCCTTCGACTATTGAGTGGGAATAGTAGAAGCTAAGATATAAATACCGTTATACCGGCGTTTCTTGACTCTTTTCTTCTGTATTTCCCGTTGCTGGCACCGAAATGGCACCAGTAATGTGTTTCTTGCCCGTAAACTGATTACGAGTGGGGACAACGACTGAATGATCCGCCGGAGTGAAATCAACTAGACCATTAAGGTGTTGTGCTGTCTCAAAGTTACTATTTGGATATAGATGTCCATAAGTTCCTAAAGTTGTTTGAATGTCTTCATGTCCCAAACGTTCCTTAATAATTAATGGGTTTTCCCCAATACTAATTAACAAGGAAGCATGAGAATGTCGAAGCGCGTGGACACGAATTCGATGAACATTCGCGGCCTTAGAATAGACGTTGATTACTTGAGACAGTGATCCGCGAGTAGTTGGCACACCATTGTATGAAAGCACAAAATCTGTTTTAACTTCAGACGCTTGAATCTCTTTCCACTCGGAGAGATATTCAAGTGTCTTTTTGTCTAACGGAACTGTCCGAGCACTGGCGCGAGTTTTGGGTGAAGTAAATTCATAGTTAAACGCATTTAAATAATAAAGTGTTTTGTTGATCCGGATCGTACCGGCTTTAAAATCAACGTCTTCCCACTGAAGAGCGGTTGCTTCACCGATGCGGGCACCGGTCATAAATAGAAGCCAAATTGTGGTGAAATTGAAACGCTGATAGTAGTCATTAAGATCCATTAAGGAAATAACTTTCTCAAACTCGGCTTTAGTCCAGAAATCGACTTTCTTCTTTTCCTTCTTTAAATTGCCAACAATTTTTGTTGGATTCTCTTCACAGAATCCTAGTACAATTGCACGATCAAAAACCAAAGATAACAAGCATTGAACTAGGCGGGTGTATGAATTACTTACTTGACTCTTCATCATGATTTGCCATTTCTGTATGTCCACCGGCGTAATTTTGTTAATGAAATACTTGTTAAATCCTTTGAATTGCTTTCGAAAGACGCTAACGCGACTGTCAAAAGTAGCCTTTTTGACATGACCTTCATACCAAGGAATAAAGAATTGCTGGCAGAAGTCACCAAAGGTAATCTGATCTGTTGAACCTTCTTTAACCCCATTCGCCATTAAATCACGATAAGCAGTCTTTGCTTCACGCATTGTTTTAAATCCGCTACGGCGTTTTTGGACACGTTTACCAGTTCGTTCATCCACACCAATGTTGGCACGGAAATAATAGGTGCCGTCTTTTGCTTTTTTTATTACTTCGGTTGTCTTTGTCATTATGATTGCTCCTCTGACGCAGATGCACCGATTTTAGCTAACTCTGAAAGAGTTCGCGCATTGAGCGTAAGACCTAATACTTCTTCAACCGCAGTTACTGGAACGCGGCCTAGCTTTGGTGACTCGTAATATGGACAGCCTTTCTGGACCATTAACAGCTTTGCACGTCTGATAATGTCTTTAGAAGCCCAAGGTCCATATCCTAAAGCCACAAGTTCATGTTTAGTCATAGTGACAACGTGAACCATAATTAGCCTCCTTTCGCTGGAAGCTAGACCGTATATCTTAGCTTCCATATTAACAGGATTGGGGAATAAGTGCAGCTCAATTGTGTCGGAAAACTTGCTACCCAGTTCCGTCACTAACGGACATAGGAATTTCACCTCTCCTGCTTACGTGGGAGCCTCGCGGAAGTATCATTATTGACTTAACTTGTACGATCATCAGTTAAAAATCGTAATCAAAGTGTGGGAGGCGCTCGCACTTCTGGTCATGGCGTCCGCAGATCAACAGTTCAAGTAAAGTCAGAAAGTCAGGGTAGCAATATTCAGTTTTCAAAGGACTCACAGGTGTTATTGCCTGCTCACTATATACATACAGATAAAAATAGAAAATGAAACCCAAAAAGCAAACTAATCGAAAAAAGATTAGCTGAAATAATGCTTGACGTTTACATAGATATAGGTCTATATTGTAGATATAGATACGTGTCTATATTTGTGAGGGGAGAACGTCAATGGATTATCAAAATTATGTGCTAATGCTAAAAGCAATGGCTGACCCTAATCGTCTCAAAATCATTGATTTACTTTCCTGCGGTTCGCTTTGTGCCTGTGATATTTTAGAACATTTTGATTTTTCACAACCAACGTTATCGCACCACATGAAAGTTTTACAAAATGCTGGGATCGTCACGGCACGTAAAGAGGGTAAGTGGCAGCATTATACATTGCAGGCTGAATTTACGGCTAAATTTAGGCAAGGGACTGAACTACTTTTAGCCAGCAATGAAGAATGCGTTTGTCATGGTGACGATTGCATAGATCAGCAGACAAGTCATTCCAGAAAGGTTGTTATCACTAATGAAAAAAGTTGAATTATTTGAACCAGCGATGTGCTGTTCTACCGGGGTTTGTGGGCCAGCGGTTAATGAAGATCTATTAATGATCACTTCAGCGTTTGACGCGTTACAAGGTGTTTCCAGCGTTGAAGCCGACCGGTATAATCTTAGCAATAATCCAGATGTCTTTAGTCAGCGGGCCGATATTCTAGCTGCAATCAAGGATGATGCCGATGCAACATTGCCGATCACTGTTGTCGACGGCAAAATTGTTAAAACCGGCGCTTACCCAACAATTGATGAGTTATCGGAATATACTGGTTTAGTTTTCGTGCCGGCTGATCAATCAAGCGGCTGTTGTGGTGGAAGTGGCTGCTGCTAATTTTTTGGTTGAAGCAAGAAATGGCACAGCCGTTTCTTTTAAATTATATATAGATGATTATCTATGTTAGGAGAATATATATGCGCGAATATCAACCACAAAATGCTAATTTAACTCATTATTTATTTTTCACTGGTAAAGGGGGCGTCGGTAAGACCACAACGGCTAGTGCCACCGCCATCAATCTAGCTGATAGCGGTCAGCAAGTGATGCTGGTCTCCACTGATCCAGCTAGTAATTTACAGGATGTATTTGATACTGATTTGACCAATAAACCCAAGGCAATCACCGGTGTGCCCGGTCTATTTGCCGCTAACTTTGATCCGGTGACTGCTGCCGGTGAATATCGGGAAAGCGTCGTTGGTCCTTACCGCGGCGTGTTACCGGATGCAGCAGTCAAAAATATGGAGGAACAGTTGTCTGGTTCATGTACGGTCGAGATCGCATCGTTTAATGAATTCGCTAAATTTTTAACTGATCCCGCTGTCGATCAGCGCTTTGATTATATTATTTTTGATACAGCGCCGACTGGTCATGCGTTGCGTATGCTGCAATTGCCCTCAGCTTGGAATAATTACTTGGCGGAAAATGATCGTGGGGCTTCATGCTTAGGCCAACTAGCCGGGATGGGCGACAAAAAAGCAATTTACGCCAAGGCTGTGGCTACTTTAAATAATGGCGAATTGACCACCTTAATGTTAGTCACGCGTCCCCAAAAAGCATCATTACTGGAAGCGGCGCGGGCAGCCCAAGAATTAGCTGATATTGGCATGCAAAATCAACAATTAATTATTAATGGAACGTTGAAAACACCGACTGATCGTGCTTCCCATGCTATTTTTGAGCAGCAGCAGACTGATTTGCAACAGATGCCAGCAACATTACAGGCGTTGCCCCAAGCAGAAGTACCGTTACGAGCGTACAATGTTACTGGCCTAGATAAGTTGAGATTAGTTTTACAACCGGAACAACCAAGTTTAGCAACTTATCCGGCAATTACCAATCACTATCCTAATTTAGATACCATTGTTGCTGATTTAATTAAGACTAACAAAAAAATTATTTTCACCATGGGTAAAGGCGGCGTAGGTAAAACTACGGTGGCCGTGCAGATCACTAAAAAGCTGGTGGCCCAGCATAAAACCGTTCATTTAGCCACCACTGATCCGGCTGATCATCTTGATTTCTTTAACACAGATGATCCTGCAATCACCATCAGTCATATTGATGAACAGCAGGTACTTAAGGACTATCAAAATGAAGTGCTGACGACGGCGCGTCAAACCATGAAATCGGCCGATGTTGACTATGTGGCTGAGGATCTACGCTCACCATGTACGCAAGAAATTGCCGTTTTCCGCGCTTTTGCTAACATTGTCGCCCAAAATGATAGTGATGTTGTAGTCATCGATACGGCGCCAACCGGCCATACGCTACTGCTACTGGATTCGACTCAAAGCTATGCCAAAGAAGTCAAACGCACTGCCGGTGATGTGCCTCAAGCAATCGTTGATCTGTTACCGCGGCTACAAGATCCAGCGCAGACTGAAATTGTAATGGTGACTTTACCGGAAACAACGCCAGTTTATGAGTCGATGCGCTTGAATGATGATCTAGATCGGGCCCAAATTGCGCACACCTGGTGGTTGGTCAATCAAAGTATGCTGGCAACGGAAACAACGCATCCTTGTTTGCAGGCCCGGGCGCAAAATGAAGTTGAATGGATCGAAAAGGTTAAGCAGATTTCCAATGGTCATTTTGCAGTTGAACAATGGCAACCAGATTTTGAGCAGGCGTTATTAACGATTTAGCGTTATTAAAATTTGAAATAAAGGTATCAATTAATCAGGGTAGCAATACCCTGATTTTGGTAGTTGGGAGGAACCATGCAAGTCTTTTTCGCCGTTTTTATATTTTTACTGACATTATTATTTGTTATTTGGCAACCTAAGGGACTATCAATTGGCTGGACTGCGATTGGTGGTGCCGTTCTAGCACTATTATTCCGGGTGGTCACGTTTAAAGATGTTGGCACTGTCACCGGAATCGTTTGGAACGCGACTTTATCTTTCGTCGCAATTATTTTGATCTCACTAATTTTGGATGAGATTGGTTTTTTCGAGTGGGCTGCCTTACATATGGCGCGGCTAGCTAAAGGTAATGGCGTGCGCATGTTCATTCTGATCGCCGTTTTAGGTGCAATTGTCGCCGCCTTATTTGCTAACGATGGTGCAGCGTTGATTTTAACGCCGATCGTCTTGGCAATGGTCCGTGCGTTACATTTCGATGAAAAGCGGGTTTTCCCATTTATCATTGCTAGTGGCTTCATCGCTGATGCAACATCACTACCGTTAGTTGTCAGTAATCTAGTCAATATTGTATCAGCTGATTTCTTTGGTATCACATTTTCGGAGTATGCGCTACGGATGTGGCTACCGGATCTTTTTTCATTAGTTGCTAGCATCGGTATTTTGTACTTATATTTTCGTAAGGCGTTACCTAAACACTATGATGCCAGCCAAGTTGCTGAACCAAAATCGGCGATCAAGGATCAACGATTATTTAAATTTTCTTGGGTCGTGCTGGCAGCGTTATTGATTGGTTACTTTAGCAGTAGCTTCCTAAATATTCCAGTTTCGATTATTGCTTTGACGATTGCCTTGATCTTTTTGCTAGTCGGTCAGCTAAGTCATCACGTCAATACCAAGGCCGTTATTAAAGGTGCACCGTGGAATATTGTTTTCTTCTCAATTGGAATGTACGTGGTGGTTTATGGCCTACAAAACGTTGGCTTAACGGCATTGCTTGCGGGAATCATTGCTAAAATGGCAACTGGTGGGCGTTTTGTCGCCACCATGGGCATGGGCTATATGGCTGCGTTCTTGTCGTCGGCCATGAATAACATGCCAACTGTGATGATCAATGCTTTATCGATCAAAGGGGCGAATGTCTCTGGCTTAATGCACCAAACCTTAGTTTATGCTAATATTATTGGTTCTGATCTAGGACCAAAAATTACGCCAATCGGTTCATTAGCAACTTTAGTTTGGCTACATGTTCTAGCGCAAAAGGACGTTAAGATTGCTTGGGGCACTTATTTTAAAATTGGTATCACGATCACGATTCCAGTTTTATTCATTACACTATGTGGTTTATGGTTATCGTTAAGTATCTTTGGTTAAGGAAGGATAGCTGATTATGATGCAAACTAAATATGAGCAACAGAATTCATTGGGTAATAGTCTAAACATAATCGATACTTTGGTGAAGCAAGTTGTAAGTGCAGAAATAGAAGCAATTTCTGCGGCGTATCTGATTCAAGCCAATCAATAAATTAATCTGCTTGAATTAAAATATAGCCATGAACTAGTAATTCAACAGAACTTGTCTCAGGTGGAAACGGCCTTTTTGCAAATCAATTAGTTAATTCTAGATAATTTAGCGGTTAGTTATTTTCGTGACTATACTCAAGTGGAGAAAGAGTTTGATCATTTTGACCGCCTGATAGGTGAGGTAAAAGATGATCAAAATAGAGATTTTTGAAGCAGCAATGTGTTGCGCAACTGGTGTTTGTGGGCCAAGTGTTAACAAGAAACTTATTCAAACGACTGCAATTCAGCGTCATGTTAATGCAGACAGCAAAAACAGAATCACACGTAAAAATCTAGCACAAAACCCAGATGCCTTTGTTCATAGTCAACAAGTGCATGACTTATTAGAAAAGTATGGCGTCGCAATTTTACCAATTACTATGGTCAATGGTAAAATCGTTAAACAAAAAGATTATCCAACTTTTCAAGAGTTCTCAGACTACCTACAGCAAGATTTAAGTCGGGCACGTGTTCATTAACCGGAGTGAAAGGAATTAATTAAATGGTACGTGATGCAGAAAAATTATTGATCATCGGTGGTAGTGACGCTGGTATTTCAGCGGCCTTAAAGGCCAAAGAACTTAAACCGCAACTAAGAGTTCAAGTATTATTGGCAGATGAGTACCCTAATTTATCAATTTGTGGATTGCCCTATGCAGTTAGTGGGGAGGTACCCAATTGGCATTCATTAGCTCATCGGGATTTACAAGAATTAACGTCGACTGGCGTTGAGTTTCAAATGAATATGATTGCTAAGAAAATTGATCCGCAGCAACATGAAGTTATCGCGCATTCGTTTGCGGGTGAATTACAAATTTATCATTATGATCATTTGGTTGTAGCCACTGGAGCCAAGCCAAAATTATCTGGTATTACAGGGATAGACTTAGCGCGTACACAACAGCAGAATAGTAAAGTTCGTGTTTTGCATACGATGGCAGATTATTTTGCGCTTGAAACGAATTTGACTACAAACAGTGTGCAAAATGTGGCTATCGTAGGCTCCGGCTATATTGGGATTGAAATGGCGGAGGCGTTGCAGAAACGTCATTTAAACGTGACTATTTTTCAACGTGGCGCAGAGATACTATCAACGGTCGATGCTGATTTAGGCCAAATCGTTCATCAAAAATTAGTTGCTAATGATGTTCAGGTTGCAACTAACTTAACTGTTTCAGAAATTAATGAAACTGAAACTAAGGTGAAGGTTGTTGGTGTGAATGCGGATCAAAAGATAAATACTTATGATTTTGATTTGGCTTTAGTTGTGGTTGGTGTTCAGCCGAATACTGATTTATTAGTCGCAGCTGGTTCCGAAACTGGAATTGCTGGTGCCGTCAAGGTTGATCAATATATGCAAACTACGTTACCAGATATATGGGCGGCCGGTGATTTAGTTGAAACAAAACATCATTTGTTAGGGAAGGCTTACTTACCGCTGGGCACAACGGCACACAAACAAGGGCGAACTGCCGGGTTCAATGTTGCTGGTGTTCCACGTACCTTTAAGGGTAGCATTGGGACTCAAGTGCTAAAGGTATTTGATCTAGTAGTTGCGCGGACTGGATTATTAGCAAAGGAGGCCATACAGGCAGATTTTGCGCCATTTACTGTAACAACCGACGTCGATGATCATAAAGCGTATTTTCCGGGTGCACATAAGATTAAGATCAGGATTACCGGTGATCAACATACCGGCCGACTTTTAGGCGTACAGGTAATTGGTTATTACGGTAGTGAAGTTGCCAAACGTTGTGATATTTTTGCAGTGGCAATTTTTAATAATATGACGGTGGCGGAAATTAGTGATTTAGATTTATCCTATTCACCACCAGTTGGCTCACCTTGGGATGCAGTACAGATTGCGACTCAGAATTGGGAGCAACAAAGTTTGAAATATTAATTATTTATTTAAAATATTCCAACATCCAGTTGAAGCTTATATTTTAAGCGTCAACTGGATGTTGGCGTTTTATAACCTAGTTATTTTTGTGATGGAGTTTCAATTACTAATATTAAGTGTAAAATATGGTTCACCATTAAACTATTACATGATATAATGTAATAGTTGGTCGTCACATAATTGTATTACAAGGAGGATACGCATGATAAAAGTAGACTGTTGTCCGGATAAACCAGAATTAGCTAGCCGTGATTTACTGAGTGAAGAGAACGCAAGTG
Source organism: Levilactobacillus cerevisiae (assembly GCF_003946245.1). Lineage (GTDB taxonomy): Bacteria > Bacillota > Bacilli > Lactobacillales > Lactobacillaceae > Levilactobacillus > Levilactobacillus cerevisiae. The sequence goes on from NZ_RHNN01000008.1 coordinate 19,492, forward strand.
AGATCGTCTTACTTTTTAAAGTTCTATCCAATGATACAAGATTAAGAATTTTACATTGTTTAACGCGCGAGCCTAAAATATCAGTTGGCAAGATTGCGGCTAGGCTTAATATGAAAACTGCAGCTATTTCTAACCAGTTGCAGCGATTAGTTGATCAAAAAATTGTGAAAACTGAACGTGATGGAAATTTCATCAACTATGAAATTATTGATGAATGTACTGCTATTCTATTAGAACGTGCTTGGTGTTTAGCAGAAGACACAGGTAAAATTACGGGTTAATAAATATGTGAAATGGGATGTTGCTATGATTAAAACCATTATAACTGGTATTGTGCTATACGCCTCCACCGCGATTGATTTATTAGTTATTCTGATGTTATTATTTTCAAAATATCGGTCAACAAAACATAAGCAACAAATTTATATTGGTCAATTTTTAGGTTCATACACATTGATAGCAATCAGTCTTTTTTTTGCGTTAGTACTTCACTATGTGCCTGCTAAGTGGATTCTTGGATTTTTAGGTTTAATACCGATTGGCTTTGGGATTAAATATATCCTGAGTGACGAAGATGAAGCCGCTGAGGTTGATGAAAAAATCGAACAGCGAAAAGACAAAAATTTGATCGCAACGGTTGCTTTAATCACCGTTGCATCTTGTGGCTCTGATAACATTGGACTTTTTGTGCCTTACTTTGTATCGTTAACAATCGAACAACTAATAACGACGTTTATTGTTTTTACATTCTGTATCTTCATACTTGTCTATTTGGGTGATAAATTTTCGCGTGTGAAGATTGTTAAGAAATTGTTAGATAAATTTGGTAATTGGATTATGGCAATTATTTATATTGGATTAGGCATGATGATTATTTTAGAGAGTGACACAATTTCACATCTTATTAAAATACTTTTTTGAAAAAATAGGATATCTTTTTTGTTTATATAGAGGTGTTATAGTGGCATCAGAGAATTGGTTACTTGCAAAAAAAATTGTTTCGAATTACGGGTGTGGATTTGAAACATATTATAATATGAAAGTGAACGACGATCTTAGCTTAGCGTGATATTCTACGTAAAACTGAGACTTTTTGTTATTTAGGGGGCGGTAGGAGAAACATTTTGTTTTGTCTGGATTGATGGCGTACACGAGACAATTTTAGTTTTGACCATACAAGAAAGCTGTTATCACGAAAGAAGAGACAATTATGGTCAGAATTAAATAAGGAACGATATTATTGGTGATTAAAAACTTAGTTTGATGACTAATACTGATCCAACTACATTATCAGATATGAATACAAGTAGTTTCATGATAGACACTATGTTTCAACGACTTTTGAAAGAAGGTTCAGAGCTTTCTAACAATTTCATGGATGTCCCAGATTTAAAAGCGGATACGAGTCGTATGTTATTCAGTGTGAAAAAATGAAAACAGCTGTTTGTCCAGATTAGTGGTTCAAAACAGTAATTCTGTTCGTTGCGCATACAAAAAAGATCCGTTGACTCCGCTACACAAGAATAATTAAAAAAGCAAATTAATCGAAAAAAAGATTAATTTACTTTCAGTGATTACTCTAGATAGCGTTCTAAATTGAATTTATGAACAGTGTGGATAAAGTGTTCGTTTAATATTTGGTAACGATCCTCGTCAAAATATGAATGGCCCCAAGTAGTGATGTTGATAATTAATGGCTGAAATTCTTTAATAAGCTTTGCCATGGCAATTGGATCACCTTGTTGAGCTGCACAAATCGTTTCGGTATAATTCATCGCTATTCTCCTCGTAAAGTTAGATTTGGGTCGTCTAATTCTTATGGAGGAGGGGGTGAACGAATCTTGATGACTAAATTAGTCGAAGAAAGTAGCAGCAATTTTGCTTAAGACCTTGCGATGCTGTTTAGAAATCGCTTGACTACTAACGTGCAAGATTTGTCCGATAGCTTTATCCGAAAGCTGCTCAACATATTTATAATAGAGTAATTTCTTTTGTGGATCGGTCAATCTGGCTATTGAAATAACCAGCCTTTCATTGATGAAATACTCTTCAAGGTGTGCTGCTTGTTCCGCTTTAATTAATTTAACGCCCGGTAGCATCTCATCAATCAGGTATTCCAGCGTTTCCTCATTTAGTGGAACTTCAGGAACTTTGTGCTGCTCCTCCACATAAAGTGAGCGAGTCTTGTTTACCAGTGATAGCTTGGCATAATGCGAAAATGCTTGTTTGACATCTTGATCAGACATAACAAATCCTCCTTTTACCAAACAAATACTAAAAATTGTTGCAAAATGAAACCGTTTTATAAACTTGTATAAATAGATTATAAAATAAAGTCAGTCAATAATCTCAATAAATATTTTAGTTTGTCGAGGAAGTAAAAAAAATAAGTTCTAGGTGCATGTTTGTGACAAATTGTAAATAATCATTTTTGTGTTGGATAGTTCTGTTGCTTTATTTCAATTGATTAAATATAGGTGTTCAGGAAAAGACTTCATTAAAAATATTTGTATGAATAGGTTTCAATACAATAAGTTCATTGATTTAAAAAAAGTTGAACTAAAATGCTAAACCAACAAATTAACTCCATAAATACAATCTACAATGAATATAGAAAGTGAGGTTTTTAATTTTGATTATTATAGCATTAATGGTTTTAGCGCTTATATCATTGGCTGTGTTTCATGTATGGCAAGAATCACGACTTTTATGGAAATCCAATTATATGGTAACTGTTGCTATAAGTAATATTTTATTTTTAGTTCTTGCTTTTATTATGTGGATTCCGGCTAGAAATAATATTTTGCTCAGTGCATTGTTGGCCATTTTAATACTTCTTGGACTTATGTCGGGGGTTAGTGGCGTCGCTAAGGATGGATTTATGATATCGGGTCTGTTGCCAACTTTAATTGACTTTAAGGACATTCAACAAATAAGTATGATGAACAAACAAATTGCACCCGATAAAACAGTTTTAGTGATCACGGGTCAGTCAAAACGGAACAAACGGTTTAGTTTTATCTTCAAAAGTAATTCAGTTGAAGTACAGAACTTTGTCAATAAACACATTGCTGATCATGCTTCTGTTCAGAGTCATGAATAATTTTTTTTGCGTTTTCGTTTACAAATGTAATCATAAATGCTATGTTACAGATGTAGTCATCAGTAGAGGTGATGGTTTTGTTAAATCGCGAAGTTTGTTGTGTGACCAATGCTGAATATGAAGTCCTGCGAATTATTTGGCACTATCCGGGAATTTCAACCAAAGATATTTGTAAGGAAATAAAAAAGCGAAAGAATTGGCAACTTAGTACTATAAAGACATTATTATTACGACTTGAAAATAAGACTTTGATTGTTAAGAATACCTACTATCATCAGGCTCATTATTATGCCCAATATAGTGAATCAATAGTCGTCTCTGCCTTTATCAAAAGGTTGCTTTCTAGGCGAGAAACCTTGTCACAAGAAGAATTCTTAGAACTTGTGGAAAATAATCTCCAAAATAACTCCAGTGACATTGGTGGGCTGAAAATAAATGAAAAAACTTAAACTTACCCTTGATAAAATGTGCTGTGAAAATGCTGTAAAAAGAATTTTTTTTGAGTTACATTCAATTAATGGAGTAGAGGAGACCCATTTTGATTTGGCGAGTCGTTCAGTGTTAATCTATCTTCAAGCAGGCACTTTACCGGAAATAAAGAGTAAATATCAGGATGAAAATTTGATTAATAAGGGATGTAAACAAGATGAAAAACAAAAAAAAGAAACAACAAAATCATGGAGACAATGATATGCAATCAATGGATCATACTCAAATGAATATGGAATCCAGTGGTGGCGATATGATGCAACACGGTGGACAAATGATGCATATGGGAAATATGAAACGTAAATTTTGGGTATCACTGATTTTTTCACTTCCAATCATTGCATTATCACCTATGCTAAAATTCAGTTTTATGCCTAATCTGGCTTTTCCAGGTTCAGAGTGGTTAGTATTGATCTTGGCCACTTTTCTTTACATTTATGGTGGTGCACCATTCATTAAGGGTGCAAAAGCCGAATTAAAGGAAAGAAAACCAGAAATGATGACGCTTGTAGCGTTAGGTATAACTGTTTCCTATTTCTATAGTCTCTATGCTTTCACTATAAATCAATTTTTTGTAGCAGATACCCACGTTATGGATTTCTTTTGGGAGTTAGCTACATTGATCGATATCATGCTGCTAGGTCATTGGATTGAAATGGATGCCGTTATGGCAGCAGGAAATGCGCTTGAAAAAATGGCGGCTTTGCTACCTAATACTGCTACTGTTGTTGCTGATAACGGTGATCATATTGAAAAACCACTAAATGAAGTTGTGATTGCTGAATCAGTAATTGTTAAGGCAGGTGAGAAAATACCTACTGATGGTATTATTCTTGATGGAAATACAACTGTAAATGAAGCTTTAGTAACCGGTGAATCTAAAGCAGTAACTAAAATGAAAAATGATAAGGTTATTGGTGGATCCACTAACGGCTCAGGTGCCATTATGGTTAAGGTAACTGGAACTGGACAGTCTGGCTATTTAGCTCAAGTTATGCAAATGGTAAGTAATGCGCAAAAGGAGCAGTCTAAGGCAGAGGGTGTTGCTGATAAAGTTGCAGGACTATTGGTTTACGCAGCAGTTAGTGCTGCTATTCTTACCTTTATTGTGTGGTTATTGGTTTCAGGTGACTTTAATCTGGCATTAGAACGTACCGTTACGGTTCTGGTTATTGCATGCCCACATGCTTTAGGTCTTGCCATTCCGCTAGTAGTTGCGCGTTCAACCTCAATTGGTGCACAAAATGGATTGTTAACTAGAAAACGCCAAGCGTTAGAAGATGCTACTGAGTTAGATGCTATTCTTATGGATAAGACGGGTACTCTGACTGAAGGTAACTTTGCAGTAAATGACTATAAGGCTACAGACACAGCATATTCAAATGAACAAATTATATCGTTGATGGGTTCACTTGAATCTGGCTCAAGCCATCCATTATCGGTTGGCATCTTGTCAAAATTAAAAGAGCTAAATTTAAAAACAATTAAAGCAAAAAATATTCAAAACCTTCCTGGTGTAGGAATACAAGGCGAAATTAATAAAAAAAATATGACGATTGTTAATGAAAAGTATTTGCGTGAAAATAAAATCAAGTACGACAAAAAGACAGCCAGTAAGTTAGCATCTGCTGGTAACACAGTTAGTTTTCTCCTTGTTGCAAATATTAATGTTGGGTTTGTAGCCCAAGGTGACCAAATTAAACCAGCGTCAATAGCATTGATCAATGGACTTAAAGCACAGCATATTCGTCCAGTTATGTTGACTGGAGATAATCAACAGGTGGCACAGCAAGTGGCTGAACGTCTTGGAATTAATCAACAGGATGTTCATGCCGAATTAAAGCCTGATGATAAGGAAAAGATAGTTAAGCAATATCAAGATAAGGGGCTTAAGGTTGCTATGGTTGGTGACGGTGTTAACGACGCGCCAAGTCTGGTTCGGGCAAATGTTGGGATTGCAATTGGTGCTGGAACCGATGTAGCGGTTGATTCTGCCGATATTATTTTGGTACGAAGTGATCCGGCTGACATATTGAATTTTCTAAAGTTGGCAAAGCATACGACTAGAAAAATGGTACAAAACTTGTGGTTTGGTGCAGGGTATAATATTTTTGCCATTCCATTAGCTGCCGGAGTATTGGCATTTGCGGGAATTGTATTAAGCCCAGCTTTAGGTGCTGTTCTTATGGGGCTTTCAACTATTATTGTTGCTATCAATGCGCAGACATTACGAATTGGCAAGTAAGTACGAGGAGGGATTGATGTGCAACGCAAACGGCTTTATTTAATACTCATTGGCTTTATTATTATCGTGATCGGACTAAATGTGTTTTGGTTAATTAAATTCAAACAATCGCCAGTTAAAGCAGGAATGATGCCAAATACAAGTTCACAAATCACTAATAATAAGGAAAAGCAAAGAAGATTGAACATTCCTCCTGTATTAAAACCAGATTCAACTGATGCTAACGATGTTTATTACACTTTGCAAGCACAAACGGGTAAGACACAGTTAGTATCTGGAAAAAAAACAAAAACGTATGGGTATAATGGCTCGTTTCTCGGACCAACAATTCGAGTTGAAAGAGGAAAGAATATCCATATTCACACTCAAAACCGTTTAAAACAAGCAACTTCCTTTCATTGGCATGGTGCTATTTTAGATGATTCAAGTGATGGTGGTCCACATCAAACTGTTGCAGCAGGACAGAGCAAGTTGATAAGTTTTAAAGTTAATCAACCTGCTGCTACGCTCTGGTATCATCCTCATGCTGTTGGTAGTACGGCTAGTCAAGTTTACAATGGACTAGCTGGTTTTTTGTTAGTTGATGACCAAAATAGTCGGCAACTAAAACTACCTAGAAATTATGGCAAAGATGATTTTCCAATTGTAGTACAAGATCGAAGCTTTGATAAAAATAATCAGTTAGATTATAAAAAAGTTGTATCTAGTAATGGTACGTTGGGTAATACGTTACTAATAAACGGTACTCAAAATCCATATATCGAAACAACTACTAAATATGTTCGGTTACGCTTATTAAATGGTTCCAATGCTCGTGAATATACCTTTAAATTAGATGATCGTAGTTCCTTTTACCAGATTAGTACTGATGGAGGATTTTTGAAAAAACCGGTCCAAGAAAACAAAATTACGCTTGCACCGGGTGAACGAGCCGAAATCGTTGTTGATTTAGGTCGCTACTCACAGGGGAGTCAGGTCAAACTCAAGTCGGCAGACAGCAACATTCTGACGATGAAAGTGAAGAATAATCATGACGGGGAAGCAAAATTACCACGACAACTGACTAATCTTCAGACAGTCACTAAGTCAGAACAAAAAGTAACACAAAATATTACTTTATCGGGTATGGGACATATGGTAAGCATCAATAATAAGCAGTTTTCAATGAATCGAATTGATTTGAAAGTAAAGCAAAATACTACGCAGGTTTGGAAGATCCGCAATAAAAATAATATGATGGGTGAAATTCACCCTTTTCATATCCATGGTGTTCAGTTTCGATTATTGAGTATTAATAACAACGCATCACCAAGCAATATGCAAGGTTGGAAAGATACGATCATGACAAGACCGGGTAACCAATACAAGATTTTGATTAAATTCACACAAACCGGAGTTTTCATGTATCATTGTCACAATCTTGAACATGAAGAGGCTGGAATGATGGGTCAAATTAGAGTTGTGCCGTAAATATCACTTAATTCGCTTAATGAAATTATGCCAAGTTTGTCTAATGGTATCAAGCTGTTGCGGTGGAATTAAGCCTAGCATCATGATAAATAGTAACAATGGGCAGAGGATAATCAGAAGAATTGTCGCTAGCATCCACATATTTATTCACTTCTTTTTCTTTTTGATAATTATGTCAGATGTGTATGGAGATTATATGCAAAATATATGGAGGTAGAAAAATTTGACAAAAATTTTAGTTGTTGACGATGAAAAGAAAATTGTAGATATCGTTACTGCATATCTAATTGCGCAAAAATTTGAAGTTGAAGTGGCCTATTCCGGAACGGAAGCCTTAACAAAGTTTTATAAGGGACAGCCTAATTTAGTGGTGCTTGATCTTATGCTGCCAGATTTGGATGGTAATGAAGTGACCAAAAGAATACGGCAGGATAGTAAGACGCCAATAATTATGTTGACGGCCAAGTCAAGTGACGAGAGTGTTGTTAACGGACTACAATCTGGGGCCGATGATTATGTGATTAAGCCCTTTAGTCCACGAGTAGTAGTTGAACGGATAAAAACTGTCCTGCGACGTGTTGCAGAGGAACAAACAGAAAAAGTACTTTCTTTTAATAATGGACAGTTAAAAATTAAACTAGAATCTCAGCAAGTTTTTGTCTACGGCACAGAAATTGCACTCACGCATACAGAATACGACCTTCTTTCAATAATGGCGATGTATTATCGACAAATATTCACCCGTGAACAGCTGATTGATTCGACAAGAGGTATTGACTATGATGGACTGGACCGGATGATTGACTCGCATATTAAAAATTTAAGGCGAAAAATTGAAGATGATAGCACTAAGCCAGTTTTTATAATAACTGTCCATGGTCGCGGTTATCGTTTTGGTGGGAGTAAGGACGAATGAAGCGACAGATTCGAACACAGCTAATAATCTCTTTCCTATTTTTGGTGTTGTTGATCGTTGGTTCAATTAGTTTAATGACAGTGAGCCTGGTCAGTGATCATTTTGATAAATATGTGCAACAAAAACATGATACAACGCTCACAGCATATAAAAATGAATTAATGGTTAGTTATCTGACTAGCAATGGTAATTGGAAACAATCTAAAGTTAAAAAGATTGGCGCTAGAGCGCTACAGGATGGCCTTATTTTGGTTTTAAAAGACGCTGATAATAAAATCGTATGGGAACCAAGTCAGGCCTTGTTACATAAGGCCACTAATGCTAAAAATATCGATAGTATGAACAAAACGACTGAGGCCATCAAGATTAATTCTAAACAAGTTGCTCAAGCACAATTCTCACATAATGACGCTTTAGGTTATACACGACATGATGTGGCGTTTATCAATGATTTACGAATTAGTTTGGCCGGTATCTCGGCCTTTGTTTTTTTAGTTGCGATAATTATTGCGGTATGGATAGCCCGTGATCTAAGTAAGCCATTACGACAAATTGTATCCTTTACTCAAGCAGTTGCATCTGGTGATTATCGAAATCAATTACCGCAACAAACCCAAATTGTCGAAATAAATGCACTAATAAATGTAACTAATGAACTCTCACGTCAGTTATCCAAGAATCAGGCTCTGAGAGAACGTTTATCTTCCGATATTGCCCATGAATTACGAACGCCTTTAACAACGATTCAAGGTTCGTTAGAAGCGATGATCGATGGTATTTGGCCAATTAGTGAGGTTAGGTTGGTTAGTTTAAATGATGAAGTCATAAGGCTGACCCACTTAATCAATAACATTGAAAATATCGCTTCAATTGAACATCGTGAGGATAAGTTAATTAAGGTTGATACTGATCTTAGTAAATTAATACAACAAGTTTTAAGTAACTTTCAGAGTAACCTTGAAGAGAAAAAAATAACACTTGATTATCATACTGAGAAAGTTATTGCCGTGATAGATCCAGACAAAATAAATCAGGTTATTACAAATTTATTGTCAAACGCCATAAAATTTACACAAACAAGAGGCAAAATAATAATTAAGTTAAAACGAATATCGAATAACATTGTTTTGACTGTAGAAGATAATGGTAGTGGTATTGCGGAAAAAGACGTACCACATATATTTGATCATTTCTATATGGCTGATCCAGCACGAAATCGACAACAAGGTGGGCAAGGAATTGGTTTAGCAATCGTTAAGGCAATTGTGGTGGCTCATGGTGGCTCAGTTTCTGTTGATAGTAAATTAGGTGTTGGGACGATTTTTACAGTTAAACTACCATTAAATAACTAAGAGGGAATGATTATATGGGGGCATTAAATCCTATTGCGTTTAAACTAGGACCTTTTCTGGTTCATTGGTATGGCATTGTTATTGCTAGTGGTGCAGTGCTTGGCGTACTACTTGCAATTAAGGAGACTAAGCAGCAAAAGATTTCTACGGATGATATTTATGATCTGATACTCTGGGCTTTACCAATTGGCCTGATAGGTGCACGACTTTATTATGTTATTTTTGAATGGCCATATTACTCGCAACATTTAAATGAGATCATTGCAATTTGGCAAGGCGGAATTGCAATTTATGGCGGTTTGATTGCTGGTGGTATTACATTGATTATCTTCTGCCGGCGACGTGGCCTGTCAATTTGGCAAGTTTTAGATGTTGTTACGCCAGGCATCATGCTAGGACAAGTTATTGGGAGATGGGGGAATTTTATTAATCAGGAAGCTTTTGGTACTGTCGTCTCACGTGGCTTTCTGCAGCAGCTCCATTTACCCAATTTTATCATACAGCAGATGTATATCGGTGGTGCGTACCATCAACCGACATTTCTATATGAATCGGTATGGAATCTTATTGGATTGATTTTACTTATTAGCTTACGACATAAAAAAGGGCTTTTTAAACGAGGAGAAATTGCGTTAAGCTATGCAATTTGGTATTCGTTTGGTCGGTTTTTTGTTGAAGGAATGCGGACTGATAGCTTGTATCTATTTGGGCAAGTACGAGTCTCACAATTATTATCATTAGTTATTTTTGTTGTTATGATAGTTATCTTCGTTTATCGACGAAAGCAACAAAAGATCTCTAATTATTTAATCAGCTGACCAATATCTGATAGAGGATGAGGCTAAAGTTTGAAAAAAACAGATATTAGCAGTCAACCTAATTAATTGAAAAAAGGCCAACTTAAATAAAGGTGGGTAAACCTCAGAATTTGACCTCCCTCAAGCAGTTACCCTAAAGCCGTGCTGTTTCGCAAATTGGATTGCGGCTTCAACGGTCATTGCGCGTGTTGGTTGGTTTTGTTCTTTAATCACCGGCGGCGTATAGACCACATGTTCACTCAACATGTGATAAATTGCGGTTAATAATTGCCGGGCAATGGCGATTATTGCCCGTTTATGGCCGCGCCGTTTCTTGAGCGCTAAATAGCGATTGCGAATTTCGGGGTGTTTCGGACTCCGAACAACTGCATTGGCTATTTGAACGAGTAATGGCTTGAGATAGCAGCCAGCACGTGAGATACGAACCGAGTGCTTTTTACCCGCACTTTCGTTATTAGTTGGCGTTAAGCCGGCCCAAGAACAAAGATGTTTAGCTGAATAGAACTTAGTCATATCAACACCAATTTCTGAGATGACACTAATGGATGACATCATAGAACTACCAAAGCCCGGTGTGCTTTGGATCAATTCAATTTCTTTGGCATAAGGTTTAGCCAATTCTAGGATGATTGTTTCTAATGCTTGTTTATTGGCAACCAGCTGTTCATAGTGTTGCTTGATAAGCTTCATTTTCTCTGCTTGTTCAGGAGTAATGACGCCATCAATCGCTAATTCTAATTCTGGTAATTTTTTCTTCAGGCTACCGTGAATCAAACTTGGCAAATCCACATCAGGTTCTAACGGATTTTCTAGGATGCGCTCAATAATTTTGGACGCACTTTTTCCGAAAGTGTCGGAAACCACACTAGCTAATTGAATGTTAGAGACCGTTAATGAATTTTGAAACCGATTCTTTTCACTTGAAGTAAAATTAGTCAGTTTAAACCGATAACGTAGCAGATTACGTAATTGGCGAATATCTGCCGGTGGCATAAAGCTACCAGCAACGAGATCGTGTTTAAATAAATCTGCGATCCATTGGGCATCTTTCTTATCGGTCTTCTTACCGCGAATCGCTTTGACATACTTGGGGTGGGCCAAAGTGATCCGAATATCACGTTTTTCTAAAATATTGTGTACGGGGATCCAGTATTTACCGGTGGATTCCATACAGAGATCAAAACATGAGTATAGCTCTAACCAATCAGCTAACGACCGCAGGCCGTTAGTGAAGGTCGAGAAGCGGTGACGCTTGTAGGTGGTAATACCGTGGCCATCAGTGATGGCCAAACAAGCAACCACAAAAGTTTTGTGAACATCTAAGCCACAACAGTTCTGATAGACAATTTTTAGCATTGTCTTGTACCTCCCTCAAGATTGTGATCCCACAAAGTAGGGACTAGTTGTCCAGCATTAAACGAGTAGTTTAAACAAAGATAAGTTTGCGTGCTCAAAGTCACACTTATTTGTGCTTGAAAGGACAACCTACACATATAATTATTCAGCACTAACGCTAACGTCAGTGCTACTAATCTCCACGTGATTTGTAGTGTACAAGGTACGATCACAAGTTAAATATACAAAGAAATACCGCTGCAGGCAAACGCTTTTTCATTGCGTTTTGTGCCTTGAGCGGTACGCGAAAGGAATGTTTATAATTATGATTAATTTATATTTTCATACCAGTGATCCAGCAAAAAGAAAAATGTTGGATTGGTTTCATTATCAAAAAATAGAAACACAAACCAGAAATATTATGCAAAAACGCTTAACAAAATTAGAAATTAGACATTTATTTTTGCTGTCTGATAATGGTAGTGATGATTTAATTGCAACACGTTCAAAGGCTGCTCGAGAATATACTTTCGATAATAGTTTAACCTTTGATCAATTAGTCACTATTGTGTATAAGCATCCTAAAATTCTGAAAAATCCAATTGCTTTTAATGAAAATAATTTAATTTCTGGATTTAATCTTGAAGAGATCGGTGTTTTTGTACCAAGAATACAGCGAAAACGTGAGCGCTTATCGCTGTTTAGTAAATTATATATCGTGGAATTTGGTTAAGGAGATTACGACAACAAGCAGTTCCGAAAAGAAAGTAAAATATTTTTTAACCTTTGTGTTTACAAATGTAAACGACAGAGGTATGATACTTTGTGTTTACAAGTGTAAATTAAGCGAGGAGTGGTTAATCTGGATAAAATTAATATAACGTTCATGACACCTTCTGAATGGGAGGTGATGCGCATCATTTGGACTAAGAGAAGTGTAAGCAGCCTTGATGTTATTGAAGTGATGCAGCGAAAACGTGATTGGTCGGAATCTACAATCAAAACTTTACTTGGTCGGTTGACTAAAAAAAATATTTTGGCAACAACTAAAGAAGGTCGTCATTTTAATTATCGACCTACCGTGCCAGAAACAGCCGCAATGGACGAAACTGTGACGGAATTATTTCAACATCTCTGTGATATGAAAAAAGGAGCCGTCATCATTAATCTGTTAGCTAAGTTAAATCTTAGTAAAGGTGATATTGAGCGTATGCAGGCTCAGCTTGATAAAAAACTAAAGGATGCGCCTAGCACAATTAACTGCAACTGTTTGTATAGTGGAAAAAATGATTGTTATATGACTGATTGAAAAATAATTTTTATAAGAGGGAAGTCTGATTATGGATAAAATTTTGGTAACAATAATAGCCGGTCTATTAGTTGGGTTTATTGTCTGGTGGTTCTTCGGCAAACATGTGACTAAGGAGGTTGCAGCTGATGTAACAGGTAATGAACAAGATGTTAGTGTGGTTGTTAATGGCGGTTATACACCTAGTACTGTGGTTTTGAAACGTGGTATTCCCGCCCAAATTACGTTTAACCGTAAAGATCCCTCAAGCTGTTTAGAACAAGTTGTTTTCGAAGACTTCGGCATCAATGATTTTTTGCCACAGAATAAGGATCATGCAATCGACATTGATACAAGTAAACCTGGTGAATACAACTATGCTTGTGGAATGAATATGTTTCATGGAAAAGTGATCGTTAAATAGAAAATTTAGCTTATAAAAATATTGGAGGTAGTTATTATGGCAGAAAAGAAACAAAGTATTGTGGTGGTTGTTGATGGTGGCTATCATCCAGATACAGTGAAACTAACTAAAGGAATTCCCGCGGAAATTATTTTTAAGCGGATCAGTGATAAGGGATGTGTAGATACGATTGTATTTCCAAAATTTGGTATTAAGCGTTTCTTACCAATAAACGAACAACAAATTTTCTCGATCAATACAGATAAGGCCGGTGAATATCAATTTCATTGTGGGATGGACATGGTTTATGGAAAGGTGGTTATTAAATGAGTATTCGAAATCGTTTTATATTCTCTTTAATTGTTTCTACCCCGATACTAATAAACATGGTTGCTAGCCCGTTTGGTTTTAAATTGCCGGGAGATATGTGGACACAGTTTCTACTCACAACCGCAGTTATGGTAATTTCTGGACGAGCATTTATACAAAGTGCTTGGGCATCATTTCGTCATCATCACGCCAATATGGACACTTTAGTAGCTATTGGCACGGGAACGGCCTATTTATATAGTATTTATGCAATGTTTAGTAACCAAGACGTTTTCTTCGAAGATGCAGCCCTTGTCATCACCTTAATTTTATTGGGCCAAGTTTTTGAAGAAAACATGAAACGTAATGCGTCTGGTGCTGTGGCAAAGCTATTGGATTTACAAGCGAAAGAAGCCGAAGTTTTGCGTGGTGGAGAAATTATTAAAGTTCCAATGGCTGAAGTTATCGTAGGCGATATTCTTCGTGTTAAACCAGGACAAAAAATTGCTGTAGATGGCGTAATTACTGAAGGTAGTTCGACAATTGATGAATCAATGGTTACAGGTGAAAGTATGCCGACTGAGAAAAAAGTTGGCGATACGGTAATTGGCTCAACAATGAATAGTACTGGAACATTTATGTTTAAAGCTAGTAAAGTAGGCAATGATACATTACTAGCACAAATTGTTGAAATGGTAAAAAAAGCTCAAACTAGTCATGCACCAATTCAAAAAACTGTTGATAAGATTTCCGATATCTTTGTTCCTGCTGTTCTAATTATTGCAATTCTGGCCTTTTTCGTTTGGTATGTTTTACTTGGGGCCAGCGTAGTAACTGCCATGCTATTTACTGTTTCGGTAATCATCATCGCTTGCCCTTGTGCATTAGGAATTGCTACGCCAACGGCTTTGATGGTTGGTACCGGACGCAGTGCTAAGATGGGTATTCTAATTAAAAACGGTGAAGTGCTGGAGGCTGTCAATACAATCAAAACGGTTGTTTTTGATAAAACAGGTACGATTACAGTTGGAAAGCCAAAAGTAACGGATATTATTGGTGATGAACAAATGGTACTTGACATAGCAGCTAATCTTGAGGCTTCTTCGGAACATCCTTTAGCCGCAGCAGTGTTAGAAAAAGCTAAGGAACAAGACATCACACCTAATTCTGCACAAAATTTCAAAGCAATCGAGGGTAAAGGTGTACAAGCACAGATCAATGGTAAAAAAGCCTTCATTGGCAATGATAAATTACTTGATAATTATAAGCTTACTGATCAATTAACAGCTAAAATGGTACAGTTGCAAAGCGAAGCCAAAACAGTGGTAATTGTTGGCTACGACGATAAAATTGTTGGGTTAATTGCTATTCAAGATGCGCCAAAGCAAAGCTCAGCTACAGCAATTGCGGCCTTGAAGAAACGTGGCTTACGTCCAGTTATGTTAACTGGTGATAATGAACGAGTTGCTCGGGCAATTGCTGATCAGGTTGGCATTGATGAAGTAATTGCCGATGTACTACCTGGTGATAAGGCCGATCATGTAAAACAGCTTCAACAACAGGCACCAGTTGCGTTTGTTGGTGATGGCATTAACGATGCACCGGCATTAACAACAGCTGACGTTGGAATCGCCATGGGATCAGGAACAGATATTGCGATTGAATCAGGCGGTATTATCTTAGTCAAAAATAACTTATTGGATGTTGTTAATGCACTTGAATTAAGTCAAAAGACGTTTAATCGAATTAAGTTGAACTTGTTCTGGGCATTTATATATAATTCACTGGGCATTCCTGTCGCTGCTGGTATTTTTGTCGGACTTGGTTTGATCTTAAGCCCAGAGCTGGCTGGTTTGGGGATGGCATTGAGTTCATTATCCGTTGTTGCGAGCTCGTTGATGCTTAATAAAACCAAGTTAACCACTGTAACTGCGTGAGACTGGAGGTCATAAAGTGGAAAATCAAAATTCAAAGAAATCTACAGTAATAACAGTTGCGGTAGCAGTTATCTATACTATTGTTGCAATTTTTGCTGGAATACTCTTGTTAAATTAACTACGAGTTTGAATTAAAGAAGTAGAAATTTAAATCTTGTTATACTGTTTTTGGTTTAATTTTCTGGGATTTCATTAAACAATAAATGTAGAGTTTTTTTGAGAGGATGAGAGCAATGCAATCTCGAAGATTTAAGCCTTGGTGGGTTGTTTTAGTAGTATCTTTAGGCATTTTTGTTGTTATAGGAGCGATTAGTGTTGGTACCTATAATAATTTAGCTAAACAGAATCAAGAAGTTGAAGCGCAATGGAGTCAAGTAGAGAACGTGATGCAACGACGCTATGATTTAATTCCAAACTTGGTAAGTGCAGTTAAAGGAAGCATGAATCAGGAACAGAAGGTTTTTGGTCAAATTGCTGATGCACGGAAGAGTTATGGCAGTGCGACAACAGTTAAGGAAAAGGCTAATGCTGATAATAAAATCAATAGTTCAGTTGGTACTTTGATCAATGTGATCCAAGAAAATTATCCTAATTTGAAGTCGAATACCAATGTTGCGACGTTAATGACCCAACTAGAGGGATCTGAAAATCGTATTGCGGTTGAACGACGTCGTTATATTCAGCAAGTTAAGACTTATAATCAAAGTGTGGTTACTTTTCCTAAAAATATTTTTGCATCTACAATGGGCTTAGGTAAAAAGACTGAATTTAAAGCAAATTCAAATGCAAGCAAGGCTCCTAAAGTTGATTTTAACAACTAGGAAGTGGACACAGTGAAACGAAAAAAGACGAATATCTGGCTGTGGTTATTATTATTACCATTTTTGTCACTGTTCCAAACTACTCTTGTTCAGGCAGCCAGTTTACCTAATACGCCAGCTGAAAATTATTTTGACCAAGTGAATTTGCTAGATTCACAGACACAAAATTTAGTTAATGCTAAGAACCAACAATATGAAGGAACCAAGGCTAAACCACAAATTATGTTGGCTGTGGTAAAATCTACTGGCGATACCGATATAGACCAGTATGCAGCTGATTTATTTTCAAAATGGAGAATTGGTCAAAAGAATTCGGATAATGGTATTCTAATTCTTTACGCCTTAAATGGTGGGAAACGTAATGTTCGTATCGAGGTTGGTTATGGATTAGAAGATGTGGTTACAGATAGCCAATCTGGACAAATTTTGAACAATAATACGGCAGAATTGAAATCTACTTCCTCTACAATCGTAAACCAGGGATTGCAGAAAACATTCGATAGCGTAGCAACATTAGTTGATAAACATTATGGCTATAAAAATAATAAAAGTGCAATTTCTGGTAATGAAAATCAGAATGTAGTTAAATCTGATCGTAATCTTTTCAATTGGAAAAATATTTTGCAACTAATCGTTTTGCTTATTTTTATCGGTTTTATAGTCAGTCCTTGGGGTCGCAGTTGGCAATTCTGGTCAATAATAGCTTGGCTTTTCAATAATAATAATGATCATTTTGGTGGCTTTGGTGGTGGTTCTTCAGGTGGTGGATCCTCTGGCGGTGGTGGTGCAAGCATTTAGATTCTAGAATATTTAAGATTTATTTTCCGTTTATTTTTCCATCCCATTTTTCCATTTGGAATACCGAGATAATATTTACGCTTAAAATATCGTAGTATTTGCGGACTATGATGTAATAATAGTTATTTATAGTTTCTAAAAAGCAAAAGTGTGAAAAAGAGAGATGAAAATAGTTGATTATTTTTAGTGAATTATTGCAGCAAACGCCAAGTGTATCTGCAATATCGCATTCGAGAATTGGTGTAGAGCGCGAAAGCCAGCGAGTAACTTTAGACGGAAAGTTAGCTAGTACTGAGCACCCGATCGTATTTGGTAGTCGTCGGTTTCATCCCTATATTAAAACAGACTTTGCCGAGACACAGTTAGAAATCGTAACCCCGGTAGTGGATACTGTGAATGATTTGTTCCATTGGTTGGCTGCATTACATGATGTGGTCTACCAGTCATTACCAACTAATGAAATGTTGTGGCCTCTTAGCATGCCACCAGCATTGCCAAGTTGTGAAGATCAGATTAGCCTAGCTAAGTTACCCGACTTTAAGGATGTTTTATATCGACGTTATTTGGCAAAAACTTATGGTCGACGTAAACAGATGATCAGTGGCTTACATTTTAATTTTGAGCTTCCGGCTGTGTTGGTTGAAGCATTGTATCGCCAACAATGTGAAATTAAGGATCTTGCCTGTTTTAAAACAACTCTCTATTTGAAAATAGCGCGTAATTATCTGCATTACCGTTGGGTGATTACTTATTTGTTCGGTGCATCTCCTGTTGCCGAACATAACTACTTTAAGCACCATGAAGAGAAGCCCCAGAAGATAGTTCGAAGCATTAGAAACAGTAAGTTCGGTTATCGCAATAAAGAAAATGTTCAGGTATCGTTCGAATCATTGAAAATCTATCTCAGTGATATCGAATCTCAAATACGCAAAGGTAATTTACTTGAAGAGAAAGAATTTTATTCTTCAGTTAGGTTGCGCGAGAGCCAAAATATAGTCGGACGTAAACAAACAAAAATTGATTATCTTGAGTTAAGAAATATCGATATTAATCCATTTGAACGATATGGAATTAGTAAAAATCAGATTGTGTTTATGGAACTATTTATGCTATTCATGCTTTGGACAGATGAGAAGAAAAATGGTAATGATTGGATAGCAACTGGTAATCAAACCAATAATGAGGTGGCGCTTGAGTCACCATTAGCACCAACCTGTTATCGAACAAACGGCATTAAAATAATTAATTTAATGAAAAAAATGACAAAGCAGTTGGATTTAAATGGTTATGAAGAAGTGCTACAACAGGCCCAGGACATGCTCACAGATGTTACAAAAACGATTGGTGGACGAATGACGAAGCGGTTAATGGCCACTAAACAATCGGATTTGGCAACAGCAATCGGATTAAAGAATCGTAGGGTTACAACGCAGGTACCTTATCAATTAAATGGCTTTGTCAATATGGAGCTATCAACACAAATCTTAATGTTTGATGCTATTCAAAAAGGTATTATGGTAGACGTGGTCGATGAAAATGATCAGTTATTAAAACTACAATTGGGTCACCAAATTGAGTATGTTAAGAATGGTAATATGACAAGTCGAGATAGTTATATTGTGCCGCTGATTATGAAAAATAAGACGGCTACTAAAAGGATTTTGGTCACGGCGGGTTTTAATGTTCCAATCGGAGTTGAATTTGTTAACGTGGACACGGCTTTAGCGGCCTATTCAAGATTTGTGGGTGAATCGATTGTGATCAAGCCCCAGTCGGCTAATTACGGTAGGGGTGTTTCCGTATTTCAGTTTTCTCCTTCTCTGGCTGATTATCAACAAGCAATTCGGCGAGCATTTGCTGAATGTTCGACTGTACTGGTTGAGAATTTTTTTGCAGGACCTGAATATCGGTTTTTAGTAATTAATGATAAAATAACGGCAGTATTATTACGAATTCCAGCTAATGTTATTGGCGATGGGCATCATACAGTAAAACAGTTAGTTGCAATTAAAAATAAGAGCACTTTACGTGGCCTGAATGATCGAACACCGCTTACAAAGATTTCTTTGGGTGTGGTCGAACAAGCCATGTTGATAAGCCAAAACCTTACGGTTGATTCAGTTCCGGTGGTTGGTAAGCGCACCTATCTTAGAAAAAATTCAAATATCAGTTCCGGTGGTGATTCCATTGATGTAACTGATCAAATTGACTTTACTTACAAGGAAAAAGCTGTAGCTGCTGTGAAGTGTTTAGGTGCAAAAATATGTGGAATTGATTTGATTATTCCAGATAGATTAGTTCCGGTTTCTAATCGCGAGTCCTACTCAATTATCGAGGCCAACTATAATCCGATGATGGATATGCATTGCTATCCCTATAAGGGTAAAAAACGTCGAGTAACAGTAGACGTGTTAGAGTTCCTGTTTCCACAACTAACCAATTTGTAACGCTTCATTTAATAATGATGAGTAAGCAAAAATAGCTATATAGTAAAAGGCAATCATAATTTCCAATTTGGAGTACATCCTTTTGGAGGTTCATGATTGCCTTTTTAAACGCTTGTATGTTTAAGGCTTTACAAGAGAGTTGTCTGGTGTGGCAGACTTATTACTACTTTTTATCGTTATAATCAGACGGTGAGGAAGACAAATACTTTGTTGACCAGGTTTACTGATCCAACCAGTATTGACAGCAATCTGGTCTGGTGTATTGTCTTCCTTGTCTCGAATACGTGTCCCATCAACTTCTATAATATTATATTCACCAGAGTGTGGGTGTAAGGTAAATAATTTATGTGGTGTTTTTTTTGATAATTTAATTTTTTTTATTACTTTTTTATCAATAGAAATTTCAGCATAGATAATTGGTTTAGTATTATTATCGGCTGCTGCGGCCATTTGTTGCTTTTGAGAATATCCAAATATTGCTAATGGTATAAAGGAAACTATTAGCAATATGAGAATAATTATATAATCCCAAGGACGCACTTGTTTTTTTAGATTTTTAAACATTTTTATTTATCGACGTAATTAAAAGACACGAACTGCGAATGAAGGAGAAAAATAATTATTGATCGTGCGAATTCCAACTGAATCACCGGGTTTTGGTGAATCTATATATTGATTATTACCAATATAGATAGCGTCATGGTAGCTGGCACCAGGTTCTCCCCAGAAAAGAATATCACCTGGTTGCAGATTATCTAGACTAACTTTAGTACCAGAACTTTCCTGAGCAACGGTGTAACCGCCAACTTCTTTCCCTGCTTGGCGAAACGCATAGCCAACTAGGCCAGAACAATCGAATCCGCTTGGTGTTTTTCCCCCCCACACATAAGGAACACCAATTTGTGCTTCTGCTGCATTGATAATATTTTCTATAGTAGATTGTGAGGCAGTGTTTGTGTTAGTAGTTTTTTGTGCTCCTGTATTAGCAGCAGCCGAACTTTGATTGCTGACCGATTGTTCTTGCGGTAGAGCCGATTTAGTTGTTTGCGCAATATTTGAATTAGTTGGACTTTGTGAAGTTGTAGTGGGAGCAATCGTATCATCGCTTGAATCATTGGTACTAGCTGTTTCAGAAGTAGCGCTTTGTTGCGGCGCTGATAATTGTTTTGTTTGAGAATTAATATAGTAAGGGGTTCCATTGTTATCAGACGCTAAGTATGTTTCTGGTACCCATCCTTGATCAATTCGGAACCAAGTCACACCATTTATTTCTTGCTGCTCTTGAATAGTTATGGCAGTACCATAAGATAAGTATTCTCCAGTCGGCGTAGTACCAGCTGAATCAGTCCAAATAGTGATTGCGGCATCTTTTAAGTTTGCAACCACCGTTTTGGTTGTGGCTGTTACCGTGGGCGTAACCGTAGTTTCCTGAGCCATTTTTAAATATGTTTCTGGTACCCATTGATTTTCTGCTAATTGATACCAGTTTACATTGTTAACACTTTTTTTAACACCAAGGGTAACTTTGGAATTAGGAGCTAAATAACTAATTGGCTTACTAGAATAGCTTGGGCTACTCCAAACTGTAGTAGCACCGATTTGATAGGAAACTGTAGCTTGAGTTGTAGCTGCCTCAGCTGGTTTTCCTGTGAAAAGTACAATACCAGTTAATGATAGTGCTGTAACTAAAATAGGTGCATTTTTCTTCATTAATTTCAACTTTATGTCCTCCAATTATACAATATACTTCATTTAAACAATTTTATGTGTAATAAATATGGAGAAATATACAAAAAAGGAGTGCTTGAGATAAGCACTCGAAATTGAATTATTTGATGTCAACTACGCCGATAAATTCAACATCACTTATTGCGGTTAAATAAAAACTATCGGTTGATTCTAACACGGCAACTTGACCGCTTTGAATAGTATATTCCTGATCTGGTGTGGTTAACTTTACCGTTCCTTTCAAAGGAATAAGAACTATATTTCCAGGTACTGGATGAAATTTGCCATTATTTGTCACGGTATTTTTCTTTAATTTACGATGACCAATCCGTCTTTGACCACTTTCATAAAGATGTTCATGAACTTCATTGTCATGACTGCCAGTTAATATTTGCATATAATACCTCCAAGCTAATTGACTTTTTTACGTGGTTTTTCAGTGTTGCTGGAATTTTGTTGAGCATGATTTCCGCAGCCATTCATACTACCAGAATTTCCATGCATCATGCCTTTATGCATAAATAGCATCATGAGTGGATGTGCTAAAAGAATAAGAGCTATTAGAATCCATTGTGACATAACTTCACTTCCTTTCGCTTTTGATTCTAGGATAAGTATAAAATAGAAGTGTGTCATTTCTATGTTGTAGTGGGTTTATTCAAACTTAAAATCTAGAGCGCAAACCGATATTACTGAACACCGCAAGATAATAAAAAAGAACACGAAATTTATCGCCAATATTAGGCATTACGCAAGTATATTTATTCAACACAAGCAGAAGAAGACTATAAACTCGATACTAAGTAATCTCATCCTGACAACTAAAGATTGTAAATATAAAATAAATTAATTGTTATTTAAAGCATATTATGTATTCACGGCATTCATTTGAACGCCGTGTTTTTTACGGCTCTCTGTCAAATCCTGTTGATAGTCAATTTTACAGTGTTAGAAGTTTTTTTTACTATAAACCAGACTTAATTGTCCAATTTGAGCCGGTCTTTTCTAAAATAAGTGTGTACTGCGAGTATTGGGTCATGGCGGTTTCTATATCTAGAAACTTGACAGTAGCGTCAACTTGGATATTGTTACCTTGACGATGAAAAGTCGGATTAACTAGTTCCGCAAAGTGATAGTCTTTATTTAATGGTTTTGCACCACCATCGACATAATATTTCAGTTCATTGGCGGTGCCGCTTGGATAAAGGGTGAAGAAAGTTGTTAGAAACTTAGTAATGCTATTAGTGGTTTCAGCATCAATTGAACTGTCCGTTTGAAGCTGCTTTTCTGTTGCTTTAGCTTTAGTTGGGGCTGCCGCAATCGTTGGGTTAGTGACGATCACCATATCACCGTCTTTATTTTTCATAACGTTCAATGAGTAGGTGGACTCGATTGCTTTTGCGGCATCTTCTTTTTGACTATTTTTGATTTGTTGATTAACCGTGAATAAGACTTTGTTGACTTGATTCTTCTTAGCCTCAACTTTCCAAATTCGAATATCAGACACAGTGGAAGTTGTCGGGATATCTGAACGCAAAGCATCGGCATTCAAGGTTACCAATCCATTTAACATAAATTTACCGAGGTCCTTTTGCCGTGTTTCTAATTTTTCATGGTTAGGTTCCCAAGTATAGTAAACCTTAGCAAAATCAGTGACAAAGGCTTCGATCGCATTGGTATCGGTCAACTTTACTTTCACCACTTCACGTTCATGGACCGTGTGTTTATTGATGGCGGTGAAATTCTTGTACACGCCAAAACTCACACTAGCGATCAAGATTAACCAGCAGAGCCAAGTAGTTTTTCGCCGGATGCCAACGCGAGGTTGCTTTAACTTGCGGGGCCTTTTTTCTTTTGCTGGTTTTGGTTGGCGCTTTGGCGGCCGTTGCCGTTTGATTTTTTCACGCGGCCGCTTGGGACGAGCTTTCTTATGTGAAGCGACCTGATGCTTGGCTGGACGTTCGTTGTATTCATATCGTGAATCGCGTTCAGTTTCTCGATCATAGGGTGGCTGTAGTTCATGTTGTTGCTCAAAGTCGCGGGGTGGGTAACGTTCATCGCGATAATCATTCGGTGGGCGGCGATAGTTGCGGTCGTCCCGTTCTTGTATTCGTTGCGGTGGTCGATTTTCATAATCTTCATGATAGCGTGGTCGTGGTCGTTTCTCATAGCGATGATCACGTGGGTCTTCGTAGTCATCGTAATCATAGTCGTAGTCTTCATAATCCTGACGGGCCATGGATTGTTCCTCCTTGTGGATCAGATTTACCATTTAAGTTTAGTGGCGAGATTAGCCACACTATTTTGTTGCAAGATGGTAAGGTGATTATTTTTTTGATTGTTGTGGTCGAGTTCATAGCATTGATAAAATTCGGGGTAGTCGTTGCGAAATCGATCAAATAACTGGCGTAGGCGAACTTGGGTATAGCCGCGATAGTCTAGTTCACTGTAGATGTCGTATTTGTCATCGCTGGTGAAAAATTCTTCGGCAAGGTGTAATTCGCGATCCAAAATGTATTGGCGGTCGGCTTCACGAAATTTAGTATTGCCTAACCATTCCTTGACGTTCTGTTCGTGTTCTAAAGCTAAACGGAACTCACGACGTTTACCAAATTCAAATTGTGGTAATTCGGCAACAAAGTAATCAATTGTTTTGACCAAATCATCAACGTTAGGTTCATGTTGTTCAAAAAACTTGATGCGTTCCCATTCGGCTGAAGCGTGATCGAGTTGTTTGTTACGCAACAGGCGATTATCGCCGTAGTTCAAATCGATCCGACTTTCCACTAAGGTGTGGTCGATGGCATTGGTCAACAGGTCCATCCAGTGGTCATAGCTAAAACCATCTTCATTTAAGCTAGTCAGGGAAATCACCTCATTTCTTGATCCGGCCAGCCCCAACAAGATGGGCTTGCCAGTATGCCGTGTTTAGATTCGCATAACCAAGAGGATCGCCAGCATTATACATACGCATATTACCGACATAAATGCCAACGTGGGTAATGTAGTCGGAAGTGGCGTAAGTGCCTTTAAAGAATACTAAGTCACCGGCCTTGGCGTTTTTGATACTGATATGTTGGGTCACATTATATTGTGCTTGGGCGGTACGCGGGAGCTTAATGCCAGCTTTGGCATAGGCCCAACTGGTTAGCCCAGAACAATCAAACCCAGTAGTTGGTGTTGAGCCACCAAAAACGTAGGGGGTGCCTTGATATTTAAGCGCTTCGGTCATAATCGCTTTGACCGTTTTATCACTGAAATTAGCTACAGTTGGGTTAAGATACTGACTGACTAAACTCACGTAGAACATATTGCCATAAGCGTAGCGCCAGCCTTCATCAGAAACTGGATTGGTGTAAGTGACTTTTTTACCACCGGCTTTTTCTTTAGCAAAATCACTGGCTATTTGGAGCGAATATTTCTTGCCATGAGTAGCCACGTAATTAATAAAGGCGCCACCGAAGTTGTAACTTTGAATAGCGGTATTTAAATCGGTTTTTGTTGCTTTCATGGATTTGATTAAACTAGCAAAATATTTGACGCCTTGTTTGATCGAAGCGTCCGGCGACAAGCTACCAGGTGCTTGGCCGAGCGATTCACTAGACTGCATCACATCGCTACCTTTACCGCCAGATTCAACTTGCATAATCGCGAGAATCACCGTTACTTGATCAGGAATACCAAACTCCTTGCAATATTTTTCAACGGTACTTTTGTACTTGAGTACTTCTGCGGAAAGGTTCATCGAGTCAACCACTAAAGCGGTCGTATCACCACTATCATCGTCATCGGCCGTCATTGCCACTGAAAAGAACAACAAGCTAATGAGTATGATCGGCAAAACGGCTAGGCCTAACCATTTCTTATTCATCATGTTTTTGCCTTGGCTTGACCAGCAATTTACGGTGCATGGTTGTTTTATTGACAACGAGATTCAGTGGCTTGTCAGTTGTCGGTTTGAATTGCCGTTTCTCACCAGTTTTGGGTGCAGTCGTGAATGATTGTTTGGGCCGTGATGTTGGCTTTTCTATTGGTGTTTTAGTATGTGGTAGTTTAGTGGTACTGGGATCGCGTGGCTTTGGTTGCGTGACTGGAGAAACTGCCGACTTTTTCTTGATCGGATCAGAATTAGACGGTTGCCGTGGATTCTTTGGCGGATCAACCACTAATTTACGCCGTTGCATTTCTTCCCGACGTTTTTTAGCGGCCAGTTCGCGTTCTGATTGATTGTCTTGACGCTGATTTTTCAACCCATTTTTGAAATCACCAATACCTTTTTTAGCCGTTTCTTTACCTTGATGTAACCCATATTTTGTATTGGTTGGCAGATCCTTTAACTGTTCTTTGGTGTGTTTCGCAGTTGCGGCCATTTTCTTTTTGGTATCTAATGCAGCACCCACTTTTTTACCAGCACGGGTCATCTTGCTAGTGGTGGCATCGCGTTTATTGGGCTGTGGTCGTTTTGAATTACCTTTACCGGTTGCATCAGTACCAGTTTCAGTCTGCGGCTGTGGACGTGGTTTTAAACCGCGTGCGAGCATACCACCCATTGCGGCGTTGCCCATGACCTGCCGGATCAAACGGCTACTACTGCGGCGCAAGCGACTAGCACCAGCTTGGGAGTCAGAACTTTTAAGCTGCATCATGCCCATTAAATCGCCGAGCTTCATCCAGATGCCGGCAAAGATGACGATTTGGAGAAAGGCGACCAGAAAGAATGGGGTGGTGGTCGATAGCCCATAGATCATGGTGGAAAGGCAGAACGTCAATGTTAGGACAATAGTGACGCCAGCACGCATCATGATCGTATTGAATAGCCGCAAAACAGCCGTTTTCATTAAGCCGTTAAATCCTGGGATCATGGCTAAGAGACAACTGATCGGTAAGAAAATGGCGTAAATAATAAAGAGGATTTGACTAAATAACATCATCGCTGTGAGAAAGAAGACAAAAATGGTGATTGCGATATCGAAGATACACACAAAGGTGGTCACACCTAAACGTTGAATCGTTTTGACCGCTGATAGATTGTCGTTTTCTTTATCTTCAATTTCAGCCTTGACGATCTCTGTTCGATCTTTACCTTTGTTCTTGAACGGATCAGTTTTGACCAGTTTGTTGACGCGATCCTCGCCAACCTCCTTGAGATTAGAATCGCCAAACTGTAATAACGTCCACGGCTGTTTGACTTGAATGTTGAATAACGTTTCACGAATCGCATCAACCCCGTTTTTTGAGGTGGACTGTTTATTTTGCATGATCATTTTAGAACCAGTGTTTAAAGCTGAGGTACTCATATCGGCGGAAAATTGGTTGATCTTGCCAATATAGTCGGGTGAGTAGGCAATGAAGCTTGCCGACAGAATAAAAATCACGATAAAATTGGCTACCGCTGAGATGGCTTTGGAGGATTCACGTTTGATCAGGCCAGTATAGGCGACATACACGCCAAGCACTAATATCAGCAACAAAAGCATACCGGGATAAAAGCCGTCAGCGCTAAAGCCGTTTTTAGAAACCCCGGCGAGTAGTTGCATGTTTTTACCAATGGCATCGGTGGTATCTTTGATGAAATCTAGTGAGTAAGCTTGTTGAATCAGGTAACCCGTGGCGTAGGAGAGGTAGACGGAGATCAGCCACAGAAAATTGGTGATAGCATAAATAGCGTACATGACCGACTTGCCAATGCCGTCACCCCAGTTCCATGGCAACCAATCCCATGATGAATCGACGAAATAATCTAGTTGATAGTTATTGACTGGATATTTGGAAAATTCGTGTTTATTATTGACGGTTTCATCGACTAGGCCTGCTGCGTGGACACTTTGGAGAGAAGTAGCACTCACTAGCACCACGACTAGCACAAAGCCGATCAGTAATAAAAGTCGTTTTTTACGTACCGACATTTACTCACCTCCAGTTATCTGCGCTGGTGGGCGAGTGTCGAAGGCCTTGTATAGATGTTCAAAGATATAATCAAAGTGTAGGACACCGACGTGGCCCCAAATATCTTGAAATAAGCATTCACCATTATCCAGTGAACGTAGGCGGTGTTGATTACTTTCATCTTCGGCATCAAGCCCAAAGAAAGTGAGGGTGTTTTTGATTTCATTAATATCGGTCGAACGAAAGGCAAATTTCATACCGATATTATTTTTCATCTTTTCGTCTAGAAGATCATTAGCGTTTTGCGTGACTAGATAAACCCCAGCATTCATTGAACGGCCTTCACGGATCAACTTCATAGAAAGAGCTTTACCTTGCGCTACATTCAAAAATGCCCAAGCTTCATCGAGATCGACAATTTTAAATTGCGAACGATCGGCATGGATAAAGTCGATGGCGAAAGTCGAGATGATCATCAACATGGCGACGGATAACATTTCCGCGGTGATGTATTCATCTTGCGTTTTGTCCGCATCAGGCAGGACCAAATCGGCAATTTGAATGATATTGATTTTGCGGTCCAAGGCGATCGAACGGCGAGTGGAGCCATCTGAAAAGAGTAAGGCGGCAAAATCATAATCGGTGAACGATTCAATATGATCAGCGATATTGTTGGCAATCGGGGTCCCTTCGCGGCGCAGTTCAGTGATCACTTTCAATAATCCGGGTTGCGGATCAAGGGTGACGTTGCGAATCGCTTTACGTAAAGTCGGAAACCGTTCGGCATCACGACTAGAGATTCCCGTTAAAAAGGTGAGTGTATCGACCGCCAGACTTTCAGAATCTTTTGGATTACTGAGAATGATATAAGGATCAAGTAAACCGCGATTCGCTTCTTCGCTGGTCAGGTTAACGATGTTAATATCGTCTTGCATGAAGTCTAAATTTTTCGCCCAATCAGTTCGTTCCGATTTTGGATCAAGTATCAAAGCTTGTGCGCCATAGAGTACGGCGTAGTAAACGAGTAAGTTATTAGAAAATGATTTACCACCGCCAAGTGAACCAAGGAAAGCGGCCGAAAGAGCATTGGTCACTGTTCCCTTTAAGCCTTGCGCGGCTAAGTCAGGTTTGATGAAAACATTGCGGCCGGTATCCACGTTGTAGCCCACATAAATTCCTTCGCGTTCTCCTAAAGCTTGAGTAGCACCAAAGCCTAATGAGGCAATGAAATCACTAGTCACGTATTGAATGTAGTCATTCATGTAGCGCTTTGAAGCGGGCATGAACTCGCTGTGTAGCCCCAGCATATCGCCGAACGGGCGAACCAATTTAATATTCAATGAATCATAGAAATCGAGGACTTGATCAGCGCGCTTTTTCATTTCATCGTAGCTTTTTCCACTGACGCGAATGACATAGGAAATTTTGTACATCGCGTCTTTAGTTTGATCAAGCTCAGCCTCCAAGTCGTCAACGGAATCAAGGGCATCGGCGACACCGCGAGTGGTTTCGTTATTAGATTCATAGGCGTGGTTATCTAAATCTTTCAATTCTTTCTTTTTGTTACGCACCTTAGTTAGTGCCTTTTTGTTAGTCACAATTTCCACATTCAGTGAGGTATCAATGGGAAAATCGAATTGTTGTTGCTGGAAGTAGAAAATCTCACTACCGGGAAAATCTAATTCACCAACAATATCGGATAAGGCCATATAGGTGACATAGGATTCGGTGAAACCGTGGGTGATGATCAAGTAACGCTGCTTTTGTTCAATCAACGAACGCGTTGGCTTGATCAAGTCATATTTTTTGATTACCGTATCTTGTTCATTTTTTTGTCGTGGCAGGTGGTATTGGTAGTCTTCATAATCTTGCCCTGACATACCGTAAAGATGTTCTAACAAGTAACCAAAGTCATCTTTAATCAACGGTCGAATTTTAAACCGGCGACTGACTTTATCGGCAAGGAAGCGGGCGACTTTACGAAAACGATCAACTTCGCTGTTGTTCATGACCATGAAGTCACCGGTGTATTTTTCATTGAATTCATGAAGAAAATCCTGAATGCCAAGCATGATATCATGCCAAACGCCTTTAGCGGATAACTCGCGGTCGTTTAACAGCAGTTTAAAACCAATAAAAAAACGATAATCAACTTGATTATCGCCAATATTGTCGATCAACGCGGCGGCTTGACCGTCAATATGCGTATCGGCAATACTTTTTAAATTTCCTTTGACCGTGGCTTTGGAACGGCGCATCGTGTCTTTGATACTGGATTCGGTGGCAAGTTGTAAGAGATGCAGTTTACCGTCACGGTTTTGTGAGATCAACTGACGGAAATTTTCGTGGACTTCCGCTTTTTGATCAGGTGAGAGAAAAGAGTAATTATAGGGGACGAGTTCGTAATAGGCGAAGCATTCGCCATCACGATTAAACACTAAATTGTCTTCGATATATTTTATGGGAAACTTCACTGGTTGAACCTCCTTACGTGGGTGATGTGGTCAAGGGCATGGGCTTTAACGGGTTTGACTGGCCGTCCGGAAAACGTGATCTTCTGGGCGGTAAAATAAGTGATCACCGAGCGAAGAAAACCTAGTGGCCGTTTGTTATCAAAAGTCTTTTGACTCATGAACCAAGTAATGGCTGCTGGAATACCGAGATGTTTTAGGAACGCGCCATCAATAAAACTTAGTGGTGGTACATCGCCCAGCAACATGACCAAAAATAGCGCAACGATGAACCAAGTCATTTGCGTGAACGTGACGGGGAATGGTAGATTAACATCATTGATCGCGTAGAGCACTTTTTCCACTGACCAAATGCTGGTGTAACTACGAATCTTTTTCATAAGTGACCTCCTTTCATTGGGGTAAAGAGGACTGATCCATTTG
This sequence comes from Levilactobacillus cerevisiae, assembly GCF_003946245.1. GTDB lineage: Bacteria > Bacillota > Bacilli > Lactobacillales > Lactobacillaceae > Levilactobacillus > Levilactobacillus cerevisiae. Next base: position 49,731 of record NZ_RHNN01000008.1, read on the forward strand.
CTAGACCAGTCCCCGGGAAGAATCTTAGTTTGCGTATTCATAAATAGCGCTGTTGGTAACCAAGTAATTACCTTCAATTTCTATATCGCGACCCAGTGCTTCAAAGTCGAGGTAAGCGATGACTTGATCTGGAAGGTCACCGAAAATTGCACCAGATTCCACAGCATCTTGAGCTAGCTCGGCCATATCTGAAACACCCTTATAGATAACGATATCCTCAGCGTTTTCAGCTAGTTCTTCAATATCACGGAACCATTCGCCAATCAAGGCACTAACGTCAGCACCAAAATCATATTCTTCAAGCCGTTCTAAAGCAGCATACTTACGATTGATCTCGTCTATTGAATCAAAGCGATCAATTTCAAAAGGTGCTTCGTAATCATGGATCGCGTACTCTTCACTGTCATTTTTCAATTCCAGCTGTTCGGCAATGGCATCAGGGTATAACGGTGGGGTGAACCATTTACCTGTGGTCTTGCCTTGATTGTAATAACCTAAGTTGACGATAAAAACGCGTACCGTTTCCATTTAGCTACCTCTTTTCTTGCAGTAATTAGGCACCAACAACACGATTGAATAAGTTCAATAGCACATCTTTAACGCCGGCGGTATTAAATACCAGCCCCACAGCGATCAATGCAATGATCAGAAAGCCGATCAGTTTAGAAAATTCACGTTTAAAGCCTAAGAAAACACCGATCACGGCAATTGCCATCAGCACTAAAGACTGGGCGTTGCTAGTGAACCAGTTGAAGAGATTTTGTCCGAAGTTCATAGAAGTTCATCCTTTCATTTAGAAAATATAGTCAGATTAAGATTGTTATGAATAACTCCATTATGGATTGCACGTTTTTTGACAGGGTAACGCACGACCATTCTTAGATGATTTATTTATGTTGATCACTCAATAGTTGAAACCGCGATACAATAGCTTTGATAATCGGTACCGTCACACTATTACCGGCTTGCTTATAAAGTTGTGCGTCAGATAGGCCAGAGTCCTTGGCTTTATAAAATACTTCATCAGGAAAACCTTGTAGGCGCCAGTATTCAAGTGGCGTTAAACGACGGATACGTAATGCTTGATCAACAACTGCTTCACTGCCATCAGTTAGTAAAGTGTGCGCTTTTTTATGAGCAACGCGGCCACGTCGAGTTTGACTAGTGGGATAGGTTAGACTGATGCCATCACCACTATGCGCATTAGTGTAACCACGATGAGTGGCATCTGATACCTTGAGTGATTTTTGTGTTGGTGTGATGATCTTTGTTCTAATGCCAGAGGTTGCAACCAGAGTTGGTGCGATACCATCAGGGTCATAAACGCGTTCATATTGATGCGTCACAGTTGGATTGACTTGAGCTAGTCCTTTAGTAGTCGTTGTTCCATTGTCTGGGATAGGAAATACTTGTCGCTGACGTTTTGTTCTAAGATGTCCGACAATGAATAAACGCTCGCGGTGTTGGGGAACGAGGGCGGCAGAATCGAGAACTGACCATTCAACGTCATACCCCAATTGGTACAATTCAATTTGCACTCTAAGGAAGTCAAGTCCGCCGTTAATACTAAGAAGGTTTTTAACGTTCTCAATAAATAGAATTGTGGGTCGGCGATTATCGGGTAGCTGCTTAATAAGGTTTGTAACTGTGAAGAACAGACTTGAACGATGGCCTGTGGTGAATCCTCGCAATTTTCCAGCAAGGCTGATGTCTTGGCATGGAAATCCGAAGCACCAAATATCTGCGGTTGGAAGTTCAGTAATTCTAACTGTTGTGATGTCATGGGCAGTCCATTCTCCTTTGATATCAAAAATTGCTTCGTAGCTTTTACGCGAAAATTTATCTATTTCGCAATAGCCAACACAAGTGTGCCCGGCTTGTTCCATCCCAAGCCTAAAACCACCAATGCCAGAAAATAGGTCTAAAAATTTCATGATGATACCTCAAAATTCAAAAATATTTGCGGGAAGATTTAATGGTTAGTAGCGGCCAACCGGTTTTAGCCGAGACCTGATAGAGCAATTGCAATAACTCTTCGCTTTTAATTGGATTACCGTACACGTCTAAAATCGGCGCCGGCCAATGCACAGAAAAACGCCAATCAATATAGCTGGTTGGCGTTAGATACTTATCTAGTTCATGTAATTGTAGAAAATTGGGATCTTCGATAACACCGACCAATTGTAATCGGTAGTAATAAACATTGAAAATATAGTCTTTGATTCCAGCGGGAAAGGTGGCAAGTGGCTTATTCAGTTCCTTGGTCGTTTTCAAAATAATCACCTCCAACTTCACTAATACCAAGGGTTTGTTGTTCAAGTATCGTTTGATGCTTTTGCTTTAATTCGGTGTTCTTGATTATAGCCATCGTGCTGTTATTACCGTTATAGCCGTCAATGTTCAGCAGAACTTTAAGGGTTGGAGCAACTTGCTTTTTTATCCAAGCGCGAGTGCGGCGAAGATCAAAGGGCTCGGGATCAAGGGTCAGTCGTAGTGGCTGCCTACCTTTGCCACAAAAAACTGTCCAGATTGGATTAAGCGGCCATTTAGCCCGATCTTTATTTTTGCCTCGATTAACAAAACGAATATAGCGAGTAATAATGCCAAAAGCAGTTCGCTCAACATCACGATAGGCAAGTAAATCTTCAATAGCTATCTTGGCGCGATCATTTTTCAAACGTATTTCAAAGCGGTTTTTGATTCCGACCGTTTGATAGTCAGTACCAAACTTATGTTGTTGTTCCGCTTCTTTTTCATAGATACAGAAGTAAATATCACTTTTCATCGAACCAACGTATAAACTCGCACCATGATCTTCGGCTTGTTCATCAGTCATGGCACCAGATTTTAGGCCTTCAAATCGACGCATTACCGAAATACATTCATTTTTCTCACATTTGGTAATGAGTTCAGGAATACTGAGGAGACCAGCGTGATCATTAATAGCTAAATCAATTCGTTTAAAAACGGCTTTAAGTTCTAAACACCTTCGAAAAAAGTCAAACCAAGTTTCATCATTAGCCAATAGGACTCCTTCAAACTCACGGCACCCTTGGCCTTTAAGTTCTAATAGTGTACCAATTTTTTCGGTTGGGGTAGAGGCCATCACTTGGATATTGCTAAAAACATAGCTAGTGGAATAACCATATAATCCCCAGTCATTGAATAGCATGAAATCCATTTTTAGATTGAGCACCTTTTCAATCAAGGTCTCCACATCATGAGTGGGGAAGCGAATACGCACATAATCAAAATTGAGTGTTAATTCTGGATCTTCACCCCAGTGAGCTAATACATAGTCAATTTGCATTTGTAAAGAACTACTTGGACTCCGCGTGCCGTTTTCTAAACGTTGGACGTGTCTCACTGTAATCCCGATGCGTCGAGCTAAAGTTGTTTGCGTGATATTCAGTTGCTTACGCTTAGTCCGTATTTGTTCACGCCAAATCGGCATTGAATCAACTCCTTTCTTTTCAAAATACAAAAAGGCGACCTTACACAAGCTGGTCGTCTTTAGGTAAAGCTATTAAGTTGTAGTTACGGCAACGTTTCTACGCTATTTTCGGCCGTGACGTATCAGTTTTCTACCCCCGTGTTACATACCGGGGGTTGATGCGGCCGGCTTGCGCCGACCGCCGCCTCCGCTCGCGCTTTTCGCGCTGCACAGCACGGCGGGGCGAATCAGTCTAAGGTTATTGTTATATCAAAAAAAGTGTTACAATTTTTACTATATATTATAAAATTAGGTGAGGCGAATGTTATGGCCGAGAAAAAAACATTATTCATTATAGGAAATGGTTTTGATTTAGCACTTGGTATGCAATCAACCTTCAAAGAATTTGGTATTTATCGCCGTAAACAGTTAGAAAATGTTAAACTTTCAGATTGGACAATAATTGATCTTGCTCTGGAGACCCATACCTATGGTGGATGGGGAAAACAAGAACAAAATGACAATTGGGATTGGTGGAACTTTGAAAAATTTTTAAAAGATTCCGTCCTTGATGTAATATATAATCAAGATTTTTTGGGATTAATTTCTGGTAGAGGTATTGAATCCAAAAAGGAAGACGAAGAGAAAATCATTTCGGCAATGGATGAAGTGGGCATTGTATTATCACGTGATGAATTTCTATTAAGAAATACGGATGGTCTGGATGCTGAGCTAGTTGTTAACCTTAATAAATTGTTGGCTATTACTCCTGACAACTTAGATCATGTGAGTAATGGTTATTTTTGGCAATTACTATTGTTGTATCGAGTGAATAAATTTTATACAGAAAAGTCATCTCGATTGGACCTTTTTAATCCGTATTTTTTGCATACTGGTGATGTTAAGACCTCACAGACTATAAAAATGGATAATATCAGTGATCCTGAAAAAGATCTGCAAATTCCCGGGATATTTCCTAGTTTTTATTCTCTTCAACCCGTATTAATACGAGACATTAATATTTGGGAATCCGAGTTTTCAAAGTTCATTGCTGAACGCCAAGGAAAACTTCTAAACAGTGGACTTAACTATCAAGATGCATCAAACGCTTTGATGTATTCTGTTCTCAATGAAACCCAGCAAAATCAACAAGTTCAAATACTTAATTTTAACTATTCTCGACCTGCACTGAAGGAATCTAAGAGCCTTTACTGTGGGAATCAACTAAACATACATGGATCAATAGAAAATGAATCGTTGGTCCCAGAAGAAAATTCTGGAATCATTATTGGATTTGATTATCAAGTAATTCTCGACTATCCAGAATTTACAGACTTTATGGCACTATTCACTAAGACCTTTCGTCTATCAGAGTTGAATACTGTTTTATCAAAATGTGTTCCTGATAAGAAAAGAGTTAGGCTTGATTATAACGTTGATAAAATCGTAATCCTAGGTCACAGTTTATCAAAAGCTGACGACTCATATTTTCGAACAATTTTCGATACAGCTGATATATACAATAGTGATGTTATTATAGAGTACTGGTACACGGATTACCCTGGTCGAGATCAGTCACTTTCTATTGAAACTGAAAGCCTCAATAGAATTAATGGTTTATTAACTCGGTATATTAAGACTTCAAGGCAAGAAAATAAAAATAATCTCCTGCATAAGTTATTATTAGAAAATAGGCTCATTCTAAAGGAATATAGCATTGCAGATATTCTAGCAAAGTATGGCAAGCGAAAGAGTCAATGAAAGCCAAAATAATTTATCCGTTTTTTTACTCACTATATGTTATAATTTGAGTAGAAAGCGGATTTTTTTGAATTGAGGTGGAATAATGAGCCAACAAGATGAGATCATTGAGTACTTGAACAAAAACGGTGGTCAAATTACATCTAAAACTGCTAATTCAATGGGCATCTCACCTAGAGTGCTGCGCAACATGTATGCTCATGGACAGCTTGAAAGATTAGCACCGGGTGTTTATATTGATCCACTTGAATTTGGTGACGATATTGCTGCGATACAATATAGCCTTTCAAAAGGTGTTTTCTTTAAAGATACGGCATTATTCCTTTATGGAATGATTGATCGAACGCCAAGTACCTATGAGATGAACTTTCCGTTGCCATACGCGTACAGTACAAAAACCGATGCACCAATCAAGATTTATCGACAAAAAAAGGATCTTTATGAAATTGGCATAACAACAACTAAAACTCCCGGTGGACACCTAGTTAAGGTTTACGATGTTGAGCGCACCTTGTGTGATATCCTGCGAACGCGAGATAGGTCTGATGCCGAGACGATTAAACAAGCAATGAATAGTTACGCCCATCGGAAAGAAAAGAATCTCCGCCAATTAATGGCGTACGCAAGAACATTTAAGGTAGAAGAAGAAATTAGAACGTATATGGAGGTCCTACTGTGAAACTTGAATTTACTAACCAGAAGCAATTTTTGGCTAGAATCAGAAAGTTAGCAAAAGAAAGAAAAATCACACCACAAATTATGTTGCAGGAGATTGTTTTGGATGATCTAATTGATAGAATCTCTAATTCGCCTTACCAAAAAAATCTTGTACTAAAAGGTGGCTTCTTGATTGCATCACTAATTGGTAACGACACTCGCTCAACACGGGATATTGATACCTCAATTGTTGGTTTACCAGTGACGGAAGATAAAATGAAAAGTGTGTTTCAAGAAATCTGTGACATTGAATTACCAGAAGATATAATCAAACTATCAATTGTAAGGATTGGCGAAATTAGGGAAGATGATGAGTATTCTGGTTACCGGATTCATATCCGTGCACAAATCTATACCACACGAGTTGATGTTAAGATTGATATATCAACTGGAGATGTGATTACTGAGCGCGCCATCCAGTATGGACACAAAATGATACTTGAGGATCGGACTGTCCAAGTTATGGCGTACACAGTTGAAACCATCATTGCCGAAAAGTTGGAGACGATTGTTAGCCGGGCTGATGCTAATACACGATTGAAGGATTTTTACGATTTATTTTTGCTCGATCATCAGGATAAGACTGAAATAAAGTTTGACGTATTAAAAAAGGCAATACAAGCAACTTCTGCAAAAAGAGAAACAACTAATCAATTAGGTACCTATATTTCAACATTAACAGCTCTTAAAACAAGTCCAAGTCTTCAAAGATTATGGATTGCTTATCAAAAGCCCAATGAATATGCGCACGGGATTGAGTTTGGAGCTACGTGTAATGCAGCGATTGATTTAGTCCGTAAATCAGGTATGGAGTAACATAAATAACTACCTGAATAAGCGATTACAGTGTTTTGTTATTGCTCTGGTAGGCAGCATCGATCTCACCCAGAAAATCATAGCCCTTCGGTACCAGTGGTGTGTAAAACTCACTAATAACGCTAATACCAGTATCAACGTAACCACGACCTTTGATGGGTTTTAAGAAGAAATCTTTATCGGTTTCACCAAACATCATGGTATAACCAAGGTCCGACATTCGACCAAGTGCTGCTCGGAACATAAACTGATCACGAATACCATCACCTAAATATTTTGCGTCAGGGCGCTGGCAGGCCAAGATAAGAAAGAATCCTGATTGACGGCCAAGCATGACAATTTGTTTAAGCTTACTCATGACTTGTACAGCTTCACGTCCGATCATATCCATGAAAGCCACATACTCATCAAAGACTAGAAAATGGGCGGGAAGTCCAAGCGCGGCATAGTTATTGCCTGTTTGGTAACCGGCCATTTTTTTCATCTCTTTATTACGTTCCATCATTTCTTGGTAAAACTGAGCTACGGCGGCAATCATATCGTCTTGTTCATAGTGAACATCTGGAATAACATCGGTCAAATCGGCTAGGTCGGAATTTTTTGGATCAAGAATGGTCAACTGATTACCATCGCGAATCAATGCTTGGATCAATGTGAGAATAAAATAGGTTTTTCCACCACCAGTGCCGCCAGCGATTAGCATATGGGGCAAAACATCGTATTCCCAAGCAACATTATTCATAAGGTTGACGGCGCCTTTTTGACATTTCACATGTTCAATCGAAATTCGATTACCAATCGTATCATAGAGTAGCGTGTACTCTACAAATGAATCATGGAGGATTTTATCAACGATTTCACAGTATAAGCCGGATTCAAGTTTCTTTTCCAAATGGATCAGTTGATCTTGGTAAGGACTCATTACAATTTCCACCTGCACATGGATCAGACCATTTTTCAAACGATAGTAAACTCGTGGAAACCGTGAGATTCGTTCTTTTGAACCCCCTAAATCTAAGTCTTTAAAAAAGCCATCATTTTTCCTTGTCTCACTCTCATACCAGTTATTCGTCATGAACATTCGCGCAATTTTTTGTCGATGTATCAATTTGCGGTATTGGTCGGGAAATCTGATTAATATCAGTAAGATGATTATTAATGAAACCAGAAATGTAATGATGGAACTGATAATCAATCCGCTAAACGACCAAGGGAGGCTATGAATTGTTGGCCATGAAACGGTTTTGAGGTTGATTTTAGACAGTAACGGCAGATAAAAGAAAATAGTCAATGGTAGCAAGATGAATAGAATCATACTTAGCAATGTTTGAAAAACTAGGTTCTGATCACGTGGATGGATTTGAGTGCCGCGATAGTGAAAAATTGCTTTCAAATTATCACCTCATTTCAATTATTTTAGAATCAACTAGGCGGCATCAGCTACGCCAATATAAATCATTGTTAGACCCTCTTCGGTCTGCATACTCTTGAAGGTAAATTCTTTAGCAACACCATCTTTAGTCACTTCCGATAGAGCTGTTAAACTAAAACCAGAATCAGGCGATTCAATCGCAATTTCATGAGCTTCCTGAAGTTTTCTCTCAGCTTCGTTAACAGAGCTTTCTTTGATATTGGCTACAAAATCGTCCATAAAGCCGATTTCATTAATACAGACAAGTACATTCATAAAAAATCTCCTAACTTCTTTTTTGTGATGACCAGGGAACACTTAAACCGCCATAGAGACGGTGGGGAGCGCTGGGATGAGAACTTCCGATGGTTATTTTTTGTCATTTGTATTTTTCTCCGTGGTTACTGAACCAGTTTTAGATTGGTTATTTTTGACTGATACAATATCAGATGCTTTGAGATACCAAGAAACAGTTACACCTCGGAAATCCGCATTGGCGACAGTGTCGATCTCAGGATTAACTAGTTCTATTTCTTGATCATATTCAAAATTCTTAGTCCCAGCTTCGGCCGGAATGGAGACTTGAACCATCTGACCTTGTACTGTACTTTTTAGATCAAAGGTACGTGAGCGAACATTAGTTGTTTGGTTGCCTTCATCGTCTTCGATAAATCTTTCACGGCGTTGGGCGGAGAATAATAATTTACCGAACGTTTTTGGTGTGTCTAGCTTAATGCCTTCTGGTAATCGCATATAGGGTTCCTTCTTTCTTTAATTTTGATAAGTGGCTAAATCTTGACGAAATCATCAGCCATGCAGGTGTAATTTACAAATGCTGCTTCGGCAATCCGATAACCAACTGCGGCGATTCGTGGATTAATTAATCGAACCCGATCAAATGGTTCGAGCGTGTCATTTTTTTCACCGGCTGCCACTGGGATCGTCACTTGAATGTTGTCGGCACGTTGAACATTGGAGTAAAGGTCATAAGTGCGCGAAACAACTTTACGATTGGCACCGGAGCCTTCGCGAGTTTCGCTAAAATTACCGGCAAAGGTGAGTTGACCGAAAGTTTCACGTACTTCGGGAATTACATATTTAAGATCCATAATTGGGTCCTCGCTTTCTTTTCTTGAATTTTAGGCAAACTAAAAGTCAGATAATTTAACTATCTGACTTGGAATGTGCATAATATTCGATGACTTGGTTGAGTAAATATTGATATAGATCAGTATTGAGGGGATAGATAAGCCGCTGATTGCGAACTTGGGGGAAGTTTAAGAACAGACGATGGTGTCCTTGAATGAGTTGTACTTGGTTGATGATCAGACTATGGTTCAGAATGAGTTCACCTTCAAGCAAAACATTCGGTTTACCACTGGATGACATTTTAATGGAAGATACGTAAATCATTTGACCTCCTAAATATGAAAATTGGGTATTTATTGAAACCTAATCCAGAAGTACACCACGATAACTCAGAAAAGGGTTGTTACCATTAATAAAACCTGAGTTGAACAAAAAGGTAATATAGGCGCCTAATTTACATTCATCTTTTGAAATTTCAAACCTAATTGACGTTTCTAGATTAGCTTGCGCCTCTTGCAGTACATCTTTTAAAATTTCATCTTCTGTTGGTGAGGTAGGGAACATTGGATTGATCAATTCTCTAAAGTCATGATGAAATTCGGATAAATTAAAAACAGAATCAATTTTTTCTTTTGGCATACGATCACTCTTTCCGATGGGAGAGACTATTCATTGTTCCAGTTATCATCTTCATCTTCATCGTCATAAAAATCCGCATTAGTTTTTCTTGAATGATGAATCCACCAGACAATTAAGCTAGTGATTAATAGTAGAATCACGCCAATAACGCTTAACAATTGATTACGTTCTTCACCAGTTTGTGGTAGGTGAATTAGTGGCGTATCGACCGCTTCATCTTTCATTTGCGCCTTGACGATTTCACCATCTTTAGTGATCTCAAAATCGACAGGTGTTTCATTGATCTTGTAACCTTTTGGTGCGTCATACTCTACAAATTGGTATTTGCCAGCAGGTAGGTTGGCAAAACTGAAAATACCCTTGTCGTTGGTTCGGCCGGATACAACGGTTTTACCGTCTTGATCAAGGATCTTGATACCCGTATTTGGCAAGACTTTACCATCGCTGACATCAGTCTTGGTTAATTCACCAGTACCTTTGATTAAACTATTTTGTAGCGTGAAACTAATTGCTGGCGATTCAGAAGTGGTCTTAGTCTCGGTTGTTGCTTTTTCAGCTGCTTGATTTTTATCCTGACTAATTAATTTGCCCTTAGCATCATAGGCAGTGATACCAGTTTTTGTTGAAACAATTTTAGTTAAATCTTTAGTCAAAACTAGATTTGTTGCGGAAGGGGTCTTTTCGCGTAGATAGAAAGTGCCGACTGGTACGTTCTTAAAGGCACCAATCGACTTGTCATCAATCGTAGTGGTTTGAATGACTTTTTTATCCTTATCTAGTAACTCGAATACGGCACCTTTGGCGTTGCCATCAAAAGTGAATTGATAACCTTTGTCTTCAACTAACTTAGCGGTTTCGTTGATTTTCTTAAAGGTAAATTCGTTGAAGTGTAATTTATTTAGAATTGGGGCGTCCTTATCGTCATTGATCGTGAAATTTTTAGTAGCTGTGTTGTCAGTTGCCTTAAATTCAAAATCATAAGTTTGGTCATTAAGCTGATAAGCTTCACCGGCATCTAGTTCTTGCACATAATAGCTACCTTCAGGCAATTGAATGTCGGCAAAGGTTGCTTTACCATCTTTGACGGTTGCAGTTGCGACTAAGGCTTTTGCTGGGACCTTGATGTTACCACTGGTGTAGCCGGCTTTACTGAACAAGCCGAAAACTTGACCATTGGCGGCCTTGTTTTCAATCGTGGGTTTGTTCTTATCCCAATTCTTGATTTGTTCTGCTTGTTTGTTAACAGTCACGTTCAACTTCTGAAAATCGTTAGTCGCTTTGAGTGAAGTGGAGGTCACTTCAACATTTTGACCAGCATATTTCAATTCAAAATCAATTGGCTTGTCATTAAGAACAAAACCATTTGGTGCAGCAACTTCTTTAACTGAATATTTGCCGAGATAAAGTTGTGGCGTTTTGATTTGTCCATTAGCGTCAGTCGTAGCAGTGGCGACAATTTCACCCTTTTTGGCATGGACGGTACCATCAGCGGTGGTGATGTTTTCGCTGGCAGTAAATTCAAACTTGGCACCGGCCAGTGGGGTGTAGTCATAGTTAAAACCGTATTGTTCGCCGTACTTGGTTGACTGTTTAGTCACTTCAACCGGCGTGGCGCCAGTCTTATTCAAAGTGACAATGCCTTTTTGCGACTTATCCGTGAACTTGACGGTCACAATACCATCACTATCTTTGCCAGTGATCGAAAATTTAGCTGGGTCTTTGGCAAGAACATAGCCTAATGGTGCTTGTGTTTCGACTAATTCATATTGACCATAGGGGAGCGCCTCAGTTGTGGTCAAGTAGCCCTCTTCATTAGTCATAAAAGTATCAGTTGTTCCATCGTGATTGAGGTTAGGCATGGAAACATATTTACCAGTTTGCAGTGATTTGATTTTAAAACCGGCGTTGGCGCGCGAAATTGTTTTCCCGGATTCAGCGTCAGCCTTGACCACTTTCAAACGTTCTTCCAATACATTATTGACGACTGAATAATGATGGGTCTCGTTTTGTTGATGAACCGTGACTTTGAATGGATCGGCGGTTTTATAGCCTTCTGGTGTTTTTGTTTCCGTCACGGTATAAGTGTCATAGGGTAGATCAGTAAACTTGAGATAACCTTCTTTATCGGTTGTCCCTGTTGTGACGACCTTATTCGTTGTGTTGCTAGTGACTGTAAACTCAACATTAGCCAGTGGGTTAGATTTATTTTCTTTACCGGTTAAATGACTAGAAAGTGCGGTGTGCCAATCATAGTTACCAATTTTGATTAAATCGAAACCACCCGTAATAACTTGTTCCTTAACCGTTGTTGATGCGGTGGCCGTTTTCGCATTTTGACCAGCATAGGCTAGTTTGAACGCGTGTTTTTCAGTATCTTTAATATAGCCAGTTGGTGCCGTCTTTTCGATCCAGTAGTAGTCATCCAATTTTAAATTGGCGACACTCGCTTGATTGTTTTTAATCGTAACGGTATCAACCAGCTCATCATTGGAAGTTCGATGTAATTCATAAACGGCACCATCAAGTGAAGCAGCGCCTTGTGGGGCTTTACCAGTTTTAGCATCTTCCTTGATCAAAGTGGCAGTGCCGAATTGTTCATCATCGGTCGCTTTAACCGAGGTAGCAGTGACAGCAACGTTTTGACCAGCATATTTCAATTCAAAAGGTATTTTCTCGTTGTTAAGGATATAACCGGCTGGTGCCTTTTCTTCAACGGCGTAGTAGTTGCCGAGCTTCAGATTTTGTAGTGTACCTTTGCCGGTGCTATCGGTAGTGATCGTCCCAACTTTTTTACCATCAGTTGAATAAACACCGTACATGGCACCATTTAATGAATAGTACCTGTTAAACATATTGGTGCCGAACTGACGGCCAATCTTCGTTAGATTTACATTGCCAAGTTGTTCTTTATTGCCAAGAACGACTTCGATTGTTTGGTTAGGTGTGATCGTGGCCGTTTTGATTTCACCTTTATTAACGTAGCCATTAGGTGCGGTTACTTCTGAAACTTTGACTTGCGTACCCGCCTTGATGTCGTTTAAAGCGGCGTAACCATCAGTGCCGGTGGTGACCTCTTTGGTTTGACCATTGTACTCAAATTTGAGTTTCGCACCTGGCAGAGCCTTGTTGGTATCAGCGTCAACTTTTTTAGCTTTCAAATTACCATTCAGATTTACCTTAATGTTTAGATCAAAGTTATTTCCGTTTGGCAGTTTGAAATAGGCAATTTTTTGTTGATTACCTTTACCATAAAGGAGGGAAGTACCAATATTAGCAGCCTTAGCTTTAGCAAAGGAAATCTTACCAGATTCCTTGGAATTAGCTGTGGCAGTCAAAGTCAATTTATTGCCAGCTTTTGTGATGTTCAAATTAGCGGTATTAGCAGTTTGTTCAATATATGAAGCCAAAGTGCCATTAGTGTCGGTTAAAGTGATTGAATCACCAACGTTTAAGGTAATATTTTGATCATTGAACGATGGCTTGGTGTTGAACGCTGCAACTTTTGCCAGCACAGCCGCTTTTTTATTTTGATAATCTGGATAGTCGGTGGTCAATAGTTCATTACCTAAGGCTTCCCAGATCATAATTTGTGCTAGACCATAATTGGCGTCAGTTGGATTTTGTTGATAAGCAAAATACGCAATTTCGGCTAGCTTGTCTTTCTCAGCCGCCGAATAATCAGTTGGTGTCCAACCTGAACCAGAATTTTCAATATCGATCCCGTGTTCAACACAGAAAGTGATTTGGCCATCAACAACTTTTTTGTAAATACCGGTGTCAGTCCAATGAAGACCATTCAATAGACTGAGATGCCAAGTTGATACCCAGTCGCCAGCTTTAATGTTGGTCATGTCAGCGGCAAAAGCACTTGTGATTGGGGTCATAAAAATTGAAGTGAACAAGGTCAGCAGGGCTAACCAGACAGAAACTTTACGGGTTGCTGTTTGCAAGTAGATTACCTCCATTTTGATCAAATAGATTTAGCCAGCAGTGAAAAATATTGAACCCCGAATTGTCAAATCAAGTGCAACACTTGCTAAACTTCACTTATAAGTGGTCTAGGTGGTGGTCATGCGAGTAGCTGCTCAGCCATGAATTCATTGGCTGATTTATAACCAAATAGTTTACGTGGCCGTTGGTTAAGTGCCGCGGTCGCTTGCTTAATATGATCATCACTGAAACTGGTAATTGATTGACCTTTAGGGATAAATTCTCTTAGTAGCCCATTAAGCTGTTCGTTACTGCCCCGTTCTGACGGCGTATAAGGATGAGCAAAATATAGGTTGGTCCCAGTGACCTCACTCAGCGCAGAAAATTCTGCACCATTATCAAAAGTGAGTGACTTAACCACCTCAGCATCAAGTTTATTCACAAACTGTTGAACTGCAGCCTTACAGGTTTCAGCCTGATAGTTGGGGATTCTGATCACGACTTCGTAGCGCGTCATTCGTTCAGTTAGGGTGAGCAGTGCCGGTTGATCGCTGGTTCGCTTGCCTTTGACTAAATCACCTTCCCAATGACCAAATTCAGAACGATCATTAGCCGCTACTGGTCGCTGTTCAATTGAAGTCCCCAAGATCTTTTTATTTTGGCGTACACGACCCGTACGGTGCTTTTGGTGACGTTTGACCTGTTGTGGTAAATCGATATTGGCGACAGCTAGTAACCCGCGATCAATGTAACGATAAACAGTGGGTGTTGCGGGGCAATATTCAGCTGGATGGTGACGTTTATAAGCACCGACAAAGCTATCTACACTGTGCACCCGGAACTTAGCTTTAAGCGCAGTGGTCAATTGGTTAAAGAATTCCGGATTATGTTCGAGTAGACTTTTGCGATGGCAATTTAAACGGCGTTGTTCGTATTGAATTTGACCGCTATCGGCAAAATAACGCTGGGTATAAACGCCATAACTGGACATTTGCGTCACGGTGCCGCGCTTGATTTCACGGCTGATCGTGCTGGGATCGCGGGCTAATCTTTTAGCAATCGCCCTGATCGAATAATGATCTTCATAAAGACTCTGGATTTGGCCACGCTCCTCACTTGATAGTTGCTTATAAGATTTTTTGATGGTATCTTTAGATTGGGTCATGAAGTCCGTCCTAACTTATTGGTTTTGTCACTTATAAGTTTAAGGCTTCATGGCCTTTTTGGTCTAGTTATTTTGGTGTTGCACTTACATTGTAAATCCGGCAAAAATATTGAACTAAAAAATGGGTACAAAAAAGGTAGACCAATATATAAATCGGACTACCCGTAACTGTGGTTTTGAAGTTTAGATTTCTCAATACTACTGGCACTAAAATGGCACATCGCATTTGATTTTTTAGTTTTTTATTGCTATTAGTTGTTTCGATAAACGCCTTAAACACGCTGATTCATCCTGATACTGTTAAGGTGAAGTATAGAGTGGGAATAATTCCCATAGACAAATTGAGTTGTGAACACCGATAAGACGGCGTTTTAAGGGGCTATACCTAGTCAAAATTGATTTATAATCAAGTAGTTCCCTACCAATTTCCCTACCAGAATTTTTGGGAGTGGTAATAAAAAAGACAGATGATATCGACTGATGGTCGGTATTACCTGTCTTTTTTCAATGATTGATAAACTTGATAGCGATGATTTTACTCCTTGAGTGTATGCTTCAGTTTGTCGGTGGTGGTCTCCAAATCATGAACTAGACTCAATAATTTTTTTATTTCAAAAGTAGGGTCATCATCTTTAACATTTATTTCAGATCCAAAATCAAAAAATTGCTGATAATTAACGCCCAGCGCCTGAATAATTTTGTCAAGAGTGGCGATTGTAAATCCGGTCTTGAAATTTTCAATTCTGTTAATGTACTTGATTGGAAGGTCGGATAACTCAGAAAGCTGGTCTTGTGACATCTTCCTCTGATGTCGTAAGTATTGAATCCGTGCTACAACCATTTTATTTAAGTCCTTATTGTCCATGTCGTCACTCCCTAGAGTAAGTTTACGAAAAATAAGGCGAAAAAATAATGACTAAAAGTGAACGTATACATTTTTGAACTATAATGGTAAAATAAATATTGTCTTTATTTATGTATAAGGTTAATGGTAAAATTAACGTTAGTCTCAGAGGAGGAAATTATCATGTCAAAAATCACAAAATTAATCGCAATCGTTGCGGCCACTGCTGGTGTCGCCGGCGTCATGGTCACCACAAGTAACCCCGTTAGTGCCTCAGCGGCTACCAAGTTCCGCTACTACAAGAACATCAAAGACCGGACGTATAAGGTCACGAACAAGAAAGCCGTTATCTATTCCAACGGTAAGATCAAGCACAAGACTGGCGCCAAGTTAGGCGCCTACGGCAAGTATGTCACTGGTTACTATTCTTCTCATGTTACTGTCAACGGCCATAAGCGCGTCTACTACAAGTTCCGTACCGGCTCGAACCATACCGGCTGGGTCTGGAGCGGCTATTTAAAGAAGACGTCAAAGAACGCCTTATCAACAACCTCGACATACAATCCTTATGGTAACGACAACAGTAACTGGGGCCAATCCGACTTTGACCGGTTATCTAAGGGCAAGCGCTTTACGATGAACCTCAGTCAATACCGGCAAGGCTTCTTAGACACCGTTAATGCTGAACGGGCTAAGCGTGGGATCGCCACATTAAAAGAAGATGCTGGATTGAACAGCGTTGCCATGAAACGAGACCTTGAGTCAAATATTGACGGATCACATTACACGTCTGATGGTCAATTAGCCGCTAAAGTTGAAGCCAAAGCTATCGGTATCAATTACGTTAAAACCGAAGCAATCGGCATGGACGGAGTTAACATGATTTCTCATGGACTTAATGAAGACGACAGCATTGACAACAGCACTAAACTTAACACCGTTATCGATTCTGCATATAATGCCGGCAAAGCTCGGGTATTAGCTTACATCTATGATGACGCAGACAGTGACTATGGCCATCGAGACTCCATGCTCAATCCATCATACAATGTTGTTGGTATTGGCGCACACAGCATTAGTGACAACACAGTTGCTTCCAACGCAACCATTTTAGGCACCAAGTAACTCACTTGATCCCTATCAGACTCATAATCTGATCTAACAAAAGTCCAATCTTTCAGAAAGAAGTCTTTACCTATGACCTTTGAAGCCGCTTTGACCCAAATCAAACAAGATCACCAAGTCGCCCGGCACAATTGGCAAAATCTACGCGTCTTACGCAGTGCGGGTAACATCTTATTGCTTACCGATGATGAGTATGCAGCGGGCGACTATGAATTTGACCCCGACGATTATGATGAAGAGTCCGTTACTGACGAATTCGACACGTACTTAGACGACGTCGGCTATCTGGCCAGTTCAGCTGACCTGCAAGCCACTGACTGGTACGTTATTGCCTAACTTCGCCCTGATACAAAAAGCCCCTCAACAGAAATGTTGAGGGGCTTTTATTTACAACTTAGTCAAGTCAAGCTTAATGGAACCACTTGTACAACCAGTTGTAAACGGGGTTAGTCGAAACTTTATCGTTCCCACCAGTCGTTGCAAACGTTGGCCGTGAAGCTGCGCGCTTAGCTGCTGGGGTACTCGTTCCAGTTGAACCCGACTGAGTCGGTGTCGTGTCACTACCTGTATCAGGCGTTTGCCCGACGCTACCATCCGTGCCGTTACTATTATCAGCTGGTGTTGTTTGCGCCGCACTTGGCGTCTCAGGCGTCGAAGCACTATTCGCATTCACACTAGATTCCGCTAACTTCAAAGCAAGCTATATCTTTTTCTCAAAATAATTCCGGAAGTCTTTCAATCGGTCGATCGCATTTTGTTCATCTACATCCATCTCAGGATAGATAACGCCAAAAGTTTCGTTTGCAATTTTGGATTTCAAATCATTTCTCAGCGCATATTGCTTGAACTTTATTGGCGACTGGTTAAGAGTCTCCAAAACCTCGAATAGTAAAAATTCAACGGTTTTTTGATGTAGTTCAACCTCAATTTCGTTGTTGATGGTTGCATCTAACCCAGTGCTTTCTGCGAGAGTTCTTGCTTGAATATACTTGTTTCTTCTAAACGTTTCGAACTTGGATAATAAATTTTCCTTCATAGTCATGGAAAGCTTACCAGCAACTTTGCTAATGTTTTTTTCATTAAAGTTACTCTCAAGTTTACGAATTTCAGCGTCAGTCAAGTCCTTTCCCAGGCATTCTAATTCGTGCTCTGAAAATTGGATTTTGAACGAGAATGGTTCATGTGGTTGCAAAGACTCTTCATAGTCCTCTTGCTCCGAATGATATTCATCAATTGCTTTTTTTTGAACTCTTGATTGTCGGATTAGCTCCTCTTTATCCAGCGCAAGTTTATTCATGTGTTTTTTCAGAACGGTTGCTACGTCAGATCGTTTGTAGTTCTTTTGGCGCTTGTCCTCATAAATAGGAGGGATCTTATCGTTGCGAAACCAATTTTGCAAGGTTCTCGTAGTGACTGAAGCTGTTTCGGGATTCTTTTCAAGATGCCTAAAGATATCCTTAATCGTTGGTGTATCAGGTAGGTCAGTCAGTTTCAAATCCATTATTTCGTCTCCATTAAATTTATTTCGCCTAATAAAGTACTAAACTTCCTCAGTGATGACTAATATATCACGATTAATTCATATTTACAAATTACTTAGCTTTTTTGATTTTTCGCCTAAATGTTAGGACAAATTCCCTTATTAATAAGATAATAAGACTAAGGAATTACGTTTTCCGAAAAATAAGGAGGAATCACACATGTTACTACGTAATA
Source organism: Levilactobacillus cerevisiae (assembly GCF_003946245.1). Classification (GTDB taxonomy): domain Bacteria; phylum Bacillota; class Bacilli; order Lactobacillales; family Lactobacillaceae; genus Levilactobacillus; species Levilactobacillus cerevisiae. Next base: position 68,377 of record NZ_RHNN01000008.1, read on the forward strand.
ATCAGGCAACACCGTCGCTTAAAACTGGGTTCCAGGGCTACATGCGGCAGGACGTAATCTTTTCAGCGGGTATGCATCCGCAACTTGAATTCAAGTATTCTGGCGTAGCACCAGAACCAATCCAGACTTGGGACGACGCCAATCGTAAATACACTGACCCCGTCATTGGCTACAAATATTCGGTTGTGCAAGACGTCGTGGGTGACGACTCAACGAGTTACCAGCAGAACCCCGTCATGGTTCGTGTTGACGGTGCACCAGTTAACCTCAGCTTCGGCGACACAATCAAATTTGAGAATTTGCTCGGCTACCGAAACAAGTCGTATAAGTACAGTTTCCAGGCTTCAGCGATTAAAAAGGTGAAGTAATATGACTCAACTAGATCTAGAAGGGACGCGCACGTTGCTGATACAAGCGCTGAACATGGCACTAGATATCGGGAACGAGACCACCTATAGTAACAGTTTCGATGTTACGGTCGCTGAAGGTGGTTTTCAGTTTATCCCGCGGGTTCCCGCAGGGTACGTCCTAAATGGAACTCTCTATCAACGAATATTTGAGATTGCAAATGGCTCATTATACCCGTACTACACATTACTCAAGCAGAATGGCACTTATTTTGTTCCTTTATCGGGAAATAGCATACACAATGCTCGTGCACTGTTTTTTCCTTGGTTGAAGGGAATTCCTACGCGAATAGAGATTTCGGATTTTGAAAAATTTAAGGCCAACCTTGAACCAGGCGATATTCCGTTCATGCAGAATCTGACGATTAATATTACTGACGTGACGCATTTGGTCATTGCGGGCAACAGCGGTTCTGGTAAGTCATATGCCCTGACATATTTACTCGAAGTGCTGAAGAAACAGGCCGCATTACACATAGTCGATCCTAAGATGGATGCTCCGACAAGGTGGGGAAATAAGAATGGTGTTAGCGTGCTCACGCCTGATGGTGACCGGTCACAGAATGACTTTGTCAACTCGGTCTGTGATTTATTGAGTAGCGCGTTACACGTCGTACAAGCACGTCAGGCGGAGTTGAAGGGCGATGCAAGTCTGCAATTTAAGTCATATGTCATAGTTATCGATGAATTACTTGCGCTGACCAGTTCCGTTTCTAAGTCTCTGAAGGACACCTTCTTTAGTCTGCTGAGCCAAGTTGCGTTGCTGGGAAGGTCAACGCAAGTGAAGTTAATTCTGTTGTCGCAGCGGTTCGACGCTAATGCACTTCCTGTTGTTGTTCGAGAACAGGCAAACGTAATGATTCAGCTGGGAAATGTCAACCGAAAGACGACGCAGTTCCTCCTTCCAGATTTGGACAATCTTGACGGAATTGTTATTCCTTCAGGGAAGGGTACAGGTCTAATTCAGATAATTGATGGTAATCATCCCGCTAATGTAATGCCATTACTCATGCCAACTTACAGGGAGGCTTAATTATGAAAAGTGATAGGAAAAAGAGAAAACGAAGAAAGTATCTTCTTAAGCTGTACCCCGTGTTAATCAAAATGGGTTTGATTCCATTTGTCGCAGGTATTGCCTGGGGTGGAAATATGCTTGTTGATGTTGGTATCGTAAATGCGGTTGTTGGTGCGGATAATTTAGTATTAATAGGTGGAATTGCCTATCTTTTACTTGTGTATCTTTTAATCTATCCCGTCTACTATTGGCTTAAAGGACTTCAACTTTTTGGGTGGAATTGGGTTTACTGGATTCAATCACTTAAGGGAACGTTTTACACTCGGTATTCTCTTTTTAAGCAACTTTCCAGAGTAGACACTGACCGAGTGATTAGAGATTTCAACCATGCCGTAAAGCGGCTTACGTTAAGCGTTCTAGACGACTCGATTGAGTTAATGATACCCTTGCCGAAAGTAGTAGATGCTCAACAAATGCTGAATGACCAAGAGGACGCAATTCGCGAGCGTATTGGGTTGATATTCCCAGAATATGCATTTTCCTCGTTTGAACGACAGGGAATGACACTAGTGCTGACTGGATCCCGATAGCAGGAAGGGAAATAAAAACAGGTGCACTATTTTAAGATGTGAAGCATACAAGGCTTCGGCTTCACACTATTGCTAACATGCGACCGTTGTAGCACGATTACTGAACTTACAATGAACTGAAACTAGCGGCGGCCTGCTTGCCGTTAGGCAGAAGCAAGGCCACCGCACGTACCAACTAAAGTAAATCAACAACCATTCTCTTCATTTGGTCCATTTCTACTGGGTGGGAGAGGGCTCGTTATCTCCCACCCCCTAATACGGACAAAATTGATGATAAACACTGTTCAATCAGTGTTTCAAGGAGGCTTCTATCAATGAGTGATTTCAAGACAACCGCACCGATGTACGTACAACAACTTAAGAAGTTGCCGTTTAATGACATCGATGCTTTGCTTCGACGTGTGAAGACACTCAACGCTGTACGTTACGCTCTCATTATCCACGACAAGGATGTCGACGAAGATGGGAAGCCATTGGAGACACATGTTCATGTCATGATGCAATTTGACACGGCACAGCGAGTTAGCGCATTAGCCAATAAGCTCAACGACTTAGAACAGAATTTTGAAAGCATGACCAAAAATGACCGGAAGAATGGCGTTAACAATGGTTTCGCCTATCTTACCCACAGAACTACTAATGCAGCCGACCGATATCAATACGATTTTTCGGAAGTTACTGCCAACTTTGACTATCCCAAGTTCATGGCGGAGTTGGCAGAAAAAGTGAAAAATACAGCCACCGGACCAGACCGTATTTTGGAAGATTTCAAAAATGGAGAAATCACATTTCTTGAAGCTAGGCAGGAGTTATTAGATCTCAGTCCACGTGTCTACTCAAGCAAGGCCCGGGCATTACGGGAAATTAATTCCGCCGTTCAAGATATTAGTGCGGAACAGTGGCGTGCTAAGATGCGTAAGAATGGTCAGAGCATCAGAGTAATTTGGCTTTATGGTGCCGCCGGTACGGGCAAAACCCGTTTCGCTGAAACAATTGGCGGCAAGCTTGATGACCCCGGAGCATGCTTTACAACTGGTGGGTCAAATGATATGTTTCAAGACTATGCCGGTCAACACAGCGTGGTACTTGACGAGCTGCGTCCCAATGTATTGCAATATGCCGACCTGCTAAAGATACTTGACCCCTTTAATTATGACATGCGGACGGTATCCCGCTACCATAATTTACAACTTCAGGCAGAGACAATTATTGTCACATCGCCATACAGCCCAGCCGCATTCTTTTCTAAACAAAGCTCAGTCTCAATAACTGATGGTTTCGGCCAACTCAGCCGGCGTATTTCGTTAACGATAGAAGTAACACCTGGTAGCTTGAATGAAGTTGATTTCACAAATGGTGGGTATGTAGCAACTAGCACTGAACCCAACCCATATTACTCACCTGACACTACCGCAACTCGACTTGGACTTGACCAACTACTCACTGATATGGAGGATGATTAATATGGATGAACAGAAAGATGAACGTTCTGAATATCGTAAAGACTTAGATGGCTGGGGGAAATTCCAATCAGAAATTAACGTCGAACTCACTGATGCACAGGTCCGTGATATTGAAAACTCGGTTGAACGTACGGTTGCTCGCATTACCACGGAACGACTGCGGCGAATTACTAACGAAATGGAATATATGGACCGGAAACAGGCGTGCAAGTACTTAAGCGTTACTGACGAAGTTTTAAAGCTCTGGATTGAGAAAGGATTACCATATTATGAGCTTGATGACATCGTTCGATTCTATCGTGAAGATATGGATGCATGGTTGTCTAACTTTGTCGTACTGCCCGAGATTGACAAGTGGAACCACCAAGACTCAGGTTGGGACCAATATGGATTTCGGTATTAGCAAGTCTAATACTTGGTAATGGTGAGGAAAATGGCACGAAAAAGTGGATACAAAAAGCGTTGCTAATGCTTAGCCGCAAGCAACGCCTCTGATAGCTCGAACTATCCCTCATAGTATCGCATTTTCGTACCCAGTTTGGAAGGGGCGAAGGAAATTGAAGTCAATGGTAAGTGCTAAAGACCTTGAAACAATAGGATTTAGGAAGTACCAAGCGCAAACAATTATACGTCAGGCCAAGTTATTGATGGTTAAAAAGGGATTTGGCCTGTATAATGGGAAGCGACTAGGTGTAGTGCCTTTGGAACCAGTCGAAGAAATTATTGGTGTCAAACTCGAGTTTAATGAGGGCGATGATAATAATGGCAACAACTAAGTATCCAGGGGTCTATACCGGTAAAGATGGTAAAATCTTCTATCGAGTGGAACTAGGAACAGATAAGGTAACAGGTAAACGAATCCAAAAGACCAAGCGGCGCTCTGAGCAAGGACAGCCATTTCGATCGGCGCATGAAGCGTATAAAGAGCTGACAAGGGTTAAAAACCAGTACCTTGAACAGCAAGGGTATGCGAATTATAGAATTAGTTACCGCACATTTATGCGTGAGAACTACATTCCTTCATACAAGGCTGACGTGGAAAAGAGCACGTACTCTTCTCGTAAGAGCGTTTTTGAACACTTGGTTGATAGATTTGGAGATATCGTACTGAGGGATATAACAGTCCTTCAATGTGAGCAGTTTAGGAGTTACCTTTTAAATGACAGTGGGTATTCGCAAGGGTTCAGTCATTTGGTATATGGGAGCTTCCGGAAGAGTCTTGATTATGCCGTACAAGTAGGCTTTCTGAACGAGAATGTGTCCAAGAAGACTAAGTCGGTTGCTAAAGGGAAAGCGCAGGTTCCAATTTGGACGAAGTCTGAATTTGAACAGGTAATTTCGAAGATTTACCTACCCAGTTACTATGAACATTTTTGCTTTGTCATGCTATGGGTGTACTTTATGACGGGGTGTCGTGTAGGTGAAGGTCTTGCACTCCAATGGAGTGATGTTGACCTGAAACGGCGGAAATTGAAAATCCATCGGACTCTGGATATCAGAAACAAAATGGACTACGATTTAAAGCCATACACCAAGACCGAAAGTGGTATGCGGACCATTTCTATCGATGGAGACACGTGCAGAATCTTGTCTGAGTGGCAGAAGGCTCAGCGTAGGCGTGGTGTTAAGCATTTCGTCATGTCGTATGATGATACGCCGACTATTCGATCTAGCGTGCAAAACATCATACGCAGGTATGCTGACTTGGCCGGAGTACCACGCATTCAAGCGAAGGCGCTTAGGCATTCGCACGTTAGTTACTTGATTAATGAGTTTAACATTGATGTGCTGAGTATTTCACAGCGGTTAGGACACTCAAGCCCAGATATCACATTGAAGTATTATGCGCATCTTTGGCGAGGAAGTAACGAGAAGGTAGCCGAACAGCTAACCGGCAGTATTAATTTGACGCCAGCTAAGAGTAGTAGTGTTAACTTTACTGGTAACCAAGTGGTAAAGAATCCTATGCAAGGCTTATTCCCTACCAAGTCACTACCAGACAACGATACGGCGGTTTGAATCGTTGATTTGGCAGGGATAGTAGGGGGCGTCATAGATTGAGTGGGAGTAGGATTTACTTCCATTCGGTTGTGGTGTTGCGGTGTAAATAGGTGAATTTAAACAAGCGTAAACGGCCAATCTTTTTTAGGATTGGCCGTTTTTTATTTACTTATTCAGTTTTAATCTGGATTTCGGCAGTGAAAATTGCGTGATCTGGGTGAGACGGAGTGGAACAGATAAAGTATCCTTCAGGTACTGTGTAGCCAAAAGCATAGTATTGAGTATTAAAACGGCCAAAGCTCCAATCTAGGCAATTGTACTCTGATGTTTTATTTACGGAAATTCCCTTGGTGGTAATGAGCCAATCTAGCCTTTCTGATTTCCAGCTGGTACCAGTGGGAGCGTATGGGGAGGCAAGCCCAGAATCTTGTTTCACATAATCGTACTTCCACATTAATTTAATAATATCTTGCCAGTTTATGAAATAATCCTTGCGACGACTATTTTTCTGGTTATTTCTTTTTATATATTCAGGATAGAGATATTCAGTTACGTGGGGGCCGTAGTTTAGGTCGCCAATAATCAACTGATGTTGATTAGTTTTTTTAGAAGAGTTTTTAGGAGAGTTTTGTGACAACAACCATTGAATTTGTGACTTTCTGTTTTCTAGATCTTCAGCGGTATCGCCACCCACAACAACTTTTACACCAATAATTTCCAAACTATATTTACTGTTCAACAGAGTAGTGTGAACATTGAGCCAATCTGGCCGTGTTTCGTCATATTTTTGAGGATGTCTCTCAGATAATGGTTCTTCAAATTTATCTTTACGTAACGCTATTAGGATTCCGTTTCGTTTTTTAAGTGTGCCTTTATTTGCGCCATTATCTTCAATATCTGATGTAGGATCACCTTCATAATCTGAGGTAGGATCACCTTCATAGTGTTCAAGATAAAAATCAGAAGAAAATGTATTCTGAAGAGTGGAAAGATTTTCTTGACCTTTAAACTCAACCAAAACAATAATGTCAGGATCTTTTCGCTGAATTTCTTTGGTAATGTAGCTGGGCATTCTTGTACCGGATGAGCGTTGGTTAATATTCCATTCTAGTATTCTTAGTGTCTTCATTTTTATTCCTCCTCGTATTTTCTTAATACTAGTTGTTTTTTTCGCTGGTGTCGAGAGTCATGAGATAAATGCGCTATTTTACTTGCCATAATCGTGATCTAATTACCAGCTTATGTCCAAACGGAATACCCATCCGCTTAAATTTGGAATCTTTCCCGGAAGACCCCCACAGATTGGCCAAAAGGGAGTATAACTAGGTTATAAGACTATTTATAAAACGGGGGAATGACTTATGGGACAATCAGTTGTCTTATACTTTTCAAATACCGGGCACACACAGGCTATTGCGGAAAGAATTGCGGTTGCGACCAGATCTGAACTTGTTGGAATTCACTCTAAAGTTGATTACACGGCGGCTGAGCTTGACTGGGAGGACCCAGCTAATCAGGCTGAACATGGGCTACACGCTGGCGAGGTACGGCCAGCCATCGAAGCCATTGATCCAGCACCGATTGTGGCAGCTCAGACCGTTTACCTGGGTTTTCCACTCTGGTGGGCGACCGTTCCTGGCGAAATTAACACGTTTTTAGACAGTGTTGACCTGGTTGGCAAGGATGTTTACCCCTTCTGTACATCAGGCATCACAGCGATTGCTGAGGCGGTTAAACAGCTTCGTGAGCACTACCCAGACGTCCGGTGGCATGCCGGGCGGCGTTTCTCGAGTAGCCTTACATCGGAAGAGATTCGGGATTGGGTTTCGGAAGACTAGGTCGGCCTGAGTAGGGTACCTAATTTGAGGAAACAAGATTGTCTGGTTTGGTTATACATTCAGTCTCGTTCATGTAAAATGAGATAGAACCGGGTGAAGGCACAGAGGGCAAGGACTTGAAAAATTTACAAGCCGCTCTTTTGTGGTATCATCAGGTATGTTTGAAGAGTCAGAACTTCCTAAACTAAATCTAAGACTGATTAAAATGAGGTCGTCCTATGATGGAAAGTACACGTAATCTTGATGTTGAACTGAAAAATCAAATTGAAGCTCGGCTGAAGACGTATGGTTACAGTGATTCAACTATTTCAGAGCTAATGCATACCTATCGTGCGCACATTCTTGAATGGCAGCACGCCTATCTAGTCACGGGAACCCACGTCTCGCCAGATAATATGGCTGACGACATTGTCTTTGCTGAAAAGTTAGAACGTATGATCTAACCACAATCCCCAATCGGATTGTGGTTTTTTAGCCTTCAAAACCAAACGTCAGTGAGTGCAAAATGCGGTCGGGGAGCAGTAGCCAACCAAACGAAGATTGTTCGTCAACTAATCTGGTGTATGGAAGCCAGTAAACGTTGTCCCGTCAATAGTTGTCGCATTTTCATTTTAAAAATAAATAGCCGCAAATTGTGCGCCACAACACTGGTAACCGTAAGCCACGACTGCTATTCTGTGCTTGTACCGAATACATAGTCGAGGAGCGATTCCAAATGAAATTCAAGCAATGTGGGGTATTTTTATTAACGTTAGTAGTCCTGGCGCCAGCGATGACCGTGCCAGCCAGTGCTAAGGTGAAGCTGATTCCAAAATCCATGCGGGGGACCTGGGTAACGAAGCCCCAGTACAATTCAAAACCGCATATCAATAAGAATATGTGGCTGCCTAGCATGAAGTTAGTCGTTTACAAGAAAACTGCTAAGTGGCAGATGAAGGGATATTTACCAGCGGATGCGGGTTATGATCATAAGGTACATACGATTAGAGCATTTCAATACCGTAAAGATCTGGTCACACTGCATGGTGACAGCCTGTTTACGAAGTGGAATTTCTTAAGCCGTCAGGGCAAGAAACTAGATTTTGGCCAGCAGAGGGGTAGCGACATCTTTATGACGCGGGCTAAATAAATAGCTGTCGTTTACACAACACAATCCCAACCAATCGGATTGTGTTTTTTTGCCGAGAAATGGCTGTCGCGGGTGTAAAATAAGCCTAGAGAGAAAAATCCAACAACAGGAGGATTCTACATGTCAAAACAAGTGATTCTATACTTTTCCAACACGGGGCATACCAAGGCGGTTGCCGAGAAGATTGCGGCCGTGACTGGGGCGCAGCTAGTGCCAATTCAAGCGGAACAACCGTACACAGCGGCTGATCTCGATTACAACAATCCGACTAGTCGTACCTCGCTTGAAACCCACGATGACACGTCGCGGCCAGGCATCGTGGCTCCCGACAAGCGGCTGATTGCGCAGGCCGATACCGTTTACCTGGGCTCACCCATCTGGTGGGGGCAGGTGCCCCATGTCATCAATACGCTATTGGAGACGGGGTATTTCCGTTGTAAGGACGTCCGTCAGTTCTGTACCTCTGGCGAAACGCCCATTGACAAGTCGACGGCGAAATTAACTACGGACTATCCCGCTATCAACTGGGGACCGAGTCATCGTTTCACTAGCGCCATCACCGGCCAAGAAGTGGAAGCCTGGCTTAAACAAGGGAATCAGTAAGTTCGCCGCATCATTCGTGGCGTCCCCCAATCATTTGTCGTATAATGGGTTTATTCTAAGAATTTAAGGAGAAAACTATGGCAGAATCCACACATTTTTACGAATTGTTCCAACCAACGCATTACAACGTTTACCTCGACATTAACCGGGCAACCAAGCTGATTTCCGGGACGTCCACCATCACTGGTGACGCCAAACAGACCAGCATTGCCATTCACCAAAAGTACATGACCATCAGCGCCGTTAAAGCCGATGGCCAGGACGTACCGTTTACCTTTGATGACGCTTCAGAAGGCATTCACATTGACCTGGGCAAGACCGGCGAAACCACGGTCGCCATTGACTTTACCGCACCATTGACCGACAGCATGATGGGTATCTACCCGTCTTACTACGAGTTAAACGGCGAGAAGAAGCAGTTAATCGGGACCCAATTTGAAACGACTGCTGCGCGCCAAGCCTTCCCATGTGTCGACGAACCCGAAGCCAAGGCCACTTTTGACCTGGCAATCAAGTTCGACGAGCATGAGGGCGAAACCATCATCAGCAACATGCCAGAAGTGAAGACCGAAAATGGCGTTCACACCTTTGATACCACGGTTCGCATGTCCTCTTACCTGATTGCGTTTGCCTTCGGGGACATGCAGAGCAAGCTGACCACCACCAAGAGTGGCGTGAAGGTCGGCGTTTTCGCTACCAAGGCGCACCAAGCCAAGGAACTCGACTTCGCCTTAGACATTGCCAAGCGCTCAATTGAATTTTATGAAGATTTCTATCAAACGCCTTATCCACTGCCACATTCCTGGCAATTGGCTTTACCCGACTTCTCAGCCGGCGCCATGGAAAACTGGGGCTTGGTCACTTACCGGGAAGCCTACTTACTGCTAGATCCCGACAACACGGCGTTTGAAACCAAGCAACGTGTGGCAACCGTCATTGCACATGAACTGGCTCACCAATGGTTCGGTGACCTGGTTACCATGAAATGGTGGGATGACCTCTGGTTGAACGAAAGTTTTGCCAACATGATGGAGTACGTCGCCATTGATGCCATCGAACCCGACTGGCACATCTGGGAATCCTTCCAAACGGGTGAAGCCCCAATGGCCCTGCAACGAGATGCCACTGATGGCGTGCAATCCGTTCACGTCCAAGTAGAAGACCCAGCTGAAATTGATGCGCTCTTTGACAGTGCTATCGTTTACGCCAAAGGGGCGCGGATGTTGGTCATGGTCCGGGCTTTGATCGGTGATGATGCCTTACGAGCTGGTTTGAAGAACTACTTTGCCACGCACCATTACGGTAACGCTACTGGTGGTGACCTCTGGGCCGCTCTGGGAGCTGCGTCCGGCATGAACGTTGGGGCCATCATGAATTCTTGGCTCGAACAACCCGGCTATCCGGTCGTTTCCGCCGCAGTGGTTGATGGCAAATTAACCATTCACCAACAACAATTCTTCATTGGTGAAGGTAAAGAAGCCGGTCGCCAATGGCAAGTGCCGTTGAACAGTAATTACGATGCTGCGCCGGCTATTTTCGCTGATACTGACGCTGTTCTGGGCGATTACACCCAGCTACGTCAGGCCAGTGGGGAACCCTTCCGATTGAACGTGGGCAACAATTCTCACTTCATCGTGAAGTACGACGCCACGTTGTTGCAAGACATTCTGGATAATTTGGATTCTCTAGACCACATTACCCAGTTACAACTGTTGCAAGACTTACGGTTACTGGCTGAAGGCCGGCAGATTTCTTATGCAGACATCGTGCCGTTACTGCCACGGTTCGCTGAGAGCCATTCCGCAGTGGTTAACGACGTGCTGTACGGCGTCGCCAACAACTTGCGGAAATTTGTGACCCCTGGCTCACCGGAAGAGGCCCAGTTGCGCGCACTGTTTGGCAAATTGAGTGCGCCGCAGGCCGACCGGTTAGGCTGGTTACCACAAGCTGGTGAATCCAACGACGACCAGTTGACCCGGCCAACGATTTTAAACGCCGCGCTGTACGCCAAGGACGCCGCTTCCCTGAAGGCGGCCCATGACATTTTCACGGCTAACCAGGACAACTTAGTCGGCTTACCGGCTGCCGTGCGTGTCTACATTTTGGCCAACGAAGTCGAAAACTTTGGGAGTGCGGACCTGGTCGATCAGTTGTTGAACGACTACCGCAAGTCCAGTGACGCCAGCTACAAGGCGGACATTGCGTCAGCTTTGCCAACCACGCCAGACGCCAAGTTGATTGGCAAATTGATCAACGCGTTTGAAGATGCCGATACCATCAAGCCACAAGACTTGCGTGCATGGTACCGGGGCGTCTTAGCCCACAAGGGACAACAGGCGGCTTGGGATTGGTTACGGAGCGACTGGCAATGGTTGGAAGATACGGTCGGTGGCGACATGGAATTCACCACGTACATCACCGTGACAACTGGCGTCTTCCATACGCCAGAACGGCTGGCTGAATTCAAGGCCTTCTTCGAACCGAAAATCAACACCCCAGGCTTAACCCGGGAAATTAAAATGGATACCAAGGTCATCGAGAGTCGCGTTGACCTGGTTGAAGCTGAGAAGAGTGCCGTGAACGCTGCGGTTGCTGAGACGGTTAAATAGATAGACTAGGGGGCGCTCATAGATTTGATGAGCGTCCTTTTTTTGCGGGTAACAAGGACGCTTGGTTGATGAAGGTGACGCCTGCGACGTTTCAATAAGCATAAGTAAAGGCCTTAAAATTGTTTTGATCCACGATGTATCGTGAGCTAAAACGATTCTGAGGCCTTTTTTCTGTGTTCGCTATACAGCCAGGAAGTAGACGGGTATACTGGCTAGAACGGTTGGCAATCTGAATTTACCGTATGCAATCAGTTCTGGCAAAAAACGACCCACCAGATAGGCAGGTCGTCACAAGTGAATATAAAATTAGTCGTTCAAGTTGTACCGTAACTTCATGTGTTCAGAACCAAAGGTGACCATATCACCGAGTAATTTGGTTTGACGCGTGAAGGATTCGTTAGACAGCTTTTCGTTGGCAGCTTTCAAGGTTGCCACGTCAGCACCATTTTCAATGGCAGCGTCGGTGTCGTTTTGAATCTTCCGGTAGGCACCCATGGCGTCTAAGGCAAAGGTGTTGCGGAAGTCTTCGTACAGGTCGTAATCCGTATCACCCAGCAGGGCCGTGGTGCAGCTTAGCCAGTACATATGGTTCATGTTGAAGGTGCCGTCAGCGTCCTTGTAAGCGGCTGGCGTGTCGTCAACGTTAGCGTAGAAAGGTACGACCGTGTTAAACGTGTTGGCACCAAAGGCTAACCAGTGAATTCCGGCAATACTGTCGGGCACGTTGTTGCGGATTTGGAGAATGTGCACGTCGTGGTTCCGGTTGATACCGATTGGCCGGAACTTGGTCTTGTCACTCTCAGAGCCGTCACCGTAAACGTCGTACTTGGTGTTTTGGAAATGAGAGCTCAATACGTACTTCACGTCTTCGATGGAAATCTTGCGGTTGGCATGGCAGATGAATGGCAAGTCTTGACCTTGTGGGTCCTGTTCAACGTCCGGTGTGAAGTACTTTTGACCGTACCAAGCACGGGGGTTGTTGTAGACCGTATCCTTGTCGGAGGCACTGCCGAAAATATGGCGCAAGTTGACCCCTTCAAAGTCTGGGTTCAGGTTGTAGGTGGCGATCATGTCTTCTAAGTCGTCTGAAGCCAACGTGTCATCAGCGTTGAAGTCAAAGTCGTCAATGTTCATGCGGTTAGGTGCGACCACGTAGGCATCGTCGGGGATGCGCTTGGCAGCCCAGTGGTGACCACCGATGGTTTCTAACCACCAGATTTCGTTGTTATCAGAGAAACCAATGCCGTTGGGTTCGTAAGTCCCAAATTCCTTTAAGAGGGCGCCTAAACGTTCAACCCCTTCTTTGGCACTGTGGATGTATGGCAAAACTAAGGTTACCAGGTCCTCTTCACCAATACCATTGGCCACGTATGGGTCAATGCCCATGACACGAGAATTAGTCGTGATGGTTTCGGTGGCAGACATGGCAACGTTGTCACTGTTGATACCGGCTGCTGGCCAGATACCGTTGGTTAAGAGCGAGTTGGGAATGGATGTGTAACGAAGTGGGTTATCAGGCAGCTTGATTTGAACACCACTGATAACGGCTTGGTAATCCCGTGGTTGATCAGCGGGGTTCACCACAACAAATTTTTCAGGGTCGAGGGCCTCGTGACCATCATCGTTCCGTGAAATAATCGTCGAGCCATCAATTGAAGCCTTTTTTCCAACTAAAATTGTGGTACATGAACCTTTAATTCGTTTTTCCATGAATGCAGCACTCCTTTTGACTCATATTATATCATTCTGAAGTGGGGGAAGAGAAGTGGTTCGGCAGTTTGTCAGAAGAAATGGGCGCATCTGGTAACCGGTCAGGACCCCATCTCAGGTAAAGAGGACCTGCCGACGCCTCAGATGGTATTGTCAGTGACAGAAGGGGTGTTGACCGTAAATTTTCCAGGGATCACGCATCAGTTTTCCTCGGCTTTTCTGGGGTCTTCTCCGTCTGCAGCAGGTCACGTAATTCCTGATTCTGTTGTTCGATGGTGGTTAACCGTTTGGCCACTTGTTCATACTCTGAGGCACGGCCACGATTGGCAAAGTAGGTGGTAATTGTGCTGGTCAGTGCCCCGATAAAGCCAATACCGACCAGCATCAGTACGGTGGCGGCGCATTTGCCCACAATCGTGTGGGGCGCCACGTCCCCGTAGCCAACGGTGGTTGTCGTGGCAATGGCCCACCAGAGTGCCTCACCCCAGGAAACGTGCTCAGCGTAAGAGTAAAGGGTGGCCGCGAGAATTAGAATGGCCGTACAGGCCCAGAGTAAATAAATGAAACCGTTGGTCTTCAAGAACCGTTTTAAATTGTGTCGAAGTTTTCCAATAAAGCCAACAAGCCGAATGAATCGGAAGAGGCGGACTAAGCGAAAGATCCGCGTGAGTCGGGCTAACCGGAAAAAACTGAAAATTGAATATAGTGGGATGATTGCCAACAAATCGAAAATATTATGCCGGAAAAAGGCCCACTTGTGCGGCGCTCGCCAGAACCGAACCACGTAGTCCACCGTGAAGAGCGCGAGGATGCCATTATCCAGGTAGACCCACGGCTGAGCGGTTAGCTTAATAATGCCAGAAAAGTCAAAGATGACCAGGACAATGGAAATTAACGCGAAGAGGACGACACCACCGTTGTAGAGTTTGCGAATCATGGACAACATAGACACCCCCAAAGTCATGTTACGAGTCATTTGATTCTAGTATGACAGGTTTGGGGGATTACAGGGTCGCTGGTTTACCGGTATTGGAAGTGGCTTTACTAGGGCCACTTCGCCAGGCAAAAGGCAACGAATGGACTGACAGCAGCTTAGTTTAACATCTTTTTGAGCTTGGCAATCAGCACTTGATTCATGTCGAGGGCAGCACGGTACTGATCGGCATCAATGTGCTGGGCAGTGACGCAGGCTGCAATGGCCTCGGAAATGGCCGCTTTGGATGAACGGCCGTACTCTGTGAGCTGAATAATCAACTGGCGCCGGTCGGTTTCTTGTGGTTGACGGGTCAGCCAGCCGTTGTACTCCATCCGCCGCAACAAGGGCGTCAGGGTGTTGCTTCCAAAGTCGAGCTGGTCGCCTAGCACGTGGAGTGGCTGGCGGTCCACCTCCCAGAGACTTAATAAGACCAGGTATTGGGGATACGTCAGCGAAAATGGTTGCAGAGCTTGCTGGTACAGTTTAATCAACAAGCGGCTTGCATGATAAGTGGAGAAACAAAGTTGATTGGCCAAGGTTAAGTCATTTTCCATGATACTCCTCGCCTCCAATTAAGTTGTGTACGATTCAATATAATCTACTATAATCATATTTATCTCACCTGTCAACTATCGTCAGGTGGATTGTGAAAGAAATCAGTCGCTGGCGAAGTCGTCAAATCGCTTGAACACGGTATTTTTGCGGAACTTTAGCGGTACGATATTTTTATTGTTATTTTTTCTTCACTAAAATACCGGATTGCACTCTTTCTCAATTGTGGTTAAAAGCGGCAGTTGAGATGACGATTATTAAATCTGTCGATAACCAATGGTGCAAGTCCGCCATTTAGTCGCCAGCTAGCGTATAATGGAGCCTAGATAATCAGACAAGCATAAGGAGTACACGAGATGGAGTTAGTGGCAGCACAAAAAGTTTTAAAAACAGTCTTCGGGTACGACGAGTTTCGACCGGGGCAAAAGGCAGTCATTGAACACGTCATGGCTGGCGAGAATAGTTTGGCAATCATGCCGACCGGTGGGGGAAAATCCCTGTGTTATCAGATTCCAGCGATGTTGTTTGATGGTATTACGGTTGTGGTGTCGCCGCTAATTTCGCTGATGAAGGACCAGGTGGACGCGTTAAATGACAGCGGCATCCCCGCCACGTTCATCAACAGTTCACTGGACTGGCCAGATATTCAGGAGCGGTTGGCTGCACTACACAATGGCGATTATAAATTGTTGTATATCGCCCCAGAACGGTTAGATTCCGCAGCGTTTATCCAGGCATTGGCCAGTCTCCCAATCGACCTGCTAGCGGTGGATGAAGCGCATTGTATTTCGCAGTGGGGACATGACTTCCGGCCGAGTTATTTGGCGTTGAGTACTGCGATTGAACAGTTACCTACCCATCCTCAGGTTCTGGCACTGACAGCGACGGCGACGGAACAGGTGGCCGTGGATATTCGGCAACAGCTACGCATTGATGCGGCCAACGAGGTCAATACGGGTTTTGCACGGGACAATTTAAACTTAACCGTGGTCAAGGACCAGGATACGGACCGGTACATTTTAGACTACCTGAAGGTCAACAAGGGTGAAGCGGGAATCATCTACGCCAGCACACGGAAGGAAGTCGACCGGGTGACCAAACTCTTACAGCGCCAGCACATCGATGTTGCCCCGTACCACGCCGGGCTGGATGAGAATGTCCGACGACAGAATCAAGAGGATTTCCTCTATGATCGCGTTCAGGTTATGGTCGCAACCAATGCGTTTGGGATGGGAATTGATAAGAGTAACGTGCGGTTCGTAATTCACGCACAAGTTCCAGGTACCTTAGAGGCCTACTACCAGGAAGCGGGGCGGGCCGGTCGAGATGGTCTTCCCAGCGAAGCAATTCTCCTGTACCGGGCGTCCGACTTACAGATTCAGCGGTTCTTTATTGACCAGTCCGAAATGGATGAAGAGCACCGACAACGCGAATACCGGAAGCTTCAAGTGATGAATCGGTATGCCAATACGCAGGGGTGCTTACAGCAATTCATTCTCCATTACTTTGGCGAGGAGTCGGCACCTTGTGGTCGCTGCAGTAATTGTCTGGATGATCGCGAAGCCCAAGATGTCACCACGGACGCGCAGAAGATTTTGTCGTGTGTCATTCGGTTGCGTTCCCGATATGGCAAGGCCGTGGTTGCACAAGTTTTGACCGGCGCGCACAATCAACGGGTGCGGGAAAACCATCTCGATGACGTTAGCACTTACGGTATCATGCAGGGCCAACGGCAAAAGGCGGTCGCCGAACTCATCGACTTTCTCACGGCAGCCGGTTATCTGGCGAGTGTAGGCGGGCAGTACCCGACGCTGCAGGTCACAGCTGAGGGTGGCGCCGTGTTAAAGGGCAAGGAACAGGTCTTCCGTAAGATGGCGCGACAGGTTAAACGCTTGGCACCTGAAGACGATGAACTCTTTGGCCAACTCCGCGCTCTGCGTCGGGTACTAGCCGAGGCGATTGGCAAGCCACCCTTTGTCATTTTCTCCGACAAGACGTTGCACGCCATTTGCGAGGCACTGCCAGTCGACGACCAGAGCTTTCTGGATGTTAAGGGGGTTGGGCAGAGTAAGCTGGATCAGTATGGCGAAGATTTCATGAAAATTATTCGCGAATATGTCGTGAACGAGCAGGCGAAGGAAGCTTAAGCTTGACCGTGTATTCGTTGTTGCGTCACCAATTGTAAGGGCTTGGAGTCCTCACGGCTGGTGACTTTTTTCGTGGGATTAGTCGTTCAAAAATTGCGAGTCGTCCGGCTTTGTTCAGGCTATCAACTATGGTAATCTAGAAGCCTGTCAGTCACTTTGCCAATCGACGGGAGGTCGCTATGTCCAATTCAGATTTCATTGAAATTGTTAATGACCGTGAGAATAATTTAAAGAATGTGAGTCTTAAGATTCCCAAAAACAAATTAACCGTGTTTACCGGCGTATCAGGCTCCGGTAAGTCATCCATCGTCTTTGACACCATCGCGCAAGAGGCGGGGCGGCAACTGAATAGTACATACGATAGTTTCACCCGGCTATACTTGCCACACTATCACCGACCAGACGTGGATGAAGTCCGGCATTTGTCGACGGCCATCGTGATTGATCAGAAGCCCCTTAGCGGCAATGCGCGGTCAACCTTGGGAACCGTCAGCGACATTAACGCGTTGTTTCGGATTCTCTTTTCCCGTTTCGGTCAACCGCAATATGGCCAGGCCAGCAATGCGTTTTCCTTTAACGATCCGGCGGGGATGTGCCCCGACTGTGAAGGGATTGGGAAGACTTACGTGCTCAAGCGGGATGCGGCCATGGACATGTCTAAGTCACTGAGCGAGGGTGCAATCCTGTTGCCAGGCTACGGGGCGACGAGTTTTTATTACCAAATGTTTGCCGATAGTGGCTTCTTTGATTTGGATAAGCCCTTAAAGGACTACACCCCTACCGAATTTAACCAGTTGATGAATGGTGAAAAGGCATTGACAGTTGATTATCGGGGCTCTACCTTAAATGTTAAATTTGAAGGTGTTGAACGCTTATTCTACCGGCAAAATCTGAAAACGAGTTCTGGGACCAGTGATGGTGCGCGCAAAAAGATGGAAAAATTTGCTGAGATGAGTGAATGTCCGACCTGCCACGGGAAACGTTACCGGCCGGAGGTTTTAGCCGCAAAAATCAATGGCTATAATATTTTTGATTTAACAGACTTGCAGCTGGACCAATTGGCGACAACTCTGACGACGTTTACCGATGAACGCATGCAGGGCGTCATTGCCAGCATTCAGACGCGTGTCCAAAGTTTGATCGACGTGGGCTTGGATTATCTGAGCCTAACTCGTGAAACCACGACGCTTTCTGGTGGGGAATCGCAACGGGTCAAGACGGTTAAATACCTGTCCAATAGCTTGACAAACCTGTTATACATCTTGGATGAACCTAGTACCGGCTTGCATCCTCGTGACGTTCATCGGTTGAATGACTTGCTGTGTCAGTTGCGGGATAATGGCAACACGGTGCTGGTGGTGGAACACGATCCGGACGTAATTAAGGTGGCTGATTACGTGGTCGATGTGGGTCCGCACGCGGGGATTCACGGCGGGGAGATTACCTTCACGGGGACCTATCCGGAGTTGCTCAAGGCAGATACGCTGACTAGTCGGTTCTTGAACCAACAGTTGCCGATCAAAGCTAATCCGCGGCAGCCCCAAACGTTTATCACCAGCCAGCCTAGTCACCGCCATAACCTGAAAGGCGCTGTCTTGCGGGTGCCGGTGGGGCTGTTTACCGTGGTGACGGGGGTTGCGGGTTCCGGCAAGAGCACGTTGGTGGATCAGGCATTTGCCCACGACCATCCGGATACGATTCGAATTGACCAGACACCGCTCCACGCCAATAGTCGCTCCAATCCGGCCACCTATATTGGGGTGATGAACGACCTGCGGAAATTGCTAGCGACGACCAATGATGTGAGTGATAGCCTGTTCAGCTATAACTCTAAGGGTGCCTGCCCGCAGTGTGGGGGCAAGGGCGTGATCGAACTGAATCTGTCGTTTATGGAAAATGCAACGGTAGAGTGTTCCCTGTGCCACGGGGGACGTTTTGATCCAAAGGTCTTAACGTATACCTATCAGGGTAAAAATATTGTCGAAATTCTGGCCATGACTGTTGAGGAAGCCACCGACTTCTTGGCAGGAACTAAGGTTGTCAACAAGCTGAAGAACGTCCGCAATGTTGGGCTGGACTATTTGGCACTAGGACAGCCGCTGAACACCTTGTCGGGTGGTGAAGGGCAACGACTGAAGATTGCCAAGGAACTCAATAAGCGCGGCAACCTGTACATTTTAGACGAACCGACAACCGGCTTGCACCCGTCGGATATCAAAGTCATGATTCAAATCATTAACCGCTTGGTGGATAAGGGCAATACGGTGCTGGTCATCGAACACAACCTGGATATCATGCGCAGTGCCGATTGGTTGATTGATATTGGCCCAGATGGCGGTGACAAGGGTGGCGAAGTGCTGTATGAAGGGCCGGTTAGCGGTATTCATGCGGTGGAGCGGTCGGTGACGGCGCGGTACTTGTAAGTGCCTTTTGTCGCACGTTTCAACAATATAGTATTGGAGATGCAACGTGAGTCTAGGGTTTGTCCCAGACTGATTCGTGCAAGCGTCATAACAATTAGAAAACAAAAAATTCGCTTCCCCGCAAAGTTGAGGAAGCGAATCTTTTTTGCTAGTCGCAAAGTTATTTAGTCCTTAACCTGAATCCGGAACATGTTCCAGGATAGCGGTTGGAGGGTGGTCCGCAAGGTATTATCAGTCAGAGAAACGTGATCATTCGCGTGAATGGCCATGGCCTGATCCTCATTCGTTTGCTTGATATCATAGCCGCAGAATTGCGTGGCTTCAATGATAGCTTGCGCAGAGAACTCGCGCAGTTCAGTACTGAAGTCCAACGACTCCTCGCCTTTGTTCTCGGCAAAGACAACGATTTCGTGATGGGCTTCGTTGTAAACAGCCAGACTATCTAGGTAAGGCACGTCCTTGAAGTCCTTACTATCATAGGTATCAGCTGTTTTCTTGGGTGTCAGCGCAATGCCGCGACCGTACTTGGAAACCTGCATGAACGGGAAGAAGATGGACTGCAGCCAGATGCCCTTGTCGTCGGTCATAATCGGTGCGATGACGTTGACCAGCTGGGCTAGACAAGCGATTTTTACCCGGTCGGCATGCTTCAGCAGTGTAATGAGCATGGTTCCAACCATCAGCGCGTCCTCGAAGTTGTAGTGGTCTTCTAGCAAGTGTGGTGCATTTTGCCAGGGGGCGGTCTCGTCATCCTGTTTGTGGGAATGGTACCAGACGTTCCATTCATCCAGCGCGAGGTTCAGCGTCTTGTCACTATGCTTGCGGGCTTTCACGGCATCACAGACGGCAACGATGCCACTGATAAATTCATCAAAGTCGATGGATTTTGCCAAAAAGTTGTGGAGATCATTTTCTTCGTTATCATAGTAGCGGTGAAGGGAGAGGTATTGCACATCGTCATAGGTGTGATCGAGGACGGTTTCCTCCCAGCTGCCAAACGTGGCCATTTCCCGCGTGGAACTGCCGCTGACGACGAGATCCAAATCAGGATCGACTAACCGCATAACTTTGGCAGTCTCGTGGGCCAATTTACCATATTCCTCGGCGTCCTTATGACCGATCTGCCAGTCGCCGTCCATTTCGTTGCCCAAACACCAAGTCTTGATGTTAAAGGGTTCCTTGGCGCCGTTCTTCTGTCGTAAGTCGCTCCAGTAAGTACCACCAGGATAGTTGCAGTACTCAACCAGATTACGGGCAGCGTCAATACCACGGCTGCCCAGGTTGACGGCCATATCGGGGCGCGTGCCAGTCTGCTTGGTCCATTTCATAAACTCATGAAGGCCAAATTGATTGGTTTCGATACTCCGCCAGGCTAAATCCAGGCGAGTGGGGCGTTGGTTCTTAGGCCCGATACCGTCCTCCCAGTTGTAGCCAGAGACAAAGTTGCCACCAGGGTAACGAATCAAGTCGATGTTTAGGTCCTTCACAGCTTGGACAACATCCTGACGAAAGCCATTCTCATCGGACTGTGGGTGACCTGGATTGTACAGGCCATCGTAAACGGCACGACCGAGGTGTTCAATCAGTGCACTGAAAACGCGATCGTCAATCTTTGAAATTTGATTGGTGGGGTCAACGGTTAGTTTCCCTTTCATAGTTGTTTTCCTCCTAAATAGACGGTATTTAACCAAATAAAGAGGGGCAACCAAGTGGCTACCCCTCTCATTTAAAACTTAGTGACCTAGCCGAGAATCATCATTCCTGACTATTCGTGGCCGTTTCGGGTTTCACATCGGCATCAGTAGCTTCAACTTCACCAGCTTGGACAGGGTCTTCCTTCTTTAACATGAAGGCAGCGAACAAGGTGATCAAGAAGACGACAACACCCATGATAACGTAGGTGTGTTGGTAACCAATCTTGTCGTACATAGTCCCAGCAACAGTTGAGAATATGAAGACGGAAATCTGCTTAGCAAAGTTCGACGCTAGCGCGTAAACCGTGGCGTACAAACGAATATCGAAGGCACCAGCGATGTACTTCATAATAGAAGTTAACAGCAATGGCATTTCAAGACCAGCCAACAGACGGAAGCCAACGATCCAAATCCAGTTAGGGGATAAAGCAGACCCTAAGATCCGGATACAAGTTAAGAACCCATAGATAATCAAACCGTTACGTGAACCAATCTTGTTGATGATCCAAGGCATAGGGAACATCAGGCAGAATTCAATAGCAGTTTGTGCAGAACTCATGTATGAGTAAACCAGAGTCCCTTGAGCGGCGGTATCAAAGAAAGTCTTGAAGAAGATGATAAATTGTTGGTCAAAGACATCGAATAAGGCAGAAGCACCCATGTAGAAGATAGCCAAAACCCAAAGGTTCTTGATTTTGAACACGGACAGCACAGTCTTCATGTCCAATGAGTCGGAAGTATCACCGGCAGCTGAGGCATTGTCCAAATCAACTTTGTCAGAGAAAATTAATAAACCAGTTAAAATAATTGCAGCAATGGTACATGCCCAGAAGATTGAGTTTGGCTTCCAGAGGAATACTCGACCGGCAACTAATGAAGCAACAACCCCGGCAACGGAACCACCAACCCGTGAGTGGGCGTATTCGAAGCCGTTAGCTAAACTAGCACGTTGAACGTATTGTTCAATAACGGAAACACCACCGTTTAAGATAAAACTGAGGAAAGTCCCAGTGACAATCGCAACTAATACGGTGTTAATGTGCAGCAGTGGCATGAAGGCCCATTGGAAGTAAGGTCCAATGAAAATCCCAACGATAGAAATGGTTAAGATCAAGGTCTTCTTGAAGAGTAACTTATCGGAAACAACCCCGAAGACTGGTTGGAAGATTAAGGAAATCCCAGCCATCATGGAGAAAATCAGACCAGATTCAGTTCCGTTTAAGTGAGCAACTTGTTCCAACCAAAGGGTTAAATACCCGTTGACGACGGCCCAGATAAAGAAGTAACTAAAGTGGGAGAATGGGAAGCCCCAGAAATGTTTTGATTCAGTTTTTGCGTTATCCATTATTTATTTCGCCCCTATTTGTAATTATATGGAACTGGCTTACCAAAGTTAGGCGTGCCATCATCATTCCAAGTGAATGGTTGAACCATTGTGTGACGGTTGGGATCGTACAGTGGATCACCCTTGATATCTGTGTAGTTCCGGCAATGGTAAACCAAGATATCAGTCTGATCATCCTCGGCAACCGTAAATGAGTTGTGACCTGGACCAAATTGTTGAATTGGCATGTTGCTTTGGAAGACGGGCTTCTTGGACTTGGTCCAGTTGGCTGGGTCTAACAAGTCAGCATCTTCAGGAACACTCAGCATCCCCATCGCGTAGTTTTCGTCAGTTGCACTGGCGGAATATGTTAGGAAGAAGCGGCCATTCCGGTGAATGACGGCTGGTCCTTCGTTCACCCAGAAAATCTTTGTCTCCCAGTCGAATTCAGGCTTCGTCAGCATAACTGGCTTCGTCTTTAACGTCCAAGGATTTTCCATTTCTGAAATGTAGATGTTGGAGTTCCCTTTGATTGCGGGATCCTTTTGAGCCCAAACGTAGTATAACTTGTCTTGAGCTTCAAAGACTGTGGCGTCCAAAGCGAAGGTATCCATTGGCGTTTCTACCCGGCCATGTTCGATCCAGTCGGATTCATCACGCATGGGATCTGGATTATCACATTCGATGCAGTACATCCGGTGTTGGAACATACCATTGTGGTCAAATTCCTTGGTGTGGGAAGCGGCGAAGTAGATGAACCACTTACCATCAATGTAGTGAAGTTCTGGTGCCCAAATGAGTTGGCTCATGGCACCGCTACCATCTGGATGCTTGCGCCAAATGGTGCGGGGTGCAGCATTTGCCAAGCCGTTTAAAGTTTTTGCCCGGCGAATTTCAATTAAGTTGTAGGCAGGAACCGAAGCAGTGAAGTAGTAGTAACCATCAGTGTGCTTGTAAATGTAGGGATCTGCTCGTTGAACAATGAGTGGGTTGACGTAATCCTGTGCTTGTACCATTAAATCAATCTCTCCTTTGATGAATAATTTGTAAGGACCTAAAATTGCTATTTCCAATAAATCCTAATAAATAAGTACATATGAAATATACAACCGGATGAAAACGCTGTCAACCTCTTTTGTTAATCTTTCTACAAAAAGGTTTGTTTTTTTTACTTGAATTAACTATAATACTAATTGTTAGCGGATACATTGGCTGAACGTCTTGAATTAATTAACCTTTAAGTTAATGTAAAACGATTACATAGTTTGTGAATTGAGGAGCGTTATCATGCAATTAGATTTGACAGAAACATCGTTACCCGTCTATGAAGCACTGGCCAGTCCGGTTAGATTACAGATTATTCAATTGTTATCCGGTCAACCGATGAGTGTTCAGAATTTAGCGGAGCATTTAGGACTCAGCAGTGCAATCATCACGAAGCACCTACGAAAATTAGAAACGGCCGGCTTGATCCAGAGCAAGCGGGTGGGGCATCAGAAAATTTCTTCCCTACATGTGGATACAATTGAGGTGAAGTTTCCTCAGGCAATCTATCCGGACTTCAAAGTTCACCAAACAACCATTCCGGTTGGCCATTACACGGAGTACTCGGTTCATCCTTCGTGTGGGCTAGCTGGCCCCGATGGTTACATCGGCAAGGTCGACAATCCCAAATTCTTTATGTTTCCTGAACGGATGAATGCGGGGATGATTTGGTTTAACGATGGCTACGTCGAATACCGGACGCCTAACTTTTTACAAACGGGGGAGCACTTGGAGATGCTCGACCTGTCAATGGAGTTGGGATCAGAATTTCCCTTCTCCAACAACACCTGGCCGTCTGATATTACTTTTTCCATTAATGGCAAAGAGATAGGCACGTGGCGTAGCCCAGGTGACTTCTCTGATATTCGGGGAAAGTACACGCCGGACTGGGTTCCAGACAACGTAAATCAGTACGGTATCTTAAAGATTCTGCGGGTAACCGATCATGGCACGTACCTCGATGGGCAGCCATTTACCGACGTTTGTTTAAAAGATTTACCAGCCGACAAAGAGACTTGGACAATCCGTTTTGAGGTTAAACCGGATGCGAAAAAGTCCGGTGGCTGTACGATATTTGGACAAGGATTTGGGAATCACGACCAGAATATTGAGCTGTCTGCTTTTTACAGTTAGTTGTCTAATGAATTTTACTTTCCGCAAAATTTATTTGTAACCGATGCCAAAAACCGGTAGAATAGGTGCATTGATGAGGTGCTAACATGGAAAATAAATATCAGAAAGTCAAAGATGGTTTAAAGGAAGATATCATCTCGGGTAAGTATCAGGTGGATGAAAAGCTACCGACCGAGTCTGAGTTAATGAAGCAATATTCAGTTAGCCGCTACACAGTGCGCCGGGCAGTGGGGGATTTAGAAAGTGATCACTTCATTTACCGGATTCAAGGTGGCGGAATGTTCGTTCAAGACTGGCACAAGGACTGGTCGACACCGACGGATACGAAGCTGATTGGGGTAATTACCACGCACATTGCCGACTACATATTTCCGAATATTATTTCGGGAATCGATCAGGTCGTGTCCAAAGCGGGTTACTCGATTTTAATCAGTAATACCCACAACATGCACGACAAGGAACGTAAGAGCCTGATCAACATGTTGGACAGCAAGGTCGCTGGCCTGATCATTGAGCCAACGCAGAGTGCCTTACCCAATCCCAATGAGGACTTATACCAGGAAATTAAGGACGATGAACTCCCAACGCTGTTCATTAACGCACATTATCCCCAGCTGGCATTTCCGTACGTGGACACGGACGATCTGACAGCTGAACAGAACATGATGCGTTACCTCTTCGATCTCGGCCACAAGAGTATCCTGGGGATTTTCCAGGTCGATGACATTCAAGGTGTCTACCGGATGAATGGGTTTGTGCGCGCCTACCAGGAGCACCCTGAATATTCCTACCTAAGCAACATTATCATGTACCAATCTGGAGAAACTTCTGACAAGATTTATGAACGCATCAATGGTTACCTCCAGCAAACAGAGGCGCCAACCGCCATCGTGTGCTACAACGATCAGCTGGCGATTCACGTGATTGACTACCTGAAGTCTAAGGGCGTACGGGTACCGGAAGATATCTCGGTGACTGGGTTCGACAACTACCAGATTGGCGAGTACTTCACGCCGTCCTTAACGACCATGAACCACGAAAAGGAACGGATGGGAGCCGACGCGGCAGAGACCATCATTAAATTATTAAATCATGACAAGGTTGATAACATCACGTATCAGCCAGAAATTGTTAAACGTAATTCTGCAGTGCGGCCTAGTAGCACTGATTAAGGTAGTCTCTGACCACATACTTGCGTAGCAAAAAACGGTGACAACTAACCCTCTGAGGTCGGTTGCCACCGCTTTTGCTAGTGGAAGTTAATGGTTACTTAAGCGTTCTCCTTAGCTTGTGCGTGGCGTTCAGCTAAGTCTTCGGTAACGATTGGTTCGTGACGTTCCCATTTCCGGTAAACGACCATCAGAATTAAACTGATGGCGTAGATGATCACGGGAACCCAGATGAAGGTGAAACTGATGGCACTCATGGTGCTAGCGGATTGTGCGGCTTTGGCAGCTGTGAATCCGAAGGCGGCCATGATCTTAGCAGCGATAAAGGAACCGATCCCAGCACCCATTTGGATACAGAAGGAGGCTCCCATCGCGGTTAAGAGGCCATTGGCCCGAATACCACTCTTCCATTCACCAAAGTCAACGGTATCACCCACCATGGCGAAGAACATGGTGCAGGCGGAACCAGAACCGATACATGCTAAGATCCAGCCGATTAAAGTGGAGGTAACGTTAGCACCAGCCAGGCCAATCCAGACTTGGCCGACCATGGTCAAGGCCAACATGAAGACAGTAGTTCCCCATTTGTGGAGGAATTTAACGAACAGTGGCACGGAAGCCATCCCAATAATTTGAATAATGGAGAAACCATTGAAGAAGGAGATTAAGGATTTGTCGCTCAAATTGTATTGGAAGTAGTAAGGTAACGCAGCGTTCCGTGCAGAGTAGGCGGTCCAATAAATCAGGTTGGCAGCGACGATAATCATCCACGGCCAGTTACCCTTGGTAGCCTTGAAACTCTCTTTGATCGTGATAATTTCGTCACTCTCGATGTTCTTTTCCCGCATGTCCAAGAAACCAATAATCAGGAAAATGAAGGCAATGACGGCGTAAATACCAACGGCGATCGACCAACCACGTTGATCATTGCCCTTACCTACGGCGCTGGCCAAAGGCATGATGAAGGTGACCGCAAAGAAGTTACCGACGTTCCCCAGGACTAACCGAATAGAGTTGGCGGACATCCGGTCGTCAGAGTTAGACGTTAAGTTAGGCAAGACGGACGTAATAGGGGTCGACATCGCCGTGTAAGAGAGTTCGGCTAAGATGTACATTGCCCCGGCGTAAATGATTTTTGCCGTGCTACTCAGGGCAGGCGTCGTGAACAGTAACCAAACGAAGATGGCAAATGGGAGGGACATCCACAGGAACCAAGGACGACTCTTACCGTATTTACTGTGGGTATGGTCAACTAAGACCCCCATGACTGGCGCACCGATGGCGTCGATTACCCGGCCCAGCAAGAGCAAAGAGCCGGCAGTCCCGACGCCCAAGCCGAAGACGTTGGTGAAGAAGTAAAGCATGTAAGAACCGATGATACAGTACAGCAGGTTCCCGGACATGTCCGTGAAACCATACGTGATTTTCCGGTGTAAGGGTAGCCGGTCGTTCTTAAGAAGTGCCTGTGCGGCGGCAACGTTATGATCTGTTTGTTCCGTATTTGAACTCATTAGTTAAATCCTCACTTTCAATTTACCTTGATGTGTGCCTACTGTCAGTCTTACCAGCAGTGCGTCGGGGTTATCCACCTAGCGCTTTGTTCGTGCCTTGCTATCGTGAGACAGGCTCATATAGATCAGGAGCAAGAGGACAGCTGCGCCACCAATCGTCCACAGATTATTTGCAATCTTGTGGTCCGCAACCTGCCATGCCAAATAAATCATGATCAGTTGAAGTCCCCATGAGATGAAGGATTGACCTGCAAACATTTTGGTTAAATATTTCATTCTTATCGCCTCCGTGAACAGAATTGGGTAGAGCCGTTGCTCCAGCTAAAGAGTCGGCAGACTAATGACTAGGCAACGCAACAGTTGTGATGTTAAGCATTTTCCTTTGATAGCCAAACACGCATTTGACCATCTTCGCGATTGGCCCAAGCATAGTAGGGTACCAAGGTAAGCGAAGTGGGTTGCCAAGTGGTTGGCTGATAATTTGAGTAGAGTGCATCCGTTTGCGGTGTTTGGCGAACAGCAGCCTGCGCCGTGATTTCACCCACACCATTTAAAATATTTGCATTGAAGTGGTATTGCAGGTTAGCATCTGCGGCCAAACGGTAGTTCCAGAGGTTTTCTGGGTTATCGGCCTGTTCAACACAGTAGACCATGGGGCCGCGTTGAATGGCGACCTTGCCAGCATCCTCAGCAACGGCAGTATTGGCCTGAAGCTCGCGAATGCTAAAGTCCAGTGTTAAGTCAACGGTTAAGTCACCGGTAACATCGAGGTAAATGAATCCTTGATTTACGGGAAGCGTTTGGCTAGAGCCATTGACCTGTACCGTGAAATCGGACCGGGACCAACTAGGAATCCGAATACCCAACGTTGTTTGAACTTTGTTGGGGTTTGTCACAGCGTAGTGAATGTGGTTGTCCCAAGGAAAGTTGCTAGTCTGTTCAATCTCAAGTCCTTGGTCAAACGTCGCCTTATTGGCAATAAATTGATGCGTTAAGATGGCTTTATCAGTGACCGTGTAAACGTATTGGTCAATGGATGATACTAACCGCGCAATATTACTTGGGCAGCAGGCGCAGCCAAACCAGTCTTGACGTTGACTCATGATATGGGCCTTGGACGGGTTCTGCTGAAATTTAGGATCGGCTGTGAGGGGGTTAACGTAGAAGAAATGCTTGCCGTCTAAAGAAATCCCACTCAGGGCACCGTTGAACAATTCCTTTTCAATGATGTCACCATATTCACCCTTGGCTTCGTTTTGTAGCATCTGCTTGGCAAAGAACGTCAAGCCGACTGAGGCACAGGTTTCGGCATACATCGTTTCATTCGGCAGGTCGTAGTCGTACGTGAAGGCTTCCCCTACGTTCGTTGAGCCAATCCCACCAGTGACGTACATCCGGCGATGAACAATGCTGTCCCAAAGTCGTTCACAGGCGGCTAGAAGGTCTTTGTCACCGGTTAGCCGGGCGACGTGAGCCATTCCCGTGCAGAGGTAAACGACCCGGACGGCATGACCCTTGGCGTCCTTTTGTGTCAGTAAGGGTTGATCAACCTGATAGTAGGTGTGGGTCACACCGTGCATGTTGGGGATGATATCGTTATCGAAACCATCTGCTTCAAGCTGACGGTCATAAAATTCAGGATCAACGCCCCGGTTTACTAAGAAGTAATGGGCGAGGTCGAGGTACCGTTGCTCATGGGTAACTTCAAACAATTTGGCTAAGGCCAATTCAATTTCGGGATGACCGTCGGCAGCATGAATCTTCCCGTCTGCCGGGCCGAAGTTAGCATCAATACAGTCAGCCATCTTAATCGCAATGGTCAGCGCTTTTTCGTTGCCAGTAGCCTGATGGTAGGCGACACCAGCTTCAATGTAGTGGCCCATGGTGTAGAGCTCGTGGCTCTGTTGCAGTCGTTTGAACCGACGTTTGGGGGCATCAATTTGGAAGAAAGTGGACAGGTACCCATCGTCTTCTTGAGCGTCCGCAATCAAATCAATCAGGTTATCGGTAATCTGTTTTAAATCGGGATTGGGCTGGTAGCTAAATGAGTATGAAGCCGCTTCCAACCACTTGTAAACGTCTGTGTCTTGGAACGGAAAACCAAAGTGGTGACCGGTCATTTGTCCCGCAGCAATTTTTAAATTAGCAACGGCGTGACTGTTCTTTGAATCAGGGTTTTCGCCACCTTTTTCATCGGTGATGTTGATATCTGCTTCGTCGTTCATGACCGCCCACTGGTAGGGAAGAACTTCTTTCACAATCAGTTGGCGATAGGTGTTCCAAAAGTCAGACGTGATGGTCACTTTAGGCGTGGCCGTGGATAGAGTCGATGCAGTCAAAATAAAATCTCCTTTCAAATAACACTAGCTAATATGGACGTATTGGCTGGGATGTTCGGCCGCTCTCACCGCAGGGAAAAACGGTGAGAGGAGAGCGCCTGGCAGACTGGTGTCAGGCGACGATAAACGGAAAATAATGGCAATTTATGATATAATGACATGTAATATCCAGAGCCCAAAAAATCGTTAAGTAGCTCAAAGCCATTAAGGACGGGAGTGGCAGTCGACGGTTAGTTCACGTGCAGAACCTCGCTTTCTAAAATATGATAATTTGTCTGAACAACTATTATTGTAAACGGTACCAATTGGAAAGGTAGCCACTAACCTGTGAAAAAGGTGGCAATTTCCGACACGGGGTGAAAACGATGAAGTTAATGCAAATCACGTTGAAGCAGCCGGTCTGGTTCTACAAGGCCGGTGAGTTCAGTGCAGATCAACCGGGATGGCGCCACAAACGAATGTACCATGAACATGACTTTGAAATTATTTTTTGCTTGCGGGGTCATTTTGATGTGAGTTTAAACGGGAAACCGCACCGAATTCATGCGAATGAATGCTGGATAATTCCACCGCACACCACGGTTGCTGGGACCCAAGACACCACGACTGCGGTGGACTTCTTTTGGGTACACTTTTTCTGTGACTGGCGATGGGTGGACCTACCGGATGTGCATTTGCGCAAGCTGATTCAGCAACGGGCAGACCATGAGCCAACCCATGACCTCGAATGTCAGGTTAATTTACCCCTCTGCTTTAAGGTGGAGAATCGCCAAGAAGTCTTGCTACAGTTCAATCAATTACTGGATTACACGAATCGGTATCACTACACGGATTACGGCAATCACTTAATTGCTCAGCTGACCTTAATCACGTTGGGGGATGCTTACCTAAAGCATTTGGTTGAAGCAACCGGCAACGTCCGTCCCAAGACCACCCGGATGGTGGAATGGATCCGGGCGAACTTCTCAGCCGACTTAACCGTTGCGACGATTGCCCAGCATTTTGAAATGAGTCCGGATTATCTGACGAAGCTATTCAAGCAAGAACAAGGGAAGAATTTACGCAATTACTTAATGGATATGAAAATTGAGGTGGCCAAACTGCTTCTGATGCGGACCAATTTACCCATCTCAACCATTGCCACGACGGCTTATTTTCACGACGATAAAAATTTTATGAAGCTTTTCAAAAAGAAAACGAAAATGACGGCGGGCCAGTATCGAAGCAGTTATGGCAATACGCATTTGAACAATCCAGAAATTGATCCCAGTATTCCAATCCCACAAGATATCAGTGCTTTACTGGATCGCGAGGAAAATGAAAGCTCTGTGAAAAATTAGTAAAGTGTTAGATTTTATAAACACGGTGTTGCCAATCAGATTGGCAATACCGTGTTTTCGTTTTAAAGTAGGGATAAATAAAGGCGACGACCTGGGCGTTGTGCTTGTATTTGCTATTTTATTGAGCTATTTTGAAACCGATTACACCACATGGATACGCCCGGAATGATTTACGACCGTTTTTATAAATTTGCTTCAAGGAGGAATTTCTTGTGAAAAGCCAAGTTGCAACTGCCGTCAAATCAGACGCCAAAGTGCCGTTCCACAGAATGCTAGCTTTTGCTAGTACGGATGCGGCAGGGAACTTACTCTATACGACGGTTACCACGTTTATTCTCTATTACTACACGGACGTGTTCGGCCTGTCTGTTGCTGCTGCCGGGACCGTGTTACTGGCAGCCCGGATTTTAGATGCCTTTGATGCGCCGGTCTGGGGCTTCATCATCGACCACACGCATACCCGTTGGGGGCAGAGTCGTCCGTACTTCTTGTGGATGGCCTTCCCGTTTGCCATCTTCTTCGTCCTCATGTTTATGAGTCCAAATCTGAGTGCCAACGGTAAATTCTGGTGGGCGATGATTACATACCTGGTCTTCGGGATTTCCTACACCGGGGTCGGTACGCCAATCAGTTCCATTCTGCCTAACTTGAGTAATGATTCGGACGAACGAATCAAGTTGAACAGTGTCCGGATGATTGGGGGGAACATTGGGTTCCTGATTACCGCGACCTTCACGTTGAGTTTTGTCGCGTTCTTTGGCGGTGGTAATGATGTCGCTGGTTGGCGGAACACGGCCATTGTCTTGGCTGTTGCTGGTTTTGCACTGTTGATGTTTGCCTTCTTTGATACACGAGAAGTGAACACCGCTTCCCAGAAGTCGATTCCAATCATGGACAGTATCCGCGCTGCTAAGAGTAACTGGCCTTGGTTCATCCTGGTCATTGCGTTTATCTTCTACTGGTTGGGCAACTCTTCACGGACATCCGTGTTGGTTTACTACACCCAATACAACTTAGGTGTCAAAGGTTTTGCGTCAATCTTGAACGCTTTAGTCATGTTCCAAATGGTCGGGATGGTCTTAATTCCATTCTTAGTTAAGAAATTCACAAAAACGCACGTCTTGATGTTTGGTCTCTGCTTAGCAGCGTTTGGTCAAATCTTGATCTTCTTCACCGGCAAGTCTCTGATTGGTTTAGGGGTTGCCTGGAGTATTGCTTCAGTTGGTACTGGGATTTCCGTTTCCATGCCATTTGCCATGTTATCCGATACGGTTGATTATGGGGAATGGAAGAACGGTATCCGGGCCAGTGGCTTCTTAACGGCCATTGGGAGTTCATTTGCCATCAAGATGGGTTCTGGCTTAGGTGGCTGGGCACCATCCATGATTTTAGCAAATGCCGGGTATAAAGCTGGTGCGACGCAAACGGCCGCATCACTGAGTGCCATTAAATTCTGTATCAGTTTCCTACCAGCTATTTTCTTCGTAATCGGCGCAGCAATTATGATTTTCTACGCCCGTTACGAAAAGAAGGAAACCGGAATCAGAGCCGACCTTGCTGAAAAGCGTGGCGACTTAGCTGAAGATTAACTTATTAGACACAGTACATTTGGTTGCGTGTGGAGAATATGTGTTACTGCTTAGCAATCGGAAAAAATTGAGCTTTAGACAATGGAAGGGCTGGCAGATTTTGTCAGTCCTTCCGTGGTATTCTGGTGGTAAAGATATTGGAGGTGAGTGGATGGCACAACCGGCTTATATTTCTATTTCATGTTTGCCATTGCCGACGTTCATTGAAGGGGGGTACGCGACCTTTCATGCCGGCGACCATCATCCGAACCGTAATAATTTACAGTATTTTATTCTGATGTTTATGGTCAAGGGGAAACTCTACATTTCTGAGGATGATACGGATTACACGATTTTGCCCGGAGAAATGTTTGTCTTGTTGCCCATGCACCACCACTATTCTTGGCGTGCTATCTCCGAGGATACCGGTTACTACTGGCTACACTTTTATGTGTCGGGTCGCTGGGAACAGCAGCCAACACTAGAGCCGATGCGCTCGGCGATTAAGGTGCCCACACTGCATCACTATACGCCAACGGAAACGCTATATTTAGCCAAGCACACCCAACTGCGGCACCTGCCACGGTTAGAACAGATGACCGAGCAAATTTTTAAGAATAGTTCAGCTACCGAAGAATACGGCTTCTGGCAAGCACAACAGTTATTTATTGATGTGTTGCAGGAGGTTCAGGTGCAATCACAGGCTGAGTCGGCCATGGTCCAATTGTCAGCTCGGATCCAGCGTTATTTGCGGGATCACTTTGATGAAAAAATCACGAATACGACGCTCAGTCAGGTCTTTCACTTTCATCCGAACTATTTGATTCGAACCCTGAAGGCTACGACCGGACTGACGCCAACCGAATATCTGCGACAGTATCGCATGGAAGAGGCTAGTAAACGCCTATTGAACACGAACATGTTGGAGACGGAAATCGCTGAGGCCATTGGGTTTCAGAATATTTATTATTTTTCGACGGTCTTCAAGCAGTACACGGGTTTGTCACCCAGTCAGTATCGACGGGAAAATACGCGTCGAATTAAAACGGACAAGGAGGGGCTGAAATAATGGAATCAGCACAGTTTAAACTAGATGTTAATGCACGGGGAGCCGTGATTAACCTGCAAAATACCCAAGATTCCCATGGCATGAACTGGGTCGTGGATCCGGCCTATTTAGAACAGGTGGGTTATCAGGACGAGGATAAACTCTTTGGTGAATTCACGTTGACGGTTGGGAGACACACCTATCAGAGTATTACCGTGACACCAACGGTTAGCGTAGCAGCCAACCAAACCACGGTTACGTACCCGATAGCGGGACTCACGGTGGTTGAAACCTATCGTCTTGAGGCAGAAAAGGTTCGCTGGCAGATTACCGTGCAAAACCCGACAAATGCTGCAGTGACGCTCAGCCATCTAGGTGTCTGGGCTTCCCTAGCTTACGTCATGTTCCGGGATAAAAATGTTCACCGCAACATGGCCGATTCTACCGCCGTTTTCCCAAGCATTTCGGCTAGTTTCACCAAGCTAGCTGGTGTACGACGGGATAACCAGGGGCCGAATCTTGGACTGTACCAGACCGCTGGAACTACGCAATCCGTGGGGACTTACAACGAGTGGACCAATCGTTTCTTTGAGAATGTCTCGCCGTCATTGGATGGACTCCTATTTCATCAATTGGAATTAGCGGGCGGGTATCGACCAGGTGAAGCACCGAAAAATGACTGGATCTATCCACATGACAACGTGACGCTGGCCGCTGGTGGGCAACAAGCGTGGGGCTTCGTGCTCCAACCGTTTACGACGCAAGCTGACTTTCAACAAGTGGCGGTTGCCAATGGCCATCCGTTAGTTCGTTACGACCCCCTGCTGACAGCGGGAGAAACGACGGCCATCCAGCTGACATTGCCATCGCCACTGGATCGGTTGGTCTTGGAATATCAGGTTGACGGTCAGTTGCATCAAGACGATGTCACAGTGGACTTTGCCGGCAACACGTTACGAACCGCTGTCCAGGGGGCAGGGGAACATTGTCTCCGAATCTACCTGAAAGATGGTCGCAGTGACCTCGTCGTCTTCAATGTGATGGCAGCGGTGCGAGAATTGATTGAAACTCGTGTCGATTGGCTGACGGAGAACGCATACAATGGCAAGCGGCAAGAACCTTACGACGCATTTACGCCAATCTCGAATCAGGGTGAATCGTTGGGAAAGCTCAGCTTGATTCTGCAAACCAATCTCCTACATCAAACGGATAAGACACGGCAACAGGTGCAGGCTGTAGAAGCCAGCGCAGTCAACTACGTTAAGCCGAAGTGGTTTGCTGACGGTGACTTTTTCAAGCCGGTTAACCTGTACGGCGATTTCTATCGCGACATGGACTTTGAGTATATCGGGCACGTGTACTACTTGCTGGCGCAATTCGATGCAGATGTGCTCCAGCTACATGCGCCGGCAACCTATTTAAAATGGGCCGCACAGGTCTTTAACATGCGCGTTAACGCTGATCTCCACACGTCACAACGGGGGAAGGAAGAGGCGCACACGTTGGGGGTTTACTTCCTGTACATCAATGATTTGTTGACTGCGCTAAAGGAAAATGGCTTAACAGCGGAATACAAGCAGATCAAGCAGTGTTGGGAAGATGCCACGGCCAGAGTCGCGGCGCACAGTAGTGAGTATCAGGCTGCCATTACGGAACACTTCTACGACAATGCAGGATTTGGTCCAGCAACGGGCGCGCTGGCAAACGCTGGTTACGTCGCGCAAGCTCGGCTCTATGCGGAACTGTTGAAAGCTAACATTGGTTTTAGCAATGATTTCCGGAGCCAGGCACCAGATCGGTGGTGGGAGGCCCAGTCCTACATGATTCATTCCTTGTGGGGCGGCATTACCGCTGCTTCCGCGTTGAACGCCTATGAGGTGCTGGATGATACGGATTTGCTGCTGGCTTCATACCGGGCATTTGTCGGTGTCCTCTACATGTACGATAGTCACGCCACGACGCCTACGAATCAGTTGGCACCAGGTGAAGCAGCCTCGACTTACAGTATTGCGGGACCTAATTTGAACCGGCCAGATCTGTCGCGGAATCGTTTTGGTCAGTCAACCTTTGCCAAGGATGGCGGCATCTACACACGGCTCTTCCCGGATGGTGATACCGGTCAAGCCGACTGGGATATGGGTGAAGAGCTGGCCGCTTACCTGACGGGTTTTGGCCAGAATGCCTACCTGTACGAGCAAGCGGATGGTGAATTAGCAGTCGTGAATGGCAAATTAGAACGATTGTCACCCACACAATATCGCGTGACCAACGCTGCACCGTACCCACATGCTGTGAAATTTATCCATCAGCACAAAGAGGTGGTTACCACGGCGACTCAGGTTATTTATGATCTTAACCAGGGCTTTTTGCCAGCTGAAGTCGAAGAATAGACACTGGTAAGCTGGTCTTAGAGTCAGTTTGGATATGGATGTCACACAAAAAACTCGTCTCCATAATTTGGGGACGAGTTTTTTGTATAGTTTGGAAAATCTGCGGGCTATTTCTACCGGTTCAATGAAGCTGGTTTGGGGATAGTGGGATCGACCTGCGGATTGTTCAGGTAAGTTTTGTCATAAGAATTACGGAATTTTGAAGGCGTAATGCCGGTCTGCTGTTTGAAAACGCGTAGGAAATACTTCTCATCACGAAAACTTAGTTCGAGAGCAATCTGCTTGATGGTGGCATCGGTTGTTAAGAGGAGCTCCTGTGCTTGGGCAATCTTGACCCGGTTGATGAATTGAACGGGCGTTACCTGATGACGTTCACGAAAAATTTGGGCCAGATAGGTGGGCGTGATGTGAAAATTTTCGGATACCCGTTGGACGGTTAGTGGTTCGTGACTGTGAATGCGAATCCAGTTTTTAATCAACTCGAAGCGGGTTGAAGGGACAGTCGATTGCTGTTTCTGGCTGAGTGATAGGTATTGATTGGCCAGTTCAATTAAGATAGCAGAAATCAGGTAGTTGCTAGTGATTTCCAAGGTGGCTGAGCGATTTGCGCTATCCAATAATTGGCGCATCAACAGGGCAAAGCGTTCAAAATTTTCTAGTTTGAATATTTGCGGGAGGTAGGCGACAGGCTCATGCATATCTGGTACGGGGAAATTATCAAGTGGAACATTCGCTTGCGAATAGAAGTGCATCCAGTAATAGTCTGTTCCGGCGGGTGAACCTTGGTAGCCTACGTGTCTGACAGCGGGTGGAATCAAAAGGCATTCATGGGGCCCAACAACAAATTTATCGGCACCAATTTGAATGTAGGCAGCTCCTTTGAGGACGACGAATAATTCATAGTCACCGTGATTGATGATATCTTTGTGCTGCCAACCCGTGTCTGCCAGATATTGGCCGGCTTTATAAAAGATCGCTGGCTGGGATAGATTGAATTTGTACACTTTATTGGTCATTTTGCCCACCTCGAGTTTCGTTTTGTCCACGTTGTTCTTTATTTTATCAGTTTTAACTTCTGTTGAAAAGCCGTAAAATCGGTTTTGTAATCGGTTACATAGGAATCGAAAGGAAGTCATCGAATGATTTATGAAGAGGAAAATGCCCTCCATTTACGTCAAGGACATGAGACTTTGACCGTTGAAGCGTGGGGGAAGAACAGTTTTCGGGTTAGGAGCACACGGTATCCAGATTATACGGGCAATAGAAATGCGTTAACCATGGCGGTTAGAGCAACTCGGGCGACCGTTACTGTAGCTGCCGACGCCCAGACTGGGCAAATCACTAACGGAAAATTAACTGCTAAGATTGATGCTTACCATAATTTGAGCTTTTTCAATCAAAAGAATCAAGAGTTACTTCGCGGGTACCAACGGAACCGGGTTGACGAAATGACGACCGAGGTCGATCAGAGCAAGGTGAATCACTTTAATAGTGCGCTTAATATTGATTCCCGGGAGTTCAAGTCTCACTTGGGTGGGGACTTTGAATTAAAGGTGAGATTTGAAGCCTATGCTGACGAAAAAATATTTGGAATGGGTCAGTATCAACAAGATTTTCTAGATTTGAAGAACGCTAAATTAGAATTGGCACACCGCAACTCGCAAGCAAGTGTCCCATTTATGATTTCTAATCGTGGATATGGTTTTCTCTGGAATAACCCGGCTATTGGGGATGTTGATTTCGCCAAGAACTTAACAGAATGGCATGCGTTGTCGACTAAGGAAATGGATTTTTGGATTACTTGCGGCGATGAACCCAGTGAGATTGAAAAGCAATATGCAGCTGTAACTGGAACGGTGCCGATGATGCCTGATTACGGTCTCGGTTACTGGCAATGCAAGTTACGTTATCGCACGCAAGAAGAATTATTGACGGCGGCCCGTGAATTTAAGCGGCGGCAATTACCTATTAGCGTGATTGTCATCGACTATTTTCACTGGCCTAAGTCGGGAGAATATACCTTTGATCCGGCATACTGGCCGAATCCGCAAGAAATGATTGATGAGCTGCATGCAATGGGCATCAAACTGATGGTTTCTGTCTGGCCAACGGTGGATGAAACTAGCAGTCATTATGCTGAAATGGCCGAGAAAGGTTATCTAGTTCAAGCAGAACGAGGGGTACCCATTGCCATGAATTTCTTGGGAAATAATGGCTTTGTAGACTTTACCAATCCCAAAGCCCAACGCTATTTGTGGCAATTGCTCAAGAAAAATTATGCGGACAAGGGGGTGGATCTCTTCTGGTTGGACGAGGCTGAGCCGGAATACACCGTATATGATTTTGATAATTATCGGTACTACGCGGGCAGCAATCTGCAAGTCGGCAATCAGTATCCTGTGGACTACTCGAAGGCAATTTTTGATGGAATGCAGGCGAGTGGTCAGCAAAAGATCGTTAATCTCGTGCGGTGTGCTTGGGCAGGGAGTCAACGGTATGGTGCCCTAGTTTGGTCCGGGGATATTGATTCAAGCTTCCAGTCCTTACGTAACCAACTTGCAATTGGTTTAAATATGGCCATTGCTGGAATTCCATGGTGGACTACTGATATTGGGGGATTCCACGGTGGTGTGGATGATGATCCTAAATTCCGGGAGTTAGTGACCCGGTGGTTCCAGTTTGCAACGTTCTGTCCAGTAATGCGGATGCACGGCGACCGCGAACCCCATACGGCACCGTTAAGTCAAGTTGGTGGCGGGAAGATGCCATCTGGGGGTGCGACTGAACCGTGGGCTTATGGTGAACAGACGTACGGCATTATGAAGAAGTATCTGCAACTCCGCGAGAACCTGAAGGATTACTTGCGTGTGCAAATGCAAGCCGCACATGAATCGGGGACACCGGTCATTCGACCACTATTTTACGATTTTTCGACGGACTCTGTGGCATGGAAAGTTGAAAATCAGTTCATGTTAGGACCAGACATTTTGGTGGCACCTGTCCTGTATGAAGCGGCCAGTTCAAGAAAGGTGTACTTACCCGCGGGAGAAGAGTGGGTGAACGTTTATACAGCAGAAACGTTACCTGGTGGCCAAACGGTTCAGGCAGAAACGCCATTGGCACAATTACCGGTATTTGTCCGCCAGTCGGCTTATCAAGGCCTAGAGAAAGCCTTTCTTGTTATTCGATAGGGGTTAGGGATGCTCGGGTTTAGGAATAGGTGGATCGACCTCTAGGTTATTTAAGTAGGTGTGACTGTTTGAATTCTTAAAATGTAAGGGGGAAACGCCGACAAATTGCTTGAACTGACGCATGAAGTACTTTTCACTCTGATAGCCCATTTCAAAGGCTACCTGTTTAATTGATTGATTCGTTGTCAGTAAAAGCTCCTGGGCCTCTTTAATCTTGACTTGATTGATGTAATGAATGGTCGAGGTTTGACGATATTTCTTAAATAGCTTGGTTAAGTAAAGCGGAGACAAGTGGAACTCATCGGCTACCCGCTGAACAGATAGTTTTTCATGACTGTGAATACGAATCCAGTTGATAAGGGATTCCATCTGTGCAGGTAGTCGATTTTGTGTGCTCTCACGTAGTTGCTGGGCCCGAAATTGGTCGGCAAGTTCAATGACCACACTTGTCGTGAAGTAATCGGTTGCTAGATAAGAGGAATGGTGACTGTTGGCGCTGTCTAACATTTGACGGATGATCAAAACGGCCTTTTCAAAGTCATCGAGATGAAAAAGCTGTGGTAGAAGAATTTGATTGGCAATGGGTTCTGCGGATGGATTCGAGTCCGCATTCACGGCGACAGGGCCATTCGGAAAGAAATGGAACCAGTAGTGAGTCGAACCGGCGATTGCGCCCTGATAACCACAGTGTTTGACGTGCGGCGGAATCAGGAGACAATCATGCGCTTTGACCGCAATTTGTTCACCATTAATGGCGATGAAGATTTCTCCACGAATCATGATAATCAATTCGTAATCACCATCGTTAATCATGTGTTTGTGCCGCCATCCTTCAGGCGTCATGAATTGTCCTGCCTTGAAGAAGGAAAGCGCGCGAGTGATGTTAAATTTGTATACCTTTTGCATAATAATGTGCCCCAATCCGTTATTTTGTATACCTTTGTATTGATTTTAACAGTTTTTTTCACTTCGTAAAGCGCTTACACTTATTTTTGTGATCAAGCTTGAGTAACGATGAACAAAATTGCATTTGCTATTATGAAAGGATACGAACACTATGGACGAGACTAAGAAAGTAGCAACCAATCCAGGTAAGATATCAATTCTTGAAAAATTTAGTTATGCGCAGCTAGATACTGCTGGGCAGTTAGTTTTCACAATGATCAGTAGTTACTTGCTTTACTTTTATACGGATATTGCGAAGATTCCAGTCGCAACAGCGGGGGTCATTCTGCTGGTTGCGCGGCTCTTCGATGGTATCGACGCGCCCATTTGGGGTACCCTAATTGATTTGACAAATTCCAAATGGGGTCGTGCCCGGCCGTACTTCCTCTGGCTAGCGGTACCATTTTCACTGTTTGGGATTATGACGTTCTGGGCGCCACAAATCGGTCTTAACGGTCGAATCTGGTACTGTGCGATTACGTATATCATTACGGGAATTCTGTATACAGGGTTAAACACGCCATTGACTGCTGTCTTGCCGCTCCTGACACCAGATCCAGGCCAAAGATTGAAATTGAATTCTTGGCGGATGACTGGTTCACAATTAGGTGTTTTGATTGTCAATGCGTTAACACTACCACTGGTTGCCTTCTTTGGCGGTGGCAGTGATACCAAAGGTTTTCGGATCACGATTACCATCTTTGCCATCTTGAGTGCCGTTATGACACTGTTCTCCTTCGCTCACATTAAGGAACGGGTCCAAGTAACTGCCGAAAGAACCTCCTTGAAGAAAGGGGTTCACGCAATGAACAAGAACTGGCCATGGCTGATTATTGTGATCAGTAATTTCTTCTTCTGGATTGCTCTGACGGAACGGACCTCAACGCTGGTTTACTACTTCACTTATAATTTTGGCAACAAAGGCTTGGTAACGTTCTTTAATTCGATTGCCTCCGTTCAAATCATTGCGATGATCTCTATTCCGTTCTTAAACAAATTCTTTACGAAGCGAAATATTTGGATTGGCGCTTTGATTGCGGCAATTTTGGGCCAAGTTATTATTCTCCTCGCCGGGATGAACTTACCAATCGTAATCACCGGGTGGATTATTGCAAACATGGGGTCTGGTGTCGCATGTTCGATGCCTTTTGCCATGCTAGGTTCTGCCGTCGATTATGGTAAGTGGAAGAACGGCGTGAACGCTGCTGGGTTACTGACGGCAATTGGGAGCTCCTTCTGTGTAAAGGTTGGAAGTGGGATTGCCGGGTTTATCCCATCGATGATTCTTGCTGGCTTTGGTTACGTTGCTGGTAAAACGCAGACTGCCCATGCCTTATCAGGAATCTCACTGAGTTTTAACTGGGTGACTATCGTGGCTTTTGCTATTGCTATTCTGCCTTTACTGTTCTACAAGAAGTATGAAAACATGGAAGATACGATTCGGGAGGCCGTCAAATGATGACTGAGAGGGTCAATGAGAAATCCAAGATTATGGTTAAAGATCAGCAATCCCAAGTTGATTTGGTTTTAGATCATGGTGCAGTTCGCTTGGTTTATTTAGGAGCACTAAGGGACAATGCTGAATGGCTAAGAGCAATAGATGATCAGTTGGCTGCGTTTAAATTAAGTGAGATCCAAGTGACTGGTGAGAATATTCATCATAAAGGGATCAAGCAACTTGGTACTGGGCTGGCAGACCGGTTACAATACGTTGCACATCAGGTAGATAAAATGGCAAATGGCCAACGATTGACAGTGACTGAGCAAGATTCCCAGACAGGATTGGTTGTTCAAACGTTCTTTCAGTTGTATCACGATACAGTCACAATTCGTACTTGGAAGACGGTGACTAATCAAGGGACTGCCAATCTAGGACTTGAGTACGTCGCGTCGCTTGCGTACACCGGGCTAATGCAGGCCGACGCTTATCAAGCAGACTTTACTGTTGACAACACACTCCATATCGCCAATAACAGTTGGACCGCTGAACTGCAGTGGCAAACGGATCGACTAAAGGATCTGGGACTGACGTATCGCGCGGATGGTGATCACCAACAAGCTTCATCTAAGCGAATTAGTATCACAAACAATTCATCCTGGTCTTGTTCTGAATACTCGCCAAACGCGATTTTAACTAATGATCGGACTGGTCAGGTTGCCATGTGGCAATTAGAAAACAATGGTGCTTGGCATTATGAGTTGAGCGATACGGGACGAGGAGACTTGTTGAATCTCCAGCTGGCGGGACCTGAAGAATATGACACGCATTGGTGGAAAGAGCTAAAGCCAACAGAGTCCTTCACGACAATTGCGGTTGCGTTTGCCCAACTTGGCGGGAATGCTGAGGCTGCTATCCAAGAGCTGACAACCTATCGCCGCCTGATTCGTCGCCCTAACGCTGATAATGTCCATTTACCTGTCATCTTTAATGATTACATGAACGGGTTAATGGGCGATCCAACCACTAAGGCGGAAATCCCGTTGATTAACGCTGCTGCTAAGACCGGCTGTGATTATTTTGTAATTGATTGTGGCTGGTACGCCGATGGCTACTGGTGGGATAGTGTGGGTGAATGGTTGCCCTCAGCTAAACGTTTCCCTGAGGGGATTGAACAGTTAACTGGGTATATCCGTGAGAAGGGAATGGTACCGGGATTGTGGCTAGAGATTGAGGCAATGGGAATCAACTGTCCACTGGCCGATAAGCTACCCGATGATTGGTTCTTTATGCGTCATGGAAAGCGGGTGATTGACGTTGACCGTTACCATTTAGACTTTCGGAACCCGGCAGTTATTCATTTCGCAGACCAAGTCGTTAATCGCTTAGTTAATGAGTACCATGTGGGCTACATTAAAATGGATTACAATATCACTACTGGTATCGGTAGTGATGTAAAAAGCGATAGCGTTGGCGACGCGCTGTTAACCCATAATCGCGCCTATATCGACTGGTTAGATCAAATCTTTGCTAAGTATCCAGAACTTGTTATTGAAAATTGTGGAAGCGGTGGTATGCGTCATGACTATGTTATGTTACAGCGTCACAGCATTCAGTCATTGACGGATCAGACCAATTATCTGCGCAATGGTGCAATTTCCGCAGCCGGTGTTAGCGCAGTGACGCCAGAACAATGTGCCGTATGGTCCTACCCGCTAGCTAATGGAGATGAAGAGGAAACAATCTACAACATGGTGAATGCGATGCTCGTACGTATTCATCAGAGTGGTTACTTGAATCGACTGTCGGCTTCACGCTTACGCTTGGTACAACAAGGAATCGCGGTCTACAAGACGTATCGGGAGCAAATTCCGTTGGCACGTCCCGTTTGGCCCTTAGGAATGGGGCACATTGACGATGATCAACTCGCATTTGGGCTCCAAACAGACACGGGAATTTACTTAGCCGTCTGGCAAAACTCAGGTAGCCGCCAAATGAAAATTGATTTGACGAGGTACGGGGACTTTGAAGAGATGCAGTTAATCTATCCGCAGGAGCCGAGAGGGATTCAGGTAAAACAGCAAGATAATCAGTTACACGTTGCGTTTCCACAACAGCATATGGCCCGCCTTTTCTGGTGTCCATTTAAGTAAGCTGCTGGTCGCAAAGTAGTCTTAGGTAAAATGAACCACTCTCCCAGATGGATGGGCGAGTGGTTTTTTACCTTAACGTGTTATTTATCCGGATAACTAGATAAACCCGTAAAATAGGACGTGAGTGATTAACCAATTGAAGCAAATTAGTTCTTATTGTGAGCGGTTCCTTTCCTCTTAAATCACAGCTCAAACGATCAATAAAAAAATAGTATGGAGATAGATGCCTCAAAAGACCGTAGAAACAGCCAAAAGAGAAATAATCCGTATAAATATATTTTCTCGCTTGATTTATGCGAACAAAAATTGTACAATTCTTGTGTTGAGTCATAAGTGACAGAATTAACTAGCCGACAGAGCTATGGAGGTTAATCGCATGAGTGCGGAGAATATTATTCAGGATGTTGAAAGCGGTAACATCTCGCTGGGAATCGAACTTGGTTCAACGCGGATTAAGGCCGTCTTAGTTACTCCCGACTTTCAAACGATTGCTTCTGGCAGTTACGTTTGGGAAAACGAGTTGAAGAAGGGCGTTTGGACGTATTCCTTGGAAAACGTTTGGGCCGGGATTCAAGCCAGTTACCAAGAAATGGCTGCAGAAGTACAAGATAAATACAAAGTACCATTGACTAAAATTAGGTCAATCGGTGTCAGTGCGATGATGCACGGATACATGGCGTTTAACGAAAACGATGAGTTGCTAGTGCCTTTCAGAACTTGGCGGAACAACATGACCGAACAGGCTGCCGATGAGTTGACAGAGTTGTTTGACTTCAATGTTCCACAACGTTGGAGTGTCGCTCATCTGTACCAAGCAATCCTTAACCAAGAGGACCATGTCAAGGATGTCACGTTCTTCACGACATTAGCTGGATACGTGCACTGGCAGCTCTCAGGTGAACGGGTGATTGGTATTGGGGATGCTTCTGGCATGTTCCCAATTGACAGTTACACGAAGAATTACGATGAAAAGCTGTTAGATAAATTCAGAAACGTCAAATCCGTTCGGCAGTATCATTGGGATATCAAAGAAATTCTGCCCAAAGTACTCTTGGCTGGGCAACCAGCTGGTAGCTTGACCACTGATGGTGCCAAGTTGCTCGACCCAGAAGGCAACCTGACCGCTGGTAGCGTGATGGCACCGCCTGA
This sequence comes from Levilactobacillus cerevisiae, assembly GCF_003946245.1. Taxonomy (GTDB): domain Bacteria; phylum Bacillota; class Bacilli; order Lactobacillales; family Lactobacillaceae; genus Levilactobacillus; species Levilactobacillus cerevisiae. The sequence continues at coordinate 113,277 of NZ_RHNN01000008.1, forward strand.
AGGGGATGCTGGTACCGGGATGGTTGGGACCAACGCCGTCCGCGAACGGACCGGGAATATTTCGGCCGGAACGTCAGCCTTCTCGATGGTCGTTTTAGATCAACCCATGAAGGCCGTTCACCGCGACATCGACTTGGTAACGACCCCAACTGGGTTGCCAGTTGCGATGGTCCACACCAACAACTGTTCTTCAGACATCAACGCTTGGGTTAACTTATTTAAAGAATTTGCCCAAACGATTGGTGTTGATTTGAAGCCGGACGAATTGTACGGTGCGCTATTTAACAAGTCAACGGAAGGCGATGCCAATGCCGGGGGACTGTTGAACTATAGTTACCTCTCTGGTGAGAACATCACCAAGATGACGGCTGGCCGGCCATTGTTTGTCCGGACGCCCAACAGTCACTTTACGTTAGCGAACTTTGTTAAGACGCAGCTCTACGCAGCGTTTGCGCCGCTCAAAATTGGTATGGATATTTTAGCAAATGAAGAACACATCCATCTGGATTCCTTGATTGCTCAAGGTGGGCTGTTCCGAACACCTAAGGTTGGCCAACAAGTTCTGGCCGACTCGCTGAATACACCTATCACTGTCACCAGTAATGCTGGTGAGGGTGGTCCGTGGGGGATGGCTGTTCTAGGCTTCTACGTGACTGATAAAGATACCAATGAAACGTTGGAAGACTTCTTGGACAACAAGGTCTTCGCCAATCCAGACAGCACGACGGTTGAACCTGACCCAGCTGGCGTCAAAGGATCCAACGAGTTCATCGCTGGTTACAAGGCTGCTTTGCCAGTTGAGGGCAAGGCCGTTGAGCTACTGGCCGACTAATCACTGAATTATAAGGAGAGTTATTATGCTTGAAGAGTTAAAACAAGAGGTCTACGAGGCTAACATGCGTTTGCCAAAATTAGACTTGGTCTCATTCACTTGGGGCAACGTATCCGGTGTCGATCGTGAAAAGGGTTTGTACGTAATCAAGCCTTCTGGCGTCCCTTACGATGAATTGAAGCCCGAAGACATGGTTGTTGTGAGTTTGAAAGACGGTAAGGTTGTTGAAGGGGACATGAATCCTTCCAGCGATACACCAACCCACACGTACCTGTACAATCATTTTCCTAATATTGGTGGGATTGTCCACACCCACTCACCTTGGGCCGTTTCCTTCGCTGCCGCTAAGATGGATATTCCAGCCATGAACACGACGCACGCTGACACCTTCTATGGTGACGTACCAGCTGCCGATGCCTTGACCCAGGAAGAAATCGAAGAAGACTATGAAGGTAACACGGGTAAGACCATCGTCAAGACCTTCAACGAACGCGGTATTGATTACGAAGCCGTTCCCGCTGCCTTGGTTAGCCAACATGGACCCTTCTCATGGGGCCCAACACCTGACAAGGCCGTTTACAACGCTAAGGTGCTGGAAGTGGTTGCCGAAGAAGACTACCACACCTTGCAATTAACGCGGGCTAATCGTGAGTTACCACAATACTTGTTGGACAAGCATTACCTGCGGAAGCATGGCGCCAATGCCTACTACGGCCAAAACAACGCCAAGTCCAAGGAACATGCTGCACGCGAGTAGGTTTTGGGTTGCCGCCTACGCAAGGACGTCCTTCGACGTGGCGTTAGCTTTACAGGGTTCATGCCTATGACACTTATATGAACTGATATTTATATAAGTCGATGAGTTAGCCATCTAATCATTGCGAATAATTAATTTAAAACTACTAAAGGAGTGTTATCTTATGTTATCAGTACCAGATTATGAATTTTGGTTCGTTACCGGTTCACAACACCTTTATGGTGAAGAACAATTGAAGTCCGTTGCCAAGGACGCCCAAGACATCGCTGACAAGTTAAACGCCAGTGGCAAATTGCCTTACAAGGTTGTCTTCAAGGACGTTATGACGACCGCTGAAAGCATCACCGACTTCATGAAAGAAGTTAACTACAACGATAAAGTTGCCGGTGTGATCACTTGGATGCACACGTTCTCCCCAGCCAAGAACTGGATCCGTGGGACTGAATTGCTGCAAAAGCCATTACTTCACTTGGCTACCCAATACCTGAACAACATTCCTTACGCCGACATCGACTTTGATTACATGAACTTGAACCAAAGTGCCCATGGTGACCGCGAATATGCCTACATCAACGCGCGTCTACAAAAGAACAACAAGATCGTTTACGGCTACTGGGGTGACGAAGACGTGCAAGAACAAATCGCACGTTGGGAAGACGTTGCCGTTGCCTACAACGAAAGCTTCAAGGTTAAGGTTGCCCGCTTTGGCGATACCATGCGGAACGTTGCCGTTACTGAAGGTGACAAGGTTGAAGCACAAATCAAGATGGGCTGGACCGTTGACTACTACGGTATCGGTGACTTGGTTGAAGAAATCAGCAAGGTTGCTGACGCTGACATCGACAAAGAATACGCCGACCTCGAATCTCGTTACGAAATGGTTCAAGGCGACAACGATGCTGACAAGTACAAACATTCTGTCCGTGTACAATTGAAGCAATACATGGGTATCAAGAGCTTCCTGGAAAAGGGTGGCTACACCGCCTTTACCACGAACTTCGAAGACCTATGGGGGATGGAACAACTCCCTGGTTTAGCCGCACAATTATTGATTCGTGACGGTTACGGCTTTGGTGCTGAAGGTGACTGGAAGACCGCTGCCTTGGGCCGTGTGATGAAGATTATGTCCCACAACGATCGGACTGCCTTCATGGAAGACTACACGTTGGATCTGCGGAAGGGCCACGAAGCCATCCTCGGTTCACATATGCTGGAAGTCGACCCTTCAATCGCTTCCGACAAGCCACGGGTTGAAGTTCACCCATTGGATATCGGTGGTAAGGCTGACCCTGCACGTCTGGTATTCACTGGTTCAGAAGGCGACGCCATTGACGTCACTGTTGCGGACTTCCGTGACGGCTTCAAGATGATCAGTTACGCTGTTGATGCTAACAAGCCAGAAGCTGAAACGCCTAAGTTGCCAGTTGCTAAGCAACTCTGGACGCCAAAGGTTGGCTTGAAGACCGGTGCCTTGGAATGGATGAAGGCCGGTGGTGGTCACCACACCATGCTTTCCTTCTCTCTGACTGAAGAACAAATGGAAGACTACGCTACCATGGTTGGTATGACGAAGGCTTTCATCAAGTAAGCTTTTAAATGGAGTGGCCGTTCGCCGAGCTGGCGGGCGGCCACTTTTTTCCCCAAACTAAAGGTTGAAAATCCAAAATTAGTGAAAGATTATCACCTGTGGCTGCTAGAGATTCCGTCTGCTGTGGGGACCTCCTCCGGTTTTGATTGTTCTATACCAGAACGTTGATGTGACCATCGCCGGACTGGCAACGTTGGTACGCAATAATTGGTCACAGGTTACTCGCAATGTTCAGACCTAAATTTGGCGAACGGTAAGCCGGCAGATTTAGATTGCATTGCCTATTTTCAACGGGGATATGCTGACAGCTCAACTTTTCAATTTTTAGCTACAAGCTGTCTACATGATCACGGTTTTAAATTGGGATAGCTAATAGAACTGCATGGATGATCCAATAAAATAAGGACCCAGAAAGGAAAGTGACACCCTTGGAGAAAACCGAAAAGGAAAAAATGATTAGCGGCGACTTGTTTAACGTCTATGATCCTGAATTGGTCGCCGAACGCGGCGTTGCACGTGATCAGGTTGCCGCGCTGAATGCTCTGGGAGAAAGTGATCCAGTTGCTTCAAAGCGGCTTGTGCAGGCCTTATTTGGGGCGACAGGCGCGGGCGTTGAGGTTCACGCGACCTTTCGCTGTGACTACGGGTATAATATTTATGTCGATGATGATTTCTTTGCTAATTACGACTGTACTATTTTGGACGTCGCCCCCGTCCGGATTGGCAAGCACTGCTTGCTGGGGCCGAAAGTTCAAATTTATTCTGTCAATCATCCAGCCGATCCCAAGCTCCGGCGAAATGGCGCGCTGGGCATCGGCAAGCCTGTGACTTTAGGCGACGATGTATGGGTTGGTGGCGGCGCCATTATCTGTCCGGGCGTGACCCTGGGAGATAACGTGATTGTGGCCGCTGGTGCCGTTGTGACCAAGTCATTTGGCGACAACGTGGTTCTTGGTGGCAACCCCGCGCGAGTGATTAAGAAACTGAACTAGAGATCGAAATACCCGTTGATGCCGAATTTGATGGGTATTTTATTACCCTTGAGTGAATGCGCTTACATTAATTGTCCCGTTTTAAGAAAACGTTTTAGAAAAGTAATACGAACGTAACGTAAAACGGTTGATTTATCCGTACAAGTGATATAAAATGAATCTATTGCGTTTATGAAAACGTTTTACGTATTTTCATGTCATTCGTGATACTGTAGCGGTTAAGCGGATACATACTGATTTATCAGACCCATTTTTAGGCATAAGAATAGGTCAGTTGTTGAGAGAGCATTCAGAGACATTGGGAGGCAATAAATAGTGGCAAGCAAAAAGAAAATTTCAAGCGGTTTCATTTACTTCTTCGGTTCCTTCGGAGGAATCCTATTCGGCTATGACATTGGGGTCATGACGGGAGCCTTACCCTTCCTGGAACACGATTGGAGCCTGACAAATGCTGGTCTGATTGGCTGGATTACTTCGGCCGTGATGTTTGGGGCTATCTTTGGGGGCGCCATTTCTGGTCAGCTTTCGGATAAGCTTGGCCGGCGGAAAATGATTTTGATTTCTGCACTCATCTTCGCCTTAGGGTCACTGCTATCAAGCTTTGCGCCTAATCAGGGATCCATTTATTTGATTGGCGTGCGGATCTTCCTGGGGCTTGCTGTTGGGGCAGCCTCAGCGCTGGTCCCAGCATATATGTCAGAAATGTCGCCAGCACGGCTACGTGGGCGGCTGACGGGGATCAACCAGACCATGATTGTGTCCGGGATGCTGATTTCCTACGTGGTGGACTTTCTTCTGAAAGGGCTACCAGAGACGTTTGCCTGGCGATTAATGTTGGGTTCAGCTGCCGTACCAGCCATCATTCTCTTTGCCGGCGTCTTGCGTTTACCAGAATCACCCCGTTTCTTGGTTAAAAGTGGCGATTTGGCAGGGGCTAAAGAAGTCTTGAGTTTCATTCGCCCAGCCGATGAAATTGCTGGCGAACTCGAAGACATTCAGTCTGCAGCCGTCGATGAATCAGCCGCTGCCAAGAACACCTCGTGGGGCACGTTATTCTCCAGCAAGTATCGTTACCTGGTGATCGCCGGGGTTGGTGTTGCCGCTTTCCAACAGTTTCAGGGAGCTAACGCCATTTTCTACTACATTCCCCTGATTGTGCAACAGGCAACGGGGAGTGCAGCGAGTTCAGCACTCCTGTGGCCAATTATTCAAGGTATCATTCTGGTTATTGGGTCTTTGGTCTTCTTGGTGATTGCAGATAAATTTAATCGCCGAACACTACTGACACTGGGCGGTTTGGTTATGGGCGCTTCATTTATTTTGCCAGCCATCCTAAACTTACTCATCCCAAATAACAATCCAATGTTGATTGTTGTGTTCCTATCCGTTTACGTGGCCTTCTATTCCTTTACATGGGCGCCGTTGACTTGGGTGCTGATTGGGGAAGTGTTCCCGTTAGCCGTTCGGGGACGCGCCTCAGGACTGGCTTCTTCATTTAACTGGATCGGCTCGTTTGCGGTCGGTTTGTTGTTCCCAATCATGACGCAATCCATGTCACAAGAAGCCGTCTTCGGAATCTTTGGCATCATCTGCCTACTGGGGGTCGCCTTTATTCGCCTGTTTGTCCCAGAAACCAAGGGTCGGACGCTAGAAGAAATTGAAGAGCAGGGCACGCAATCACGGAAGGCTTACACAACATCTGAATCACGTAATCGTTAAGCATTGTTATAAATACTGGCGATGGACTAGCCGGTATTTACAGTAGTCATGACAGGAAAAATAGATAGCACGCCGAAAAGAGAGAACCCGATGTCATCACGGGTTCTCTCTTTTACGACTATCATTGATTTCGCTATTGTTTAATTAAGCCACCAAAGTGCTGCAGACTACCAGCAACTCATGGCGCTAACCCAGCTTCCCATGCCGATATAGCCACCCATACCGACCAGGCCGATACCTACTGCTAGAAAAATACCGAGTAGTACGACCATATCCTTGTCGTGGTTGGTTCGTGGAATTAACTTTGCTAAAATAAAGATGATTAGGGCAATCCCCGCAATCAAAATCAAGCCACCGTTTAACCAGCTTCCTGCCATCATCATGAATCTCCCCCTTTATACCGTTTATTATACAGAGTTTTCCGGAAAAAGGGGGAAATGGTTCCCGTGAAATTGTGGGCTATGGTAAAATGAAACTTAATTACAGGTGTTGGGTGGCCCGAAACCATTCGGTAGCCACGCAAACTAACACAACTTAAATTTTGAAAAATTTTTTGAAAAGCAGCGAACGGAAAGTCAAAGCGAGGGGTGACAGCAATGATTGATCGAATTGAAGCAAGCGCGGACGCTCTGTGGTTAACGCCTAACGAGGAAGGGCTATTTCGACTTGGTTTTGCCGATGATGGCCGTGAAATGGTCGGCGAGGTGACGACCATTTCCTGGCTGGTCACAACGGGCAAGGTTAAGTTGGGGACGCCCTTTATGGTGGTTCACGGGGCCAAAGATGATTTGACCCTCCGGTTACCCTTTGCCGGGCGCATCCAGGCCATTAACACCGCGTTGGCAGAGCATCCCGAACGGTTGAACAATCGTAACGACAATCTGGACTGGATGCTTGATCTGGCAGATGAATAGAAAGGGCGTTTCCCATGGAGTTAAGTTGGCAGGTCACGATTCCCGTCACAAGTTTGAAACGATTTTTAAATGATCACGGTGTCAGCCATCGGGTCTTCAGCGATTTGAAACAGTCGGGCACCATCCGCGTAAACGACCAAGTGGTGACGCCTGCAGTCGATTTAAACGTGGGCGATACGGTCACCATCACGTTACCAGCCGAATTAGCAGATGACGCCGTGGCGACTAGCATGGTGCCCATTACCGTTCTATTTGAGAACCGGGACTGGCTCGTTGTGGACAAGCCAGCCGGCCTTAACGTGGTTCCCGGGCCCGCCAATCGGACGGATACCCTGGTCAACCGGATTAAGGGCTACTGGGCGACTGAACAGGCGGAGAATCAGGTGCCACACATTTTAACGCGCCTGGATCGTTTTACAAACGGAGTGGTCTGGGTGGCCCGGCACCGGTTAGCCAACAGTTTGGCTAGTCAAATGCAGGCCGCGCACCAAGTTGATAAGCGTTATTTGGCAGTGGTCAGTGGTCAGCTGATTGACGACCATGGGATGATTGACGCACCACTAGCTGGTGATCCAGCGGGGTACAACCAGATGGTTTCTCCGGATGGCAAACCCGCGCAGACGGAGTACTGGGTTGAACAACGTTTTCCCAACGCCACTTTGGTACGGGTAAAGCTCCACACGGGGCGCACCCATCAAATACGGGCACACTTTGCGTCCCTTAATCATCCCCTGGTGGGCGATGGCCTCTATGATGGCCCAATGATTGCCGGAATGACGCGCCAGGCCTTACAGGCGCAGTCGCTGGCCTTTACCGACCCCTTTACCGGGGAAGACCGCGCGTTTACCAGCACAACGCCGGCTGACTGGCAAGCAATGCTGCAACAATTATCTGAGGAGTGACAAGCATGGCAGAGGCGGACAAATTAACCTGTTTGGTGGATGGGAAACCCATTTCGTTAGAGACGAGCCTCCAGTTGTCTGAATTGGAAGTGGGGTTACGCAACCGCATCAAACGGGATTACCCGCAGTGCAAAACGACCGATTACATTTGCGGTCACCATTTATTAAAATATCGGTTGGATCACGTGGATGCGATGATCAATGCCGACCTGAAACAAACGAAAAAGATCAATCAGAAGTTGACCAAGGCTCTTCAGAGCGACGATTACGACATTATTGATGTGAACGATAGCTTAAAGGAAAGTCTCACATTTGGGCAGAAAGTGTCCGATGATGTTGCCCGCTTCGGTGGCTCCTGGGGCTTCATTCTGGTGTTTATGTTCGTTCTGATTGGTTGGATGATTGTCAATGGCCTGCACCTCTTTGGCGCAAACTTTGACAACTACCCCTTCATTCTGTTAAATTTAGTGTTGAGCTGTGTGGCGGCGATTCAGGCCCCCATCATTATGATGAGCCAGAACCGTTCCGCTGATCGCGACCGGATGATGGCCGAAAACGACTATCACGTGAACCTCAAGTCCGAACACGAACTGCGGTTACTTCACGCAAAGGTCGACCATTTAGCACAGAACCAGGTCCCCCACACCATGGAGATCGAACGGTTTCAGTTAGAAATTTTAGGTGAAATTCGACAAGAACTAGCCGAATTGCGGGCGGCCAAAGCTTCCCCTGAATCGGCAGAACGAAGGGAGTCTCACCATGAGAAAGTGGATCACCGCTAGTCTCTTATTTATCGTTGGCCTAATCTTTGGCCAACGAGTCGCCGGGCACGTTGCCCATTAAGCAAAACTTTTTGAATCGGTTCAGTCAGCGGGTGCGTAACCCGTAATGACTGGATCGATTTTTGGTGTTGGCTAAAGGGTGAAAGGTGAACTGTCGACATAACGTGCCGGCTTACTGTTCATAAGGTTAAGGCTGGAACGCTTTGGGCAGAATAAGCGTGTGTTAAGCGGTGTCAGCTGAGAGCACGGTTGCGCATTTCCAAGCTGGCCTCGCGGCAAATCCTTTGACAAAGGGGCTGGGCTCCGGTAGGCTAGTGATAGTGTTAGAAATGGAGGATTTTTTGTGATAATTCGTGAAGCTCGACCAGCGGATGCAACCCAGGTTGCCCCACTGATGAACTTGATCTACGACGAAATGGCTTTGACCGACCTGGAAGACGTTCCAGGCCCCGACTTACTGAAGGTCATCACGGCGGCGTACCGCACGCGGACATACTTGTCCGGGGCGGCAACCACGGTGGTGGCCGAGGCCAATGGCCAAGTAGTCGGGGTAGCATTTGGCTATCCGGGTGAAAAAGAAGACGTTGTGGATGACGTGATGACTCGCCTAGCAGCTAAGAGTGCCGCATTCGACGAACCATTTGATTTAGATTCAGAGACTGAAGCGGGTGAATGGTACTTGGATTCACTCGCCGTCTCACCCGACCATCAGGGTAAGGGGATTGGCCGCCAACTATTGCGGGCCTTACCCATTTATGCTCAGCGGGACCGGCAGTCGGTAATCGGCTTAAACGTTGATTTCGAAAACCCCGGCGCCATGCGGCTTTACGAACGTATGGGCTATGAGGTCACCGGTACCCAGATGATTGGGGACCACGAGTATTACCACATGCAACTGGAGATTGGCCAACGGGTCCGTCTCGCCAATTGATGAATTTTTATGGAAGCCGCCTGGTATGTTACTGGGCGGCTTTTTAAAAGCCTTTTTACCTGAAATCCTTGGGATAACGGGAATAATGGTTCGACGACATCATGTAAAATAGCGGTTTACCGTTCGCAAAATTTAGGCTGGAACGCTGTGGGTAGGATGGCCAAAGCCAGGGGCGGCCTTGGAGCTCGTTTTGCACCGCTCAGCCGGGCCGTTCTAGGTGTTTTGACAGTTATTCTACGATGGTATATTTATTTTTTTAAAACTTTTTGTTGCAAATACAGCATAATTGATTTAGACTAGGTTTCATTCAAAGGAGGGGACGACAATGGCAGAAATTTTGCGACCTTTGGGCAACGTGGCCCGAGCATTAGATTCAATCGCCAATCACGAATTTCAGCGCGTCCACCTGACCAAGGGGCAGTACCTGTACCTGGCACGGGTGGCCGAACATCCCGGCATTATCTTGGAGCGACTGGCAGAATTATTGCGGGTCGACCGTACGACTGCCGCTCGAGCGGTTCAGAAATTAACGACAGTTGGTCTACTGGAAAAGCGAACGGACGAGGTAAACCGCAAAATTAAAAAATTGTTTGTCACAACGCAGGGAGCAGAAATTTATCCCTTAGTTCAGCGCGAAAATGCGTATTCAAACGGCATCGCCCTCCAAGGTTTTTCACCAGCCGAAGCGGCGCAACTAGCCAGCTTTTTGCAGCGGGTCGATCAGAATGTGGCGGAGAATTGGGAAGCCGTCAAGCAAGGTCAAATTAGAAATTATTAAAGGAGTTCACGCAAATGACAGGAAAAATTACAGCAGTTACCGCAGCAGACATGCCAACACTTCAACAGGTCAGTCGGGCCACTTTCACCGATACGTTTGGGGCGGCTAATACCCCTGAGGACCTGGCAAAATACTTGGACAAGACCTATAACCAGCCCCAATTATTGCAGGAGTTGCAACAGCCAACCACGACGTTTGATTTTATCTCTGTAAATGGCGTTGTCGCCGGCTACTTGAAGCTTAACTGGGGTGCCACTCAGTCTGAAGAACGGGGTAACCGGAGCTTAGAAATTGAACGGATTTACATTCTGCCAGAATTCAAACGTCAGGGCTTAGGCCAACACCTCTATCAGCACGCGGTGGCTAAGGCGACGGCGCTCGGGCTCGCTGCCATCTGGTTGGGCGTTTGGGAAAATAATTTTTCCGCGCAAAAGTTTTATCAGGCGATGGGCTTCAAGGAAGTTGGCGACCACGTTTTCCATTTAGGTACGGAGTCACAACGCGATTTAATTTTAGAGAAAACGCTGGTATAATGGTTTTTACATTCACTTTTAAAAACGACGCAAATAATTGCGAAACTTCAAGGAGGACACGAAACGATGAAAGATAATATCCAACTGGGCGATCCGGACTTTGCCAACATGATGTTGGTCCTAAAAGACCCCGTCACGCAAGCGAACCACAAGGAGTTTAAATTCTTGGACGGGACCGAGACCGGTGAAATGCAAGAAATTGCGCCAGATATCTGGGCGATGCCAGCCTACATGCAGGCCGATGACGACTTCACCATGTTTTTCCTCACGACCCAGATTGAATCTGGCGAGACCGTGATGGCCTTTGCGACTGGCGAAACGGATCAAGGGGATTTTCGGTTGAGCGAACCGTTGGTGACGGGGACCGGGCTGAATGTGTTGAACGAACAACAACCTAATCGCGCCAAACGCGTCTTAAAGTTTTTAAATGATATTTCTAAAGCAGATGAGGGTAACTGGCGGATGGTCGATTAGTCTTGACGTAAAGTGAAATGGAGGTGGTCGCATGAATTCTGCGGCCAAGGCGTTTAACCTACCATTACTGCTGGCGCCCTTCATTTCACGGCTCGGAAGTACCTTGTATCTTTTCGGGCTGAATTGGTTTGTTGTCGAAGCAACTGGTAACGCTGCGCTATTGGGCATTATCCAGGCCATTGGAGGCGTGGTCCTGTTCTTCGGGGACTTGCTATGTGGTGTGGTTGTCGATAATTTTAACCGCAAACGCATTGTCGTCAGCGCTGAATTTCTGAGCGTTGTGGGTTGCCTGGTGTGCGCCTGGTGGTTAAATCCCCAGCACATTACGGCGGGACCCTTGATTGCCCTCACCGTGATTCTGGACGTCGGGTTGGCCTTCAGTCTGCCCGCGGCCAAGGCAATGATTCCCGAGCTGATTACGTTAGCCGGCCGGCAGCGGTTCAATGCCGTCAGTAACACGTTGATTGACCTGGCAGATATTTGTGCACCACTGATTGGTGGTGGCTTGCTGGCACTCAAATGGTTAGATCTCCGCGGATTTCTGCTCCTGAACGGGACGTCATTTCTCTTGTCCTTTCTGTTTTACCTCAGCATTCACTACGTCCAACCCACGGGCAATGGTGGTCAATTAGGCGTCAAAGAGAGCCTATTGACCGGCTGGCGGTACGTGTGGCAACGGCCAGGATTGATTGAAGTCATCGTCCTAGGTGGCCTGATCAACGTGCTCTATGCCGCGGTAAGACTGGTTTTACCCTATAATGTCAATCACCTGTACGGCGGGGACTCAACACGTTATAGCTATTTGCTAGTCATGTTGGCAGTTGGCGGTATCTTAGGCGGCTTGCGTCTGACGTTGGACAAACGGCCGCCCCAACGGCAACAGAACTACAGCGACCTGGCGTTGGCAGCGGCGATGTTACTAATCGCCGGTGTGTGGGCTAATTATTGGGTGCTTTTAGTGGTGAGTGGCGTCTTTGGTTTCTGCTATTCTTGTTTTGAAATTCGGGCCATCACCATCACCCAGAATCTGACCGCACCGGACTTTTTAGGCCGAATGTTTGGTATTTTATTTTTGGCAATCGATGCCTTTCAACCGGTCGGCAGCTTTGTCTTTGGGTTCGTCACGGATTGGCTGGCGAACTGGACGCTGGTCGTGATTGGTGTCCTGCTTTTAATAGGTTTGGGGCTCATTAATCAGTGGTATCAACGCTTAATCGGCTAGAAACGAAAAATGTGAAAAGCGATTGACGTGGCTTGACGGAATCTCTATACTAGGTACAAATATGTTCCTTTAACGTTGTCCCGTGAGGCAATGAAGGGTGCACTCTCTGGCACATGCTGGGCTAAGTTTAGGCAAAATGAGTGGGCACGCAGTTTCCTTACGGGAATGGCGTGCCCTTTTTCTATACTTACTACCTGGAGGTCTTTGTGCATGAAAGAACCAAAGCGTTACCGTAATCCGGACGCCCTAATCGATATTTGGGAGCGGCCTAGTTGGGGACAATGGTTGGGCCTGTCGCTTCAGCACTTATTTTCTATGTTTGGTTCTACCGTCCTGGTTCCAATCCTAGTGGGGTTAAATCCTGGGATTGCGTTGTTTAGTTCCGGTGTCGGCACGTTGATGTACATTCTGATTACCCGGGGAAAGATTCCCGCGTACATGGGCTCGAGTTTTTCCTTCATCGTGCCCATGGTGGCGTTGATGAAGACGACGGGGTACCCGGGCATTGCGCAGGGGACGCTGGCAGTCGGGGCCGTGTATCTGGTGGTGGCCTTGGTGGTCGCCTTGATTGGCTCGGACTGGATCAACAAGGCGTTGCCACCGATTGTGGTTGGGCCGATGGTCATGGTGATTGGACTGTCACTGGCAAGTAGCGCGGCCCAAAAGGCAACCGTCGACAGTGCTGGCACCTACCACTGGCAATACTTCGCGGTTGCGATGGCCACGTTAATCTTGACCATTGGGTTTAACCTGTATTTGCGCGGGTTCCTGTCACTGGTGCCGATTCTCTTAGGCATTGTCGTCGGGTACCTGATTGCCGCTGCGGTGGGGCTGGTCAATTTCAAACCCGTCATGCAGGCGGCCTGGCTACAGTTACCCAGCTTTGAAGTGCCGATTCTGAGCTACCCGCTACACTTTTATTGGGGGGCCATTATCAGCCTGGCGCCCATCGCCTTTGTGACCATGACTGAACACATTGGGCACATTACCGTCTTAAATGAATTAACTCACCGCAACTTCTTCGAAGATCCCGGTCTGAATCATACCTTGGCGGGGGATGGCCTAGCGTCGATTATCGCCAGCTTTGTTGGTGGACCACCCGTTACCTCGTATGGGGAAAATGTCGGTGTGCTGGCAATCACCCGGGTGCACAGTATCTACGTGTTGATTGGAGCAGCTGTTTTCGCGGTCATCTTCAGTTTCGTTGGGAAATTGAGCGCGTTGATTGAAAGTATTCCGAACCCGGTCATTGGGGGTATCAGTTTCCTTCTGTTCGGGGTCATTGCCTCCAGTGGGATGCGTATTTTGATTGAAAAGCACGTCGATTTCAACCGGAAACGCAACCTGATGATTGCCTCCGCCATCCTGGTCATCGGGATTGGGAACGCGTACCTGAAGATTGGTCAGTACGAATTTTCAGGTTTGGCCGTGGCCGCTGTACTTGGGATTGTCTTAAACTTAATTTTGCCAGATAATGATTAGTTAATGCTAATGGATTGAAAATAGCGCCCAACTTCCGGATGTGATGCGGAAGTTGGGCGCTAAATTATTGGTAACCTTGTTTTAACCGACCGACTTGTCGTTTGCTAAATTTGGCCGAAATGGGTGTGTACCGCGCTTTTCCAGCCTTTAACGAAAAATTGAGCTAGCCAATCGAAAAGTAGCGCAAAATTGCCATGGCCATGATACCAATGACCACGACCATCAGCAGGCTCTTGGTGAGAACGCCAGCAATGGTGGCGGGAATGGCAGCCAAGCAGTTGGCAATGTTCAGCGAAGCCAGGTGACCGGCGTGGGCAATGAAGAGACTTTCGCAACACAGAGCAGTCATAATGGTGATCGGCACGAACGACAAGAAGCTAATCAGCCAAGCTGGCATATTCAGCGATTTGACAAAGGCAAAGGGGAGCACCCGTGAGAGCACGGTGATGGCGCCGCAACCCAGAATCACCCAGAGTTCAGTTAGACTCAATGACATTTTTTCAACTCCATTCCAAACAAACAGCCAGCAACGGTTGCCACGAGCAGGGCAAAATTTTGGCTCATCACGGCAATTAAGAAGTAGTAAGCAAGTGCGACGAAGACCATGACGCTGAGCTGGAGTGACATTCCCAGATGCTTGTCGCTGATCAATTGGAGATAAACCAGCCCAATAAACATGGCGGTTAGAGCGAAATCAAAGCCAAAACGGGTCGGATCCGCAATCAGGCCACCCAGAATTGCACCCACCACGGTCGCCACGCCCCAGACCAGGTAGGCCACTAGATTAGCCGCAGATTGCCAGGCAAAGCTGAGTTTACCGTTGGTCTTATTCTGCTTATTCATGGCCAGGGCAAAGGTTTCGTCAGTGACCAGCGTGCCAATCAACAGGTTACGAACCAGCGACTCGTGCTTGAAATATTGGGCGAGGCTGGTGCTCATCAGAATCATGCGGGAGTTCACGAGAAAGGTTGAGATAAAAATTGCCGACAAGGGATCGTGGAGCAATAACATACTGGTAATAATAAATTGGGCGGAGCCAGCGTAAACGACGAATGAGAGGCCACCAACCACCAATAAACTGAGGTGGCTGGTGTGGGCGACAATCCCAAAAGCCAGGCCAACGCCGATGTAACCAAAGACCGTGGGTAAGACGTCGCGAACCCCGGTCCGAAAGGTGAGTGAGGGACTCATAAGAGACTTCCTTCCTGTTCTCTAATTAGAATTTAATTTCAAGTTTAGCGCTAACTTATGGCTACGTAAACCCGTAATTTATTTGTAAAATTGTCACATGAATTTTTTGAACGGAAAAGGTTGCATTTCCTTAAAGGTGGTTGTATGATACTCTCATTGATAACGAATGAAAGTGAGGGTATGGGCGATGAAGATGAACTTAACTGAACTGGCAGCCTCAGCACACGTTGACGCAAGCCGCATTGAGGATTACGTCAAGAGTGGACTTCTAGGGAAGGGCCATTCAACGACCGAATTCGATGATTCAGATTTGTACTGGATCGATATGATTCAATGTTTTCAGGATAACGGGACGTCTTTAGACGACTTATCCGGGTTATTACCACGTTGCCGCAAGGGGCAAACGCAGTTAACTCAGGTGAATTAGTTAGGTAACGAATTGGTAAAAGTGCCACCAGCAGCTCCGCGGATCAGTCCGTGAGCTGCTTTTTTTATCCGGTGTTTTTTACTGCGCTCCCGGCGGTGGTTCTTTGCTCCGCCCGCTGTGGGGAGCGCCTGTGGCCTGAGAGGCGGTCCTCCGGTTCGCTTTGAAACTGGTGTGCCAGTCTCGAAGGCGAGCTGGAAGACCGCTTCTCAGGCTGGAAGCGTTCCCCACAGCAGGAAGCCTTGAACCCACCGCCGGGAACGGACATTCACAGCAATCCCATTTTTGAGACAACCAAAAAGCACGTTCGGACCATCCTCACTGGAGTGGGCCGAACGTGCTTTTAACTTGCAAGTGCTTACTTCTTAACCTGAGCGATCAACTGCTTCATCGCTTGTGCTTGGTAAGCAGCAGTGGCTTGTTGTGTCACTTGCTTTTGTTGTGCCGCGGTCATGCTAGGGTTCTTGGTCATTGCGGCCATGACAGCCTTCTTGACGTAAGCCACAGCGGCCGTCTTTTGTTTTGCTTGGTAACTCTTGGACTTAGCCAAGGCTTGGAGCTTCTTGGCTTGCGTGGCACTCAACACGGTCCAGTTCTTGTTGATGTAGATCGTGTTGGTTTCCTTGACGTAGGTGTGTCCGTTACCAGACAGACCGAACCAGAACTTGTAGCTCCCACTCTTGTATTCCCAGTAGGTCTTCTTGGTCACAATCCGGTTGGCGCCAGTCGTGCGCTTGATCACGTTTTTCGTCGTGACCTTAGCGCGGGTGTGACTGGTCTTTTTGGCGTTCGCGCTGGTCTTGTAAACGTAGACCTGGTGCTTATTTGCCGTGCCAATTGATTGGTAGAGCATCATTGGCAGTTGCTTCGATGGGGAAGCGGAGTAAATCTTTTGCGTTGTCGTCTTGGTGACTTCGTGCATCCCGTAGTGATCATGGTCATTTTTAATCATGAAGAAGATGCTTGTCAGTAGGCCAATAATGGTGATGGCAGTCAGCGTGTTACTGAGGGCTGGACGGTGAACGTAGACGTAGAAGATGAAGGACAGGACGGCAAAAATAACTACAGAAATAATAATCATTATGCGGCACCTCCCTTGCTAGCTTCCGCACTTTCTTGCTTGCTATTTGAATCTGCTAAATGAATGGAGTGGTTGCTGCCCTTCATGAAGAAGGCAACGACTAAACCAAGGACACAGAAACCGGCAGCAATCCAGAAGGCTGAGTGGTAACCAGACAAGGTGGCGTTAATGGCACTGTTGGCGTAGCTCAGTGGGTTCGTGGTTAAGACGTGCTTGCCTGGCATCTGGCTCTTCGTTACGTTAGTCAGAACACTAATTAAGATGGCAGTCCCAACAGAACTAGCGACTTGTCGTTGCGTGTTGTTGACGGCAGTCCCATGAGAAATCATGTTCAATGGTAAGGCGTTCATCCCGGCAGTAGTTGCTGGCATCATAACCATAGCAATCCCGAACATCCGCAGGGCGTAGAGAATCACAATGTAGAGCGTTGACGTGTCCTTCGTAATCCAGACGAATGGTAACGTCCCGACAGTCAGTAAGAACATCCCCATAACGGCCAGACGCTTGGCACCAAAACGGTCAAACGCACGACCGGTAATTGGGCTCATAATCCCCATCATTAGGGCACCGGCTAACAAAGTTAATCCGGAATGGAAGGCCGACATCCCTTTAACCATTTGGAGGTAAAGGGGAATGACCATTTCTACCCCAACCATGGCCATGTTGACCACGGAACTCAGGATAGCGGTAACGGTAAATTCGCGTGATTTGTAAACACGGAAGTTTAAGAATGGGTTTTCCATGCTCAGTTGACGCCAAACGAAGAGTCCAACGAAGATGAACCCGATGGCTAACGTTGACATGACTAAGGCGCTGCCCCAGCCATCGTCACCAACGGAGGAGAAGCCGTAAAGCATACTCCCAAATCCAATGGTGGAGAGGATAACGGAGATTAAGTCCAGCGGTTCTTTCCGTGTTTCCAGAACGCTGTGCATAATCCAGAAGCTGGCAATCACGACGACGGCTACGATTGGAATAATCATGCCGAAGAGGTCACGCCAAGTCCAGTTGTCAATGACCCACCCGGATAAGGTCGGCCCAATGGCAGGCGCCAGGCCGATAACGATTCCGGCCAGCCCCATGGCAGTCCCCCGTTGGTTAGCGGGGAAGATGGTGAGCATCAAAGTTTGCAATAATGGCATTGAAACCCCAACCCCAACGGCTTGGATCAACCGACCAATCAGCAACATCGGGAAGCTGACGGCGGACCAACAGAGGATGGTCCCAACTAAGAACGTTGACATTGCGCCAATGTAAAGCCATTTGGAGCTAATCGTGGTCAGTAACCACGCGCTGATTGGGATCATGATCCCGTTAACCAGCAAGAAACCAGTCGTCAACCATTGAACAGTGGAGGTCGAAACATCAAAGGCCTTCATTAAGGTTGGGTAGGCAGTACTTAAAATCGTTTGGTTTAGCACCGTACAGAAAGTTCCAATCAACAAGAGGACGACTAGTAGCGTCCGGCTGTAGGATTTTCCGTTGGTATCAGTTGCATTTCCCAATTGTAATTCCCTCTTTTTCCTAAAATTAATTCTGGGATAACTATACGCAGAATTCGATTCTTTGTCAACTAGCTTGACAAGCTTTTTAATATATCTATACTGATTAGAGAAAAGGATACATCAATCGTAGAAGTACTCATAAATTTCACAACCGCTTTCATTTATACCAGGGCGCGATTCAGTGGAAAAATGATTGAGAAGGGTGGACGTTACGAACATGGAAGAAGACGCAGCAAATTTATTAAAAAAAATGCCAATTGAAAAATTAATTTTGGGCATTGGGGATGTCGCAGCCGCAACGGGCGTGTCGCAAAGCCAGATTCGCTACTGGGAAAGCAAGGGCTACATTCACAGCGAGGCTTCCAGCGATGGCAAGAATCGCAAGTTTTCCTATAAGACAGTTTTAAAAGTTCAACAGATCAAGACTTACCTGGACGATGGCTATACCTTGGTGGGGGCTGCCAAGCTGTCACACAAGCGGGGGACGTACTTTGATATGTTACGATCGTTCTTTGAGGGCCGCTTCGTAACGATGGCCGTGACCGATGAGCAGACCCAGATTAATCTCGGGACGTTTGATCCAGAACCGGATAAGGACCTGGTGGCTGAGCGAATCGATGGTAAATGGACATTTAAACTGATTGCTGGCACGAAATAGGGCGATTTGATTGTTTATCACCCGTAACAATGGTAATCTGAAGACACGGGAGAGCATTTTGTGGTTGGCAGAAAAAAC
This sequence comes from Levilactobacillus cerevisiae, assembly GCF_003946245.1. Lineage (GTDB taxonomy): Bacteria > Bacillota > Bacilli > Lactobacillales > Lactobacillaceae > Levilactobacillus > Levilactobacillus cerevisiae. The sequence continues at coordinate 132,120 of NZ_RHNN01000008.1, forward strand.
TTTCGATACCAATCGATCTTCTGGCTGGATTGGTGGTCAATCATGTTGTTGACGTGTTGTGAAACCAGGCGAATAACCATTAGTAATAGCGCGTTTATCTTGCGCATGGACTACGTTGACAATATGTCAGCGTAAGCAATCGTGAAACTAAAACGACGTGTTTTATGAGAAATTCCATTTCTTTTTTCTCTCGCCAGCCGCGGCTTCCGCAGAGTTCATCCGAGTTTAGAAAGTTCTCGAATGGACTTTTTTTGTGCGCTGAAATGGGTTTGGCTGGATGGCCTAAGACAAAACATAAATCCGTGAGGCCACATCAAATTCGGGAGATGAACGTGTCGCGGAAGACAACCCAATAACTGACGAATATCACCTTGAAAACATGAAAAAATGTTGAGAAAATGAACGCAAAATGAGAAACAATGATGACTAAAATCCTTGTGGTTGTGGGCTTTCATTACTTTCTAGCAAATTTGTTAAGAAAAAGGGGATTTATTTGGTTGTATTCTTTGGCGAACGTGTTAAGATAACAAAATCGCTTAAAGCAAAAACAAGAAGGATGGTGTTAACACATGCTGTTACGACAAGCTACTATGGCTGACTTACCACAAATTGAATCGATTATCCGGGATGGACGAGAGTTACTCGCTGCCCAAGCAATTGACCAATGGCAGGGCGCGTACCCAAACACGGCGGTCCTGGTGGACGATATTCACGAAGGCTGGACGGTTGTTTTGGAAGAGAACAATGAAATTTTGGGGACTGCCGCTTTGATTCCCGGGGAGGACCCGACCTATAAACAGATCGATGGTCAGTGGCTGACCAAGCAAGCACCATACTTGGCTATTCACCGCGTAGCAGTATCTAGTCACCATCACGGTCGGGGCTTAGCCGGCGAACTGTTCCAACGGTTGTTCGCGCAAATCGATCACGCAGATGCGATTGAAAGCATTCGGATCGATACGCACCCGCAAAACATGGCTATGCAACACATCATCAAGAAGAGCGGTTTCAGTGAGACCGGGAAGATTGATTTGACGGCTGCTGGCATGCCTGGGACCACGGACTTCGCTTACGAACGCCTGACGGTTAACGCCAAGCCTGTTCATTTGGCCGCAACGCAGGCCGTTCACTAGGATGGTTGAAACCCAGATAAAGGGGTCATGGTGTCACATTAATTAAAAAGGGGTCATGGTGTCACATTAATTAAACTTAAATCTACTATATTAAAGGGTTGGTTTCGCTTTCAGCGGGATCGACCTTTTTAATTACCGGGTGTACTCAGTGGCAGAGAGTGACTTGAGAGGCGAACGGTCTAGTCTGAATTTATTAGCAAATACGTCGACGAGTCTAGCGACCTAGTTGTACCTGTCAAAATTCACCAGCAACATTAGTATGAGGTTCGCCAAAAACTACCTTTTCAATTCACCTAAACTCTGCGATAATAGAGGGAGCAAGGCAATGGGGGCGGCGTAAGTGGAGAAGAGTTTGTCTGGCGGTCGGTTTTTACTGGTCACCGTGTTAAATGTTGTGATTACGATTTTTGAATTGATAGGTGGCCTGTTGTCCGGGAGTCTGTCGTTACTGTCTGATGCCTTTCATAACTTAGGGGATGCGTTTTCCATCGTCTTGAGCTATGCGGCACACCGGATTGGTGGTCGGCGACAAACCCGGAGCAACACGTATGGGTATCGGCGAGCTGAGATCCTAACGGCGCTGCTAAATGCCGGCGTCTTGGTAATCATCTCGCTGGTTCTGGCCGGTGAGGCGGTTCGCCGCCTGCTCCATCCGGAACCCGTCAAAGGGGACATCATGTTGGTGGTGGCCGTGGTGAGTTTCTTAGCAAACTTGTTATCGACGGTGCTGTTAAATCATGGTGCCCAGCATAATCTCAACATTCGGGCAACCTACTTGCACCTGTTGAGTGACGCGCTGGCTTCAGTGGGGGTCATCGTCGGAGCAGTCCTGATTACCGTTTGGCACATTAGCTGGGTCGACCCGGTGATTACCATCTTGGTGGCGGGCTATATCGTCTACGAATCTTGGCCCATCATCAAGCAGACGTTTGGTATTCTAATGGAAGCCTCTCCAGACCTGGACTACGATGCCATTGCACGGGATCTCTGCCAGTTGCCAGAGGTTGAGGGCGTCCACCACATTCACGCCTGGTTGATTGATGAAAATAACATCGTCTTCTCGGTTCACGTGAACATGGATGACTTACCACTGAGTGAAATTGAACCAATTTATCGGCAAATTGAGGCGCTCCTCTGTCACAAGTACGGGGTGAACCACGTCACGATTCAAGCCGAGTGTCGCCGGGGACAGGATGAGGATTTATTCTACAATCAGAATGATTGGCGACACGATTAGCCTTGCACTTCAGGGGAATTCGCGGTATAAATGAGACACAATCTAGATGAGGTGAACTGTGATGACTCCTATGAAGGAGGATTATTTAAAAATTATTTTCGAGCTGGGTGGCAAACAGAAAAAGGTTTCAAACAAACAAATTGCTATTAGCTTGAATATTGCGGCCGGTTCTGTGACGGAAATGGTTAACAAGATGGCTGCAGAAGGGTTGGCTGAACATACGCCCTACGCCGGGATTTCCCTGACGAACAAGGGTATTCGGCTGGCCGAAGATTTGGTGCGCAAACACCGGATCTGGGAAGACTTTTTGGTGGAGAAGTTGGGCTATGATTTACCCGACGTCCACGACGAAGCCGAAGTGCTGGAACACGTAACCAGCCCCAAAATGGTGAATGCCCTGGATGATATGCTGGGGAATCCGACACACTGTCCCCACGGTGGTGTCATTCCCGATCGGTTCGGTCACTATCACGAAGACAGCCACACGGTGCTGAACGATGCCGCTGACGGCGACGTGGTCTCGATTGATCGGTTTATTGATAACCATGACCTTTTGACGTACCTGGGCGACCTTAAGTTAGACATTGGCGATCAGCTGAAGATTTTGAAGCACGATCCCTTTGAAGGTCCCGTGACGGTTCAAAACTTAACCGACAACGCAGAGCTCATTGTGAGTTATAAGGCTGCGCACTATATCTTTGTGAAGTAAATAATCTATTCATCGGCCTGTGGCGTATTGCCATGGGCTTTTTTCGTAGTTGTCAAAGAAGGTTATGTTGTCTGAACCTGCCGGCTTACCGTTCGCAAAACTTAGGCTGGAACGCTGTGGGGAGGACGCTGCCAGCCTAGGAAGCGGTCTGCCAGCTCGCTTTGAATCGCCCAGCCCGCGTTTCAAAGTCGCCATTTTCCAAGAAGAACACATGGAAAATCCCACGGCTGAGCCTAAATTTGGCTCACTCACGCCTACACAGACAGTTACCAATTATCATGGAAAAACGCTACCAGGCTGGCGATGGTCACGTCAATTTCATAGTAAAGAACAATCCTAACCGGAGGAGGACAGAGATGGAGGCAGCTGTGTCGACGACGTTAGCTGAGCGATTTTCTCAGGTTACGCCGTGGGACGCGTTTGGAGACTGGCGAACTTTGACAGGCTTCAAACCGAGCCAGAGGACCGTTTCTCAGGCCGCAGGCGGTCCCCACAGCAGACGGAATCTCTGTCAGCCGCAGGTGGCAAACTTCGACTAATTTTGTGGATTGAATCCCTGTTAGTTGGGGCTTCAGTCTTTAGTTTAGCTGCTTTTAAATGCTGGTCATCTAACAGAATAGCCACAACACTCACTAGTAGGAGAAAAAAATTCACCCAAAAGGAAAATGTCTATTTCCCCGCTTAGCTGCGTGCCGTATAATATACGAAACGCCTAAAAAAGAAAAGGGGACCGGGATGAGCAGTCAGAAAAAGCGGGACCAATTAATTTTACACACGGCCCTCACTGCCGGAAGAATCATGATTGAAAACGGCTCGGAAATTGAGCGTGTCGAGGACACCATGACCCGCATCGCACACAACGCGGGCGCCAAGACCAGCCAACTTTTCGTGATGATCACCGGAATTTTGATGGCTATCAACGGGGAGGTCGGTGCTCAGATCGAGCCGGTTAAGCGCCGAACGTTTGATTTGGAAAAAATCGCGGTCGTCAACGACCTGTCCCGGCAATTCGCGGATCACAAGATTGATCTGCGGCAATTCGCCGACCAGCTGGATCATTTGGACAGTAAGAGTCGTTACTTTCCCTTCTGGCTTCAGCTGTTGGCTGCGGCCATGGTCAGTGGTCCCTTGGAAGTCGTCTTCCGGCACAACTTGCCTGACTTCTGGATTACCTGCGTCGTGGGGATGCTCGGCTGGTGGGTTTATTATGTACTGAATAAATATATTCAAATTCGGTTTTTGTCTGAATTTACGTCGGCCGCCGCGATTGGGGTCATGGCCGTGGTGTGCGTGCACCTGGGCCTGGGGAACAGTGTGGATGACATTATCATTGGGAGCGTTATGCCCCTGGTTCCCGGGGTCCCCATCACCAATTCGGTGAGAGACATCTTGGCGGGAAATCTGGTCAGCGGACCAGCGCGGGGTGTTGAAGCCCTGGTGAGCGCTGCCGCAATTGGGTTTGGTATCGCCATGGTTTTACAATTTTTGTGAGTGAGGAGGCAGCCTGATGTCTGTCCTGGAATTTTTGATTGAGGTCGTGGGAACTTACGTGGCGACCATTGCGTTTGGTGTGTTGATTAATATTCCCCGGCGGGCACTCAACGTTGGCGGCTGGATTGGGGTGCTGGGCTACGTGCTGTATCGCTTCACGGTTTTGTGGGGCGGCGGCTACGTCATTGGTAACCTGTTAGGCGCGGTCGCAATCGGGGTGGCTTCGTTACAGGCGGCTAAGATTAAACGGATGCCCATGATCCTCTTTAACATCCCTGCCATTGTGCCACTGGTGCCCGGGGGTCAGGCCTACCAAATGATTAAGAATTTTGCGTTAGGCCAAAACGCCACGGCCTTCGTCTTTCTCTTACAGGTGGTCATGATTTCTGGCGCCATTGCCTTTGGGTTTCTCTTATCAGAACTGGTGAATCGGATTCAACGTCGTTTTTGGCGCCATCATAAGCGTTTATGAAATTGTTAATACTTTAAAGAATCCTAGAAATTTGGGGATGGGGTGGTATACTCATTGCTAGGGGTTTTTCCCAGAATCGGGTATGACGAAAGGAATAATTAAACATGATGTTATTTAATCGGGACCGCGATCGGCCGTGGAAGCTAACACTTGCTACGGCGCTGTTCTTGGTCGTGGCCATCTACATAAAGGCCCAAAATGCTTACGTGGACTTCTTGGACTCATCAATTGTTGATGTGATCCAAAAGAACCAACCGGGGTGGAAGACACTGCTTTATCGGGGTGTGACCAGTCTGGCAGAGCCCAAGCTAGATATCATTTGGGTATTGATCCTGGCATTTCTGCTGTGGGGTTTCAAATTCAAGATTCCCGCCCTGTGGTGCCTCGCCACGTTAGCCGGTGGAGACGTGATCGCGAGTTTAGTGAAAAATTTGGTCAAACGCGCCCGGCCAACGGGCCATTTAGCCATCGACAACGGCTATAGTTTCCCTAGTGGACACGTCTTTGGGACGTTCTTACTGGTCGCAATGATCTGGGTCATCTTAGTGCCCATGATTATGGCGTCCTGGAAGGCGTGGCTGGTTCGCATCCTCTTAATCGTTTGGATGGTCCTAGTCATGGTCTCCCGGGTCTACCTCAACGCCCATTTCCCAACCGATACGATCGGTGCGGTGTTGCTAGCCTACCTCTGGCTACAAATTGCCGAGGGCCTGTACATTCGCTTAGCGCCAATGATGCAGAGTTGGCCGTTATTGAAAAAGTCTGAAATCTAAAAGAAGTACCAACTACCGAGAATTTTGCTTGGCAGTTGGTACTTCTTTGCTGTTATGAGCGAGTTATTAGGGTTCTAAAATATCTGTTGTTGGTAATCAAATGAATTTGATTACTGGCAACGGATATTTTTGTATAATCAAAGAATG
>NZ_RHNN01000080.1 GCF_003946245.1 Levilactobacillus cerevisiae
GTGGCCGTTGGTGGGCAGGTGGAGATTATTGGGTGGCTGTATCAGTATTATAATACTGAGCCGCACGATCAGGTGGTGAACATCACCGGTGGACCAGTCAAAAAGGCTGATATCCCTGCCGCAACTCAACTCTTTACGACGGATTGGGTCGTGAAGTACATGGTGGATAATTCACTAGGAAAATACTGGCTGGAACGGCATCCGAACAGTAATCTAAAAGAGCACTTGGCCTTTCTTCTGCCCAGCAACATCGAATTGGTTGGGGATACTGAGTCGGTTGAAGACTTGAAAATCATTGACAACGCCATGGGCTCCGGCCATATCCTGGTTTATGCATTTGATGTCTTAATGCAAATTTACTCAGAGGAAGGCTATTCCTCACGTGACGCCGCAACGCTCATCCTGCAACAGAATCTTTTCGGTTTGGAGATCGACAAGCGGGCCTACCAATTGGCTTATTTTGCCTTGATGATGAAAGCCAGACAGTATAATCGCCGTGCTCTACGTCCTGGTAATGTGGAACCTAATGTATTTGTCTTTGAGGACACTGACGATATTTCTGAAGAGTTCATGACGCAGATTCCTAATGAGTCTCGCGACCAGGCGGCGGATATTGTTGAGCGTTTCAGTAATGCGCGCGAACTGGGGTCAATTATTCATTTTGATAGTCCAGAGAAGTATGATTTTGACGAGTTACGTCAAAACATCAAGGCCGTTCAAGTGGATGACTTGGATATCTTTGGTTTTCAGGCAATGCAGGAAAAGCTTCTGCGCGTTCTGAAAATTGCCGAAGTTCTTCGTGAGCACTACAACGTCGTCGTAACTAATCCACCGTATATGAATAAGATGGATCCAGCACTGAAAAAGTACGTTAAGAAGTATTACGCGGACTATTCTGGCGATCTGTTTTCAATTTTCATCTTCAACAACAGTAACCTGACGAAACGTGGTGGTTACTCCGCCTTCATGACGCCATTCGTCTGGATGTTCATCAAAACTTACGAGAAGCTGCGGAAGTATTTAATTGAGCACAAGAAAATTGATAGCCTGATTCAGATGGAGTATTCAGCTTTTGAAGAGGCTACGGTGCCAATTAATACCTTTGTTTTGAAGAACGTTCAGACTGAAGAAAGCGGTACGTACCTTAAGTTGTCAGCCTTTAAAGGCGGTATGAATGTGCAAAGGGATCGGGTGTTAGATGCGATCGCTGACCCAG
>NZ_RHNN01000081.1 GCF_003946245.1 Levilactobacillus cerevisiae
CCTCGATTTAAAATTGAAGTGCAACACCTGCTCTACTAGACCAGTTCTTTATTCAGACTAGTCAAAAAGGCCATGAAGACCTATTCTTAATTCACCACAAACAAGAAAGAGGTATCTTCATGACCCGAATTAAGAATATCATATCTAATCAATATCACCAACTTAGTTTAGCTGAACGTGGTCGAATTGAAGCTCTAAGGGACTTAGATTGGTCCATCCGCCGGATTGCCAAGGTACTTCATCGTGATCCCAGCACGATTTCACGTGAATTGAGACGTGGGACAACAACACAGATTAACGCTAATACACGTATCTTTGAACAGTTGTATCTGGCGGAAACTGGCGAAGCAGTTTATCGTAAGCACCGGCTAAACAGCTGTTATCGTGGACTCTTTGACCACTGTCAAACCTTCTGTAATGCTTTGGTTACAGCTTTAAAAGCTCGTCCCAGAATGCATAGTGTGGATACTTTTGTTCACCAATTCAAGACTAATTACCCAGGAGTTGTCTGTCCCTCAACACCGACGGTGTATCGATACATTGATGACCAGCGTTTAGCTATCCGTAATTCAGACCTACCAGCTAAACTCCGTCGCCGAGTCAAACGTCCCGGGACAAAGCATCACCGAATCAATAAGAAGAATCTGGGCCATTCAATCGAAGAGCGTCCCACTGTGGTTCAAGCGCGTCAAGAGCTTGGACACTGGGAAGGTGACTTGGTCAAAGGTAAACGGGTTGAATCTGAGCCAGCATTAATGACTTTGACTGAACGTATTAGTCGTTTAGAAATCATCGTTAAACTTCCCAATTACCATGCCGACACTTGCTTGAAAGCCCTCCAAAATACCTTATATGACTATGGAACTGAGTACTTTAAAACCATTACTTTTGATAACGGTGCCGAGTTCTCAAGCTTGAGCCAAGTCGAGGGAACGGACATCTACTTTGCCCATCCTTATTCACCATGGGAACGCGGAACCAATGAGAACACTAACGGCCTTTTACGCGAGTTCTTCCCGAAGGGCAGATCCTTGGCATTGGCCTCACTGGTTGATATTCAACTGGCTCAAGATACCTTAAACAACCGGCTGCGGCGGTCATTGAACTATCGCTGTCCAGCTGATCTAATGCCTGAACTAGCTTAGCAACTAGACCACTTCTAAGAATAGATTCTTAGTGTTGCACTTGATTTGACAATTGAGG
>NZ_RHNN01000082.1 GCF_003946245.1 Levilactobacillus cerevisiae
GGTGTCAAAACATGACCTTCTGGATCATGTGCTGTATAACCTGGTACCGTCGGTACACCGGCTGGTGTAACCTTCGTCGCATCACTTGGGTCATTTGGATAGACTACTGTTGGTGCTCCAGGGAAGTTCCCATCACTTGAGCTTGGTACCAATGATCCGACTTTCGTGTATGTCACGGTCTCATTAACATCTGCTGAATCGGCATTCAGGTCAGTTACGGCAGCTGTCTGCGCTTTATCAGCTACAGATCCCGGCACCACTGGGCTAACAAAGGCATCAAAGGTCGTATCACCATTTGTCGCTGTCCAGGCTGTTGTTCCAGCACCACTTGTAATAACTTCACCAGTAACGTTATCGACAACGACCGTTCGTGTGAAATTAACAGAATCAGTGTGCTGCTTGGCCACTACGTGTCCATTCTGATCAACATAGCTGACGGTCTCATTGACCGTCTTATCATAGTTGGTGCTAATTGGCCACTTTGGTCCATTTGGCTCATCTGGATTGATTGGCGCTCCCGGTGTCTGTGGCTTCGTTGGATTCACTGGCGTCAGCTGATGCTTCAAGTGAACCGTGAAGTTCTGATCAGTTGTGTCATCATTGTCGAATGTCAAATCTGCTGGATAGCCATCAGTAACCAACTCATACCCTTGTTTCTTATAATCCGCAATGCTGCCACTGGTACTATAACTGGATTTCGAGCCCGTTGTTCCTGAAATTGAATCCGTCTTTAAAGTTTTTCCGGTCGTATCATCAACATAGCTGACACTACCTTTTTGCTTATCTGCTGTATAGGTGATCGTTGTATCTTTCGTTGGATCACTTGGCTGATAACGGCTACCGGGTGTCAAAACATGACCTTCTGGATCATGTGCTGTATAACCTGGTACCGTCGGTACACCGGCTGGTGTAACCTTCGTCGCATCACTTGGGTCATTTGGATAGACTACTGTTGGTGCTCCAGGGAAGTTCCCATCACTTGAGCTTGGTACCAATGATCCGACTTTCGTGTATGTCACGGTCTCATTAACATCTGCTGAATCGGCATTCAGGTCAGTTACGGCAGCTGTCTGCGCTTTATCAGCTACAGATCCCGGCACCACTGGGCTAACAAAGGCATCAAAGGTCGTATCACCATTTGTCGCTGTCCAGGCTGTTGTTCCAGCA
>NZ_RHNN01000009.1 GCF_003946245.1 Levilactobacillus cerevisiae
TAATCGGTCGAGGACTTAACCAAGTTGTAAAAACGTGGTGTTCTCTAGAAAATAATTTGATGATATCTAGTTTTGAGAGAAGAAGTTCTTTCATAGTGTAGTGGCGATAGCCTGAAGGATACACCCGTTCCCATGCCGAACACGGAAGTTAAGCTTCAGCACGCCGATAGTAGTTGGGGGATCGCCCCCTGCGAGGATAGGACGTTGCTACGCGATTATTCCGGCATAGCTCAGTTGGTAGAGCACCTGACTGTTAATCAGGTTGTCGACGGTTCGAGCCCGCCTGCCGGAGCTTTATAATGGAGAGTTGTCCGAGTGGCTGAAGGAGCAGCATTGGAAATGCTGTAAACGGGTACTAACCTGTTTCGAGGGTTCGAATCCCTCACTCTCCGTTTAAATAGTATGACCCGTTGGTCAAGTGGTTTAAGACACCGCCCTTTCACGGCGGTAACATGGGTTCGAATCCCGTACGGGTCATTTTGGAGGATTAGCTCAGTTGGGAGAGCGTCTGCCTTACAAGCAGAGGGTCACAGGTTCGAGCCCTGTATCCTCCATAGGTAACGTAACACTTTAATTATGGTCTGTTGGTCCAGTTGGTTAGGACGCCTCCCTGTCACGGAGGAGATCACGAGTTCGAGTCTCGTACAGACCGTTGTTATGTTATTAATAATTTAATACACAACAAACATATTACATGATGGTATGGCTCGGTAGCTCAGTCGGTAGAGCAATGGATTGAAGCTCCATGTGTCGGCGGTTCGATTCCGTCCCGCGCCATTTATGGTGGGGTAGCGAAGTCTGGCTAAACGCGGCGGACTGTAAATCCGCTCCTTCGGGTTCGGTGGTTCGAATCCACTCCCCACCATCATTATAGGGATATAGTTCAATGGTAGAACAACGGTCTCCAAAACCGTCGATGTGGGTTCAACTCCTACTATCCCTGTTTGTAATGTGATGGCGGTATTGGTGAAGTGGTTAACACACCGGATTGTGGTTCCGGCACGCGTGGGTTCGATTCCCACATACCGCCCTTAGATTGGGGCATCTTGGATTTATTCAGCTGGTCCAGTCAGATTGGATAGGCGATTATGGTGGTATAGCCAAGTGGTAAGGCAGAGGTCTGCAAAACCTTCATCGTCGGTTCGAATCCGATTACCACCTTTGACTGGGTGTATCCAATCAGTATTTTTTTGCCGGAGTGGCGGAACTGGCAGACGCGCTGGACTCAAAATCCAGTGACCGTTGAGGTCGTGTGGGTTCGAACCCCACCTCCGGTATCAGAAGATTCAGCTCGGTAGTCATCGCAATCGGCGGTGGCTTTTTTTGTGCAGTTTTTAAGGTGGTTTAGAAGGTAGTCATCGGTTGTGTCGGTTCTGGATTGGGACTACGCTTAAATCAGAAGTAAAAATTTAGAGGTTGGGGATGTTAGGCTTGAAAAAAAGATGGTGGCAAGTGGCCTTTATTCTTGTAGGATGTGTCGTTGGTTGGCAAGTGGCGCAGATCAGTGCTCAGGCAAGCTATCAGACAATGTTTGCCCGGGAAGGGTATTTCTCAACGCATGAGCGGTTAGATGCTGCTAAGTCGTATGACCGTCGAATTAGCCGTTATAAGTCCGTATATATCACGCAAACGGCTAAAGGGCAGATTCGTAATGTGAGCTTGATGTGTTATACCAAACCACAGGGGAAGCGTTTTAACCACTATGCAAGTCATTGGGTCAACGTCCGGACGCTGCGTAGCGGTAAGCTCTATGCGTATAACGATCAAACGGTGTATGGTCATTACCTGGTAAGCTATCACCCATTTGGTCGGGGTCAAGGCACGACAGTCTATGCTGGTAAACAGCCGATTAAGCTACACTTCTCTAAGCAGGGAAATCTGCTCGTTAAGTATCAGAAGCAAGTGTTGACGGTTCATTTGGAGGCGGGGCAGGTCAATCTGAACGGCAAGCCGACGATGGCTAACACTAATCGGACATTTAAACGGGCCGCACCAACCAAGGGGAGTCGAACTAGTCGGCTAGTTGCCGATGCTAAGCGTTATCTCGGGGTACCTTACCGGTATGCGGGGCGTGATGCTTTTGGTGGCTTAGATTGTGCCTCATTCGTCGACCAGGTGTACCTGGATGTCGAGCATCGTGATATTGGCGGGATGACGGGCGTGCAGCAGAAGCTAGGGAAGCATGTCCCTGTCAGTCAGGCCAGGAAGGGCAATCTGTTATTCTGGCAAGTTGCCGGCCAACGCTATACTTACCACGTGGCGCTGGCAATCGGTCATGGTAAATTGATTGAAGAAGCTGGCAAGTCCGTCCACGTTTCTCGGATTGCCAGTCGCCATCCGCAGTTTGCGATTCATATGCAGTAGAATTTGCCGTTTTTCGGGTTGTATTACTGCCGACATAGGTAGGTGGCTAAATGATTGTTGGTTGATTCCTAGTTTATCGATAAAAAAGAACACTCAAATCTGTGGTTACAGACGTTTGAGTGTTCTTTTTGGGTATTTACCTGTGATGATAGTTGGTGACCTTAGGTGGCAAGCAAAGTAGCAATCCTGAGGTCAACCAATAATGGCTGTTTCAAATGAGGCCGCCAATCACTGGTATTTAGCGCATAAGAAAACCCCTAGCTGGACCGGCGGCTAGAGGTTTGTAGGTATTCGTCAATGTTAGATAGACGTTTAGTTGTTGTAAGCGTCCTGTAAACCGACCTTGTCTTGGTGGTCGATGGAAGCGTAACGATCGGATGCGTACATCACGCTGTCCTTGCTAGCAGAGTGGCTTAAGCCAAGTGCATGGCCAATTTCGTGAGTGGCGACGTTCGTGCGCTGGGTCTTGGTGTAACCGTACTTCGTTAAGAGGCTCCGGTTTAACGTTGACTTAGCAGCAACGATTTCGTTGTTGTCGCTACCCTTGTTTAAGTAAGAGTAGTTGGTGTAGCCTGCAAGTTTACCGCTCTTGGTGCTGAGTGATTCGGAAGAGGTCAACGTGATGTCAGCCTTTTCGCCGCTCTTAGCAGCTTTTAACTGAACAACGCCAACCTTGTTCCAGCGACTAACGGCGTTTTTCCAAACGCTCTTGTAATAGGAAGAAGAAGTGTCGGTGGTGTATGTAATGGTTGTCTGATCCCAACTGCCCCAAGAAGGGGTTGGTGTGCTGGTAGCTGCGGCTAAGATGGTTGCGTTACAAGTCGCTAAGGTGACGACTAAGGTGGCAACCATTAAGACGGTCCATTTCACGATTTTCTTGAACATTTTGAATACCTACTTTCTTTTAAATCCGAATGTTTTACTTTTCAATTGCTCGCTATCTTATTGACTATGGTTAGTATAAAGCGTGTGTAAAAAGAGTTGGACGGACACTTCTGGTAGGGTGGACAGTTTCCAGGGGACAATATTGTCAAAGTGGCTAGGCCTTATCCCATTAAGCCCGATGTGTGGGGATAAATGGTTACACAATAGGCTTTGTGGCTACACGGGAAGTGGCAATTTGGTCGGTAATCTAACTAAATGAATGCAAAAAAAAGAGCCCGGCAGAGCGGCCGTGTTAAACGACTGCTCTGCCGGGCTTTTGACGAATTCCCAACAAAAATATTAAAGTGTCACGAACATTGCGTACAAGATAACCGTTGTACTGGTCAGAATTTACTGATATTTCACGGCTGTTCCGTAGGCGGCGACTGATTGCATGTCGGTGCCAATCGAACCGGAATCAAAGCGCATCATCACGACGGCGTCTGCCCCCATGTTAGCGGCATTTTGTTTCAGGCGATCAACAGCGACGTTGCGGGCCTCATCCAGCATCTTGGTGTAATCCTTGATTTCACCACCAACGACGTTCTTCAGGGATGCCCCAATGTTCCGAATCACGTTTTTTGATTGTGTGGTCAGTCCGAAGACCTCACCGATGACCTGATATTCTTGACCGGGAATCTTTTCAGTAGTTGAAACGAGTATATCTGCCATGTTATTTCCTCCTCGTGGTTAGTTTCAATATACCGGGTAGTTGGCCAAAAGGCAAGGGAAACAGTGAATGGACCGGGAATCCTGAAGGTCAGATCTGTCGGAAAGGCTAGGAATTAATTGGCCGACAAATGTGTTTAATGCGTGCGAAAGTTAACCGCGTAGTGGTTTTGTCCACTGACTGGTGATTCAAATAAGCAACTCAGAATGTCAAAATACGAAGCAATCATTGCTTATTAATCATCGACGGTGTTAATTTTATGGGAAGCGTGGTACAGTATCCGTGTAGCAAAGTTCGGCAACTACGAATGGCTAACAAGAGGAGACAACAATGGTCTTGAACGGTGAGGAGAGATTCAACGGAAAGCTCCCTGAAAAGGGCGTTCTGGGATTAGATCGACAGTTAACGGGTCATGAACGGGAATTAATCGAAAAATTTTTGGAACTCAGACAGGCGTACAAAGTGATTACGCACCGGATTGAAACGGAGCTGAGCGAGCCCCTTGATCATTACCAACAGCAACGACATTTTTACCTGGATACGAGTGACTTGACGCATTTTCGGCTGAACTTCTTCGATCAGGTCGGCCACTTTTTACAATCGTCACTAAATGCCACGTATCAATTGGAGCTGTGGGACCGCAAGTCACATAGCAAGTACAGTTTCACTCATGACGAATTGGCACAGGCCGATAGTTGTGGAATTGAAACGGGCAGTGCCGTCGAAACCATCAACTACGGGCGGTTAAACTACCGTTTGCGGCGGGTGTTTGACATTCAACACCATCATCTCTTTCGGACCAAAGAACAGCTTTTTGTCAATGGCAAGCAGATTGAACTGACGGATGGTCTAATGATGCTCCAGCGCGAGCTTGAGGAGCATACGGTGTGGTTCCGAGGGTCACTGTTCAAAATTCGTGATTTTACTTAAGTTAATTTTGGACAAGTGATTGTGAGCGGGCGATTGGCTGGTGCAGCGCAGTAGGCGGCATCTGCCAATTGTCTGTTTTTTCATTATGAAAACAAAAAATGCCCAACCAATTGTGGTCGGACATCTCAGTTAGCTGTCGAATGTAGTGACAAGCGGCTGGCTAGTTCTTGTTGGGTCACGCCAACTTGACCCCGAAGCAAGTCTTTGTGGGCTACCGCAATCACGTTGCCGTTTCCGCGCAAGTGGTCAGTCACCGCCAAAATTTGATCGTCAATCAGGTAAATCTGTGCTGAATCCGTCGTGAGATTCCAATTGTGTTCCGCGTGGACCGTCGATAGTGGTAATCCCAAGGCTACCGCTAGATTACGACAAAAGTGATCAATCAAGGCTGCATCCACAATCCGATTACCGGTGAGGGTGGGTTGAAATTTACCACTCAGGATGTCACCAATCACTTTAATTTCCGTCATTTTGGTTCCTCCATTACTAGATGATGCCTCATTCTAGCATGGTTTAATTGCGAAACGGTAGTGAGTTCCCTTGGGTTTAGCGAAACTTTAAAACTCTGGGGCTTAACCATCAAGTAGGCGACTAATTATCGCAAAATAAGAATACCGACTAGTAACTGACAGAGACCGGAAAAGACTAACCGGTACCGGCTGCTCAGCCGCGGTTGTAGCCACCAGTGGGCCACGACGACAGCGATGATTAAAAGCATTTGCCAGAAAAGGCCCAATGTGAAGAGGGATAGACAAAAAATAATCGGCGTGACTAAGGTCCAGCGCCAATCGCGCTCGCTGGTTAAATAGTAGGGTTCAAAGAAGGTCAAGTAACTGGCCATGAGCGGGACCAACGGGGTCAAAAATTGGACAGCTAGGTAATGGTTTCTTAAGAAGAAGAGCAGCACGGGGACACCGTAGCCGGCTAAAACGCTGAAGACAATCAACCCATAGATGGATTGTAGGCCCAATTGGGGAATGCACGCGAGCACGAGGAAGACACATAGCAACAACGCGAATGCCTGGACTAAGTGGTCGCTGGGAGCTGCAAGGATGCCCATGGTGGCTGCCGCGACCACCAGAATCGGGCCGATGTGTGATTGAAAGTGCCGTTTTAATAGTAAGAAAATTCCTGCGGCAAGTAAGAGTCCATAGATAAGAAGATAAATTTTAACATCCGTCCCGAGGGGCGTCCCAGTACTGGCCGTGGATCCTGCTAGCCACCAAAGAATATTTTGACAAAGTGTAAAGATGAACAGCTGTTGTACTGTTCGGTTTTTAAAGAAGGCCATGAGAGTGGTCATGGAATCGCTCCGTTTCGACTGGTTATAGTGTTGCCTTTTATCTTAGTGATAAATAGGGCCCGGGTCAACGATTTCTTTGGGAAAATTTGGTGGCTTCCTTGTTAAGTCGGCCGGTTTTGTGTTAAAATTCTTGAGTTATGAGTCAATTCCCGATAGGATTCACGTGGTTTGTGAAGCTGCCTTGTAACCGAATGGCGCAGAGATTATCGGTCAACTCGCCGTCAACTATATCTAGGGGGAATATCCATTGCAAGAAAGACATTTATTTACTTCAGAGTCCGTTTCTGAAGGCCATCCCGACAAAATCGCTGATCAAATCAGTGACGCCATCTTAGATGCGATGCTGGAACAAGATCCAGATTCTCGGGTTGCCTGTGAAACGTCAGTCACAACTGGCTTGGTCCTAGTCTTTGGTGAAATTTCAACCAAGGCTTACGTCGACATTCAAAAAGTGGTGCGGCAAACGATCAAGGAAATTGGTTACACGGATGGTCAATACGGGTTCGACGGCGACAACTGTGCTGTGCTCGTGGCTATCGATGAACAATCACCTGACATTGCCCAAGGAGTGGATGACTCTTTGGAAACGCGTGAGGGTGACGAAGATCCATTGGATAAGATTGGTGCCGGTGATCAGGGGTTAATGTTCGGCTATGCCGTCAACGAGACGCCTGAGTTAATGCCCTTACCAATTGAGTTGAGTCATGCGTTGATGCGACAAATTGCCAAACTGCGTAAGACTGACGTCATTGATTACCTGCGGCCAGACGCCAAGGCTGAAGTCACCGTTGAATACGATGACAACGAAAAGCCATTGCGGGTTGATACCGTTGTGCTGAGTACCCAGCATGATCCAGACGTTACCTTGGATCAAATCCGGCAAGACGTGATTGAACAAGTTATTAAGCCAGTCATTCCAGATGCTTTATTGGATGACAAGACGAAGTACTTCATCAACCCAACCGGCCGTTTTGTCATCGGTGGTCCCCAAGGGGATGCCGGTCTGACTGGACGGAAGATTATCGTCGATACCTATGGTGGGGCCGCTCATCATGGTGGTGGGGCCTTCTCTGGGAAGGATGCCACCAAGGTGGACCGTTCTGCTAGTTACGCAGCCCGGTACATCGCTAAGAACATTGTCGCTGCAGAGTTGGCAACGAAGTGTGAAGTCCAGATTGCCTACGCCATTGGGGTGGCGGAACCCGTTTCCGTTTACATCAATACGTTTGGCACCGGGACCGTGGATGAGAGTAAACTGAACGCCGCTGTGCGTGATTTGTTTGACTTGCGGCCCGCCGGCATCATTCAGATGTTGGATTTGAAGCGGCCAATCTACAAGCAAACGGCAGCGTACGGTCACTTTGGCCGGACGGACATCGACTTGCCTTGGGAACATTTAGACAAGGTTGAAGCTTTGAAAGCAGCCGTTAAATAAAAATTATTTTCAATTCGGTGATTGCGTCTTGGTCGCCGAATTTTTTTGATGTTAAATAGTTGTCATTAAAACTATTTGTGCTAATCTGATAGATGTCCTGAAAGGGGATGAGCGAATGCAACGAGGAGACTCATTGGCGAGTCAGCTTTACCAAGTGGCCCAACTGGAAAATCACTGGCTGAGTCAACAATTGCGGCAACTAGGCTTAAATAACGATCAGGCGCGGGCGTTGGATGCTATTGCCCAACACCCTAATAGCAATCAGCGGCAGGTGGCCCAACGTTTACAACGACAGGCGGCCAGTACCTCGAATCTCTTACGAAACCTCACGGAACGGGGATTGATTGAACGGCGGCCGTCACCGGTCAGCAAGCGGGAGAAAGTTTTGCAGGTAACCATAGCTGGTGAAGCGACTGTGGCGGCCATTCAAGCGGCCTTTCAGCACCTGGACGACGTCGTTAAGGAATCTGTACCAATCGACCAGCAACGGGCATTACAGGCACACTTAACCAGCATAGCAGAAAGGTTACAGTCAGAGGAGGGCGACTAGATGTCATTAACACCAGCAGAACAGGTGGCAACGCGGCAAGAACTGCAAGCGAATTTTACGTTAAGCGGTCTGTCATTTGAGCAAGTGGCCCAAGATTTAGCCACCACGCCGCAACGGGTCCAGGCAGCGCTCAAGTTAAACGTTCGGCACATTGAAGATCCTTGGATTTTGCGTAATTACCTCAACGACCAGCTCCAGCAAGCAGGGCAGGCGCCGGTAGCCTACAGTAAATTAACCGGTGATCCGGCCGGGTACTGGTTTCTGGATGCCCAGCGAATCCAGCGAGGGCGGTTAGATTAAATAAGGGATGGAAAGGTAAATTGGCGGCGTGACCCACTATGTAGTAGGGCTATAACGCTGGCTATTGGCAACATTGTCTATGCCTGCCAGCTTACAGCGTGGGACGTGCTTGGAGATTGTCGGTCTTGGACAGGCTTCAAACCGAGCCGGAGGACCGCCCCTCAGCCCCCATAGCAGCCGGGATCTCTGGCAGCCACAGGTGGTCATTAACCACTGACTTTGTGGACTGAATCCCGGTTAGCTCGGCCGTCTTTAACTTCTTTTGGATTTTCGATCTTTAGTAGATTAAATAAATGAGGCCAACCTCTTGTATTTTCAGTGCCAAGCCGCGATAATGGGACTATTACTGAAAATCAGAAATTGGGCAGTAGCAGCAATTGGCTACGTAATTCCGTTGGTGGTGGGGCCGACGTTAGGAGGAAATTATGAATAAGAAACAAACTAACGTTGGCGTCGTCACCGGTGCCGTCTTTGTCGCGACCTTCATGTCCGCGATTGAAGGGACCATCGTCTCGACGGCCATGCCCACCATTGTCGGTGATTTACACGGAGTGGCCCTGATGAACTGGGTCTTCTCCATCTTCTTGCTAACCAGCGCGCTGGCAACCCCCATCTACGGCAAACTAGCAGATACAGTTGGCCGAAAATTGGTCTTCCTGGTCGGCCTGTTCGTCTTTGTCCTGGGGTCCATGCTGTCGGGGATGTCCCACAGTATGGAAACGTTGATTGCCTGGCGAGCGCTTCAAGGAATTGGGGCCGGAGCGATTATGCCCGTCTCATTCACGATCTTAGCTGATATTTATCCAGTCGAGCAACGGGCCCGCGTCATGGGCTTAAATGGCTCAGCGTGGGGAATAGCGGCCGTGGTTGCGCCCTTACTGGGTGGCTTCATCGTTGACCAATTAAGCTGGCACTGGATCTTCTTTATTAACATTCCGATTGGCATCATTACCATGGCGCTAATCTGGTTTTTCTTAAATGAATCAACCGAGCGCAAGGCGTTTTCCATGGACTGGTTTGGCTGTCTCTGGCTGTCGGTGGGTCTACTAGCCATGATGCTCACGTTCCAATTGCTGGGCGAGGGCGAAATCAACGTGTTATGGGTCGTCACTGGCTTCGTCGTGGCCATCCTCGCTTTCTGGCTATTCATTCGCCAAGAACAGCGGACGCAGGATCCCCTAATTCCGATGTCCCTGTTTGCCAATCGCACGTTCGTAATTCAAAATTTAATTGCGGCGCTCTTGAGCGGATTCATCATGGGCTTTGAGGTCTATCTGCCTACCTGGACACAGGGGTTGCTAGGCTTACTGGCGTCTCAAGCTGGGTTCGCCATCACGCCAAGCTCGCTGATGTGGATTGTGGGCTCCTTCATCGCTGGTAAATTGTTGCTGAACCGTTCGCCGTACAGCATCGTAAACATTGCCTTGGCGCTGGTCCTGATTGGTGCCGTCACGATGGCAGTCCTGCCAGCTAGCACGCCGTTCTGGTGCTTCTTCGTCATCGCGGCTATTTGTGGTACTGGGTTTGGGATTACCATTACCACCACGACCGTCACAGTGCAGAGTAAGGTTGCCGTTGACGAAGTGGGGGTTGCCACGTCATTTAACACGTTGTCCCGGACGCTAGGGCAGACCATTATGGTGTCAATCTTCGGAATTATCATGAATATGGAAATGGCTCGCGGCGTTGCCAATCATCCCGGAACGACCATGGCGATGATGAATAAATTAATTAACCCGCAGACAGCTAAAGAATTACCGGCCCACCTGTTACCGACCCTTCACGGCATCTTGTACCAAGGGTTACACGTGATCTTCATCGCGGCCGCGTTACTGATTGTCGTCTCCTTCCTAGTCAACTTTTTTGACCGGAAAGACACGGAACAAGTCACTGGTCACCAGGGGTAATTAGTCCCGTTTTAAGTTAAGATAGGCTATAATGATGCTAAACGACCAAAAGTGGAGGCGATAAGATGTTTGAAACTAATCATGCGCGGTATGCCAGCTATGGCACGGTTGCGGCTTTGCCAGGTGATATGATTGATGCTGTCTGGCAGATTATTGATCACGACCTCCAGGGCCTCTTTCCATTAGATAACCTGCTAACGTTTAAGCTCCACAATAATCAGGGCAACACAACCTTTGAGTACGTTCAAACGGATGATGACGACTTGACGTTGCGCGCTGGGTTTGATACCGAGTTTGGCTATACGCCAGAGTTGCCAGAGACCGTCTTAGCGTACGATGACGGTGACAGCCAGATTATTTTATTACCATCTGAAACGAATGAGCATTAGGATGAGAGTGCGACAGAAGGCGGTTAGCTGCCTGCTGGCACACGTTTCAACAATTTAGGCTTGTGGAGACACTAAAAGAGTCTGGGAGTTGCCCAGACTCTTTTTTGTCGTCCAAAATTGCGGCAAGCAGAACGCAACCCACAATCATGATGACAGTTATTCAATCAACCCAAAGTGGCGTAAGCCGTGGACAATGCCATCCGTGGTATTGGTTGTGGTGACGTAAGCGGCCTTGGCCTTAGCTTCCGGCACGCCGTTACCCATGGCAATGGGGATGTCAACTTCGTCAAACATTTGCAGGTCATTATACCCGTCACCAAATGCATAGGTTTTAACCCCTTGCAAACCGGCTTTGGTGATTAAGTGTTGAATGCCGGATTGCTTGCTGACGCCGTGGACCATGGTATCCAAGCAACGGGGGTTGTTGCGAACGAGGTCGAGTTGGCCGGCGAATTGCGTTTGGTAGGCGTGGTCCTTGTCCCGGTTAAACACGTTGATAAAATTGATGTCCTCTTGCTGATACCATTGGGCATCGACCACCGGATTTAAGCGAAGTAATTGGAAATTTTCAGTGGTGTCTGCGTTGGCTTTGCTGAGACGGAACCCAGCGTTGTTGTAGTAGGCCAGCGGATCTCCCTGGTCCTTGGCGAAGGCCGTGATGCTGGCAAGGGTCGCCTGATCAATGACGGCAGCCATTAAGCGTTGACCCTCAAACTGGACGTAACTACCGTTGGCACCCACGACAGAATTGATGCCAGTTGCGTCGAGCACATATTGAATTTCAAAAATGTTTCTTCCTGTCGCAATAACTGGTAAAATATGATGTTGTTGCATTTCATGAATGGCCGCGATGCTTGCCGGCAAAACGTTCTTGTGATCGTCAAACAACGTGCTATCTAAATCAAAAAAGACGATTGCATGATACATAGTTAGCCTCCTAAGTGCTGATTCTCTACGGGTTCATTATACTGCAAGAGCCAAAGTTAGCGAAATGAGGAAAATTTTTTTGCCTGGCAAATGTAGTAGCCACCATTTTTGTGTTACACTATATCTTGTATTTTTAATTAAAGAGGGGCTATCATGGTGATAATTACAGCTGGAATGATCGGTGTCGGTAAAACGACCCTTACTGGAAAGATTGCGTCGCACTTGGAAACACAAGCATTTTTTGAACCGGTTGGTGATAACCCGGTTTTACCACTTTACTACCGGGATCCAAAACAATACGGATTCTTATTGCAAATTTACTTCTTAAACAAGCGCTTCAGCATGATCAAGCGAGCTCTAGCCGACGATAATAACGTCCTAGACCGTTCCATCTATGAAGATGCCCTGTTTACCCGGGAAAATAACGCTGAAGGAAACATCACGGATACCGAGTTGGAAGTGTACTTAAACTTGCTCGACAACATGATGAATGAATTGAGCGAACTGCCAAAGAAGGCCCCAGATTTGTTGGTCTACGCCGACGCTGATTTCGATACGATCTTACACCGTATCAAGAAGCGTGGTCGGGACTACGAACAATTCGATGACAACCCAGAGTTGGAATCCTACTACAAGAAGATGTGGACGGCCTACCAAGGTTGGTTTGCCGACTACGACGTGAGTCCTAAGATCAAGATTGACTTACAAAAGTATGACTTGGACGTTCCCGGCAACACGGAACTCGTTCTGGGTCAAATCGACGATGCGCTCAAGGGAATTCGGAGCGACGCCACAGCTTAAGCCAAAGAAAGTAATAGCGTAAAATGAGAGGGAACCGTGAGATTATTGCGGTTCCTTTTTCTATTGGCTAAAGCCATAGTATACAAGATAAATCGATCCAGCAGAAAACCCAGCAATTTCCTAAATGATCAGGAAACTGCTGGGTTATTTCAGTTATGATTGTGTTTAAAATTTTTCTATAAGGATAAACGACCAGAACCATTGAGCTGAACCAATGGTAGCCGGAAGGATGGTGAAAATGGGCTAAGCCGTGGGACTTATCTTAGTGGCAGTTTTTGCCGCTTAGATGAGTGGTATCTTTGAGGCTCGTCCTGGGAGGCTCAAAGTAAGTTCGAATACCGTTCTTGGGCTTCAGACGGCCGCCCACAGCAACCCAGTTCCATTTTCACCATCCTGGAGGCACGGGTTTAGTCCAACTTCTTGGCGATGTTGGCGAGGGTGACTGCGGCGGTGTCGGCGAAGACCATGTCAGCCGCACCCAATTCAGTTGCATCCCCAATTCCCAGTGAAACTTCACCGGCAGCGTTGATGGCAGCCACACCAGCAGCGGCGTCTTCCACCCCAATACATTGGTTGGCTGGCAGGTTGAGCAATTCAGCACCCTTGGTGTAGATTTCTGGGTCTGGCTTGCCGTGCGTTAAGCTGGCAGGGTCGACAATCTTAGGGAAGTAGTCAGCGAGTTCCAGCTTGCCTAAGACCCGGGGAGCGTTCTTGGAAGCTGAAGCCAAGGAGAGTTGGTAACCCTTGGCACGGAGATCGTCGAGGAAGGCTTTCATCCCGGGTAAAATGTTGGCCGGCGTCATCTTGTCAACTTCGGCGACGTAGTTGGTATTCTTTTGCGCGGCTAATTTTTCCTTTTCTGCTTCGGTGTAGTCGTTTTCCTTGTTGCCAGCTTTGAGAATCATTTCCAAGGAGTCCATCCGGCTGATACCTTTTAAGCCGTTGCCCAGTTCTTCACTCCAAGCGACGCCCAGAGAGTCGGCCAATTGGTGCCAAGCAGTTCCATGTAAGATGGAGGTATCGGTAATGACACCATCGAGGTCGAAAACAAATCCTTTAATATCAGCAAATTTAGTCATGTAAAACACTCCTTAATAGGTTATGGTTTGTGAAACGTTAGGTTTTAGTGAAACAGATTGTTGCCCAATTTGTAGGGTGGCGGCGTGGTCCGCGCTGACCGTGACGTGGTGGTGATCGATGTCAAAGGTGTAGCGAGTGCCACGCAATAGTTGGTGGAACTTAACGGCTTGCCAGGCCGCTGGTAAGTGGGGATTGACCGTCAGCTGTGGTGCCAAGGCATCAACTCCGGCATAGAAGCGGGTGGACATCAACGTGACGGCCCCCATGACGCCGAGGTGAATGCCTTCGGCTGTTGTGCCCCCTTGGATATCGTAGTAATCCGAGAAGAGGGCTTGGGAGAAGAGCTGCCAAGACTGATCCATGTTACCCGCCATGGCGGTCAACGCCGCGTAGACGATCCGCGAGAGCGTAGAGCCGTGCGTCGTACGGTCTAAGTAAAATTGCAGGTTCTTCGCCAACGCCTGTGATGGTAGTGGGTAGCCTAATTGCTTGAGCAGTCCCATCACTTGTGGCGCGTCCAAGTTGTAGAAAATCATTAATGCATCGGCCTGTTTCGCAACTTGATACGCGTCTGGTGTTTTCCCTTCGGCTTTCAAGATCCGATCCATCCGGGAAATGTCCCCGTACTTTGCCCGATACTTGGTAAAGTCGAGCCGCGGGAGCTTGAAGTAACCTTCAAATTGGCCGATGATGTTGTCGGCGTTGATATCTAATTTGAGGTGATGACTGACGTCATTAAATTGTGTCAGTGTTTCATCGGTGACGCCCGTCTTGGCATCAACGGTGTGCAAGGTCGCTGACTTCAAGCCTTGGCGAATCTGGACCAGTTGGTTAAACAACCAGGTGACCATGAGGTTGGTGTAAGCGTTGTTAGCTAGTCCAGTCGATTCGGCGTTGGGATAATTTTCGTGAAACTCATCGGGCCCCATGACTTGATCGATGGTGTAACGGTGCTCACTCTGGTCTAATTTAGTTTTGCTGAGCCAGAATTGGGCAATTTCTTGTAACAGTTCCAACCCGTAGGTGGCCATGAACTCGGTGTCACCTGAAATCCGATCGTACAGAATCACGTTGTAGGCGATAGCTAAGGACACGTGGCGCTGGAGTGAGGAGTAGTCGGGATCCCAGGTATTCGTGAGGGGATTCAAATGGGTGATTTGCGATTGCTCGTCCCCAACGGCGCCAGACTGCCAAGGAAACATGGCACCAGCGTAACCAGCTGCCTGGGCATTTTTCTTGGCCGCAGGGAGTCGGCGGTACCGGTATAGTAACAGTTGGCGGGTCAGTTGCGGATCATGAAGCGCAAAGACGGGGAGGTCGAACATCTCGTCCCAGAAAACGTGTCCCCGGTAAGCTTCACCGTCCAGGCCACGGGCATTGATCGAGGCGTCGATTTTGCCAGAACGAATTGATTGCACGGCCGAGAACAAGTGATACAGGTTCACTCGGGTTAATTTCTGCGAGGTGATGTCGCCTTTGATCTGAATATCGGCGTCTGCCCAGCGACGTTGCCAGTAAGTGGTACTACTGCTGAGGGTGTCGCTGAATGAGGCGGCAGCCAGGTCGGTTATGGCCGCTTGTAACAGATTGCCATCAGTTTCACGGCTGGTGAAGAGGACCACATTCTTTTCAAAGGTATAAGTCTGGTGCGGTTGCACGTCAACTGAGCGCATCTGCCGGACCTGTTGCTCGGCGTGGGGCCGGCCGTCAGTTGGCGCGGTCATGCCTTTACCCGGACCGGTAAGATGGGAGCCGATGGCCAAGCCGACGTCAGAGGCTCGCGTTTTGGCTTCGAGGAAGATACTGTCAGGTTGCTGACTAGTGCCGGTGATGCGCAGGTGGTGCTGGTCAAAGGCATTATACCGGGTGACGTTGCCGTTCACAACGCTGCCGTCAATGGCCGAATAGACCTGCAGACTGCCCGCAAAGTTGATGGGGGTAATGCTGTAGCGAATAGCCAGCCGGTGCCAATCCTTGAAATTAGCCAGCTTGGTCGTCTTAATTTCCAGACTGTGACCCGTAGAGAGTTGGACCAGCATGGTGGTGGTCAATGCCCCCGTGTGAAGGTCCAGGCTCCGGTAAATGTCCTGAATGTCGGCCGCCTTAATTTGAAACGGATTCTGATGGTCAACTCCAAAGGAGAGGGCTTGCGCGTTCGGGAGGTTCACCAGGTCTTCATTGGTGACTTCCCGGCCGTTTAGATTGGTCGTGAGCTGGTCGTAGAGGCCAGCCGTGTACATGCCAGGATAATTGTCCGCATCCGCGTGGGCCTCCGTATAAGCGCCCCGTAGGCCGAAGAAACCGTTGCCCACTGTGAGCATGGCTTCCTGCCCGTAATTGCGTTTTCCTTGATACTGCCCGTAATAGTCTAGGTGCCAACTGAGGTAGGTTCGTTTGGCCTGGAGCGCAGCGGCTAAACCGTGGGCTGCAATGGCCTGTTTGCTGACAACGGGGATGTTTAACATATTGGTAATGGCCAAGCCAATATCAATGCGCTGATGGTTAATGCCCACAACGGTATCGGAAAAGGGATAGCTTAAAGCGTTATCGACAATGGCGGCATCCACATCGAGGCCGGCTAATTTCAAACGGAGATTCTCGAGATTGTCTCCGATTGGTTGCTCGGAGTTGTAAGCGATAATGAATTGCCGGTCGCCGGAGCCATCTGTCGGTTGGTAACTGACTTCCAAAGAATCATCTAGAACGTGTAATGTAATAATTTTCAAAGCGAGATCGTCATCCTTTCTGCTAAATGATAGCGTATTCTTCACCATTAATCTTAGGCTAACGCCAGGCAATAAGCAATTATTTCCGTCGAAAGCGGTAAAAATAATTATTGTTATGAACGCCGAAATAGCGCAATTGCAACCGATTGCAGTGTGTTGGCTTGAGTTGGGTTGCTGAGCGTGCTTTCACACAGAACAACATAAAAATGGTTCTCCACAGAGTTTGTAGAGAACCATTCAAGAAATAACTGATTATCAGATTAATTGACGATGTACAGTGGATCTTGACCTTTGTCAACACGAACCGCATTCTTGGCCACGATAGCTGCCATGGCGTCCCGTGCTTCAACCGTGGCGTTCCCAACATGTGGCGTCAGGATAACGTTGTCTAAGGCCTTGAAGCCGTCATCAACGTTAGGTTCCGCTTCATAAACGTCCAAAGCAGCCCCAGCAAGCTCGCCAGTCTGTAAGGCTTCGAGTAAGGCGGCCTCGTCAA
Organism: Levilactobacillus cerevisiae; assembly: GCF_003946245.1. Lineage (GTDB taxonomy): Bacteria > Bacillota > Bacilli > Lactobacillales > Lactobacillaceae > Levilactobacillus > Levilactobacillus cerevisiae. Next base: position 16,803 of record NZ_RHNN01000009.1, read on the forward strand.
TAACGGGTCCCCGCGCGGCGTTGATCAGGTATGCCGAGTTCTTCATTTGCTTAAATTGTGCAGCACCAATCATATGGTGGGTGTGATCATTCAGTGGGCAATGTAAGGTTAAGACATCACTCTTATCGAGAACCTCATCCAAGGTGGCGTAGGTCGCGTTGAGACTTTCCTCAGTGGCAGCGTCGAGTGGGTGACGTTGCGTGTAGACGATCTTCATGTCAAATGCGGCCATCCGCTTAGCAACGGCTTGGCCAATTTGACCCATTCCAACGATCCCTAAGGTCTTGCCAGCCAGTTCGTGGCCCAGGAAGAAGAGTGGGGACCAGCCGTCAAAGCCTTTGGTCCGCATTAATTTGTCACCTTCAACCATCCGGTGAGCCAGGGTAATGATTAAACCGGTCGTGACTTCAGCGGTGGATACCGTTGAAACCTTGGGGGTGTTGGTGACGGGGATATTCTTGGAACGAGCGTATGCTGCGTCAATGTTGTTAAACCCAGCACCGTAGTTGGCAATAATCTTCAACTGAGGATCGGCATCGATAACGTCCTTGTCCACTTGTGTAGAAAGGGGCGTGATCAAGTAGTCCTTACCGACAATCCGCTTTAACAACTCGTCCTTGGTGATTAATCCACTGCCTGAATAGCTTTCAACGTCAAGCCCGGCATCGTTTAGGATGTCCAAGGCTGACTGGGGAATTGGTGCAGTTACTAAAACACTGGTCATGAGTGTCACTCCTTCAGTAAAATTTCATTTCACAAGTCCATTGTAATCGTTTTCATTGAAGAAAGCATCCGTTCATGAAAATTCTTTCGAAAAAGTCCGCTAAACGTGGTAAGCTGTGAAGGACAAACTGGACAGCAAGGAGGGTGACAACCGTGAAAGTTTTGACAGCACTACTGATCATCCTATTGACCGCCGGATTGATTGGCGGTACCGTTTGGTTGATGGTGAGCCTCACCGTGGCGGCGTGGTTAGAAGTTATGATTGGTGTTGTGGGATTTGTTCTGGCTACGGTCGTCAATTTAGTCCTCTATTGGTTCCTTTGGCCACGTCCTGAACCCAGTGATGAGGAAGACGATTAAGCTGGTGGTGAGTGGGGATGAGAGTGGGACCAAAGGCCAGACTCGCGTTGCATCTTCAAAACCGCATTGCTGAAACGTGGAACAAAATAGTTCGTCACACAAAAAAAGACCATTACGATAAGTCGCAATGGCCAAAGAGTAAGGTTACAACATAATTGGGGGATTATGCTGTAAAAAATTTCATCTACTTTGGGGGAGTAAAATGAAATCTGTCTGTTGAATGAGGACAGAAGCCTCACGCGCAGGTCTGGTCAATCCAAACCTACCCGCAACTTTATAGTACCTCATTCCTTTAGAAATTGCCATTAAAATATAAATATTTCGCTAAACTGGTTAAGCCGTTGAAGGGCAACAAACAGGTTGTGGTCGCCTGCCAACGGTTAACGGGTTAGTTAGGCGAATCAACAAAAGTGAGAGGATGATTTTTATGGCGGAAAAAACGCTAAAAGTAGGAAGTTTCATGGTGTGGCTGTGGGTAATCCTACTAGTCATTATTTTAAATATCGTACAAGTGCCGCTGCTGTTTTTAGGTAACGGTGCGTTAGGTGTCCGAATTCTGTGGTCGGTGGTGTACCTCGCAGGCTTCATTGCGACAATCATTTTAGGACTCTGGGTCTACCACCGCGTCCATCCCGTGAAGTGGCAACGCCTATCCGGGAAAGACTGGTGGTTGATGATCCGGGGCTACGTCTTTGTGATTGTGGTTGAGATGGTGCTGGGCGTGTTGAATAACCTCATTTATCATCAAACCAGTACGGCTAACAACCAGGCCATCGCTTCCTTTATGGGGCAGGGAACGCTGACGTTGGTGCTGCTGAGTTTGACCGCTGTTTTTGCCAGTCCGATTATTGAAGAAGTCACGTTTAGAGGGCTCTTGGTCGATGGTTGTTTTCCGGCTAAAATGTTTTGGATTCCGATCATTGTCAGTGGGGTGGCATTTTCCATCGTCCACATGAGCAGCAATCCAATCAGCTGGTTGATTTACGCGGTCATGGGGGGCACGTTTGCCTACGTGTACAAGCGAACGGGGAAGTTGCAGAGCACCATTATTCTTCACGGGTTCAATAACCTGATTGCGGTGGGCGCCATGCTGTGGACGCTGCACTAACCTGGCCAGAATAAGAGAACCGACGAACAAACTTTTTCTATAAAAATAGAATCAAGCCGTTTCCACCAAGACGCTGCGACTGGCGTTGGTGGAGACGGCTTTTTCTGTGAGGGTTTCACTATCTAATGACGAATGAGTCAGAATCGCTTGGGTTGAAGACAAAAAAATCCGGTCAGTCGCCAATGGGCGGAACTGATCGGATATCCTTAAACCTGCTTATCGACCTCTCGGGCAATCTTACGTTCCTGACTGACCGTATCAAGTTGACTCTTAACGGTGACTAATTCACCCATCATGTCGTCGATCTCATCGTCTGACATGTCTAGCAGTGTTTGGCACTGACCAATGCGTGAGTAAACCTCATCGCGTTTTTCCTCGGCCATTTCGGTCAGGTGAATCAAGACTTGGCGTTCATCAGTTCGACTACGAACCCGTTCGACCCAGCCTTGCTTCTCCAGTCGCTTGAGGAGGGGCGTCAACGTCCCGCTATCTAATTCTAGGCGGTCACCTAATTGGTGAACAGTAAGCGGTGCATCTTCCCACAAGACCAACATGGCAATGTATTGGGGATAAGTTAGACCAAAGGGTGCCAACGCGCTTTGGTAAAAATGGTTAAACTTCTTGCTGGCAGAGTAGATGGAGAAACAGAGTTGTTCATCCAATAGGATGGGATTAACTTTTGACATGGCACAGGCCTCCTTTCAATTACTTTCCAGAGTATTGTATACAATTAAATTGCCACTTGCAAGTAAAAAAGCTCTCATCGGTCAAAAAACACGGAACTTGGTCGACGTTTGTTCGGTGAGCTACCTCAAGGTGGCGATAGCGTAACATCAAAATAATTATATAGCATATCGACAGCTAAGTTCAACGATTATTGATGAAATAAGTTTTTACTATAAGCAAATGGTTGAAAATTATAATATTGTTGTGGGTATGCGAGACCTAAGATGGTCGCTGATCAGGTATGCTAAGTACCTGAGAGACAGAATCTTTACGTCAGTAGATGTTCAGTCGTCATGGTAACGAATTGAAAAAAGTGACACGTTTTCTAAATGAAAAGCAAATACCTTAGCCGGTGAACTATCTATCGCTAAGTATAGCAGAATTTTTGTAAAATAAAAGTAAAATTAGTGAAATTAACCAGTTTAAGCGCGGACGGCGGGGACTTCTGAAGAATTGAATAATCACAATGTAAAATGGTTATCAGATGATAGTTTAATTGAATATAACTGCTAGTTTATGGCGGAAATGAAACACGGTCGAACTGGTTCTTCGGGGGTACAATTCACCTTGATATTTACACAGGATGGGTTACAATGTGGGTGTAGAGTTATTTATCCACTTTAGCCGATTTGTGAGGAAACTCTGTAACTGTAAATAAAAATCAAGTGGAGCAGATAACCGGATAAGATTGTGGGCACGTCTGAAAATAATAGTTTATTATATGTGCTTACTAGGGAAGGACATCTGTCAAGGGACAGAGGAACCGAGGAGGTCGTGGATCATGAAACGCACAGTGACCGGAGAAACCAAAGAACATTATAAATCCTATAAGGCAGGGAAACGTTGGATTTATACTTGTATCACGGTGATCGCTGTTGGACTGGGTTTGGTAGGCGCAAGCGAAGGGACAGCGCAGGCGGCAACGGACCCAGCGGGTGATGTAGCGCCAGTCAGTCAGGTTGTTCAAGCGCCAGCAGTTACGAAGGAGACAGTGCCGGCAGTTACGCCTGAGAAACAAGTAGTTGACTCCAAAGTAGCGCAACCAGACACGAATGATAACGTCGTAAATAAAAGCGGTTCCAAAAATGATGGTCCGGTCGTAAATGAGCCTAAAGACAATACAGGGGAACCCGCAACTGAAAAGGCAGACGTGCAAGATCCAACAACAGTGACACCACCAGCCGCTGAGAATCCAGACACGTCGACGTCAGGGGTAGATCAGCCCGTTACGAAGCCAGCTGAAGTGAAAGACACCACAACGGACAAACAAGTCAATAACCTGACGCCACCCACTGATCCAGTTAAACCAGTGACGGTTACGCCAAACAGACACATGATGATGCGGGCGGCGGTGGCTAAGGTTTCGCAAGGGCCAAAGGATTTAACGGCAGTGCCTGTCACCTATGCGCCAGATTATTATAAAATCAACGGTAAAGATGCTACTGAGTGGATGCCAGATGCCAGTCTAAGAGCGTTACTCATCGGCTCAATCGACAAGCAATACTACAACGCAAACGGTACAGTGACCTCAGCAGACCTGTACCAATATGCCGGCTTTGATGATGACTGGATGAAGTATGGCGTGAATACCTTCGAACAATACTTTAACCTTGCACCGATTAAGAATCTAGAAGGCCTGCAATACTTCACCAATCTGCGGTCCATCCACTTATCCAATGCCGAATTACCTAAGGATGGCATGATTGATTTCTCATTTGCTCCTAACTTACGGGAGTTTAGCATCTTCAACGTAGATGACGTGACTACTGATTGGCAGACAACGGCGGATGACGTCCTAAAAGCCTACTTTGCCAGCAACTCGCAACTTCAGTACCTGGATTTGAATAATATTAATTTGACTGGTGGCTTTCCAGACCTGACGGCGTACCCTGAATTGTACATGGTGAGCTTCAGTGATAACCAAATGACCGGGAACTTACCTGACATTTCCTACTTGAAAAATATTTGGGAACTCAACGTCAACAGCAACCAATTAAGTGGCCAGTTGCCAGATATTTCGAATTGGTCGGTACAGAGCTTACGGATTTCAAATAACAAGTTTACCGGGACGTTACCAAACACGGCAACGTTAACGAGTTTGGAATATGCCACGAATCAAATTAGCACGGGAATTGTTCCCGGATCTTATACGCCGGGGACCTTCATGGTTGGTTACGGGCAGACGCTGAACAACACGCATCACGTCTTAACGAATGCAGCGCACAGCTTTGATCCAACCGATGGCACATTTACCAACTTCATGGACTTTACAACCGGTCAGACGGTTGACTCGATTAAGATGGTGCCGGGGAAATTTAGCAATGGTGCCTTGGTCGTCTACGCCATCGTTTCTACGGACAACGTGGTCAATCACAACCAGTGGGCGCTGAACCAAACGGATGCGTCCAGTTGGTTCACGGTGACCGCGGATCCGAATAACGCTGACGGATTCCTGCTGGTAGCCAATATGGCAGCCAAGGATGGCGATTACGTCATTAAAGTGGTCACGAGCGATGGTACGACCAGCGATTACAGTGGCTGGGTGAACTTCTCCGTGATAAATAAGATGAAGACAGTAACGCCAGTCACACCAGAGACGCCGGATCCAGATGCAACTACGGGGACCGTGACGGTTGTTAGCGTCGATGAAAAGGGGAATGCTATCAGCACCAAGGTCGTCACCGGTAACGTTGGCGATGCCTTCAACATTGACGCGCCTGAGGTAACGGGCTACCAGGTAACGGGCAAGACCAACGCCACTGGAACCTACACGGCGGCCGGTCAGACGATTACGTTTACCTACACGAAAGACAGTCAAGTGACAACTGGCGGGGATGGTGCAACGATTGATGAGACCTCGCCCGCCGATAAGGTAGCTGGGAAGACGACTACCGGGGGCGCGGCCGATACGCTCACGGGTAAGAAACAGCAGGTCGCCAGCCAAACGCCTAGTGCTGTAACCAACTTAAAGGCGAGTGGCCAAGCGGCAACGGTTGCCGAGAATACCAATACCCGTGCTCAGCAACAAGCGCAAACGACGACCTTACCACAGACTAGCGAAGTTCGGACTGGTAACTATGTCTTGGCGGGCCTTGCCACACTGATCGGTGCGCTGGGCTTGGCTGGATTAAAGTTACGGAAGCATGAATAGAAATGTCGTGGGGGATACGAAGAGGCGTAAATAAATTAGCCATTGGGTAAGTAAGATGAGCGGTTGAACGGTCGCTAAATAATCCTGATAACAGCCACCGACAATTAACTGTGTTATCTTACAGTTGTTCCTAATCCTGATGGGGACGGTAATATAAGGCCACTAGCGGCAGGATTGACCGCTAGTGGTTTTGTTTACGCAAAAATAGGGAGAAAACGGGGATAACCATTGTTCTTGCGGAAGTGACCCGGTATACTGGAAACATTGAGGGGGCATGACCGTGATTCGCTGGTTACCATACATCATTGTGAGCTGCGTTTGGGCAGGCATGACTGTGCAAGCGTTTCGGCATCAGCGCTACCGGCGACTGTTCTGGTGGTTAGGGTGTTGGGCCTTGGCGACATTGACCTGGACGCCCATTGCCTTCTCATTTGGCAGTTCCAGTGTCGGCCAAGTGATGACACATTGGATTGCCGGGGGTATTTGGGTGCTCCGACCGTTTGAACGGGCCAGCATGGACACGTCCTTTTGGCTGAACATCGTGATGACGGTGCCCCAAAGAATTCTATTGAAAATGAATTGGCCGCGGTTACGCTGGCCCCAGTGGCTCCTAGCAGGGGTCGCCACCGGGCTGACGTTAGAAGCGGGTCAGGCACTGGGAAATTGGCTGGTCAGCCTTGGTCGGTGGGTCGATATCAATGACGTCATCACAAATGGCTTGGGTGTCTTCATAGGTGCCTTTCTGATGTCGTGGATTCAGCGCCGGGACCAAGCAAAAATATGAGGGGGAAACAAAATTGTTTATGACAACTGGTGGGCTTAATCGGGCTCACGCCATTCAGGGAATTTTAACGACCACGACGAGTACCATGTTACGGTCGGAAAAACCGGATGAATTTTCATTATTTGATAAATTATTCGATGAGGCAAAACAAAATTTAATGAAGCAAGCACAAGAGGCGAAAGCCGATGGCCTGATTGAAGTTCGCTTTAATACCGAGGTTGTGCGAATGAATGTGGCACCGAAATTTTTGGTTGTGCACGCCTACGGAACAGCCGTAAAATTCCCAAGTTCAAAAAAAACTGAATAAAGGCTTCCCTTTTATTCAAGTTTAGTGTAATATATTATTTGTTGTTGAGTTGCCCCGATGGCGGAACTGGCAGACGCGCAGCGTTCAGGTCGCTGTTTGAGTGATCAAGTACAGGTTCGAATCCTGCTCGGGGCATAACTAACACATCGGTAGCGGTGCATAACCGCTTCAAACGTCTAGAAATAGGCGTTTTTTGTTTGTCCAAAATTCAAACGTCGTTGCTGGGAGCCACGTATCCATGATGGAAACGTGGCTTTTTGGTGTATGTACTGAAATGAACGTGCCCGCTCCTAACGCAACGTCGCATTTTTTTCAAAAAAACACCTGACACCCGTCTTGGCAATGTAAAATTGGAAGGCTAAATACTACGGCTAAGTAAGCCTACATAGACTATGACCAATGGTTACGAGCAAATGTTGCCAGGCCAGCGACAATCATAGCAATGTCATGGTGAAAAATAATCCTAACCGGAGGAGGCCCCAGGCTATCCCATAGCAGCCGGAATCTCTGGCAGCCGCAGGTGGCAATTTCCGGCTAATTTATGGATCGAATTTCTGCTAGCTGATCTTTCAACGTTTAAGCTTTAACCATAAAAAATAAAGGGGCACACCTTTGACGCCCTGAGGAAATAGTGTACACTGAGACTAATCAGCATAATCATACTTGAACTACAGGGAGGAAATTTCGTATGGACTATAAACAACAGGTGGTTGCGGCTTTGACGACGGCTTTAGATGGACAATTGTCAGCAGAGGAAATTGCTCTGAAGTTGGAGACACCCAAGACGTCTGATCTTGGTGACATGGCGTTTCCAACGTTTGCTTTGGCTAAAGTTTTGCATCAAGCACCCCAACAGATTGCACAGAATTTGGCTGAAAAGATTGATACAAGTGATTTTGAACGGGTCGTCGTTGCCGGTCCGTACGTGAACTTCTTCTTTGATAAAGGAAAATACAGCGAAGCAACGCTGGCCACCGTCCTGAATGCAGGGGCCTCTTACGGCCAGAATGACGATGGCAACGGCGGTAAGGTGCCAATTGATATGTCATCACCTAACATTGCCAAGCCAATGTCCATGGGGCACTTGCGGTCAACGGTGATTGGGAATTCTATCGCTGAAATTTTGACTAAGAACGGCTACGCGCCAATCAAGGACAATCACTTAGGCGACTGGGGCACCCAGTTTGGGAAATTAATCACGGCTTACAAGCTGTGGGGGAACGAAGCCGACGTTAAGGCTGATCCCATTAACAAATTGGTGGAATACTATGTTCGTTTCCATAAAGAGGACGTGGACAAGCCAGAATTAGACGACGAAGCCCGTGAATGGTTCCGGAAGCTTGAAAATGGTGACCCTGAAGCCCACCGTCTCTGGAAATGGTTCCGCGAAGCTTCCTTGGAAGAGTTCAATGACGTTTACGAAAAATTAGGCGTGACGTTTGATACCTTTAACGGAGAAGCCTTCTACAATGATAAATTGGACGAAGTTGTCCAAATCTTAAAGGACAAGCACCTGCTCGTTGAATCACAAGGGGCCCAGGTTGTTGACCTCAGTAAGTACAATTTGAACCCAGCCCTCATTTTGAAGAGTGATGGGGCATCCCTGTACATCACGCGAGACATTGCGACGGCGTTGTACCGTGACCGTGAATACGCACCAGCAAAGAATTTATACGTGGTTGGGTCGGAACAGACGTACTATTTCCAACAGTTGAAAGCCGTTCTGTTAGAAATGGGCTTGAAGTCCGCGCCTAACGTTCAACACGTGCCATTTGGGTTGATTACGGTTGATGGTAAGAAGCTGTCGACCCGTTCAGGCAGGATCATCCTCTTAGCCAAAGTGCTGGAAGAATCCGTCACCCTGGCTGAGAAGGAAATTAATGAGAAGAACCCTGATTTGGCCAACAAGAACGACGTTGCCAAACAAGTTGGGGTTGGGGCCATCATCTTTGGTGACCTGAAGAACGAACGGACCAACAACATCGACTTCGTCTTAGCTGATCAGTTGAAGTTTGAAGGCGAAACCGGTCCCTACGTGCAATACGTCCATGCCCGTGCCGAGAGTATCTTACGTAAGGCCGGTGCAACGGCTGTGACGCCAGCGAACAATCAGGTGACGGATCCAGAAGCCTGGGATACCATCAAGACGTTGGCCGACTTCCCAGCAATGGTTAAGATGGCTTGTGATGAGCTAGAGCCTTCAGTCATTGCCAAGTATGCCATTCGGCTCTCGAAGACGTTCAACAAGTATTACGCGCACTCCAAGATTTTGACGGACGATGCCGGGTTACCAGCAAGGTTAGCCTTGGTTAAGTCGGTCTCAATCGTGGTCAAGGAAAGTTTACGGTTATTGGGTGTGAAGGCACCGGATGAAATGTAGCCTTGTCTAAGGCGCGTTTGGTAGCGCTGCAATATGAATAGAATAATCATTGGAGGTTGTGACGTTGGTCACAGCCTCCTTTTTTGATTGAAAAAGGAGGCTGTGAAAATAAATCTAGTTAGGCCTAATCCCGTGTAAGCAGATTAGGCTAACCTATTCAGGAGTATTCGGGTAAGCCATTAACCAGATATAACCAATGTGCACAGGTTCTTTCCAATGAATGAATCATCATTTATGCATGAAGTGTTTACTCGTCATTGATTAACGTGATTAGTCAGTAATTGGATGTTGATTTTATAAAAATGGGGATTTACGAGCCTAAACTTACTAACGGGTACGAATGAGATCCGCCGCGAAAGCGTTAAATGCCGCTGATTACATGCGCCATATTGGGTTTTTCGACAACTGAGAACCATAGCAGAAATCATTTTCAGAAAAAGAGCCTGTAAAAGTGTGAAAGAAAATCGAAAATTAATTTTATGTAAAAAAATCTATTTTTAGTAACTATTATGCGAATAAGTGTATAAATAATGTATATTTGTTGCCAAATATACATTCCACTCTTAAAATGTGAAATCCTTCTCATTTTGAATGCCAATTGCTTAATGTTAGCGTTTTCAATTCTCGCCTATACTCAGTCATGTACTTAAGTGATGGGAGGAAACAATGATGACTAAACCAATCCACGTAATGTCTGAAATCGGTAAACTGAAAACGGTAATGCTGAAACGTCCAGATGTAGAAGTAGAAAACTTCACACCAGATATGATGTCCCGCTTACTGTTCGATGATATTCCTTACTTACCAATTGCTCAAAAGGAACATGACAACTTTGCCGATGTACTTCGTCAAAACGGCACTGAGGTGCTTTACTTAGAAACCTTATCCGCTGAAGCTTTAGACGACGGTGGCGAAGAAGTTAAATTGAACTTCTTACAACAGATGTTAACTGAAAGCGGCTACATGGCCGGCACAATCCACGATGCTTTGAAGGAATACTTACTTTCTCTTAGCACCCAAGACATGGTCAACAAGATCATGGGTGGGGTTCGCAAGAACGAATTGGACTTTGTCCCTAACGATTTAGTTAGTGCCGCTGAAGATGAAGATTACCCATTCTTCATGGATCCAATGCCTAACCTGTACTTCACTCGCGACCCAGCAGCTTCCATGGGGGATGGTTTAAGTATTAACCACATGACATTTGCTGCTCGTCAACGCGAATCACTCTTTATGGAAACCATCATCAAGTATCATCACCGGTTTGCTAACAAGGGGTTGAACGTTTGGCGTGACCGGAACCATGACACCCGCATTGAAGGTGGGGACGAATTGGTTCTGTCCGACCACGTGATGGCCATCGGAGTTTCACAACGGACTTCTGCAAATGCAATCGAAGATATTGCGCGTAACTTATTCAAAGACAGCAATTTCGATACTGTCATTGCTATCAAGATTCCACATAACCATGCCATGATGCATTTGGACACGGTCTTCACGATGATCAACACGGATCAATTCACGGTTCACCCAGGTATCTTAGGTGAAGGCGGTCATATCGATACTTGGACGATTACGCCAGGTAAAGGGACCGAAGACTTACACCTTGAACACCGCACTGATTTGAAGCAAGTCTTGAAGGACAACTTAGGTTTGGACGACCTTGACTTGATTCCAACTGGTAACGGCGATCCAATCATTGCTGGTCGTGAACAATGGAACGATGGCTCTAACACGTTAGCTATCGCACCAGGTGTGGTTGTCACTTACAACCGGAACTACGTCTCAAACGAATTACTGCGGAAGCATGGCTTGAAGGTTATCGACATCCTTTCAAGTGAATTATCCCGTGGCCGTGGCGGTCCTCGTTGCATGAGTATGCCATTAGTTCGAGAAGACTTATAAAACAAGCTTTAGTTTAAATTTAAAGGAGAACGACTAATTATGGAAAAAGATTTTAAGCAAAACGTTTTTCAGGGTCGCAGTGTCTTAGCCGAAAAAGACTTTACGGCTGCTGAACTGGAATACTTGATCGACTTCGGTTTACATTTGAAGGCTTTGAAAAAGGCCGGCGTTCCTCACCACTACCTTGAAGGCAAGAACATTGCTTTACTCTTTGAAAAGTCCTCAACTCGGACTCGGTCAGCCTTCACGACCGCTGCCATTGACTTAGGTGCTCACCCAGAATACCTTGGCCAAAACGACATTCAATTAGGCAAGAAGGAATCCACTTCTGACACTGCCAAGGTTTTAGGTGGCATGTTCGATGGGATCGAATTCCGTGGCTTCAAGCAAACGGATGCTGAAATCTTAGCCCGCGACTCAGGTGTACCAGTTTGGAACGGTTTAACTGACGAATGGCACCCAACCCAAATGTTGGCTGACTTCATGACCGTTAAGGAAAACTTTGGTACCTTAAAGGGCTTGACCTTAACCTTCATGGGTGATGGCCGGAACAACGTTGCCAACTCTCTGCTGGTTACTGGTGCAATCTTAGGTGTCAACATTCACATCGTCGCACCTAAGGAATTGTTCCCAACCAAGGAAACTCAAGACTTAGCACAAGGGTTTGCCAAGAAGTCTGGTGCCAAGCTGTTGGTTACCGATGACTTAGACGAAGGTTTAGCTGGTTCTAACGTGGTTTACACCGACGTTTGGGTTTCCATGGGCGAAAGCAACTGGGAAGAACGCGTTAACTTACTGAAGCCATACCAAGTTAACATGGCTGCTTTGAAGAAGACTGGCACCCCAGATGACCAACTCATCTTCCTGCACTGCCTACCTGCATTCCACAACACGGACACGCAATATGGCCAAGATGTTGAGAAGAAGTACGGCATTACTGAAATGGAAGTTACTGAAGAAGTCTTCACGAGTAAGTATGGGCGTCAATTTGAAGAAGCTGAAAACCGGATGCACTCCATCAAAGCGATGATGGCCGCAACTTTAGGTAACTTGTTTATTCCTAAAGCTTAACGAGTGACTAAAGACGGGCTAATCAGAGCGATTAGTCCGTTTTTTATTGCAAACTTAACGAAAAGAGTGAAAATATGGATGAGAAAAAAGGTTTATCATTAGGCGCCTTAACTGCCGCCGTTGTCACGAGTTCGATTGGTTCCGGGGTCTTCACCTTAACCAGTTCTCTGGCCGGCGGGGCTGCACCTGGTCCCGTACTGCTAGCCTGGCTAGTGGTTGGTTTTGGGATTTTAATGCTAGCGCTGTCATTAAATAACTTGTTACTGAAGAATCCAGAAGCCGAAGGGATCCATGCCTATGCGCAAGCTGGCTTTGGTAACTTCGCCGGGTTCGTGAGTGGCTGGGGATACTGGCTGAGTGCTTGGCTGGGGAACGTGGCCTTTGCTACCGTTTTAATGAGTTCCCTCGGGTACTTCTTCCCACTGTTTGAGGGTGGGCAAAACGTGCCTTCCGTAATTCTTGCCAGTGTTGTTTCCTGGACGCTGACCTTCATCGTTAACCGCGGGGTTGAATCTGCGGCTGCCATGAACACCATCATCACGATTTGCAAGTTGATTCCGTTATTTGCTTTTATTATCGTTGCTATCTTCGTCTTCAAGGGTGGGATGTTTACCGCTCACTTCTGGACCAACGTCGCTTCCGGTGTTGCCGGTGGGACTGGTCTGGGGACGCAATTCAAGTCTTGCTTAATGATCATGATGTGGGTCTTCGTTGGGGTTGAAGGGGCAAGTATGCTTTCCTCACGGGCCAAGAGTAAAAACGATGCCGGCCGGGCAACCATTATCGGGATTGTTTCCTTACTGGTTATCTACGTCTTAGCTTCCGTCTTACCATACGGTTACTTAACGCAAAATGAATTGGCTAAAATTAACCAACCTGCCATGCTCTACATTTTCCAAGACATGGTTGGGACTTGGGGTGGGGCCTTCATCAGTGTTGGCCTGATTATTGCCATCTTAGGATCATGGTTATCCTGGACGATGTTGCCTGCCGACACGACCATGCTGATGGCCGAAGAAAAATTGCTGCCAGCTTACTTTGGGAAGAAAAACAAGAATGGTGCACCAACCTTCTCATTGATTCTGACCGCTTCATTGATTCAAGTCTTCCTGTTAGTTCTCTTATTCTCACAAGAAGCTTATAACTTCGCCTTATCACTCTGTACCGCAGCTATTGTTGTTTGCTACATTTTCGTTGGGATGTACCAAGTTAAATTCTCTGCTAAGAACAAGGACACCAAGCAACTTTGGATCGGGATCTTTGCCTTAGCTTTCCAAGTCATTGCCATTACTTTGGCCGGTCTGCATTACCTCTTACTCTGCTGTATCGGTTACTTACCTGGTATCTACTTCTACTACCGGGCCAAGAAGGACTACGGCATTGACGATGGTCGTTTGACCAAGTCAGAAATTATTTACTCCACGTTGATTGTCATCTTGGCAATCGCAGGCATTGTTCTGGTGGGGATGGGATTAATTACGATCTAGGAGGCAGCGACAATGGATATTGATGGATTCGGTGTTGAAGAGTGGCTGAACGTTCACGAGCGCGAAGCCAAGTATGATTTGGCGCAGAGCACAATCACGTCATTTTCAATGAATGAGCTGGTTAAGCTGACCCAGTCAGACACGTACGACACGTTGGACCAACAGAAAATGAATTACGGTTGGATTGAAGGCTCACCAACCTTTAAACAGGGTGTTAGTCGACTGTACGACCATGTTGATCCGGACAACGTTTTGCAAACAAACGGGGCTACCGGCGCCAATCTGTTAGCCTTGTACGCACTGATTAAACCGGGCGACCACGTCATCAGTGTTTACCCGAGTTACCAACAGCTGTACGATATTCCCCGTTCCTTAGGGGCCGACGTCAGCTTCTGGAAACTGCAGGAAAGCGAAAACTGGTATCCAGACATTGAAGAGTTGAAACGGTTGATTCGGCCTGATACGAAGATGATTTGTATCAACAACGCCAACAATCCAACCGGGACGATTCTGGACCGTTCCTTTATGGAACAGGTTGTGGCGGTTGCCCGTGAGGTTGGCGCCTACGTCCTGGTCGACGAGGTTTACCTGCCATTCGACGACAGCGTTGACTTTGCACCAATCGTGGACCTGTACGAAAAGGGCATCTCCACCAATTCATTGTCCAAGACCTACTCCATGCCCGGCATTCGGGTCGGCTGGACGGCCACCAATGCCGAATTGGCGGAGACGTTCCGCAAGTATCGGGATTACACCATGATTTGTGCTGGCGTTTTCAGTGATCAGGCAGCCTGCTTGGTCCTGGAAAACCGGGATAAAGTTTTGAAACGCAATCGGAAAATTGTGCTGGATAACCTGCAGATTTTCAAGGATTGGGTTGCTAAAACCCCTAACGTCAGCTGTGTCTTCCCGAATGGCGTGTCGACGTCCTTCATCAAGATGGAAACCAAGACGTCGAGTCTGGAATTCTGTCAAAACTTGCTACGGGATACGGGCGTTCTGCTGGTTCCCGGCGAAGCGTTTGATGTGCCTGGTCATGCGCGGTTAGGTTACTGTGCACCAACTGAAACGTTGAAAAAGGGTCTCGCAATTTTAGCGGACTATCTGAACAAAGACTAAAGCATAGAATGAGGAGAGAATATTATGACGAAACGTAAAATCGTTGTTGCCCTTGGCGGAAACGCCATCTTATCAAAGGATGCTTCATCCGAAGCCCAACAAGCAGCGCTCAGAACCACTGCCAAGCACCTGGTGAAATTTGTTGAACAGGGTGACGACTTGATCATCTCCCACGGAAATGGTCCGCAAGTGGGGAACCTGTTACTACAACAGGCTGCTGGGAGTACTGAAAAGAACCCAGCCATGCCACTGGATACAGCCGTTGCCATGACCCAAGGAAGCATCGGTTACTGGATGCAAAACGCCTTGGATGAGGAACTGGCCGCAGCCGGTATTGCCAAGGATGTTGCCACGGTGGTTACCCAGGTCGAAGTTGACCCAGCTGATGGCGCCTTCACCTCACCAACCAAGCCAATCGGACCTTTCTACAACCAAGCTGAAGCCGAAAAGCTCCAGAGCGACCATCCAGAATACACTTACGTTGAGGATGCTGGCCGTGGTTACCGGCGCGTTGTGCCATCACCAAAGCCAATTGGCGTAAATGAATACCGCGTGGTTGACACCTTAGTTGGTGCCGGCGTGATTCCAATCTCCGTTGGTGGCGGTGGCGTTCCCGTTGTCCGTGAAGGCAACCGGCTAGTTGGCCGGGAAGCCGTAATCGACAAGGACTTCGCTTCTGAAAAGTTGGCTGAACTGGTTCACGCTGACCTGCTGATCATTTTGACGGCGGTTGACAACATTTACGTGAACTTCAACAAGCCAGACCAAAAGAAGTTGGAGCACGTCAGCATCAAGGAATTGGAAGACTACGAAAAAGACAACCAATTTGCCAAAGGAAGCATGTTACCTAAGGTCCAAGCGGCAGTTGATTTCGTTAAGAACAGTAGTCATGGACAAGCCGTGGTCACTTCTTTGGAAAATATTGGCGAATTTCTCGAAAATGGCCAAGGAACCATCATTTCCAAGTAGTTAGAGCACGCCAAAGATTGCGCGGGTAACTTTTTTCAAGAAACCTGCTGATAATCCTCTCAAATTAGGTTATGATGAAATAAGTCATAACGAGTTTGGGAGGATTATTTTGATCATACGAAAGAATGAATATCCGCGCTACTTACGGTTGTTGAAAATGAATCCTGAGTTTAAAGATTTTACGGATGCTGAATTCAAAATTATTCAAGATAAGATGCAGGTTCGTAGCTATCCCAAGGGGCAGTTGCTGTTTGATCAGGCTGATCTGCGGTCGCACTTCTATTTTTTGGCCAAGGGATTGTTAAAGACTGAACGAACCGACGAGTCAGGCAATGAATTTTTTTATGAATTTATCAGTGAGATGAAAGCCTTTCCGTATCGGGGGATGTTCCACGACCGGGAATATTCCTACTCAGTTACGGGCATGACGGCGATTGAGGTGATTTCGTTGCCGATGGCTGATTTTGAGAATCTCTTGCTACAGAACAAAAAGATGATGCGTAACGTGATTCTTGAGATGGGTCAGATTATTAATGAAAACGAGAACCAGCTCCAACTGATGGTAAATTCCAGTGCCAGTAGTCGCGTGCAAAATGGCTTGAAGATTCTGGGCCAAACTCTGGGCAAGCCAGGGGATGACGGCACACGCTTAATTCCGTACCCGATTACGCTAATTGAGCTGTCGCAGCTTTCCGGAACCACCCGGGAGACAGCGAGCCAAGTGGTTCAGAAGCTGGTAGCCAGTCATCAGATTAAGTACGAGCGCAAGTATTTCACTTTGCTGGATCAACAAATCTAGTTGCGAAATAGTGGTAATGTTTCCGGCTTACCGTTCGACAAATTTAGGCTGGAACGCTGTGGGCAGGACGCTGAAAGCCTGAGAAGCGGTCTTTAAGCTCGCTTTGAACCGCCAACCCGCGTTTCAAAGTCGCCATTTTCCATGGAGACCACGTGGAAAATCCCACGGCTGAGCCTAAATTTGGTTCACTCGCGCCTACATGGATGGTGAGCAATTATTGCGGATAAGATCTGACAGTCCAACGATGGTCGCATCAACGTGGTGGTATAAAACTAATCGTAACCGTAGGAGGCCAGAGATGCAGGTAGCTGTGACAACGCTGTTAGCTGGGAACCAGCTTACAGCGTGGGACGCGTTTGGAGACTGTCGGTTTTGGACAGGCTTCAAACCGAGCCGGAGGACCGCACCTCAGTCCGCAGGCGGTCCCCATAGCAGCCGGAATCTCTGGCAGCCGCAGGTGGCAATTTTTAACTGACTTTGTGGTGTAAATCTGTTTTAGCTGGGCCTTCTAGACGTTTTTTAACCAAAATTAAAAGGGTCGGCGATAACGATCACCTGTGGCATAAGCACAGATGGTGTTATCACCGACTCTTTTTCGTTGCCGTTTCAGCTGACAAGTTAAATGCTGAGCTTGCCGGTGAAGAGACCAATCAGGGCGAGCACGGCACAGCCGAGGATGATGGCCATCCCCGTCCATTCCTTGTAGGACAAATTTTTGCCTTCCGTCCGTTGTCTGCACGCCATCAGATAGAGAACGCTACCGGGGATGTAGGCGATTGAACAGAAAATCAAATATTGAATGCCGGAGAAATAAATGGCAACCGTTTCAAAGAGGAGGGCGCCGGCGCCAATCCAAAGCTGGAGGTGATTACCTTTTTCCTGCAAGTGGTGCCAGGAATATTTCATCTGGTAGGCGGCAACCAAGATGTAACAAATGGTGATGGCCGCGGTACACATGGAATAGGCAATCTGATAGGCCCGATCCGTAAAGATTAAGGTGAAGAGGAAAAATTGAATCAGGGCACTACTAGTCACCAATGAGATGGTGGCGGTCCCATTTTTATTTTTCCGACTAAATATTTTTGGTAGGAGTTCCTGCTTGGACATGAGCCGAATCGTTTCTGCCGGGAGCATGGTCCAAGATAACCAGGAACCCAAGGTGGAAATGATCAGGCCAATGCTAATCAGCGCGCCACCCCATGAGCCAACCATCTCCCTAAAAATGTAAACCATGGCCGGTTGCTTCATGGTCGCCAGCGTTTGCCGGTCGAGGTAGCCGTATGGGAGAACGGACGCGAGCACGTAAATGATTAGTAAGCCACAGAGACCAATCAACGTGGCCTTGCCGGCGTCGGACTTTTTCTGTGCCCGAGAAGAGAGCATGGTGGCCCCTTCAATTCCGACAAAGACCCACATCATAATGATAAAACACCGTTTGATTTGGGAAGCGACCGTGGTGGGGGCCAGGGAGCCCTGAAGATTTGACTGAACGTTGCCCCAGAAATCAGCGGTAAATACTTGGCCCTTAAATAAAATAATGGCAATCACAATGAAGACGAAGAGGGGAATTAATTTGCAGATGGTAATCATGGAGTTGATGATGGCAGCGCTCTCGATACCGTGGTTAACCAGTAGGGTGAGCAGCCAGAGGATAATACTGGTGACGATGACGGAGGGAATCTTATTGGTCCCGTTGAACAGGGGAATAAAATAACCCACGGCGTTCATCATGACTGTCGCGAAAGCAACGTTACCCATCCATGCAGAAATCCAGTAGCCCCAGCCACTGACAAAGCCGGTGTATTTGCCAAAACCCTCCTCGGCGTAGGAGAAGATCCCTTCAAGGTCCGGCCGCTTGGTGACGAGATTGTTGAGGGAGAGCGCCAGCATCAGCGTCCCCAAGCCAACAATCCCCCAGGCGACCAACGCTGCGCCGGGAGAGGCGGCAATGGCTAGGTCAGAGGTTAAAGCAAAAATGCCACCGCCAATCGAAGAGGTAATTACGGTTGAGATTAAGGCGACGAGGCTAAGCCCTTGTGTCGGCCTAGCGGGGGGCTCTGGGTCTGATGGCGTTAACATTTTCATGAGAATAACGATCCTTTCGGCTTGGCGGAAATTAGGGCCAAGCGCTTGTGGGGGAATATGAAGCGGTTTCAAAAAGGGATATCAGCAGACGACCGGCGTTTGGCCGCACAGCTGTGAATGACACTAGTTTTTAAACGTGACGACAGGATGGTCCTTGGTGACTAAGGTGTAGGTCGTTTCCAGACCCAGGTAGTCCTTTAGCCGTTGTTGGAGCGCTTGGGTTGCTGCCAAGTGATCAGCCTGCCGCTCTGGATTAACGTTTTCCATGTAAAATAGCAGATTTTTCGTCTCTTCAGTGGCTTCCACCCGCGAGCTATCACGCCAAGCCCAGCAACGGGAAACGACATCGTGGGCGTCCTGATAAATGACCTCACCGGGGAGGGCTTCTTCGACCTCATCCTCGCCAATTGGCCGGAAGGGTTCGCCGCCCTGAGCGACGGTTAAATGAATATCGCCTTCGACCTGATCCATGTCCTCGGCAGCGACCGGGAAGGCCCATTCGAGGGAGACGGAATTGTAAATGTCCACGACGGGGTTAATGTTACCAACGCCCTTGCCATTCTTCGCGCGCTTGAGCAGGTTTTCGACGGCACAGCGGGCACCTTTCTTTGTCTTAAATTGTTGAAAGGCTTCGCGCCAGTCTTGGATGACCGTATTCTTACTGATAGGATCGTTGGGAACCCAACGCGTGGCCGCTACTTGGTTAGCCGTGGTTAAAAGGTCCGCGGGAACTTGACCATTATCTTGATTTTTGACGTCATGAGCGGTTAAAAATGCAATTTTCACGTCCGGAAAAATTTCCCAAAACGACTCGTCCACAATGAATTTTTGCGACATCATTAATGCCTCCTTGTATGAATAAACTACAACTCTAAGTATACCGTTTTTACCCTGATGTGCCAGCGATTTTTGGCATTTTAGGAAAAATTATCTTTATTTTTCTACTACTATATTTCCAAAAAAATGTTAATAAATAAAACGTGGCTTGCGCCCGCAGATTATTTTGCGTTTGTCCCCTTTTTTTGCTACAATATGACTGTTCATTATGCAATTAAATCGGAAATTCATACAATATTATGCAAATTATATCTCTGTTTATACAGTGGGGGCGGTTACATTGAAAAAGAGTATGCGGCAGGCACACATTGAACGGCTCATTAATCAGTATCCAATCGGCACGCAAGAAGAGTTGATGACCCATCTGGAAGCCGTCGGGATTCAAGCGACCCAGACGACCATTTCGCGGGATATTCGGGAAATGCAGATTGTCAAAGCCCAAGACGGTCACGGCCATTTGCGCTACACGATTTTTAAAGCGGGCAATCGGACTGAAGAGGAACATTTACGAGAAACAATCAGCGAAGTGGTGATTGGGTTGACTCGCGTGGAGTTTATCAACGTGCTGAAGACGCAGCCCAGCAACGGGAACCTCCTGGCCGCTATTTTTGACGATTTGAACTTGCCGGAAATTACGGGGACACTGGCTGGTCACGATACAATTTTCATAATCAGTCCAACGGAAGCGGTGGCGAAGAGCCTGTACGCTCGGATTGCCAAAGATGTGAATCCGGATATTCTCCATGATTTGTAAACAGGCATCATAAATAAACGGTCAGGCTCGGAGACAATGCTCGGGCCTTTTTTTTGCGGCAGTATTTCAGGAGCCCAAGGGGTTCAAAAACCATGATTACAGCGGAAAATGGTATAGTAAAGGTACAAAATGTTTTTGGAGAGGAGTTTCCAATGCCAAGTAATTTACCAACTAAAATCCAAGTTCGCGGGGCTAAGGTCAACAACTTAAAGGATTTGGATGTCGATATTCCTTTAAACCAATTCGTTGCCATCACTGGCCGGAGTGGGTCGGGTAAGTCATCGTTAGCGATGGGCGTGCTCTACGCTGAGGGGGCGCGGCGTTATTTGAATGCGCTGTCGACCTTTACCCGCCGACGGATCAACCAAATGGGGAAGGCGGCGGTGGACTCCGTTGCGTACCTGCCTTCCGCTTTGGCACTACGCCAACGGCCACAGGTACCCGGGGTTCGCTCAACTGTGGGCACGATGTCGGAGAGCCTCAACATTTTACGACTGGTCTTTTCCCGGTTAGGTGCGCCGGTCTGTCCCAATGGTCATCAGGTTCCACCAACCTTAGATGTGGCCGAAAATGATGGCTATGTGACCTGCCCAACTTGTGGCGTGATGTTCCGGGCGCCCGGTGCCGAGGATTTCGCGTTTAACTCAAACGGGGCCTGCGCAACCTGTGGCGGCCTTGGGGAAGTTCGGCAACTGGACGCCTCACTCATCATCGGCAATGAGGATCAGACACTGGCTGAAGGGGCGGTTGCCTCTTGGCACTTACCTGGCCGTAACTTCATGCCGACCGTGGCGAATGCGATTGGCATCCCAATTGATGTGCCGTACAAGGACCTGAGCGACGCTGATAAGCAGCGCGTGCTCCACGGGAAAAAGCAGTACGTTGCGATTGATATTCCTAGCAGTAAAGGAAAAATTTTCCACATGGACAAGGCGGTGTACGAGAGTGCGTTTGCGGCTGTTGAGGATAGCATGGCCACCTCGAAAAACGAGCGGACGATTACAAAATTGAATAAATTTTACACCTTCGATACGTGTCCCACCTGTCACGGCACCCGGTTGAATCCAGCGCTGTTGAAGCAATTATTAAATGGCAAAAACATTGCCGAAGTGTGTGATTTACCCGTGAATGAGTTGCGGACGTTTGCGGGAACCATCGTGGCGAGTCTTCCCGCGAAGATGCACCAACTGGGGCAAAATCTGGTCGATGAGCTGTTGTTGAGCCTACAACCAATGGTGGATCTGGGATTAGATTACCTAACGTTGAGCCGACCGGGGGCGACCTTGTCTACCGGGGAACTCCAGCGAATCCAGCTGGGACGGACCTTACGGAGTGCAACTACCGGGGTCCTTTACGTCCTGGATGAGCCGTCAGTTGGGCTGCATCCGGCGAACGTTACCGGACTGATCAAGGCCTTTCGGGAGTTAGTAACTCAAGGCAATTCGGTCGTGGTGGTGGATCATGACACCCGGATTATTGGCGCGGCCGATTACGTGATTGAGATTGGTCCGGGGGCCGGCAAGAATGGTGGCACCGTGGTGGATCAGGGGACCGTGGACCAAGTGGCTCACAGTCAGCACTCACTCATCGCACCATTTCTGAACGGGACCGCCCAGCTCAGGGAACGACCACAACTGGACGACCACGACCTTTGGCAGAAGGGGCAGGTGGCCATCGAGGTTCAGCACCGCTTCAACATTGAAGATGTCGCGGTTAAATTCCCGAAGAACCGCTTGACGACGGTGACGGGGATGAGTGGTGCTGGCAAGACCACGTTGGTTTTGGATAGTCTGATTCCAGCCATTGAAGCCGAGGTTGAGCACCGGACACTACCCAAACACGTCACCAAATTAGACCGGTCCGGTATTCGCCACATAGTCAAGGTGGATTCCGTTCCCGTGGGCAAAAATGTGCGCTCGACGGTTGCCACTTACACGGACATTTTGGATCGGTTGCGGAAGCTCTTTGCCGCGACAGATGCAGCCAAAGAGCGGGGCTATACCAATAGTCGTTTTTCCTATAACGTCAAGACCGGTGCCTGCCCAACGTGTGGCGGTACTGGTCAGATTTCACTGGATGTTCAGTACCTTCCCGATATCACGGAGCTTTGCCCGCAGTGTCACGGGCAGCGGTACAATCAGGAAACGTTAGCGGTCACCTGGCACGATTACAGCATCGCTGACATTTTGGCTTTGTCCGTCGACGAGGCGTTACCAGTGTTTGCGGACGAAAGTGGGATTGAACAGACGTTGCAGACGCTCCACGATATGGGATTGGGCTACTTACTGTTAGGCGAGAGTACGCCGGCCCTGTCCGGTGGGGAGGCGCAACGCTTGAAGCTGGTCTCCCGGATTGGGAAACGGCAGAGCGGCACGCTGTTTATCTTTGACGAACCGACAGTTGGCCTGCATCCCTTGGACATCCAGCAGCTAGTGAAGGTCTTCGATCAATTGTTGCAGCAGGGGGCAACCGTGATTGCGATTGAGCATGATCTGGACCTGATTGCCAACGCGGATTACGTGATTGACATGGGTCCCGGTGGCGGGATCGACGGCGGTCACTTGGTAGCAACTGGTACACCTCAGGCTGTGAGCGAGAACCCAGCGAGCGTGACGGGCCGTTACTTACACGATGAATTAACCCTCTTTGCCAATTAAACATGTCAGATCAACACAAAAAACGCATCGCCCATAAAATTAGGCGGTGCGTTTTATTTTTCACTTAAATTTTCTTAGAAACGGTGTAGCGCTCGGTCGTCGAAGGTTCCGACTTGTCAGTGAGCTGTTGTTCTGCCAAAAAGATATCGAACGATGGCTCCCCGTGTTCGCTCTTGACGACCAAGACATGACCGGACTCATCATGCCGTTCTTGGTAAATCTGGGCCGTTTGCACGGCTTCGTGATAATCATGAAAATTACCAATTGAATCTCCTGGGTTGAAAAGGACTACTTCATCCATCTAATCATTCCTTTCGAGGCTAGCTGCTACTTTCATTATAGCGCATTCGTCTTGAAAACGATACCAATTTACAACCCGGCATCCATGGCAAAAGTCAGTTCTGACAGATCCGCATTGGCTTGAACCAGCTTACCGGTTTGTACCTGGATGGCTTGAGCCAGTTCGGCAGCTGTTTCGGCATTGAAGGTCCCTAAGTCGATGGCGGTTGTGGCTGTTTGTTGGTCGCCAAGTTGTAGGCGTTGGTAGCCGGCCGCTTGCATTTGCGTTTGAAAAGCAGCTAATAGTTTACGATTCTGATGGTAGTGGGCCTCACTTAAGACGTTGAGTAACTTGTTTGCCCAGTAAGGGTTTTGCCCGTCATAGGTTTGATTGGCGGCGCTGTACGGGTCGCCAACTTGGTCGCCCTGTGCGTAGAATGGCAGGTAAGGACTGAATGCCGGGTTGCCCAGGCATTGCCAAACGACGCCAGCCAGAGCAGGGGCAACGTTGCGGCGGATTTGGAGAATGTGCGAATTCTGAGTCCGTGAGAGGCCGACCGCTCTGAACTGATGCTTTTCAGTCTCGGTACCGGTACCGAGCGGATCGTAAGGCGTTTCCTGATAATGGGATCCCAGAAATTCTTCGACGGCCGCCACACTGATTTTTTGTTCGGCGTGCTGAATGAAGGGTAGTTCTTGACTGGTCGGATCTTCAAAGGCACTTGGTGTGAATAATTTATGACCGTACCAGACCCGGGGTGTGTTGTAATGGGCGTCATCAATCGTTTTCGTGCCAAAGATGTGGCGTGAGTTAAACCGATTGCCGTCCGGATTCAGGCGATTTTCTTGAACGAACTGACGGATACCTGCGGAGGCCAGATAATTGTTGCTATCATCGAAATCGATGTCTTCAATGGCCAGTTGGTTGGCAACCACAGCGTACGCATCATCGGGGATGCGTTGGGCAACCCAGTGATGGCCACTGACGATTTCCATGTACCAGACCTCATCGGCGTCACTGAACAACACGCCGTTGCTTTCGGCTGCACCGTTTGTGGTGACCAGTTGGCCCAGTCGTTGAATACCGGCTTGAGCTGAGTCGATGTAAGGCAAGACCACCGTAAGCATGGCGTCTTCAGCAATCCCATCGTCAACCAGCGGATCGATTCCCAGCACCCGGCTATTGGTATAGGCGCTTTCAGTGGCACTCATGGCCACGTTCTTTTCGTTGATACCACTTTCTTCAAAGTAGCCTTCGCTAGGGTCAGTGTCGGGCACCGCTGTGTAGTGGTATGCTTTCTCTGGAAGCGTGGTGGCAAACTGATTTCCCTTGGAAACAAAGGCTAAGTCGCGGTCCTCGTTGGCGGGATGCACGATGGCGTGTTTCGGCCAGATGGCGACAAAGTTGTCTTCATTCCGGGCGATGAGGGTGCTGCCATCGATCATGGCCGATTTACCAGCTAAAAATGAGGTGCAGGCTTGATGTGTATGACGGTTCATAGAAAACTCCTCCTTCAAAGATATCCGTTCCTACAATCACTATAGCACACGTGAGGGACGGGATAAACCGGATTGATATCGCTTTCATTTCATTGGCAAATTTGCGGAGTGGAGAGCGGTTTTTAAGGGTGGCATTCGTTGAGAATACAGCTGGTTCCTGAGCGTCATTTACCGGTAAGCAGGTACAATTTGATAGAATAGGGATGTATGCTTGGCTTGAACATTGATAGGGATAATAGTAGCGGCAACATTTGGAAGATTCCACGGCCGAGGCTAACTCTAACTCACTCATATCTACATTGAGTGGGTCAGCGACTAGTCATTAAAAGCCAGCACAACAGTGAATTCTGCCGGCATGACTGGTAAGACCCAGTCTTAACCGGAGGAGGACAGAGATGGAGGCAGCTGTGACAACGGTGTTAGCTGGGAACCAGCTTACAGCGTGGGACGTGTTTGGAGACTGATGAATTTTGTCAGGCTTCAAACCGAGCCGGAGGACCGTCCCTCAGGCCGCAGGCGGTCCCCATAGCAGCTGGAATCTTTGGCAGCCGCAGGTGGCGGGTTTCAACTATCTTAGCATCAAGACATTACTATTTGACAGCACTGAAACAGAAAATAAAAGGAGATGCCGAAATGGCACACACGCATCAGCATGAATCAATCGAGCAGGAACTGGAATGTGTCTCACAAGTACCAATCTTCCAGCGGTTGGCCGCGGATCAACTGACGTCGGTGGCCCAAGTCACCCGACCCGTGCTGGCGAAAAAGGGTGGCGCTGTCTTCAGCACGGGCGAAGTTTCCCAGACGCTGTACATCGTCAACGTCGGCCAAGTTCGCCTGTACCATTTGACTGAAGATGGTCGGGAACAAGTCTTGCGGGTGCTGAATCCGGGGGACTTTATTGGTGAGATTGCGCTGTTCACTGATGAAATTCACACGTCCTACGCTGAGGCGACGAAGGATAGTGAGCTCTGTACCATTTCGCGGGCGGCCTTAACGGCTCTGATTAAAGAAATGCCACCGTTGTCGATGGCGCTGCTGGGTGCGCTGGCCGATCGCTTAAAGACGGCGGAGCGGCAGGCAACGTTACTGGCGATCCCGGATGCACTGCCCCGGCTAGCGGGCTACTTACAAGAGGTGAGTGGGCATCGTGCTGGTACAATCGATTTACCGATGAGTAAGCAAGACTTGGCCGCCTATTTGGGAATGACACCAGAATCCCTCAGCAGGAAGCTACGGCAGCTGGTAAAGGATGGTATTGTTGAAACAATTGGGCGCCGTCAAATCAAGGTTTTAGACGCGTCATCGCTAGCGGCGGTGGCTCCCGTCTGAGTTTTGCGTTAGCTATCCATTAAGAATCCTTAATATTATGGTATTCCCCAATTAAATTTGCTAAAATAATGGGTGTTGTGTTTCATTTAAATTTTTAATTAGGCTTAAGAAAAAACAGAAAAAGGGGATACGCACATGTGTGGATTCGTTGGCTATGTGAATCAAAAAGATGTTCCGACTAATACCATCAACAGTATGGCAGATCGGATTAAGCACCGGGGGCCAGATGACGAGGCCTACTTCCACGACGAACAAGCCGTGATGGGGTTCCGCCGGCTGTCAATCATTGACTTAGCCCATGGTAAGCAACCCATGTATAACCGGGATCAAACCAAGGTTCTGACCTTTAATGGTGAAATTTATAACTATCAAGAAATTCGGGCTGACCTGCAAAAGATGGGCTATGAATTCCAAACGGACGTGGACTCAGAAGTCTTGATTCACGGGTACGATGCTTGGGGTCCTAAATTATTGGACCGGCTCCGCGGCATGTACGCCTTCGCCATTTACGACAAGATGAAGAACGAAGTCTTTGGTGCCCGGGACCACTTTGGTATCAAGCCAATGTACTACTACGATGATGGCGAGACCTTCTTGTGGGCTTCTGAAATCAAGGCGTTCCTGGAACACCCGAATTTCAAGAAGGAATTCAACGAAGCCTTGTTGCCAATCCATCTGAGTTTTGAATTCATCCCATCACGGGAAACGATGTTCAAGAACGTCTACAAAGTGTTGCCTGGTCAATACTTCATTCACCATGCCAACGGCGAGACGGAAACCCATCGTTACTACAAATTTAATTATGACCACATTGACAACAGTCAAACGGTTGAAGAGGATGCCAAGAAGATTCGGGGAATCGTCGATGAATCCGTGAAGACGCATATGATCGCTGACGTTGAAGTCGGAAGTTTCCTGTCCAGTGGGATTGACTCTTCCTACGTCTTGAACGAAGCGTCAAAATTAAAGCCAATTCAGTCCTTCTCCTTAGGGTTCAAGAATTCTAAGTACAGTGAGTTGAGCTGGTCAACGGAATTTGCCAAGGAAATCAAGCAAAAGAACACGCCACTGTACATGACGGGTGACGATTACTTTGACATTTTACCAACCATCATGTACTACATGGACGAACCGTTGTCTAACCCATCTGCGATGCAGTTGTACTACCTGTCCAAGGGGACGCGTGAATCCGTTAAGGTCGCGCTGTCCGGTGAAGGGGCCGATGAGTTCTTCGGTGGTTACAACACTTACTTGGAAGCTATTCCGTTCGAACGTTATCAGAAATGGGTGCCTCAAGGTATTCGAAAGATGCTGGGCGGCATCGCTGAAAAGTTCCCACGGTTCCACGGTCGCCGTTTCTTGGTTCGTGGTGCCCAGCCGCTGAGTGAACGCTACTACCGGGTCAACTACGTGTTCGATTACCATGATCGGAACAAGATTTTGAAGAATCCTAGCCTGAATCAAGATGCTGGTGCTTACACCAAGCACTTCTTCGATGACGTCAAGGGCTTGGACGAAATGACCCAGATGCAGTACTTTGATATTAACACCTGGTTACCTTACGACATTTTGCATAAGGCTGACCGGATGAGCATGGCTAATTCACTCGAAGTGCGGACGCCATTGGTTGATAAAGAAGTGGCCAAGTTTGCCGCAACGATGCCGGTTAAGACGCGGATTCACACGGATGAAACCAAGGTTTCTCTGCGGACCGCTGCGGAAGCAGAATTGCCAGAACGGGTTGCCAAGAAGGAAAAGATGGGCTTCCCATCCCCAATCGCCACTTGGATCAAGACGGAACCTTACAAGTCACGGATCATCGAAGCGTTTAACTCCGACGTGGCCAACAAATTCTTTAACACGGATGCCTTGATGGAAATCTTACATGAACACATCAACGGGAAATCCAGCATGCAAAAGATCTTCACCATCTACACGTTTATCTTGTGGTACGAAGTTTACTTCCCAGAAGATACGACGGCTAAGACGGTCGATCTAGTTCATCGCACGCAAATTTAATTGCATACGGCGCGCCTTTTTGGCTGGCCGATAACGATCAAGGTTGCTATTGGACTCGTCCGCTAACAACCTTGATTGTGTTTACTTAGAATTAGTTGAAACGAAGAGAAATTAAGAACGTTGTGAAGGGGCTTTAATTTGTTATGGAAACCAATGAAGTAAAATTCACACCCGTTTTATTAGGGAGCGACTTTAACGTCTACGGGATGGCGCGGTCATTTTATCAGCTGTACCACCAACCCGTCCAGGCCTTTGCCAGCATTCAGTTGGCACCGACCCGTTACACCAAAGTGGTCAATCTGGAACTGATTCCGGGGTTCGATGAAGATCCTGTTTGGATTGAAACCATGCGCAAGCTGAAGGCCCGGTATGCCGATCATCCAGAACCCGTGATCCTGATTGGTTGTGGGGATGGCTATGCCGAATTGATCAGTAAGCACAAGGCGGAGTTGGAAGACGTTTTCATCTGCCCGTACATTGACTACGATCAGTTGCGGCACTTGAACAACAAGGAAAACTTCTACAAGGTTTGTGACCAGTATGGGCTGCCATATCCGGCGACACGAATCATCACCAAGGCGGAAGCGACGGCGGCTGAACCCGTGGAACAGCCCTTCGATTACCCGGTTGCCCTGAAGCCTGCCAACAGTGTGGAATGGTTAGACGTCCACTTTGAGGGCCGGAAAAAGGCGTTCCGGATTCAATCCGAGGCCGAGTTCCGTGAAATTGTGCAGAAGGCGTACGCCAATGGCTATACCTCTGACTTGATTCTCCAGGACTTTGTGCCGGGGGATGACAGTAACATGCGGGTGCTAAACGCCTACGTGGACCGCAACCATCACGTGAAAATGATGTGCTTAGGTCATCCGTTGTTAGAAGATCCGGCACCGTCCGCGATTGGTAATTACGTGGCCATCATTCCGGAATATAACGAAACCATTTACCAAAACATTCAAAAATTCCTCGAAGCCATCGACTTTACCGGCTATGCCAATTTCGATATGAAATATGACGTTCGGGATCAGTCCTTTAAGCTGTTTGAAATTAACTTGCGTCAAGGGCGGAGTAGTTTCTTCGTCACACTGAACGGCTACAACTTAGCCGATTGGGTGGTCAAGGACTACGTGAAGGACAGCTTGGCAGATGCACCAACCGTCTACGGTAATAAGGATGAGAGCCAACACGCTCTCTGGTTAGGGGTACCCGTGAAAGTCTTC
This sequence comes from Levilactobacillus cerevisiae, assembly GCF_003946245.1. Classification (GTDB taxonomy): domain Bacteria; phylum Bacillota; class Bacilli; order Lactobacillales; family Lactobacillaceae; genus Levilactobacillus; species Levilactobacillus cerevisiae. The sequence goes on from NZ_RHNN01000009.1 coordinate 46,372, forward strand.
AAGCAGTACACCCGTGAAAATGCCGATAAGGAACGGGCGCTGAAGCTGATTGCTGCGGGCAAGTACGGGACCACCTACCGTTATGATCAAGACATGAACTTGAAACGTTGGGCGCTGATTCAGTGGATGCAGCACAATTACACGGTCAATTTCAAGAAGTATTTCGCAGAAAATAAGGGGTAACTACCATGAAAAAATTCTTTACGATCATTGGTGGTATGGGCACTATGGCAACCGAAAGTTACGTGCATCAATTGAACTTGCGGACGCCTGCACATGCCGACCAGGATTACTTGAATTATATTTTGGTTAACCACGCGACGGTACCGGATCGGACGGCTTATATTTTAGACCACAGTCAACCCAATCCGTTGCCTAGCCTGCTCGATGATATTCGTCAGCAGAGTCAACTGGATCCAGCATTTTTCACGTTGCCATGTAACACGGCACATTACTTTTATGATGACTTACAGGCCGCAACCGACGTGCCTTTGCTGCATATGCCCCGCGAAACCGTTAAGGAAATTCGACAAAAATTCCCGAACGCTAAGCGCATTGGCATTACCGGTACTCAGGGAACCATCACCGATAAGGTCTATGAAAATGAGGTTGAAGCGGCTGGGTTAACGCCGGTGCTACCAACTGACGAGATTGAAGCGGAAACGATGACACTGATCTACGACCACATCAAGGAAAACAATGAAGTGGACGCGGCGCTTTATCACCGGATTCTGCGCCAAATGGTCGATGAACAGCACGCTGATTTGGTCATTCTGGGTTGCACCGAGCTGTCATTGGCCCAGGAACGCGAACCAGAAATGGATATTCCAATCGTTGATGGGCAGTCTGTTTTGGTGGACCGCACGTTAGAAATGGCTTTGAAGCTGCGTGAAGAATAGAGTTGTGTAAATAAAAGGCATCACCGTGCGCCACCATTATTGGTGGCGCACGGTGATGCCTTTCTGAGTTATCTGATAAGTTAATGAAATGCCAACGTTAACCCTAAGCCAACGGTAATCAACGCCACAATCCCCAAAATCCAGTAAATCAGGTGCGGCGTGTCGCGTTCCATCTTTCGACCGAAACTGATTTCAATTAGCGCAATGGTGCCGATTCCCAGCAGAAACTTGAGGCTGATCAATAGGGGAGCGTGACCAAACGTCCGAATACTAAGAACCACGCCGCTAATAATCATGACCAAGTAGGCAATCCGGGCTAGAATTAAAAATTGGGTTGCCCGCTTTTCAGAGTGACGGGTTAGACCACCAATCACCAAAAATGTTAAAACTATCCAGGTCCAAAAATGTAGGCCTAACCACATACCAACCGCTCCTTCACGTCCATATTAACTTACAGCCTAACATATTCGGTTAGGCGAGTGTTACTAATTTCTGCGGCGATAGACCAATTCGGCCAAGGGACCTAGGGTGTGGCCATCCACTAGGGTGAACTGGTGAGGCGCCGTTAGTTCCCCGAAGAGCCGTTTGCCGTTACCCAAGATGGTTGGGGCTAATTGGAGGTAGAGTTCATCCACGCAGTCGGCGGCAAGCAGTGGCGTGAGAATCTGTTGGCCACCGACAATCCAGACGTTGCCGGATTGTTGCCGGAGTTGCTTGACTACTGTCAGCGGGTCGTCCTGCGTGAAGGTCGTCAGTGGCAAATTTTCCCCTTGTTGGTGCGTGAAAATGTAGCTGTGCATCTGTGGGTTAGCCGGGTTAAAGGGCGCACCAGGGGCCATCTGAGTCACGTAGTCGTAGGTGGTTCGCCCCATGATGGCGCTAGTCATCCGTGAGAGCACGGCTGTGCCGGCGTCAGCGGGGATGCCAGAGAGTTGGGTCAACCAATCGATATTGTCGTCAGGGGTGGCTAAATAGCCATCTAGCGAGGTTGCACCGTAGAAAATAACTTTACCCATAAGTCGCATTCCTTTCAAAAAAGAGAGTGGGAAAAAAGGCGGTTAGCTGGTGAGCATTAAGGCTGATAGCCGAATAATCCCGGGCTTGGATTGTTTGGCTATCAGTTTTAAGCGGAGCCAGCTGACTTTTGTCGCACGTTTCAGCAATAGGGAGTTGGAGAACCAAAAAGAGTCTGGGTTTTGTCCCAGACTCCCATAATCAGTTAAATTAAGCCTTGCCGTTCAAGCCAGCAGCCTGAATCCAGTAAGCTTGGTTGTTCAAGGTGACGCGGTACCAGGTCGAACCATCACTGCCCTTGTTACCAGCTTTATTGACGGTGACTTTGGTGCCAGCAGGGAAGTCCTGCGTGTGCGCGGTGGTCTTGGACAGGTATTTTGAATTTAAAACGTGGTTGTACATCTTGTAGTTCTTGGTGGTGTTCAGGGTGTAAGAACCGCTAGCATCACTGAACGTCACCTTAGGGAAGGTCAGTGTCTTGCTGTAGACCCAATACTTGGTCGTGGCATTCTTACTAAAGCGAATCCGGTACCAGGTACCACTCCAACCGCCTTTTTTCACGCCACGGGAGTCAACGTAAACCTTGGCGCCACGGTAATCAGAACTTAAACGACTCCACCCAATCTTGTAGGCACCACTCGTTCCTTTGATGTGGTTGTAAACGCTCCACTTGGTGTAGTTGCTAGCTAACGTGGCCGTTTCGTTATTCCCACCGTGATTGTACGTCACGGTCTTCTTGGGCGTTGTGGTCGTGTGATTCGTGGATGAATCCGAATTGCTGTTGGAATCAGTCGTGGTATCCGTATTCGGCGTGGTGCCGCTTACCTTAGCAAATTGGGTGTTGACCAGACTCATGAAGTCAGTCATGGTGTACGTCGTGCCAAAGTAAGAGCTAGCGTTTGCCTTCCAGTAACCATCTGGATCGGTATGGTTGGTACCACCAAGATTGGTGGAAACGTCGTGGTGAGACAGAACCGTGACGTTGCGTTTTGGTGTCAACCCGTACTGGTTAAGGATGTAAGCCGTGTAATAGGCGGCGTTATTCAATTCAGAGGCGAAGGCCGCCTTAGAGTGAACCTCAACCTGTTCGAATTGGACGTAACGGGCGTTGGCAATAGGACCGGCGCCCCAACACAAGTAGTTCGTGTTGGCAACGTTGATGATGCTGCTCGCGTCAACGAAAGTGTGCACGAAGGCATTTTTATAGTTCTTCTCCATATAGGAAATTTCACCGTAGATGGTCGAGTTGGGGTTGGCCGTTTCATGAACCACGACCCCCTCTGGCTTCCCATTCCGGTAAGGATTCTGTGGAAATCCTGACCAGATACTGCTGGTGATTTTCGGTGTGGCGTATTGCTGATTAGCAATATAGGTATTAATTGAATTAGCGCTGGCCGTGGTTGATGACCAGAAGAGGCCGATACAGCCCGCCGTAAGAGCGATTCCCCGAACCGCCCAACGTTGCCATTTCTTCATAATGTCTTCTCCTCCTAATGAAATTCATTAATTAAAAAACGATCTATCACAACGACTAGATTATAACTTATTTGACGATGTTTGAGTATTGTTTAAGAATTCAACGGAATATCTCCTTGTTCGGTAATTTAGTGATGTCTTTTAATATTCCGGTAAGATTCATCATCCTTGTTTGCATTTTGACTGAAAATAAAGAAAATTCAGCAATAAAGTTCGGCTTTCCCATTTTATTTCAATCGCCTTACAATTCGATTGCAAACGGTTCGATCTGACTTGAAAGCAGATTAGGAAAGGACTTTACTTGCTTCAATCTGAAAATTTAGCTATAATATTACTTTGCATACGAAAGGAGCGACGAACAATGGCTGAGACTACTGAGATTAAGATTGGCGATTACGTTGCGGCGAAAAAATTTGGTCCCTTGGAGCATGACTTCACTGGGGAAGTTACCAAAGTGTATGATAATTCAGTTTTGGTTGAGATTCGGGAGTATGATCCCGCCGACAAAACTGCTGTAGGAGACATGAATAACCGCGCTGTTGTGCGAAAGTCTGCTGCGAAGGTTACCGGAAGTAGTACTGACGAAAACTAATTTTTCAGTACTTTCTTGAATTTATTTGCAAAAAAATAATGACAACTCACAAATGGTATGCTATACTCATTTGTGTTGTGCGGGTGTAGTTTAGTGGTAAAATTCAAGCTTCCCAAGCTTGCGTCGCGGGTCCGATTCCCGTCACCCGCTTTCGAATGTCGGGCGGCCAACTGGTCGTCTTTCTTATTATTCGAAGGCTTTTACCGTCATTGAATTAGTACGTCAGAGAAACCTTAGCAGCGAGTCCGGGATGTTGTGAGCCGGATAAGGAACTTGGACGGAACGGAGCAATTGGCGTCAATTAAATTGAATCTTAAAGTGGACTTTAAAGTCAATCAGAGTGGTACCGCGGGTCATCTCGTCTCTTACAAGTAATTTTGTAAGGGGCGTTTTTTTATTCCCAGAATCACCTGATGTGACTTGACCGATGATAACCGAATAATTAGGAGGAAACGCATATGGATTACAAACAAACAGTGACTAATGCCGTAGCAACAGCTTTAGATGGTCAATTATCAGCTGATGAAATTATGGCTAAGATTGAACGCCCTAAGACGTCAGATAAAGGGGACATGGCTTTCCCAACCTTTACTTTGGCTAAGTTGTTACACCAGGCGCCACAACAAATTGCCAAAGACTTGGCAGAAAAGTTAGACACCACGGGGTTTGAAAAAGTTGAAGTCGTAGGACCTTACTTGAACTTCTTCTTTGATAAGGGAACGTACAGTGAAGCCACTCTGGATACCGTTTTATCAGCCGGTGCTGACTACGGTAAGAATGAGGATGGCAATGGCGGCAACGTGCCGATTGACATGTCTTCACCTAACATCGCTAAGCCAATGTCTATGGGTCACTTGCGTTCAACGGTGATTGGTAACTCCATCGCTGAAATTTTGACGAAGAACGGTTACAAGCCAATCAAGGACAATCACTTGGGTGACTGGGGAACACAATTCGGGAAGCTCATCACGGCCTACAAGCTGTGGGGGAACGAAGACGATGTCAAGAAGGATCCCATCAACAAGCTGGTTGAATACTACGTGCGTTTCCATAAAGAAGACGTGGACAAGCCTGAACTGGATGATGAGGCGCGTGGGTGGTTCAAGAAGCTGGAAGACGGCGATCCAGAAGCACAACGTCTTTGGAAATGGTTCCGGGAAGCCTCTCTGCAAGAATTCAACGATGTTTATGAAAAGTTGGGCGTGACGTTTGACACGTTCAACGGGGAAGCCTTCTACAACGATAAGCTGGAAGAAGTTGTCCAAATCTTGAAGGACAAGCATTTGCTGGTTGAATCACAGGGTGCCCAAGTCGTTGATTTGAGCAAATATGATTTGAACCCAGCCTTGATCTTGAAGAGTGACGGTGCGTCGCTTTACATCACGCGGGACATCGCAACGGCACTTTACCGTGACCGGACTTACCAACCAGCCAAGAACTTGTACGTGGTGGGGTCAGAACAGACTTACTACTTCAAGCAATTGAAGGCTGTCCTACAAGAAATGGGTGTGCCATCCGCTGACGACGTCCAACACGTGCCATTTGGGCTGATCACCGTTGACGGTAAGAAGCTGTCTACCCGTTCTGGACGGATCATCTTGTTGGCCAAAGTTCTGGACGAATCTGTGAAATTAGCCGGCGAAGAAATTGATGAAAAGAACCCTGATTTGGCAAACAAAGAAGAAGTTGCCAAACAAGTTGGGGTCGGTGCCATCATCTTTGGTGACCTGAAGAATGAACGGACCAACAGTATTGACTTCGTGTTAGCTGACCAACTGAAGTTTGAAGGCGAAACGGGTCCTTACATCCAATACTCGCATGCCCGTGCCGAAAGTATTTTGCGGAAGGCTGGCAATGTGACAGTTAAGGCCGACGGTAACCAAGTTGCTGATCCAGAGGCTTGGGACACAATCAAGACGTTAGCGGACTTCCCAGCAATGGTTAAGATGGCGTGTGATGAACTGGAACCATCCGTCATCGCGAAGTATGCCATCCGCTTGGCCAAGACGTTTAACAAGTACTATGCCCACTCCAAGATCCTGACGGAAGATGCTGAGTTACCAGCACGTTTAGCTTTGGTTAAGGCGGTTTCAACTGTCTTGAAGGAAAGCTTACGTCTGTTAGGGGTCAAAGCACCAGACGAAATGTAATGATGAAATGAACGAGAAGACTGCCGAGTTGGCGGTCTTTTTTTTTCGGGAAAATTATAAGGGCCAACTACGTTCGTGGTTCGTATTGATAGTTCGATTATTAGTTTGTATTCAGATTTTAATAAGTGCAAAATACTTAATTATCCTATAAATGCGAATATTAAAATAATTATACCAGAATATAGTTAGCATTTCAGTTGACAGTTTTAGATGCGATTGCTAAACTTAGCAAACAAATAAAAATACAGGGGGATTGGGATGACAAAGGTTGGTTTAGTTATGGGATCGATTTCGGATTGGTCAACGATGGAACTGGCGGCAAAGCAGCTGGCAGCGTTAGGCATCGCTTATGAACGCCGAATTATTTCCGCGCACCGCATGCCGGATACCTTACAGTCTTACGGGCAACAGGCTCAGGAGCGGGGGCTTCAGGTCATTATTGCTGGAGCTGGTGGGGCTGCCCATTTGCCGGGCATGGTCGCCGCTAATACGATTCTCCCGGTAATTGGTGTGCCCATGCAATCGCATGCTCTGAACGGCCTAGATTCGCTCTTATCCATCGTTCAAATGCCCAGTGGTGTTCCTGTGGCAACCATGGCGATTGGGGCGGCAGGGGCCAAGAATTCAGCCCTGATGGCCGCCCAAATTATCGGTCTTCAAGATTCCCAAGTTCAGCAACGGGTGGTGGCATTTCGGCAACAGCAGCGACTGGAGGCGGAGCAGAGTGAGCAACAATTTTGAGCAACCAATCTTGCCCCCGGCAGTGATTGGGATTGTTGGTGGTGGCCAGCTAGGACGCATGTTAGCGGTAAGCGCGATGTCTATGGGGTATCAGGTAGGAATCTTGGACCCGACACCAAATTCACCGGCGGGGCAAGTGGCCGATTTTCAAATCGTGGCGGACTATCAGGACCGCGAGGCATTGACCCAACTGGCGCGAAGAAGCGCCGTGCTGACATACGAGTTTGAAAATGTTGATGAGGCCGCACTGAAGGCCGTTGAAGCATACACCCAGTTGCCCCAGGGCACGGAATTGTTACGGGTGACGGGTAATCGGTTAGCTGAAAAGCAATTTCTAGTGCAACACGGAATTCCAGTGACACCCTTTGCAGCGGTCAACGATGAACAGACGTTGTTGGCAGCCGCCCATAAGCTAGGTACGCCAGCAATCTTGAAGACGGTGGTTGGCGGCTACGATGGCCATGGGCAGGCGGACTTTGATTCAGCAGAGGCGGTTTCACCGGCGGCCAGAGCTTTGAGCGCGCAATCGTGTATTTTAGAGACCCGTCAAGCGTTTAAACTAGAGGCTTCCATGATGGTGACCCGGAGTGCAGATGGTGAGGTCGTGACCTTCCCGCTAGTTGAAAATCGTCATCACCGGCATATTTTACACACGACCTTGGCACCCGCGCAGGTCAGTGACGCCGTCCATCGCGCGGCCAAAGAAATTGCGGAAAAGATTGCGACTGGTTTGGGCTTGCGCGGTGTGTTAGGGATTGAGTTCTTTGTCTTGCCAGATGACCAGCTGATTGTGAACGAGTTGGCACCACGGCCACACAATTCGGGCCATTATACGATTGAAGCCTGCAATGTCTCGCAATTTGAGGCGCACATCCGAAGCATTTGTGGCTTGCCGATACCGGCCATTATTCAGCATAGCCCAGCAGTCATGCGTAACCTATTGGGAGCAGATCTGATCCAGGCTAGAGAAGCGCTGGTAACGCATTCCGAATGGCACTTTCACGATTATGGCAAGGCACAAATTAAAGACCAACGAAAAATGGGCCACATTACCGTTTTGAACGACAATCAGGCGGCTGCTTTGGCCACTTTGACAGCATTGAAGGGAGAACACTGACCATGACAGAGGTTCAAAGAGGGACTTTACTTTTTACGGGGAAAGCCAAGGCCATGTACGCGACAAATGACCCACAAATTCTTTGGGTAGAATACTTAGACCAGGCAACTGCTTTAAATGGCAAACGGAAGGTAGCGATTGCTGAAAAAGGACTGCTAAATAATCAAATTGCGAGTCTGATCTTTCGGGATTTAGCCAATCACGGCATTGAAAATCACTTCATCAAGCAACTTTCAGACCACGTACAGTTGGTACGACGCGTCAACATGATTCCATTGGAAACGGTGGTTCGTAACGCGGCGTCGGGAAGCTTTGAACGAAAATTCGATGCAGATCATTTGATGCCTTTTACGCAGCCAGTCATGGAATTCTTTTACAAGAGTGATCGACTGGATGATCCGTTCATCAATGATTCTCAAATCGTGGCTCTCAAACTGGCGACACCCACAATGCTGGCTGAAATGCGGCGGCAAGCGCAGCTGATTAATGATCGCTTACAGATGATTTTTGCCGAAATGAAAATCCAGTTGGTAGACTTTAAGGTTGAATTTGGGCTGACGGCCGCCGGCAAAGTTCTGCTGGCTGATGAGATTTCTCCTGATAGTTGCCGACTAGTCGATGACACAACTCATGAATCCTTGGATAAAGATGTTTTCCGGAAGAACCTAGGCGATTTAACCACCGTTTACCAAGAAGTTTTGAACCGCTTAAGTGTGGTTGAAGGAGGCCGTTAGCGTGTATTTAGCAAAAGTATATGTGACGTATAAAAATTCAATCCTGGATCCCAAGGGCGAAGCAATCAACGACGCTCTGCATCGATTGGCTTATCAGAATGTGGAATCTGTTACTTTAGGAAAGTACTTTGAGCTTAAAGTAAAGGCAGGTCAACAACCCATTGCAGATCAAGTCGATGAAATGTGTGACCGCTTGTTAGCCAACGTCAATATGGAATCATACCGTTACGAAATTACTGAGTTGGAGGACTAAAGCATGAAGGTTGCGATTCCCGTTTTTCCAGGTTCGAATTGTGATGAGGACTTGTACCATGCACTATGGGACATTCTGCAAATCACGGCTGATTTATTGCCCGTTACAGTGACTAATTTATCTCAATATGATGCAGTTATCTTACCCGGTGGTTTCTCATATGGTGATTACTTGCGGAGTGGGGCAATCGCACGGTTTACGCCAATTATGGCGGCAGTCAAAGACTTCGCCAGTACCGGTAAGCCAGTCGTTGGCATCTGTAATGGCTTTCAAATTTTAACCGAAGCGGGCTTGTTGCCAGGTGCTCTGCGAGCCAATCAATCTTCTCGGTTTATCTGCCAGAATAGCGAGTTGCAGGTGACCAATAATCAAACGATTTTTTCGACGGCTTATCAGCCACAGGAGCACATCAAGTTACCCATCGCGCATGGTGAGGGGAATTACTACTGCGATCTGACAACACTGGCAGAGTTACGTGCTCAAAAGCAAATTGTTTTTGAGTACGTGGATAACCCCAATGGCAGCGTGGGAAATATTGCTGGTATTGTGAATCGACGGGGAAATGTTTTGGGTATGATGCCCCATCCCGAGCGTGCGGTCGAAGTCCTCTTAGGGGGGACGGATGGATTAGGCGTCTTTACATCATTGCTAGCCAATAATCAGCGGGAGGATGTCCATGCTTAAGAATACACAGTTAACGCCAGAGGCTTTGCGGGACACTCAAGCTTATCGAGAGCTCGGTTTATCCGCTGATGAATATCACTTAATTACGGATCAGGTCTTAAAACGACTGCCAAATTACACAGAAATTGGTCTGTTTTCGGGGATGTGGAGTGAACACTGCTCGTACAAAAATTCAAAACCCGTTTTAAAAAAGTTCTGGACTGAGGGTGAGCAGGTTCTTGCGGGCCCTGGAGAAGGCGCTGGAATCATTGATATCGGTGATGGTCAGGCCGTGGTCTTTAAGGCGGAAAGCCATAATCATCCCTCAGCCGTCGAACCATATGAAGGTGCCGCAACTGGCGTGGGTGGCATTATCCGGGATATCTTTTCGATGGGGGCTAAGCCGGTTGCCTTACTGGATAGTTTGCGTTTTGGAGAACCACAAGATACCCAAACGACCTATTTAATCTCGCAAGTGGTCGCCGGAATTGGTGGGTACGGGAATTGTATTGGTATCCCGACAATCGGTGGCGACATGGCTTTTGATGCTTGCTACCAAAAGAATCCATTGGTAAATGCGATGTGTGTAGGGTTGCTCGAACACCAGGATATGCAAAAAGGTCAGGCCACGGGTGTGGGGAATGCGATTATTTACGTCGGCGCAAAGACGGGCCGTGATGGCATTAACGGGGCATCATTTGCTTCTGCAGAATTTAATGACGCCAAGGCAACCCAGCGGTCCGCTGTCCAGGTTGGCGATCCCTTTATGGAAAAATTACTCATGGACGCTTGTTTAGAAGTGATTCATGATCACCGTGATATTCTAGTTGGTATTCAAGACATGGGAGCAGCCGGCTTGGTGTCTTCGTCAGCAGAAATGGCGTCCAAGGCTGGTAGCGGCATGAAGCTCAATCTGGATTTAGTACCCCAGCGTGAAAAAGAAATGACTGCCTTCGAACTCATGCTGTCTGAATCTCAAGAACGGATGTTACTGTGCGTCAAAGACGGCGCGGAGAAGGAAGTTCACGCAGTTTTCAAGAAGTATGGTTTAGACTCGGTGGTCATTGGTGAAGTCACACCAGGACATCAATACCAGCTCTTTCATCACGGTGTCTTAGAGGCTGACGTGCCGGTGGATGCATTGGCGACTCAAGCGCCCGTCTACCAACGAGAAGCGCGCCGACCACAACGCTTGGATGAACAGGTACAGACGCAATTTGAGCCAGAACTGGCAAATGTGTCCGCCACTCTTAAACAGTTGCTACAACAGCCAACAATCGCTTCCAAGCGGTCCTTATTTGAGACGTACGATTCTCAAGTACAGACAAATACGGTCGTACAACCGGGATCAGACGCAGGTGTTATTCGCATTCGCCAAACAGATAAGGCCTTAGCCATGACAACCGACGTTAATGGGCGATATCTCTATTTGAACCCACGCATGGGGGGCGAAATGGCTGTCGCCGAAGCTGCGCGAAATATTGTGGCATCAGGTGGTCAACCACTGGGAATCACGGATTGTTTGAACTTTGGCAATCCAGAGAAGCCAGAACAATTTTATGATTTGGATGAGGCCGCGCAAGGAATTAGCCGCGCTTGTCAACGGCTAAACACGCCGGTTATCTCTGGAAATGTCTCGTTAAATAATGAGTCAAATGGGGAGGCCATTTACCCAACACCAATGATTGGTATGGTGGGATTAATCAAGCATTTACGTGATGTGACGACACAAGATTTCAAGCAAGCTAGTGATGCCGTTTATGTGTTGGGAACGACGGCGGCAGATTTTAACGGTAGCGAGTTGCAAAAGATGTTGACGGGTCAAGTCAGCGGTGAGCTATTTGACTTTGATTTGACAGCTGAGGCTGAAAACCAACGAATACTCTTGCAAGCCATTCAAGCTGGGCTAGTCGCAAGTGCCCATGATGTATCTGAAGGGGGCTTGATTACAACCATTGCCGAATCGTGCTTCGGTCGAGGAATTGGGGTGAACTTGACCAGTCAGTTGCCGGCCGTCCAGTTCTTTGCTGAGACGCAGTCACGCTTTGTGGTGTCCGTTTCAATGGCAAACAAGGACGCCTTTGAGGCCTTGATCAAGAATCAGGGAACGTATTTGGGGATGACGACGGCTACTGATCAAATCTGGGTTCAGACAGCCGACCAGTTCTTTGATGTCCCCGTCAGTGAAGCTAAAGAATTGTGGGAAGGAGCGTTACCGTGCCTATTGAAGCAAAGGGCTTAAATGAAGAATGTGGTGTGTTTGGTATCTGGGGCTCGACCGATGCTGCCCAACTAACCTATTTTGGCCTGCACGCGTTACAACACCGGGGCCAAGAGGGTGCTGGAATTACGGTAAACAACCAAGGCTTATTACAATCTGAACGAGGTTTGGGCTTACTGGCCGATGTCTTCAGAGAACCACAACGATTGGCACGACTGGTGGGAACGGCCGCGGTGGGCCACGTACGCTATGCGACGGCTGGTAATCACGGTATTGAAAACATTCAACCGCTAGAATTTAACTTTAGTGATTCGCAGTTTGCCCTAGCTCATAACGGGAACCTGACCAATGCGCAAACTCTACGGCACGAGCTAGAAGCTGACGGCGCGATTTTTCATGCGAGTTCGGATAGTGAAATCCTGATGCACTTGGTTCGACGCAGCTCAGCAAGTACGTTAGTGGAGCAGGTAAAGGATGCTTTACGACAAGTTCATGGCGGGTTTGCGTATCTATTACTCACCAATGGTCGGTTATTTGCAGCCCTAGATCCGAATGGGCTGCGACCGTTAGTTGTTGGTAAGTTGCCAACGGGTGGCTACGTGGTTTGTAGTGAAACTTGCGCGTTGGACGCCGTTGGGGCCGAATTCGTACGAGACGTTCATCCCGGCGAGCTACTAATGATTGATGATCGTGGATTAAGCATTACCAATTACCAGCCGGCCGATGCATTAGCAATTTGTGCAATGGAATTTATTTATTTTGCCCGGCCAGATTCCGATATTTATGGTGTGAATGTTCATTCAGCCCGCAAACGAATGGGCGCTCAGCTTGCCAAGGAACAGCCAGTTGCCGCGGATATTGTGGTGGGCGTACCGAACTCTTCCCTATCAGCAGCTACGGGATACGCGGAAGCCAGTGGCCTGCCATATGAGATGGGATTAATCAAAAATCAATATTCGTCGCGAACCTTTATTCAGCCGACCCAAGCACTCCGGGAACAAGGGGTGCGCATGAAGTTATCCGCTGTACGCGGGGTGGTTGCTGGCAAACGCGTCGTGTTGATTGATGATTCCATTGTGCGCGGAACAACTTGTCGGCGAATTGTGAAACTGTTGAAAGACGCCGGTGCCTTGTCTGTCCATTTAAGGATTGCGTCTCCGCCATTACGATATCCTTGTTTCTATGGTATTGATATTCAAACGACCAAGGAATTAATTGCGGCACAAAAGACTTTGCCTGAGATGTGTGCGTCGTTTGGCGCTGATTCACTGGGCTTTCTTAGCGAACAAGGTGTTATTTCTGCGGTCGGGTTAAAGACGGATGCCGCTTATGGTGGGCTATGTATGGCCTATTTCAATGGGGATTATCCGACGCCACTTTATGATTATCAGACTGAATATGACAATGAAATTCAGGTTAAACACAACGAATAGGGGGGAATTAGGGTGAGCGATGCGTATAAGCGTGCTGGCGTCGATATTAATGCGGGTTATGAAGTATTGGAGACGGTCAAAGCTTTAAGTGGTAATCGTCAACTGGGCGCTTTTGGTGGCGCCTTTCCCTTATCTTCGGTGAGAACAGGCGACCAACCGGTTTTGGTCGCAGGAACCGATGGCGTGGGAACAAAGTTGTTGGTGGCCATTGAAGCACAACGACATGAAACCATTGGAATTGATCTAGTGGCGATGTGTGTGAACGACGTGCTCGCACAAGGGGCGCGACCACTATTTTTCCTTGACTACCTTGGATTGGGCCATACGAACCCGAGTCAAGTGGCGGATATTTTAGCCGGGGTTGTTACTGGCTGTCAGCAGGCTGGAACCACCTTAATCGGCGGTGAGACGGCTGAGATGCCAGACATGTATCCCCACGGTCATTATGATCTCGCAGGTTTTTCAGTTGGTATTGCCAATCAAAACGACTTGCTAACGCCCGAGAATGTGCAATCAGGAGATGTCTTGATTGGGCTCCCTGCCAATGGGCTGCACGCCAACGGGTTCAGTCTAGTGCGTGATATTTTATTTAAACAGCACCAATATGCGTTAGAGACAGTCTTCCCTGAGGTGGGCCAGTCGCTTGAAGCGGAACTTTTGCGTCCTACTAAGATTTACGTCAACAGCGTTCTGCCGCTGTTGGAACAAAAACTGGTTGCGAGCATGGCGCACATTACGGGTGGCGGACTGATTGAAAACGTGGCACGCGCCTTACCGCCAAAATTATCTGCACAATTTAACGTGGGTAGCTGGCCAGTACCAGCTATTATGACCGTGTTAGCACAATTGGGTCACCTAACCGATGAAGATTTGCGTGCAACCTTTAACTTAGGTTTGGGGATGGTACTGGTGGTTCATCCAGAACATGAAGCGCAAGTATTGCAAGTCCTGCAGGCAGAGAATCAGCAGGCTTATCGTGTCGGCCAAATTGCCGCTGGTACAAAACCAGTCGTTTTTCAGGAGGCCACCAATGGTTAAAAGGATTGCCGTGTTTGCCTCAGGAAATGGCACCAACTTTAGTGCGCTTCAAAACGCCATCACGCAACGCCCGATACCAGCTGAAATTGTGCTGCTAGTTTGTGATCAAGGGAATGCTCCCGTCATTCAACGCGCACAAGCCGTGCACATTCCAGTGCTGCAAATCGATTACCGCAGTTTTCCGACTAAGGCAGAGGCCGAGCAGGTAATTCTAACGGCTTTACAGAAGCAGCGGGTAGCCGCAATTTTTCTAGCGGGATACATGCGGATTGTCGGCAGGACATTATTGGTTGCCTATCCGCACCGAATTATTAATTTACATCCGGCGCTATTGCCGAGCTTCCCGGGAAGACATGGCATTGCAGATGCCTTGGCAGCTCATGTCAAAGAGACGGGTGTGACGGTTCATTTCATCGATGCTGGTATCGATACGGGACAAATTATTGGGCAACGGAAAGTTGTGGTCCACGCTGAGGATTCCTTTGAGAGTCTCGCGACCCGTATTCATCAGGTCGAGCATCAGTTTTACCCAGACGTTTTGGCAGAATTGATTGCGACACAACAAATCTAACAAATCTTAGGTACGAAGAATGAGGAGGAACCCCCAATGGCAAAAGTACTCGTAGTTGGTGGCGGTGGGCGAGAACATGCAGTGGCGAAGGCAATGTTGAAAAGTCCGCAAGTGACAACTGTTTTTTGCGCGCCAGGGAATCCCGGCATGCAGCTGGATGAAATCCAAACAGTTGATATTGCTGAGTTAGACTTCCCGGCATTAGTGACATTTGTTCGCCAACAGGCTGTTGACCTCACATTCGTGGGGCCAGAAGTACCGTTAGCTGCCGGAATTGTGGATTATTTTCAGGAGGCCGGCCTTCCGGTATTCGGTCCGAACCAGGCGACCGCACAGCTAGAGAGTTCTAAAGTCTTTGCCAAGGAATTCATGCATCGCCATCACATCCCAACGGCCGATTATCAGCTGTTTACAGGCGTGTCGGCCGCTATCAAATATAGTGACCAGGCGCCGTTACCTCAGGTCATTAAGGTGGATGGCTTAGCAGCGGGGAAGGGCGTGACGGTTGCCACAACGCATACGGTGGCCAGAGCGGCCTTAACTACTGCTTTCCAAACGGTGGATGCAGTTCTCATCGAAACGTTTCTGTCTGGTTTTGAATTTTCCCAAATGGTTTTGGTTGGCGGAGAACACTATTGTCTATTGCCAACAGCACAGGATCATAAACGTCTTAAAAATCAGGATGCTGGTCCCAATACTGGGGGAATGGGAGCCTATTCTCCGGTGCCACAGGTGACGTCAAGTATCATTGCGGAGACTGTGCAAAAGGTTGTTCGTCCCACTATCAGGGGGCTGCAACAAGATGGTTTGTCTTTTAATGGTGTGCTTTATATCGGGGGTATTATGACGCCCAATGGGGTCCAAGTAGTTGAATACAATCTACGGTTAGGAGATCCAGAAGCACAAATACTATTGCCGCAATTGCAAAGTGATTTTTATCAGGCGATACTAACGTTGCTGCAAGGGAAAACGCCCGATCTTCAGTGGCAACACGCCGACACTTACCTAGGGGTGGTACTAGCAGCACCCGGGTATCCAGACAAGCCAACGACTGGAATCAGCGTGCCAACGGTGAAGGGGGCCGACTATGCCAGTGTGAATGGCACAATAGAACAGCTGCTGGGAAATGGTGGCCGTTTAATGATGGTGACCGACCATGCGCCAAGTCTGGCAGAGGCCCAGCGACGGGTCTATGCCCGTTTGTCCAAACTTGATTTAGGTGATTTGATTTATCGGACGGATATTGGTGATAAAGGGCTCGACGACAGTTCAGTGTGAAGTGACCTGACGTCACCAGGGTAAAGCGTTAAGTTTCGGATAGTCCCGCAGCTATCCGATTTTTCTTTCTGCCACTGATCTAACAAACGAAAATAAATTCGGCGTTGACTCCCGCGGGAAATAAGCAAGGTTCATTGCGTTAAAAACGAATATTTGGTACACTGACTTTATAAATATGCAGAGACATGTGGCCAAATTCCGCATCCTTTGTTATACTTAATGCAATTTTATGCGGGAGGGTCGTCGTCATGAAGAAAAGTATTCGCCAAGCGCGCATCGAGCAACTCATCAATCAGTATCCCATTGGGACCCAAGAAGAATTAATGGAACACCTGGAAGAGGTTGGTATTCAGGCGACTCAGGCCACCATCTCGCGTGATATTCGGGAAATGCAAATTGTAAAGGCCCAAGATGGCCACGGCCACCTGCGTTACACGATTTTTAAGGCGGGGAATCGTAGTGAGGAAGAACATCTACGGGAGACCATCAATGAAGTGGTCACCGGCCTGACACGGGTTGAATTTGTCAATATTTTGAAAACGCTGCCGAGTAACGGGAACCTTTTAGCAGCCATCTTTGACGACCTGAATCTACCGGAGATTGCCGGTACCTTGGCCGGGCATGATACGATTTTTATTATCAGTCCGAACGCCACAATTGCTGAAAAACTCCATGATGAGATTGCTGGAGAGATGAATCCTGAAATTATTCATTAACGAACGTAAAGGCGTCACCCGCGAGACTAGTGGGTGACGCCTTTTTCAATGGAATGGTCACTCGGTTAAGCTATTTTAAAGGTTGATAAAGATTCCAGGGATTCGTGGTTGGTAGCGCGGTTTATGCTAAAATAGGAGTATTACAATTGAGATAAGAAGAGGCTATTTTATGAATAACCAAGAACCTAATCAGAATTTTTGGTCGGGCTTCAAAGCATACTTCAAACATTTCTGGCGGCGATTCCAAATTACCCGTTGGATCATCATTGTTGTGCTCACCATCATCTTGGTGGGCAGCGGGTATCTGACTTTTATGGCCAAGACCGCCAACGTTGGTGATTTGAAGGCCGCATTGGAAAACCCAACCCAAATTTATGACCGCAAGAATAAGAAGGCGGGGACCCTGTATTCGCAGAAAGGGACCTACGTTGCTTTAACCAAGATTTCACCTAACGTGCAAAGCGCGGTGATTTCGACTGAAGATCGGAATTTTTATCATGAACACGGTTTCTCCGTAAAGGGGATTGGCCGGGCCGTTTTTCTATACGCTAAAAATAAGATCTTACGACAAAGTTACATCAGTGGTGGGGGAAGTACCTTGACCCAGCAACTGGTGAAGAATGCCTACCTGACGCAGGAACAGACATTTTCTCGTAAATTCAAAGAACTTTTCCTGTCCATTGAAGTCGAAAATGTTTATAGCAAGAAGGACATTCTGTCCATGTACCTGAACAACGCCTACTTCGGCAACGGGGTCTGGGGTGTCCAGGATGCTGCCGAACGCTACTTTGGCAAATCCGCCGCAGCTTTGACGGTACCTGAGTCCGCCGTGTTGGCGGGGATGTTGACGTCGCCGAGTGCCTACAACCCGGTTGACCATCCCCAAGCGTCGCGTTCACGACGTAACGTGGTCTTGGGCTTGATGGCGGAAACGGGTGCTATTTCAAGCTCGCAGGCCAAACAGTACCAGGCCACAGCCTTGACGACTAACGATAACTACAGTTATAAAAACTCGTACAAGTATCCTTATTTCTTCGATGCCGTCATCAATGAAGCCGTCAGCAAGTACGGCTTAACCGAATCGGAAATCATGAATAAAGGTTACAAGATTTACACGACGCTGGATCAGGCTAATCAGACCCAGATGCAGAATCTATTTAAGAATTCGAGCTATTTCCCGGCCAATGCCAGTGATGGGACCAAAGTTCAGGCGGCCTCCATCGCCATCAATCCGGATACCGGTGGTGTGGAAGCGGTCGTCGGTGGTCGGGGCAAGCACGTGTTCCGGGGTTACAACCGGGCGACACAAATGCAACGGCAACCGGGTTCGACGATTAAGCCGTTGGCCGTTTACACGCCAGCTCTGGAAAATGGCTACTACTACGATTCTGAATTAACCGATAAGAAGAAATCGTACGGGACTAACAATTATTCACCTAGCAACTACGGCAATGTGTATAGCGGTAAAGTGCCGATGTACCAGGCGCTTGCGCAGAGTAAGAACGCACCCGCAGTCTGGTTGTTGAATAAGATTGGGGTCGACAAGGGTTACGATTCGGTCAAGAAATTCGGCCTGCCCGTTTCCAAGTCCGACAAGAACCTGGCGTTGGCCTTGGGTGGCTTGAAGACCGGGGTTTCACCGCAACAGTTGGCGCAGGCCTATACGGCATTTGCCAACAGCGGGACCATGACGTCCGCCCATTACATTCGTAAGATCGTTGATGCCTCCGGTAACGTGGTGGTCGACAACTCCGACACCGAAGCTAAGCGGACCAAGGTGATGTCCAGCAAGACTGCCAAGCAGATGACCAGTATGATGATGGGCGTCTTCAATTACGGGACTGGGGTCAGCGCTAAGCCGTACGGGTACACCATCGCCGGGAAGACCGGGAGTACCGAAGCCGATGGCGATTCGGATGCCACCCGTGACAAATGGATTGTGGGCTACACACCAGACGTGGTCGTTGCCACCTGGGAAGGGTTCGACAACACCAGCAGCAAGCACCATTTGGAAAATGTTAGTGGTACCGGTGAAGGGCCGCTTTACCAAGCAGAAATGCAGAGCATCTTGCCGAACACCAAGGGAACGGCCTTTAACACCAAGGATGCCTCAACCATTGCCAAGGCCGAGAGCAGCGGCACGTCTTCCAGCAGTAGTAGCGATGTCTGGGATTCCGTTCAAAAGGGCATCGACAATGCGGGCAAGTCCTTTAGCAACGCCGCCAACACTGTCAAATCCTGGTGGAATTCCGTGGTCAATTAGCCAAATGTGGCTGGGATGAAAGCGCCTAGCATGTTACAATGGAACATGTATTGTAAAAGAGAGTGGGACAAAAGGCGCTTAGCTGGCGAGCATTAAGGCTGATAGCCGAATAATCCTGGGTTTGGATTGTTTGGCTATCAGTTTTAAGCGGAGTCAGCTGCCTTTTGTCGCACGTTTCAGCAATATAGATTTGGAGATACAAAACGAGTCAGGGGTTCGTCCCAGACTCACTGAGGAGGAAACGTAATGGCTGACAAGATGACAGAACTGGGCGCACAAGTGACCCAAGCTCTGAAAGATTCAGAACAGTATCACGCACTCGCAACAGCATTCAACGAGATGAAGGCGGACGCCGACACCTACAAGCTGTTCAAAGATTTCCAAAACATCCAATTAGACCTGCAACAGAAACAAATGGCTGGTCAAGAATTAACGGATGCTGAAATGAAGCATGCCCGCGAAGTTGCCGACCAAGTTGGCAAAATTGACGCCATCAAGAACTTGATGGAAGCAGAACGCGGCGTCAACTCCATGTTGAACCAATTAAACAAAACGATTACACAACCCATTCAAGACATTTACGAGGGTTAAGTTTCAGTCAATCGTCGGCGCAACCACTCGCTTTGGGAGGTCGGTGCGCCGACGATTTTTTCGTTTCCGGTTCACCTCAGTCAATTAGTAAAATTCAGAATGGGAGACCCTCATGAAATTTATTCACGCAGCAGATTTACATCTCGACAGTCCCTTTTTAGGGTTGACCAGCCTGCCCAGCAGCCTACTCACGACCGTGCGGCAGTCAACGTTTACCGCCGCCACCCGCGTTTTTGACCGGGCACTTGCCGAGCAGGTCGACTTCGTTATTTTGGCGGGTGACCTGTTCGATCGCGCCGAGCAGAGTGTCGCGGCTCAGGCCTATTTATTCCAGCAATTCGACCGCTTAAATAGCGCACACATCCCCGTCATCATTAGCTTTGGTAATCATGATTATTTGGCGGATCAACATCAAACGGTGGCCTATCCCGCCAACGTGACAACCTTGGGCGCCAACGTGAGCACGCATACCTTGACGCTTAATTCTGGGGAGGCCGTGGCCATCAGCGGATTTAGTTATCCCCAGCGTTGGGTCACAACGGATCAATTGGCGGACTATCCCGTTCATGCCGCTACCGATTGGCATATTGGCGTTCTGCACGGGGCCGTGGCCACCGGTAGCGCGGACCACTACGCGCCGTTTCACGTGGCCGATATGCTAACCAAACGCTACGACTATTGGGCGTTGGGCCACATCCATCATCATCAACTATTGACCGAGCAGCCGCCCATTTTATATGCGGGTAACACGCAGGGACGGTCCATCAACGAGACCGGAGAGAAGGGCGCGTACCTAGTGACTAGTGAGTCCGGGCGCTTGGTGCCGCAGTTCTTCACCACCGCAGAAATTTTATGGGCCACGGCGACCCTGAGGAGTGCTGCGACTGATTTACGCCAGTTAACGACGGAACTGACCGCTTGGCTCACCGAGCACGTGGCGGCCCAGTCAACCTTGACGCAACTCACGATTGCCGGCGCTACGTTGGACGGCACTGATTTGGCCAGCGTGCGCAGTGGTGAGTGGCTCACACTCTATCAACGGACGCATGCCCGGCAGTTGAAGGCGGCGCAGCGGTATTTGATCAATGTCGTGATTGCCGCGCAACCCGCTAATCTGACTGCGCCCCAGATTGACGCAGCCTATTGGGAGCAGGGGGCCGCAACGATTTTTGCCCCGGCTAACCTGCAGACGACATTTGGCAAATTAGCGCAGGAACCCGCGTTGGCCGCGTGGTTTGCGCAACCGGCGACGCGTAGTCAGCTGACGGACCAGGCGCAACACCTACTAGCTGAGCTTACGGGAAAGGAGGGCCACGATGAAGCTTAACCGTTTAACAATTTATGGTTTTGGCCACTTTCACGACCGCACCTTTGATCTCTCAACGGACCTGAACTTTCTGGTGGGGCCCAACGAGGCTGGTAAATCAACCCTGACGCAATTTATCACGTCGATATTATTTGGTTTTCCCACAAAAAAACATCCGGTTCTCCGGTACGAGCCCCTAGATGGGAGTCGATTTGGGGGCGAAATTCAGTTCACGCAGGGGTCGGCGACCTATATCGTTACCCGGATGGATGGTCCCCGTGGCGGGAAAGTGACGCTTCATAATGAAACCACCGACCTCGAATTGCCCGCCAATCAGTTAGCCAATCTGCTGGCACCGGTGGACGCGCAGCTCTTCGCCAATGTTTACGCCATCAACGAACCGCGGTTGGGCGAGGTGTTTGCGGCATCGAAGCAGGAATTGATTGACCGGTTACGACACGTCGGTGCGGTTGGTAGTGATTTTTGGTTACAGCAGGCGCACCAGCTCGATCGCCAGGCTGATAGCCGGTATAAACCGCAGGGTCGCAATCCCATTTTGAATCAGCAACTACAGGAACACCGGGAGTTAACGGCCAAATTGGCCAAGGCCGACGCCGCTTATGATACCTATTGGCAGTTGCTGCAGGAGCAGCAAGACTTCCGGCAACAGCAAGCACAGATGCAAGCAACGCTCCGCCACCAGCGGCAGGTGACGGATCAGTTGACGCAGCAGGCTGCCCGGTGGTCCGCGTTTACGGAGTGGCAACGTCTTGGGCAACTGGCCCAGGCGCCGGTACCAAGCGGATTTACCGCCGCGGACGCTACTCAGCTCGAACAACTCCGCGGGCAGGCCACGGCCGCTGACCAAGCGTTAGCCGCTGATCAACAACGGTTACAGACGCTGCAACAAGACGCGCAACTACCGCCGTTATTTCAAGCTTATCTGCCGGTGGCAGCCCAGATGGATCCGCTTTTAGCGACGTTGACCACCACACGAACCGCTGACAGTGATCGGCAACGTTTAGCCGCGAGTCAACACGATCTTGAGGAGCGAGCCGGTACCATCGAAGCGCAGTACGCCACCAACGGCCAGATGCCGCGGCCG
Organism: Levilactobacillus cerevisiae; assembly: GCF_003946245.1. Classification (GTDB taxonomy): domain Bacteria; phylum Bacillota; class Bacilli; order Lactobacillales; family Lactobacillaceae; genus Levilactobacillus; species Levilactobacillus cerevisiae. Next base: position 68,533 of record NZ_RHNN01000009.1, read on the forward strand.
TTTTCATTGACGACCACACAGCAGGTGGCAGCACTGCAGGAGCGGTTGACGACGGCCAGTCAGAAACGCCGTCGACTCCAACAACAACTGAATCAATTAAACGAACGTTTCCAGCAACAACAGCCTGTCCGGCAGCAGCAACGCAATCCGCTAGCCGATAAACAAATTATTTGGTTGGCCGTGGGGCTGATTGTGTTAATTGGTTCGCTATTTCTTCCGGGAACCTTGTTCAAACTAGTTGGTGCCTTACTCGGGGTCGCAGTGGGGTACTACGGTGTCTTTTTGGTCGACAGCAGCACCCCTGCCAGTCGGGAGCACGACGAATTGACCGCGGACATTCGGGACGTTCAGGCCCAATTACGTGAAGGCGGCCATTTGGTAGATGACTTGAACAATCAGTTAGACGTCATCGGTGATGCGCACGGCCTGGGCGACTTGCCCACCGAACAGTGGTCCGCCGCGCAGGCCGCCATCACCGAGTGGGAACGCCTATCCCATCAAATGGAGGCCACTCACGCACAGCTGGTGAAGGCACAACAACAGGTCGCCAACTTCTTGACCGCGGTGGGAGCGGCATTACCCAGCCTTGCCGGTGAAAATTTCCAGACGGTCGCGCCCCAACTGGCAGAACTGCAGACGTTGAAGCAAGCCATTCAAAATCAAGCGGGCGACCTGGCCACCGTTGCCGAACGGTTGAAGACCGACCAAATCACGGCTGATCAGGCGCAGCAAGCACTCGCCGCCTTCCTCAGCACGCGGAATCTCCGCAGTGTGACGGCGTTTTACGACCACTACCAGGCACAGCGGGAGCGCCACAATCAAGCGGAACAGCGCACGGCATTAGCCACACAAATTGGTGCCGAGAACTTGACGGCACTCCAACAGGTGACGGATCAGACGAGCTTGACACAGGCGGTCCAGGCTGCCCAAACGCAGCAGGCTCAAACGCAACAGGCGCTGGATTTAACGACAGCCAAGTTGGCTACACTAGCCGGGCAGCTCACCCATTTAACGGCGAGCGGCACCCAGGCCACGTTGCGGCAACGACTGGCCAATTTGGAAACGCAAATGGTGGCGACCACCCAAGACTGGTTGGTCCAGCGACTCGTCAGTCAGTGGATTGCGGCGACCCTCGCTGCCGCTTCCGGCGACCGTTTGCCACAAATTGTCACCCAAGCCAGCAATTTTTATGGTAAATTAACTGAAAACCGGTATACTGAAATTGAGTTGACAGCGGATACACTCCGGGTAAAACGGGCGGATGGCGCGTGGCGGACGGTTGGCCAATTGTCACGGGGAACGGCGGAACAACTCGACCTCGCCGTCAAGTTGGCCTTCGCCGTGGTGATGCAACAACAGGTCGCCATGCCCTTGGTGATTGACGACGGCTTCGTGAACTTTGATGCCCAGCGCCGGCAAGCGGCCTATGCGTTACTGGCAGAGATTAGCCAGCACGTGCAAATTATTTTCCTGACGGCAGATACCGCTGTTGAACAGTTAAGAACGGGTAATTTAATTCGGTTAAATGACTAGGAGGGACTCACATGGCGGCAACGAAACAATTAATGGACTACGGAGTCGACGAGGCGGTTGACCTCTTCGTCCTCCTGAAAGCGGCAGACGTGCGCACGGCCAAGAATGGCAAGCAGTACATCGCCTTGGTATTTGAAGATCAGTCGGGAGAAATCTCGGGCAAATATTGGGACGCCTCACCGGATGACATCGAAAACTATGTCGCTGGTAAGGTCGTTCATTTACAAGGCAAACGCGAAAACTATCAAACGCATCCACAGATCAAGATTCTCCATTTACGCTTGACGCATCCGGGTGAGCTCAGCGACCCCAACGCCTTTATCGAACAGGCGCCCATGAGTCGCGCAGAGATGGAAGAATACATCACCCAGACCATTTTTGAGATTACCCAGCCAACCTGGAACCGGCTGGTGCGCAAGTTGATCAGTGAGTACGCAGACAAGTTCTATACGTACCCGGCGGCCAAGAGCAATCATCACGCCTTTCAGGGTGGATTAGCGTTTCACACGATTTCCATTTTAAAATTAGCGCATTCAGTGGTGAAGCAATATCCCGATTTGGACGCGCCACTACTCTTCGCCGGCGCTATCCTGCACGATTTGGGTAAGACGATTGAACTGTCCGGACCCAAGTCGACGGTGTACACGTTGGCCGGCAATCTAGTCGGGCACATTGTCCTGATTGATGGCGAATTGGTGCGCGCCTGCGATACGTTGAAATTGGATCCGCAAGCCGAAGACGTCTTGTTGTTGCGGCACATGATTTTGAGTCACCACGGCTTGTTGGAATACGGTTCGCCAGTTCGGCCAGCTCTGAAAGAGGCGGATGTGCTCCATCAATTGGACGAACTCGATGCCTCCATCATGATGTTGGACACGGTTGTCGAACACACGGAACCGGGTGAATTCTCGGAACGGGTCTTTGCTATGGACGGCCGGCGCTTCTACCGGCCATCAACGACCACCCCTCAGCCACCAACCGCGGAGTAAGCGGGTAGGGTGTCCGAATTTTAAAAACGTTACGTTGACTCACTTCAGAATCTGGAGTGGGTCTTTTTTTCGTAAGAAATCAGCCCCACAGAAAAAGGGCACCAACCCGAAGGTCAGTGCCCCAAACGTTATCGTTTAATTATTTGGATGAAGATGATGAAGTCGTTGAGCTAGAACTTGAGCTCGTTGACAGGTAGTCGGAAAGGATGTTCTTCAAGTCAGAATCCTTGATAGAAACGTTACCCTTCTTCAAGACCTTGGCAACCACGTTGTGCAGTACAGTACTGTCGTTCATGTCGTTGTCGATGATTTGCTTCGTCAATTCAGCCTTGTGTTGCTTGATGGTACCCTTACCAGGGTTGTTCAGCATCAAGATGACGTGGTAACCGTATTGCGTCTTAACAGGCGTTGCGGTGTATTCGTCAGTAGACAGCTTGAAGGCAGCCTTCTTAAAGGTTGAGTCCAAAGAAGTATCAGTGCTATCGAAGGCACTCAACTTACCACCCTTGTTCTTGGTAGCAGTATCAGTGGAGTACTTCTTAGCTAACTTCGTGAATTCGCTGCTCAAGTTGCTCTTCTTGGTCCCCTTAAGGTCCTTGATGATCGTTTGGGCAGTAGCCTTCTTGGAAACTAAGATGTGGGCAACAGTGACCTTAGGTTCGTAACTCTTGAATTGCTTCTTAAGTTGCGCGTCGGTAACTGTGACGTTGTCCTTAACGGCTTCCTTCAAAAGTAAGTTCGAACGAATTTCAGTCTTTAAGCTGGATTCCGTCATCCCACTTTGGGAAAGAACGCTCTTGAATGATGAACCGTATTGCGTCTTGTAGGTGTTGAATTGCTTGGTAACGGCAGACTTGCTGACCTTGCTACCGTATTGCTTTTCCAATACCTTGTTCAAAATCATTTGTTGCAAGACTTGCTTACCAGAAGAGGTACCCTTTAAACTGCTGTAGTACGCACTTTCGGTAATCTTACCACCGTTAGTAGTGGCAACGGTTTGGCTGCCACAACCGGCAAGCGTTACGGTCAGTAACAGGCCAGCGAAGGCGATAAACCATTTCTTCATATTCCTCAACACATCCATTCATCAAAATTGGTGCAAGCACCATACTCAAACATCATAACACAAATCATCCGAAACCGAAAAAGGTCGGCAAAGCTTTACAAAAAGTTCAAGATTATTCATCGTTTTCCTGGTCTAGGATTTCCTGGATGGCTGATAGGCGGGGTGCCGTTTTAAAAGCGAACTTATCAACCTCCGTTTGGATATCGTCCAAGACGGGTTGGGCTGCCGTTAAAGCGGCCGTCAACCGATTCGAACTCTGGGTCAAATTATCTTTGGCCCGCCGCACATTGTCGACCTGAGTAGCGGTGTGTCGTGCTTGTTGCTTCACGTGGTTCCCCCAAGTGACGGGGTCCTGCTTGGTGAGGGTGAGGTAAGCGACTAACCCCACGCCAACAGCCAGGGTGGTACCAGTTAAAAAGCGACCGAGTCCCATGATTAACCCTCCAGTTGTGCCTTGATTTTAGCCTGAATTGCGGCATAATCATCCGGCGTGTAATTTCCAGAATTATCTTTAAAAATCATTTTGAAATCATCCTGATCGGTGTAGCGTGGCACCAAGTGGATGTGGGAGTGGAAAACGGATTGGTAAGCCACAGTCCCATTATTGTTTAAAATGTTCATCCCCGTGATGGCCGGGTCAGAAGCCTTAACTGCCCGAGCAATCTTAGGAATCCGCGAAAAGACTGCGGCGGCCAAGTCGGCGTCGTAGGCAAAAATATCTTGAACGTGGGTCTTCGGAATCACCAACGTGTGGCCGGGCGTCCCTTGCGAGATATCCAGAAATGCCTTGACGATGTTATCTTCGTAAACCGTGTAGCTGGGGATTTCGCCAGTTAAGATTTTGCAGAAGACACAGTCGTCAGCGTAGTGCGGTTCTAGGGTCATTTGATCCATGAAAACTCCTTCTTTCAGTTCGATTTCATTCATTATACACCACCGCCACCGGGAGACCAACTCAGCCAGTGTTCGCGGTCACCGGGAGACCAACTCCACCTGCGGCAGTTCAGACCCGCCCCCCTATGGGGACCGACTGAAGCCTGAGAGGCGGTCTTCAGTCTTGCTTTCAAGCCGTCACCGAGAGGCCAACTCCACCTACGGCAGTTCAGACCCGCCCCCCCTGTGGGGACCGACTGAAGCCTGAGGGGGCGGTCTTCAGTCTTGCTTTTAGGCTTCACAAAGGGCGTGAGGCCTAAAAGTCATCCCGTGCTGTAAGCCGAGCGAACCCCTCGGCAACACCACCGACACAGGGGGGCGGGTCTGACTGCCTCCGGCTCCGTTGGTCTCCCGGTGACTGGCTGGCAACACTGGCTAGAGTTTCCGACTTGTTGGCCGTTTCGTTTGAACTGGAGCGCGGCGGATGGGACGGCCCAGGTCCAAAAGTATTCATGGCGCCTCCCTTTAGTGTTTTAATGGTGCCGTGTTCCAAGACAGCCCACGTGAAAAATCCCACAGATACTCATACCCACGACTGGTCGGGTGAACGCAGAGTCTTGACCAGAGTGCCACAACGGTCTGTGTAGATGGCTACCGTAAATTAAATTGGCATCACCAACAATCTCTGCCGGTGGTCTCCGTCAGCGCAACAACTAGACACAAAAGAAAGATACCGCGATACCATCCGTGGCCGAGCCCCGCCACCAGTGTCGCTGACTTGGGTGGTCTAGCCCTTGACCCTGCACCAACGCCAAGTAAAGTTGACCTTACAATCAAGAGCCGGAGGAAGCCAGGTACGTAGCCAGCTGTGTCGAGGGTGTTGGCTGAGGTTTTTGCTCAGCCTACAGCCTGGGCCGACTTTGGAAACTCGCGCTCCTAAGCGAGGTTTCAAAGCGAGGTGGAAGCCCGTTTCTCAGGCTGGAACCGGGCCCCACAGCAGGCGAAGTACCTGGAAGCCGCAGGCGGCCGGTTGTAAGTGAACTTTTCTTTAGGTCTTGACCTTAAGGAACTCGGAAAGACCACCCAAGTCAACAACATCCAGCAACCTAAAGGCCACGTATGGTATAATAGGGCGGTTAATTCAAAGGAAATGAAGGGATGCATAATGGCATTAGAAGTCAGCCATGTCGTGGGTGGATACTCACAAATTCCCGTCTTAAAAGACATTAGTTTTGACGTTAAAGACGGTGAATTGGTCGGCTTGATCGGGCTAAACGGGGCCGGCAAATCGACCACGATTAACCATGTGATTGGGTTACTGACCCCACACAAGGGTAAAATTAGTATTAACGGCGTGACCATCGATCAGGATAGTCAGGCTTACAAACAGCAGATTGCGTACATTCCAGAAACACCGGTGCTCTACCAGGAGCTCACATTGCGGGAGCATTTGGAAATGACCATCATGGCCTACGATTTAGACGCAGACAAGGCTTGGGAAACGGCTCACGAGTTGTTAAAAACATTTCGATTGGCGAACAAACTCGATTGGTTCCCGGCCAACTTTTCCAAGGGGATGAAGCAAAAGGTCATGATTGTGTGTGCCTTCATGACCCAAGCCAAGCTCTATATCATTGATGAACCATTCTTGGGCTTGGATCCCTTAGCGGTTAACGACCTCTTAAATCTGATTGAAGCCCGCAAGAAGACCGGGGCCAGCATCCTGATGTCGACCCACGTGTTGGACACGGCTCAGCGGTATTGTGACCGCTTCGTGCTTCTGCATGATGGCCAGGTCAAGACTGAAGGCACCCTCAGCGAATTGCAAGCCGCTCTTCCGGAAGCGGGGGAATCGTTGAATGATATTTACCTCTCAATGACCAAGGTCGACCGCGCATGACGGATCTATTTAAGGACCGACTGCAGCGCCATCTCCGGGAAATGGCCAAGTATCTGCGGTTGGTATTCAATGACTTCTTCGTCTTCGCACTGCTGTTCTTCTTGGGTGGCCTGGGTCTGGGCTATTCTAACATTTTAAAATCATTAAAAACGGGTCTCTGGTGGTCACCGGTCGTGGCCTTGATTGTGTTGGTCATCGTGGCCCAAATTGGTCGGTTTGCGACCCTGATTGAAGACGCTGACCGGGTCTTCCTGTTACCGAAGGAACGAGCGATGCACGCTTACTTCGTCGCTGCCCGGCGTTACAGCCAATTCTTGGCGCAGTGTACCCAGGTCATCACGTTGTTTATTTTGGCACCGTTCTTAAGTGTGGCGCTCCATTGGACCGTCGGAAAGATTCTGATTCTGGCCGTGGCGCAAGTTGTGCTCAAGGATAGTTTCCTGCGCTTAGACCTCGCCAGTGCCTACCAGGTGACGGGGCAACGCCGAATGAATCAATGGGGCTTCAAGTGGCTCCTCGCCATCGTGATTCTGGCAAGTGGCCTCTGGTTGACACCCTATCTGGCGTTAGTGCTGGCCGTCGTGGTGGACGCTGCCGTGGCCCTCTGGACGCAGCAACACTGGCAAAAGCAGCAAATCCGTTGGCGTGAGCAGATTAAGATTGAAGATAACCGGATGCTGGGCATCTATCGCTTCTTTAACCTGTTTACGGAAGTCCCAATGGTCTCTGGCACCATCAAGCGCCGCCGTTATTTGGACTGGTTGTTCACGTGCATCAAGCCCAAACACAGCCAGACGTACCTGTACCTGTTTAGTCGGGGAATGGTACGTGGCACTGATTTCAGTGGCCTGGTGGTCCGCTTGACGGTGATTGGCATGTTGCTCCTGTATTTTGTCCGCGGACAATGGTTGCCCGTCTTCTTAGCTGCACTGTTCATTTACCTGATTGGCTTTCAACTCTTGCCTTTCTTCCAGCAATACGATGACGTGGTCTTCACGCACGTCTATCCCGTCTTGCCGGAGTTCCGGTTGAAGAGTTTCGTCAAATTGGTCACGCTGATCTTAAGTGTCGCAGCGTTGCTTCTGTGGATCGTGGTTGTGATTGCCAACTTCCAGCTGGAAACGGCCGGCCTGACGCTGATTGTCGAGGTCGTGGAAGTTTGGTATCTGGCGAGAATCTACACGCCGCAACGGTTAGCGCGTGCTGATAAAAATAAGGCTTGACGTCGGCGTCATTTCCCCATAGAATTGATAATAGCTGACAAATCGAGGAGGGGTGGCACGCATGGCACTAGATATTAGTGACGGCTGGAGTTTGTATCCGCTGGGCGGTAATACGGGCACGGCGTACATGGGAACCAAGGCGTCACAAAAGGTGTTCTTAAAACAAAACGCGTCACCATTTCTAGCGGCACTCTCCATGGAGGGCATCACGCCGCGACTAGTCTGGACCAAACGGCTTGCAACTGGCGACGTCATGACGGCCCAGGAATGGTTGAACGGCCGCACGTTGCGTCGCAGTGAAATGCGGGAACAACGGGTCGCGCGGTTGATCCATCGGGTCCACCATTCCCACTTGCTCCATGATATGTTATTAAAAGTCGGCGGACGATTTACCACGCCCGCCCAGTTGTTAACTCGCTTACAGCCAGCCCTAGCTGACGACTTGCGCCAACATCCGCTGATCCAATCAGCCTTTGCGAGCTTGCAAAACGAGCAACCGCAACTGCCCAAGACGCATTATGAAGTTTGTCATGGTGATTTGAACCACAAGAATTGGCTCCTGTCCGACCGTGAGCGGTTATACCTAGTTGACTGGGATGCCGCCACGTTCGCTGATCCTGCCTTCGACCTCGGGGCACTCCTCTGTGAGTACGTCCCCTTGGAAGAGTGGCAACGCTGGTTACAAGACTATGGTGAGACCACCACACCAGATTTGACCGCACGGGTGAACTGGTATGCACGGGTTCACTGTTTAAGCGTGATTGCGGACAGTTTTCACCAGCAACGTTTTCAAATTATGAATCAACATTTAATTTTACTCGAAAAGCTGACGCGTGAGTCAGTGACTGATTAATAACGTCGGCGGGAGCGGGGACAAACCTCGCGCCCGCCGTTGTGCTTACAAGGAGGAATTTTACAGTGCGTGTGCGTAATAAACCGTGGGCCAAGGACTACATGGCCGAACATACTGAACGAATGGTCGAAGAACCAGAACCCCTGATGGGCAACTGGCAGAGTCGCTTCCCCACAGAACAACCGTTGGACGTTGAAATTGGGACGGGGAAGGGCCAATTTATCGTAGAAATGGCCAAAGCGCATCCCGACCGCAACTTTATTGGGATTGAAATCCAATTTTCCGTGATTGCGGCGGCATTGAAGAAGGTCGTTGCCAGCGAGTTGACCAACATTCAATTGGTCCACACGGATGGTGAGGCAATCAACACCTTCTTTGCAAAGGGTGAAGTGTCCGGGCTCTACCTGAACTTCTCTGATCCCTGGCCTAAGACGCGCCACGAGAAGCGCCGGCTGACGTCGCCCGTTTTCTTGGCCCACTATGCCGATGTGCTGCAGCCCAAGGGGGCCATTCAGTTCAAGACCGACAACCGGGGCTTATTTGAATACTCCCTGGGAAGCCTGAACAACTACGGCTTGGTCTTCGATGGCGTCTGGCTTGACCTGCACGCCGCGACCGATGACGTGGAAGACATTCAGACGGAGTACGAGCAGAAGTTCTCCGCTAAGGGTCCGATTTACCAGGTGATTGCGCATTTTCCGGTCGCTGACTAAGTCGACTTGATTGCTAATCGATACAGTGAAAGCTTAATCAAAATGTGAACGAATCCGTATCCTGAAATTTGGGATGCGGATTTTTTTATTTATTTTCGTACATTTGGCACTTTCTTACGGAGTTAACCTGTGAGGAGGGATGTCAGATGTTAATTGCAGCACGTGAGCAGCAGCTGGTTGATGCGAAGAATGCCAAACGGGGAGTAGCTTACGTTTGCCCGGCCTGTCAGCATGCGGTGATTTTGCACCGGGGGACGCGGGTACAGCCCTACTTCGCCCACACGCCGCAGAACCCCTGTACCTTTCAAGGCGAGGGGGAAACGGCCCAACATGTTTTGGGAAAACGACAGTTGTCAGTTTTCTTTGCCGCTTGGGGACCGGTCACGCTTGAAAAAGTTCTGCCCAGCATTGCGCAGCGTGCCGACTGTTGGATCGACCATCAACCGCGGCCGGTAGCGCTGGAATTTCAGTGTAGTCCCATCAATCGCGATGAAGTGGCCGAACGTACGCGAGGATATCAACGGCTGGGCGTTTATCCATTTTGGCTATTGGGGAGTCGCTATGCGCGGCAAAAATTAGGGTGGTCGTTGATCGACCGGTTTGCGAGCTGGCTCAGGGGATGGGGGCTTTGCCTCTTGTTCTGGGATGTGACCCGGCAAGAATTGCGCATCGACCATCACATCTGTCAGGCCGTGACCGGTGAGTACCTGTGCCAAACGGTGTGGGTGAGCGATGTGGCTGCTCTAAGTGCGGGGGCGCAACGCCGACTCTGGTGGTCAGAGCCTAACATTGCGCGTTTTCGCTTTGAACTTGACCGAGACTTGCGGCGCTCATCCTTAACGTTACGGCCCCTACAGACGGCCATTTATTTAACGGGCCACCATTTAGCCGGTTTTCCCCAAACGCTGGTGACCACCGGCGTGACTGCCCCAATCTTTGGCCGTGGCTTACTGTTATGGCGGGTCATGGTAGCGGCCTGGTTGTTTGAACGGCCAAGTCTCTTACCGGAGACCATCAACGGCCTGGCTGAGGAAGCCTTTCGTCTGGTCGGCGGGCATATTGCGGCGGTTCGGTTCACTGGTCAGCCAGCCCTTCAACAGGCCGTTGACACGTTATTAACCGACTTGATTCACGACCAGTATTTGGTAAAGATACCTACCGGATGGCGGGTGCTATCAGAACCCCATTGGGATGCCGATTATACGGCGTGGTTAGAAAATGATGAGAAAATCTTGGGCTGATTTCCCATTCCTACCGGTTAAAGTGGTAAAATGTTGCTATGCAATGTTAAAGGAGGATGAGAAATTTGAAACAAATTCCCAAGCGTTCTGCGGTACCCACGGCTTTGACCTGGGACCTGACCACCATTTATCCTGATGATGCGGCCTTCCAAGAGGCGCTGCAAGCCATTAAAACCCAATCCGATGATGCGGCGAAGTTAAAGGGCCAATTAGCCCAAAGCGGCGCCGACCTTTACCGGGTTACCCAGGCCAACTTTGACCTGCAACGGCAACTGGAACGGGCCTACGTGTACGCCTCCCTGAAAAATGATCAGGACACGGGTAACGCCGCGGCACAAGCACTGATGGGGCAGGCTGAAAGCCTCCTGGCGACAGTGGGCGCTGCCACTTCTTGGTTCGAGCCAGAAGTCTTAGCATTAGAGCCAGCTGCGCTACAGAAATTAATCGACGCTGAACCCAAGTTGGCCGACTACCAGCACTACTTTGACGTGCTGGGCAAGCAACGGGCCCACACCTTGTCCGCCCAGGAGGAAAAATTGTTGGCTGGCGCAAGCGACATTTTTTCAGCGTCTTCCAAGACATACAGCGTCCTGAGTGATGCCGACTTGAAGTTCCCAGTTGTACAAGACGAGGAAGGCAACGACGTTCGGCTCTCCGAAGGGCTGTATGGCGTGTTGCTGGAGTCAACCACCCCAGCCGTCCGTGAGCAGGCATTTAAAGCCCTCTACAGCGTTTATCAACAATTCCGTCATACCTTTGCATCAACACTGTCAAGTGAGGTTAAAACGCATAATTTTAACGCTCAGATCCGTCATTATGGAAGTGCTCGGGAAGCGGCGATGGCTGCCAACAATGTGCCAGCAGTGGTTTATGATACGCTGGTGCACACGGTCAATGATCATCTCGGCTCACTCCACCAATACGTGAACCTGCGGAAGGAAATTCTGGGATTGCCCGAATTGCACATGTACGACCTGTACACGCCGATCACCGGTGAACCTAGCCTGACTTACACCTACGAAGAGGCCCAACAGGAGGCGCTGAAGGCGCTGAACGTGCTCGGTCCCGATTACGTGGCTAACGTGCAGAAAATGTTTGATAGCCGGGCCATTGACGTCGTGGAAAACGAAGGCAAGCGGACTGGTGCCTATTCAGGGGGGATGTACGACACCAAGCCGTATATCTTACTGAATTGGCAAAATAGTCTGGAGAGCCTGTTCACGCTGGTCCACGAAATGGGTCACAGCATGCACAGTCACTATACCCGGACGAATCAGTCTTACCTGTACGGTGACTACTCGATCTTCGTGGCAGAAATTGCGTCGACGACCAACGAAAACCTCTTAACCGATTACCTGTTACAAACGCAGACGGATCCCAAAGTCCGGGCGTACGTGTTGAATCACTACCTGGATGGCTTCAAGGGGACCGTCTACCGGCAAACGCAATTCGCTGAATTTGAAGATTACATTCACCGTCAAGCCGCTGCCGGGGAAACCCTGACCGCTGACTTCATGAGCAAATTCTATGGCGACCTGAACCGGCGTTATTACGGGGATGGCGTGGTCTCTGATCCACAAATTTCAGACGAGTGGACCCGGATTCCTCATTTCTACTACAACTACTACGTTTACCAGTATTCGACTGGTTTCGCGGCCGCGACGACGCTGAGTCAACGCGTGTTGAGTGGGGATGCGGCTAAACGTGAGGCGTATCTGAACTATCTGAAGTCTGGGAGTTCTGACTTGCCATTGAACGTGATGAAGAGGGCCGGCGTGGACATGACGCAACCGGAATACTTGCAGACGGCGTTCAAGACGTTTGACGACCGCCTGGCTGAGTTCACCCAGCTCGCCCACGATTTGAAGAAGTAGCCTTGCTTTGCTGGACAGATTGATGTGAATTGCGCCTTACCGGGCGGTGAAAATGGGTCGGAACGCTGTGGGCAGGACGCCCAGAGCCGAAGGGCGGTCTCTGAGCTCGCTTTGAACCTCAGAGGGCGAGTTTCAAAGACGCCATTTACGTCGCTGACACGCCGTAAATCCCACGGCTGAGCATGTTTTCGTTGCCCTCTCGGCTCACACTGTGAAAATCGGCAACTTTTCAACTGGTTTGCGATTGGATGGTCACTCGAATCGCAGACTCGTCATCTAAACCTACCAAACAGTAAAACTAAGCCAAAAAAGACTGACGCGCCACCTCAAATCGAGGCAGTGGTCAGTCTTTTCATTTGCACAAAATTCAGTTTTAGTAAGATTGCCAATCACGTTGCCAGATCAGGCCCATTGTTTTTTCACCCGTGTGGACGCTGATTGCGGGGCCTAATTGACTCTGGACCACGCGGACCTCTGGGAATTGATCGGTCAGTTCTGCCGTCCAGTCATCGGCTAAGTCAGCGTTGTTGGCGTTGATCACCGTGACCAGTAGGGGATAGTCGACCTGGGTCAACGTAGTTTGCAGCTTGTCGGTCATGAAGCGGAACGCCTTCTTCATGGTGCGCTCCTTACCGATGGCGATGATTTTGCCCTCGTCATTGAACGTCAGGAGCGGCTTGATGTTTAGCAGGTTGCCGATAATGGCCGAACGGTTACTCAAGCGACCAGTTCGGGCCAAATGGCTCAAGTTATCCACGGCAAAGTAAACGCCCATTGTGTCGCGCAAGTCTTCCAGCTGGGGAACGATATCGGTTGCGGCGTTGCCATTTGCAATCAATTGTCCCGCCAACAAGCACATGTTTGCTTCGCCGGCACTGGCAACTAGGGAATCAACCGGGTAAATCTTAGCCTTGGTGTACGTTTTGCAAAACATCCGCAAGTTATTCAGGAACGAGGTAATCCCACTGGAAAGGTGAATCGAGATGATTTCGTCGTAGCCTTCGCCAGCGAGGCGGTCGTAGGCTTCCTCGATTTGGCCCAGAGAGACCTGTGCCGTCGTCGGCAGTTCCTGGTCGGTCTTTAAGTAGTCGTAAAATGTCCTGAGGCTCAACTTGGATTCAGCGTACTGTTGGTCGCCCAGAATCACGGTGATAGGTAAGACCACGATGTGAAATTGCTTGATCTGTTCAGGGGTGAGATAGGAGGCGGTGTCCGTTACGATAGCTGTTCGCATAAATTTTCCCTTCAGTTCAACAAAATAGTTGGGTCAATCATACCATATTGGCCTGGAATCCGGTAGTGAATGTAGTGGCAAAGTTTACAATTATCAGGCGATTGCTGCTTCCGGTAGTGTCCCCAGTTAACGTGATTGGGAAATACAGGAGGGCGTTGGGCTGCGGGGGAATTGTACCAGCGGCGGTTGTTCAACTATCTGTTGGCACACAAAAAGTCTGGGACAAAACCCCAGACTCGCATTGTATCTTCGAAGCTATATTGTTGGGAGTAGGACAAAAGGCTGCGGTTTGTCCCACGCTCACAAAAAAAGCGGCCTAGCCCTTGGGCTAAGTCGCTTAACGTAAAACGATTCATCAGTACCTACAGTACGTGAAGATTGGGTTGACTGTTGGCCAACATGAATGAAGTCGCCCGTTCATTAGTTTGATAATTAGGTTCAGCCATTAACATTTCTTTCGTGGCAACGCCTTGACTTTCGCAGACGTCGCAGAGGGCATCGTAGGTCACGTCGTTCAACAGTAACCCACAGTCGGAGACGTCGCAGTTGTAAATCACAGCGGATGAGGATTCTTCAATCTTCATCTCGGCCGCTAACTTTTGATCCGTCTTGAAGGCTTGTTTCGCCAGGTCGGATTGACAGTCTTCCGTGAACATGTCGAGGTCCAGGTGGCACTTCTTGGCCATTTCTAACGTCAGGTCTGCTGAAAAATTCTGTTGCTGACTGACTACGGCGTCCTGCATGTTGAGCAGGAACTTCCGCCCCTTACGTTTACCTTGAAAAAGGGCGGCCTTATAAGCCAAAATTGCTTCGTAGGTGACGTTGAAGCGCTCGTTTCTCTCAGCGAGGGTTGGTCGGGGAGAGAGGGATTGCGCGATGATCTGTTGGTTAAGCAACGGCACAAATTGGAACGACACCTTGCTATTGAGATGATCGGCCAACCGCATAATGTTGCGCTCGGAACGCATGCAGCGCGCGCCAAGCGGGTTGACGAACAAATAGACTTCTAACACATTGCTTCCTCCTATACCTGTCCTTGATTGGCAGTCGTGGGATCACCAATCAAAAAGTAACAATACCACTACATTACCAAATTTTCAAAAAATAGCAATTGAAACGTTTGTTTGAAGTGAAGACCGCTCATTTAAAACGCAACCTAATCATGCAACATTTTTTAACGCAGGTAAAGCTAAACGCCTCGTAAAAGTGATTGTTCGCCGCAAGTGGGGTAATCGTGAATCTTTTAACAAGTTAATGAGGTAATTACTCTCAGTTGTGGGAAAAATATGGTAAAATCGAAAGATGAGTCATGTTTTGTGCTGGAAATGATGGCGGCACGGACGTGGAACTAAGGTTGGGGGATAGTCATTATGGTAACGAATTGGGATCAATTTTTATTGCCCTATCAACAGGCCGTGAGTGAGCTGAAGGTGAAGCTCCGCGGTATCCGCAAGCAATTTGAAAATAAAAACGAGCGGCCACCAATCGAATTCGTCACGGGCCGGGTCAAACCGGTACCCAGTATCAAGGAAAAGATGTCACGGCGCCACGTAACCGAGGAACGGCTGGAACAGGACATGCAAGATATTGCGGGCTTGCGGATCATGTGCCAGTTCGTCGAAGACATTTACCAAGTCGTTGATCTGTTGCGGCGCCGGACGGACCTGACCATCCTGGAGGAACGGGACTACATTCACAACGAGAAGCCGAGTGGTTATCGGTCATACCATATTGTGGTGGAGTATCCGGTTCAACTGGTGACTGGCGAGAAGAAGATTCTGGCCGAGATTCAGGTACGGACGCTGGCCATGAACTTCTGGGCCACCATCGAGCATTCATTAAATTACAAATATCAAGGCGCCTTTCCTGAGGAACTCAGCGATCGGTTACAGCGGGCCGCTGAAGCCGCCTTTAAATTAGACACGGAAATGTCTGAGATTCGCGAAGAAATTCAAGAGGCACAACAATACACGCCGAAACATGATAGCGATGTGAATGGGACGCCTCACCAAAATAAGGAAGATTAGTATGAAGGTTTCCATTTTTAGTAATAACGGGCCGTCATCACAAAAGGTGGCGACCGCACTGCATCAGGGCCTGGAAGCTGCGGGCGTGCCCATCGATAGCTTGGACCCAGACATTGTGGTCACGGTTGGCGGCGATGGCACCCTGCTGTCGGCTTTTCACCATTACAATGACCGGCTAGACAAGATTCGCTTTGTGGGGATCCATACGGGGCACTTGGGCTTCTACACCGACTGGCGCGACTTCGAGGTTCAGGAGTTGGTCGACAGTCTGGCGGAGGACAACGGCCAGAGTGTCAGTTACCCCTTGCTGTCGATTCAGGTCGACTACGCGGATGGCACGCACCCGGACCAGGCATTGGCACTGAATGAATCGACAATCAAAAAAGTTTCTGGGACCATGGTGGCCGACGTGTACATTAAGGGCGAGCTCTTCGAAAGTTTTTGGGGGGATGGCCTGTGTATCTCGACACCCACGGGTTCTACGGCTTATAATAAGTCTGTGGGCGGCGCCGTGCTTAATCCCCGGTTCAATGCCATTCAAATGGCTGAGATTGCGTCCATTAACAATTTAGTCTTCCGGACGTTAGGGTCGCCCCTGATTATTCCGGCAGACGAATGGATTCGCATCGAACCGACGGACCCCACGGACAACGTCTTAATGTGTGATCAGCTGAGTATTGAAGGCCGGCCAGTCAAGGCGATTACCTACCGGATTGCGCGCCAACGGATTTCCTTCGCCGAATACCGGCATACCCATTTCTGGCAACGGGTCGAGGCTTCCTTCATTGGACGGGAGAACGGATGATAAGTTTTAAATGGACAGTGACCGGTGAGAGTCCGGTTCACGTAAGGACGGTGCTGATGGCCCATGGGGTCACCCGCACCTTTTTGAAACAGGTAAAATTTCACGGCGGCGTGATTACGTTAGATGGGCGTGAGGTCCGGGTGATTGCGATGGCTCAGCCGGGACAAACGGTGGGTCTGCAACTGCCACCAGAGCCAGCCAACGACCACGTGTCGACCTCATTTAAGCCGCTAGACATTCTGTATGAGGATCCTCACTTCTTAGTGGTCA
Organism: Levilactobacillus cerevisiae; assembly: GCF_003946245.1. Classification (GTDB taxonomy): domain Bacteria; phylum Bacillota; class Bacilli; order Lactobacillales; family Lactobacillaceae; genus Levilactobacillus; species Levilactobacillus cerevisiae. The sequence goes on from NZ_RHNN01000009.1 coordinate 85,134, forward strand.
ACAAGCCGGCAAAAATGGCTTCTGTGCCCTCACACTTGTATCCTGATGATACATTGGCTAATCGGGTCAAAGGGCACCTGACGATGATTCACGCCCCTAGCACGGTGACCCATATCGTGACGCGGCTGGATCGTGAGACCAGTGGAGTAGTGTTATTTGCGAAACACCACTTTGCCCACTCGATTCTGGACAAACAGTTAAAGGATAGCCAGCTGGATAAACGCTACATTGCCTTGGCAACGGGTTGTATCGCGGCGGATCATCAGCTGATTGATGCGCCAATCGGTCGAGCAGCGGGGTCTTTCATCAAAAGAACCGTCAGACCGGATGGCCGCCCAGCCCAGACAGAACTGTGGGTGCGGGCGCGCTCCAAGACGGCGACCTTGCTGGCCATCAAACTCCACACGGGGAAAACCCACCAAATCCGGGTCCATTGTCAGTCGATTGGCCATCCGCTGGTGGGGGATTGGTTGTATGGCAAACAAACCAACCCCTGGATTCACCGCCAAGCCTTACACTGCGCGCGTCTACGCTTCTATCAGCCATTTTTAGGCGAGTGGATCACCTGTTATGCACCGTTGCCGGTAGACATGGCAACGGTTATCACTAATGAGCTTGTAAACTGAATAACGTAGCTGAGAGCACGGATCACCGACTGGGGTGATTCGTGTTTTTTTCGGTTGGATTTCGCGTTATAGCAGATTTATACGTCAAAATAAGACGTTTATTTTGACGATACTTAAATGAAAACGGTTTCTGAAAGCTGAATCCCTCAGGCCTGATGGCGGGGGAGTAAGTATAAATTGGTTAATAAGCAAGACTGGATATTAGTTAAAAACGGAAAGTAAGTTAATGTTACATATTTAGGAATGTGTGTGTACGGTGAACCGATTTACCCGGAATACTTAAGAATTCCTAAACTAACTGCTTGCATTTAAGCGTCAAAAATGGCCAAGTGCAACCTACACATTTTATGGTCCGTGGACAAAATTTTCATCAAACTTTAATTTAAAAACTTAAAAGAATATTTTCAAGAAAACGTAATAGTTAATGGTATAAGTCCTGAATTAAATGCGTTGAAAATGAGTCATGACATTTGACTTCAACTGAAATGCCTATATATCAGCGTTCTTAAACTGACGATAGTAGGTATTAACTTACTATCGAACGCGGCAATTTGCAAATTAGCAGGCAAAAAATGGGGTCAGAAAACATGTGAAAGTTTTAACTAAATGTCGTTATTTACAAAATTCTAATAAAAATCGACTATAAATTTACTTTTAAAACAGTACGTAGAGTAAATCTGTGCTAAAATAGCATTTGTTAGGGGAGTGGTTTACAGGGGAGACCCTTTAAAGGGCAAATTTGTATATACCACTCAAAACAAGCTCACAAATGATTACGAACTTCAATCAAATGGGAGTAGCGATTGTCACTCAACTTTCACAGTCTATTTAAGGAGGACGATTAAAAGTGAAATTCATGCGGAATAAAGCTTTTAACGGCGACCCTAAATTACGGTACAAGATGTACAAGGTAGGGAAGACCTGGGTCTTTGCTGCATTGGCATCCTTTTCGTTATTAGGTGCTGGGACTCTGTCGGCAAGTGCGGATAGCACAACTACGTCAGACGCAACCAGTAGTACAGAGGTCGCTTCATCAGCAGCAAGTTCATCAAGTAATTCAGCCAGTTCAAGTAGTAGTTCGAGTGCTAGCTCATCATCTTCTTCAGCAGCTAGCTCTTCAGCCAGTAGCGCTGCAAGTTCAAGCAGTGCGACCAGCTCAGCTAGTAGCTCCAGTGCTGCTTCAAGTTCTTCTACTAAAGCGGTAACTGAATCAGCGTCAGTTTCTAGCGCGACCAGTTCAGCTGCTTCATCTTCAAGTTCATCAAATGCAAGCAACGCCAGCAGTACCACTGCGACAGCAACGAGCGCCGCAACCACGGACACTGCCAGCATTGCATCCAGCGCAGCCGCAAAGGTTAGCACGGATGTGACGCTGAGTGCTAACGTGACGAAGACGGTTACTAAGGTGGCAACCACGAAACAAGCTGTGGTGACCCCAGTAACTGAGAGTACAGCCGCTACCGTGGCTGCATCAGATGCGACGAAGGTAGCCACCTCCGCTGATCAAGATGCTAGTGCTGCAGCAAGTGCTGCCGCAGCTGCTAAAGAAAACGCTGCTTCGGCAGCTAGTTATGCAGCTTTAGTACCTACGGATGACGTGACGAATGCTTATAAGTCAACTAGTAGTTACGCTGCCAAGACAGCTACAGCTTCAGATCTGACCCAGTACTACAGCAGTTTAGCTTCAGGCTACAAACAAGCTATCGCTGATGGCATGGGAAATTCAGATGATTTACTCGATAAATACACGTCGGCCCTATCTAATGCAAGTTCGGCAGCAATTGGTGCGACTTCGTATGCTGATCTGGCATCTAGCACGGCGGCAGTTGCAAAATCAGCCGCAGCTATTGGTCTGAAAGATATGGTCAGCAGCGCTAATGAACCAACGTTCTCAGCTGCTGCAGCAGCCAGTGAGGCAGCAGCCTCAGCCTCAGCTGCCGCAAGTAGTGCTTATAACGCGACACAATATGATACAAGTAATGCAGCCGCAGTTGCTGCTTATGCAACAGCTAGTAGTGCGGCTTCAGATGCCGCAATTGCTTCATCAACTGCAACGAGTTTAGCTAGCGATGCACAGGCTCAGTATGTCGTTGCTAGTAGTGCTGCGCTTAGTGGTGACTATGAGGGCGCTAGCGATGCGTTCATCGCTGCGAATGATATTGCAAGTCAGGCACTCGTTGCTTATGGAGAAGCTAGTGATGCAAATTCGACAGCACAGTCTGCTGCTTTGACAGCCACTGAAATAGCTGTTGGTGATTCTGCCATACGAGCATCTTCCAGCGCTACTTTAGCAGCTGGTTCTGCAAGTACAGCTAACTCAATGGCAACTGAAGCTGCTGGCTACAAGGGTGATCAATCCGCCCAGTATGCTGAAAACGCTGCGTCATTTGCTGCTTTGGTAACGTCCTCAGCCAATTTGGCAAGCTCAGCTGCTTCGACGGCAGCGATTGCAACTAGTGCTGCCGATGCTGCATCCCTGGCTCGAGTTGCAAGTTCAGCGGCTTCAGATGCTGCTGTGAATTTGCAGGGAGCTTCTAGTGCTGCTTCACTTGCAGCGGCATATGAGACCGATACACAGGGTGTACCAGATGCTTCAGATGAAGATACGAGTGCAACTGGTGGCACTACAAACCAATTGACGACTTCATCAACGGCGGTTAGTGTTGGCGAAAAAGTGACGTTAACTAACACTATGACGTTGGGTACGTATGATTTTCCACTTGTTATTGGATCCTCGAAGTACAAGATTAATTCAGGTACGTATACTTGGTATGAATCAACAGATGGAAAAAATTGGACGGTTGCTTCTACAAATTCCTCAACAGCAACGTCACAAACATTTATGCCGGAGTATACTTCTGCTGGAACGTATTACTATTATTTGTTAGTTAGTGGCACAAAAAAGGCTACTAGCTTGACACAAAGCAAGACATCTAGCTTCTCAACACCATCTAACGTCATCACTGTGGTTGTCTCAGATGCTAACGGAAACTATACGGACCAAGCTTCGAGTGCGGCAGCAGCAGCGAATGATACTGCGACACTAGCTTCCTCGATGGCTAGCTCAGCGAATGCCGCGTATGATTTGTTGGCAAGTACAACTGACATTGATAGCGATATTTCAATCAATGATCTTGCAGGTAGTGCGGCAGGTTACACGAAAGATACGGCTAGTTATGCAACATTAGCCGTTCAAGCGGCCGCTGATGCTAGTACGGCCAGTAGTTTAGCTGCTTCATATGAAGCAGGAAAAAATTACTCAGCTGCATCTTCTGCAGCCATTGATGCTATCTCGGCTCAGACAGCCGCTGACTCATATGGTGTTTTGACTACTTCAGCTGCGGCTCTCGCTACTAAGTACGTTGCAGACACTTATTCTGCTGCGCAAAGTCAAGAAGGAGCTGCCAACTACTTGGCTTCAAGTTATGCTGCTGCTGCTTCTGATGCGGCGAGCCAGGCTGTTGAACAGGCGAATATTGCGAACTCCAATGCTGCTGATGCTGCAAACGCTTTCGCTTCTGCACCAGACTACCAAGCAGCTGCATCTGCAGCGAATGATGCTGCAATCCTTGCCAATACGAATGCGTCCAGTAATGCCTCGATGGCTATATTTAAGGCAAATGAGGCAGCCTCATACGCTGCTGAAGGTAACTTGGGCTTGGCTTCAGCTGCCGCAGCTAATGCTCAGACATACCTTAAGCGGACGACCGACAATGCAAATTCCGGTGCAGCTGCTGCTGCTGAAGCAACGAAGACAATTGTTGATGGACAATCTTCAGCGGTGAGCGTTACGGCTGCCTCAACAGCTGCGATTGATTCAGCTGCAGCCTCAGAAGCGAAAGTAGCAAGCTCGGTGGCAAATTCAATTGCAAATGAAATGGCAACGAACACCACTGTAGGTGGATCATACACTGCTGCTGCTGCCAGTTACGCACAGGATGCGCAGTATGCTGCAGCAACTGCTGATGCAGCAACGAATGATGCTAACAGTTATATGGCATTAGCGTCATCTGCAGTTGCTTCAGGTAGCTTTGCGATGGCAAGCGAATATTCAACTGCTGCTGACACGGAACTTACAAACGCCGCTGCATTGGCTTCTGAAGCTACAATTGCTGCGAGCGCCGCTACAGAAGCTGCTAGTTATGCGGTTATGTTTTCTAACGATTTGAGTGGAGGTAAGGGGTCACCAAAGGGTGATGCTTGGGTCCTGCTTGGAATCGTGATTTCTGGTGGATATACGCAACAACCAACGGAGCTGACCTCGGTTAGATCAGGTGCAACGGTAACCCTGACATCAACGGCAAAGACAGGTTTAGGGGCAATCAACGTTGGGAACTCTGTAAGCTGGTATGTTCAAATTGATGGTAAATGGACAACACTTAGTGGTGGTACAATCGCAGATGCTAATGGTAAGACCATTGGGACCTATACAACGAAGAGTAACACTAATATTCTGTCTGGATTAGCTACGGCGTCCAGCACGTTGACGGTAACCTTCGCAGATGATTACACAGGTTCAGTTTCCTTCCAATCAGCTGCGTCTTTCTTGGGAACCAATCCATTTAATTGGTACAGTAATCAAGCACAAGTAGATGTGTATGATACTGATATTCCAGCTACTGGTATTAGCATTACTGGTGATGATTACATCTTGAACAATTCGACTACCAGTAATACTGGTGCTTATCAAGCCGTCAAAAATCCTGGAAATGCGACTGGAAACGTTACTTGGTCAATTAGTGATCCAAGTATTGCCACGATTTCGGATGATGGGACGGTTACACCGGTTTCAACGTCATCTGCTGGTAAGGTAACCGTTACAGCAACAATTACGAATGCGGATGAGACAACTTATTCGGCATCAAAGGAAATTACCATTGGTAATGGACTTGCTGACCAAAGTGTTAATACTGGAGATTCTCTGACATGGGCGCCTGCCACAAATAGTATTGGATCCGATGATGGAAGCACTTCATATTCATATCAATGGTATTACTCCGCAACTGCAGGAAGTTTAGGAAAAGCAATTTCGGGTCAAACAGATAGCACGCTGAATATGGATAATGTGACTAGCGACAAAGCTGGTTACTACACATTGCAAGTCACTGCTAACAAGACGACCGTATCATTGGGTCAAGCTTACCTGACTGTTAATGCCACTCAAACTGATGCTGCTTCATCATCAGCAAGCTTAGCAGCTGATGCAGCTAATGAAGCTGGGCAATATGCAAGTGTAGCGAACTCATACGCTGACTTATCTACAGATTATGCGGTGAAGGGTTCGACTGCAGCAAGTTATGCTGATCAAGCTGCTGACGCTGCCTCAACCGCAACTTCTGCTGCAACAGCTGCGTCATCTGCCGCAGCTGCAGCTTCTACGGCTCATGCAAATGCATCATCTGCTGAAGCTGCTAGTGATAATGCCGCAGCTTCAAGCTACGCTGCAGAAGCTTCATCTGCTGCAGCTGCAGCTCAAACTGCCAAAGATCATGCTTCAAGTGCTGCATCTGATGCACAATCATATGCCAATATGGCAATTGCAGCAGATTCCGATTCAGACTCTGAAAGTGACTCGGATGCTGACAGTGATTCAGACTCAGACTCCGACAGTGATTCTGACAGCGACAGCGATTCCGATTCCGACAGTGATTCCGATAGCGATTCCGATAGCGATAGCGATTCTGACAGCGACTCAGACTCCGATTCCGACAGTGATTCCGATAGCGACAGCGATTCTGACAGCGACTCAGACTCCGACAGTGACTCAGACTCCGACAGCGATTCCGATAGCGACAGTGACTCAGATTCCGACAGTGATTCTGACTCCGACAGCGACTCAGATAGCGACAGCGACTCAGACTCCGACAGTGATTCAGACTCCGACAGCGATTCTGATTCCGATAGCGACTCCGACTCCGACAGTGACTCAGATAGCGACAGCGACTCCGACTCCGACTCCGACAGTGATTCCGACTCCGACAGTGATTCCGACTCCGACAGTGATTCCGATAGCGACAGCGACTCCGACTCCGACAGTGACTCAGATAGCGACAGTGATTCCGATAGCGACAGTAACTCCGGAAACGGTGGAGGAAATTCTGACTCAGATTCCAATAGCGACTCAGATTCCGATTCTGATAGCGATTCAGATTCTGACAATGGGAATAACTCTGGTAGCGGTGGTGATACTGGCTCAGGTTCCGGTTCAGGATCCGGTAGCGGCTCAGGTAGCGGCTCAGGCAGTGGTTCTGGCTCTGGTTCAGGCAGTGGCTCAGGTTCTGGTTCATCAGGATCAGGCTCTGGTTCAACAGGCGGTAGCGGTTCATCTGCTGCAACTGCTTCAACCGGTTCTGGCACGACACCAGTCGCCGCAACTTCACTGAATTACGGCACTGGTACAGGCACAACAGGATCAACACCAACTGTTGATTTGACTGCTAGCTCACCAGCAACTGCTTCTGACGCATCGACGAACAACGGCAACAGTAGTAGCGATAAGTCCTCAAGTGACAAGACTTCTAATGATAAGTCTGGTTCAACGAGTAATAACGCTGCTGCAGATTCAGCCAACAATGGCGACTCTGCCACTGCAAATGACAAGTCACAAACTGGTAGCAATGCCAGCTTATGGGGCGCAATCGTTGCGGCTGTAGCTGCTGTAACCGGTGGTTCATGGTGGTACTTCGGTGGCAAGCGTCGGAAACACGGCGATGATTAATCAGAACGAAGACAGTTCTGAATCATAAAATTTTCACGAATAATTCCGCATGAAAATCAAAAAGCACGTTGCCTAATGGCAGCGTGCTTTTTGATATGTCTACAACTGTAGAGTCATCGATATTTTTTTAAGTGATGAGCAATTAAAAAAATGAAGAAGCGGAAAGATTGAGAGGAGAAGCGGCAACAAAATCGAAGAAAATTAAGTTTAGATTCATACTCACACTTATAAAAAAGTGGATAATTAAGTAAAAATTAAATCGGGAATAGAAAAGTGCAGTATAATGAAACTTATGGGAGCAGTTTATTCGTAAAGTGTGCATTCAATCGGCTGGATCTTGGATAGGATATTCAAGCAATGCCTGAATTGCTGGCGCTTTCAGCACTTGCCTATCATTTGATTAATAAATAATGATAGGATAATGTAATTTGAATGAAAAATCGTCAAAAAGGATAGTGCGTACGGTGAATTTGTGTTAATATGAATTTGTATAAAGAATGAACCAAACAAGCTGTAACCTTGCAGCAATTATCTTAGCAGGTAATAGTTGTTGGCATAGTTAGTTGACGCGTATTTAATTAAACTTCGGTTGAAGAAGGGGGCTTACCTACCGATGAAAAAAGCTGTAATCAAAAGATTCAAAGAGGCAGTTGTCAATTTAGGAAATTTAAGCGATTCTGCCACTAATGAAGTCACCATAGCGGTTTCTGTGTCTGACCGAAAGAAACGGGCTGAAGTTCAGTTTATCCGGGGTAACAGCTTTAATCAAGCTTGGAACGAAATTGAACAGGCGCTAGCAAGTGCCCCGCAAGATGCTTGGGTCAGACTCGAAGTGGTCCACAGTATCCAAAGACAGTCGATTACGACTGTTAAGGAACAACTAAATGAAATGGACCGAATGAATTACTGGCGCCGAGGCATTAGCTTCGATGAAAAGTTCCAGACAGCCTTACTAGAGATGGAAATCAATGGACACGAGTTTTTCAAGCCAGGTGAGAACCATAAGATTGGCAAGAATAAGTCCGCAAGCTGGATTGATTATGATCAGATTACCAAGTATTTGAAACGGCGAAATGGTTCTGTTCCCCTTGACCTAGCTAGCGCGCAACAGGTTTGGGTTTTCACTACATCTGGAATCTTCAGCAATGGCGAACAAATCTGGCGATTAGATGATTCCGAGACCGGTGAAAAGGGTCTTCGTCAATTAGTTAATCCAAGACAAGAATTGCATGATTACTTGTATCAGGGAGAAGCATTTCTGGCTCGGCAAATTAAGGAGAATGGTCAGTTCATTTATGGCTATTATCCCGGACTACAACGGATTTTAAGCAGTTACAACAGTGTACGGCATTTTTCCTCAATTTATGCCTTGCTGGAAGCTATCGCGTTTACCAATAACACAGATGATTTGGCCAAGGTTAAGGATGCTCTACAGTGGGGATTGCAAGAATTAACGATTACTGAGGGAAACGCGTTGTTTGTGGTTGAACGTCCTAAGAAGGGTGCACCAGAGATTAAACTTGGTGCGCAAGCAATGTTGATTCTGGCTTTGTGTAAGTATCAAGAGGTGACACATGATGAGACCTTCTTACCCCAAGCAAAACAGGCGTTCAATGGCGTAGTTGCTTTCCGGCAAGACTCAGGTCGGTTCAATCACGTGTTGAATACTGATTTAACCGTGAAAGATGCCTTTCGTATCATTTATTACGAAGGTGAAATCACATTTGCCTTGGCCAGACTGTACGAACTTATTGGCGATGATCAGGTGCTCGCAGCTGTGAAGGACTCTTTAGATTTTATGGTCACTAACGACTACGGTAAGTACCACGATCATTGGATTGCCTATGCTGTGAATGAAGCCTTACAAATCATGCCAGCCAATCGAGACTACATGCAGTTAGGACTAAAGAACGTCTACAGTCACCTGCAGTTCATCGAGGACCGAGATACGGCTTATCCAACGTTATTGGAGCTGCTCAACGCTGCCGTTAAAATGACTGACATCATCAAACGCACAGGGAACGAAGACTTGCTAGAGCCTTACGATTTGATTCGCTTGCGACGGGCTTGGCAAGTTCGAGCAGAACATGAACTCATGACGGGTGCTTTCCAACCAGAGCTAGCTATGTACTTCTACGCACCACAGAAGTTCGTTGGCGGATTCTTTGCCCGCCATGACCATTTCCGAACCCGAATCGATGACTGTGAGCATTTCTTATCCGGTCTTATTAACTATTACAACTACACTTACTGAGAGGAGCTGACACGATGGCAGTTTTGACCACAATCTTTGCGTATAAGCGGGTCCAATTCACAATTCGGATGTTGATTTACGTAGTGGTGGGGATTCTCGTGCTGGTGTTTCGGTGGCGGAACAAGAAGAAGACCCGTAAGCGCATGGATGATCGAACCGAGAAGATGATGAGAGAAACGAAGAAAAACAAAGATGGCAAATACCCTTGGGAAGAATAACCCAATAGATTGGAGTGTAACGATGTTCTATTTTATTAATGAATACATCCTACAAAAGAATTCTAGCGTGGAGCATACCGCAATGAACCGCGTGAAACTGTTTAATCACTATAAGCGGCCAGCCAAGATTGTGACGAAGACTTACGATCGGCTGATTCATCAGACCATCAAGAAGTTTGGTGTGGCTGACAATGAAATCGTTAACATGTTCGACTTCTTCCAAGGAGTCGATGGGTTAAGCGACGAAAAAGTCTTACATGCCGACGATTTGCACCTGCCACTTGAATCCGAAGTCATTGTTGGTGCCAACTTTAGCCAAGTGTTTGACGGCGATACGCCAACCAGTAATGTTGGTTTCATCCCTGGAACCGTGGGTCGCGTCTTCTACCAAGAATTTTTCGATGGCCAAGGCAACGTGATTGAAACGAATCTCTGGGACTGGCGCGGCTTCAAGTCTGCCACCCAGTACTTCGGGCAAAATGGTAAATTGATTCTTCAACGTTACTACACGCCAGCCGGCAAAATTGTCCTCGAACAATTCTTCGTGCCGGATACCAATGGTAACCCACTGACCTCCCGAATCACCCTAATGGACTATCAAGGTCGCGGCGACTTGTTCTTCCAGAATGTCGATGATTTATTTGCCTTCTTCCTGACCGAACTGAGTAAGCAAGATCCTGAAACCACGACCTTCATCAGTGATCGGCCGGGGACCGGTGTCCGCCCCTTACTGGCGCTCAATGATAACTCTCATAAGTACATCTACATTCCCATTAACCACGCCGTTGATCCTAACGATCCAGTTCACGGCAAGTTAGACGGCTTCCTGGAACCCGCCTTCGAACACTTTAACCATTTTGACGGGTTCATCACGCCAACGGAACAACAAGCAGAACACCTTCGTCAACGGTATTCACAAGCTAAATTCACGTCAATTTCTGCCGTGACGACGGTGCCGTTAACCAAGGAACGTGAAGCGAAGATGGCACAGATGCAACGCCAACCGCACAGCTTACTGTACGTGGGTCGTATCTCAGCGGACAAGCAAATTGAACAACTGCTCCGGATGTTTGCGTTGGTCAAGAGCCAAATCACCGACGCCACCTTCGACCTCTACGGCTACGGCGCACCAGAGTTCATGGAACAGATGGCCGCCGTCGTTAAGGAATTAAACCTGAACGATAGCGTAACGTTTAAAGACTACGACCCACAAATGGCCGATCGTTACGACCGTTACCAGTTGCTGGTCAACATGTCTTATGCCGATGGCGCGCCAATGGCCATGCAAGAAGCCATGGACCACGCAATTCCAGTGATCAGTTATCCGTTCAATTACGGGCCTAACGCGTTTATCAAAGATGGCGTTAACGGCTTCCTGATTGACCGGGGGAACTCACTGGGAATGGCGGACAAGATCCGGGAACTCTTCACGGATGACGCCCAGTTGGCGACGCTCAGCCAGGCAGCCTACGATGAGGCGCACCAGAGCTGGACGCAGCGTAAAGTTTGGAACCGTTGGCAGCGCTTGTTACAGGCGTAGGAGGGAGTCGCTATGTATTATTTCTTAAATGACAACATGCAGTATTCAAAATCAGGAATCGAACACGCTGAAATCAACCGGCTCCACCTTTTCGAAAAGAACGGGGTGCCCGCAAAGATTGTGACCCGAATCTTTTCAATGGAATTGTCAAAGATTATCGATCAGGCGGGGATTGATCCGGCCGGATTTGTGAATCTTTTCCAATACTTCTGTGGCAGCGCGGATGTGCCCACGACCCGATTTTCTTTGAATGAATTTTCACTACCCAGCAACACCACCCAAACGCGGAAGGACAATCAAATCCAAGTCTTTGCGCAGGGGAAGATGCAAATGATTATTTATCTGCGGCAAGGTTCTGATGAAATCAGTAACATCCAGTACTTTGACGTTAACGGCCGGACGCTTAAGATGTCCTGGTGGGATGTCCGGGGCTTCAAGTGTCTCGAACAGCTCTTCGATTGGGACGGCAAGATTGTGCAGGAACAGTACTTTGGTCCTGACGGCTTAGTCCACATTGAAAAATGCCATCTGCTTAACCGGGCAGGTAAGGAGCATCTCAGCTGGCGCGTTCTCAATTATCATGACCAGGATTGGGTCTTTAGCGGCATGAACGCGTTGACCCGCTTCTTCTACGACGAGTTGAACGCTAACGGCGAACAGAATGTTTATATCTGTGACCGGACCGTGGAATGTGACTGGGCACTGTTCAACATGCAGACGTCGGCCTTCCGGGTTCTGCATTTGCACAACGACCACGTGGCCGATCCGACCGACATGATTCATTCCCAACTGAACAACAACTATCAAAACGCGTTGATGAACTGGGACAAGTGGGACGCCGTGATTTCCTCCACGCCGGAACAATCTCAAGATATCGAGGACCGGTTTGGCAAGGATATTCCAGCCTTCACGATTCCCGTGGGGTTTGTGACCGATGAACAGATTGCCAAGGCACACCAAGACTTTAGCAAACGTCAGAAGAATCTGGTCGTGCACGTGGCACGGTTAGCGCCCGAAAAGCAACAAAACCATTCCATCCGGGCCTTTGCGCAAGTGCACAAGCAGTTCCCTGATGCCCGCTTAGAGCTCTGGGGCTACGCCAACGGGGACATCGGCAAGCAATTCAGACAAGAAGCCGCCGACCTCGGCTTGACGGATGTGGTGGCCTTCAAGGGCTACACGCACGACATCTCAGCCGTGTACGATCGGGCTCAGTTAGGCTTACTGCCAAGTCGGGCGGAAGGTTTCTCACTCATGTTACTGGAAGCACAATCCCACGGGTTACCAATGGTCGCCAATGACGTGAAATATGGTCCTAGCGACATCATTGATAACAACGTGAGTGGCCGCTTAACGACCGACGGCAACGTTCAGGAATTGGCGGACGCCATGATTGATTTGCTAGGCCACCAGGATGAATTGGCCGCCTACAGTGAAGCCTCCTACGAAAATGCCAAACGGTATTCCGAAGACGCTGTGTTCAAGCAGTGGCAGGCCATGTTAACTTACTTTGATGAGAAGATTGATGCACAAGTAACCGTTTAAACTTTAGGGGGAGATTGTGATGGACAAAACAACTAGTTTAGTCGTTGATATTGATGGGACGCTGTGTGACTTGAAGACGCCGGACCAAACGTATTTAGACGTCACACCCAAGGTCAGCATGGTTGAGAAAATGCGGGAGTATCAACAGGCGGGCTACCATATCATCTTGTTTACGTCGCGGCAAATGCGGACCTACGAAGGGAACCTCGGCAAGATCAACAAGTTTACGGCGCCCATGACTCAGGAATGGCTCGCCAAAAATGACGTGCCCTATGACGAAATTATCTTCGGTAAGCCCTGGGCCGGCCGTGGTGGGTACTACATTGATGACCGGGCATTCCGACCCAGCGAACTCTTACAGCATTCACCTGAAGAGCTGGCGGATTTGGTTGAAAAGGAGCGTGACGTACATTGACTAAGACACTGTTAATGCTCTCCGCGGCTAAGATTGCGGATGATATGCAGACGACCTTTGGGACCATTTATCCGGCCATGATTCCGGTCACCGATGGGCAACGAATTATTGACCGGACCGTGGATCAGTATCAGGCGTTGGGTTACGACATGTACGTTGCCGTGAGTGCCAGCGATGAGTCGGTTGCGGATTATGTGGCACAGAAGCATTTACCCGTGACGCCGATTAAAGTGGCGAGTGGGCTGAACTTAAGTGAAGCCGTTGCGCAAGCCTTTCAAACGTTGGCGACTGAAACCACAGTTGCAGACTTAACCATTGTCTTTGGTGACACGGTGGTGAAAGCTCAGGACTTAACCCGCGCAGACACCATCTTCACCCATGAAGTCGGCGATGCCGGTCGGTGGACCACGGTGTCCTACGACCAGCACCAACACGTGGTCTTCACGGATAAGGTCGTGCCAGAACAAGCCCAAGCTAATTTCGATGCAGCCGTGGGGGTCTTCAACTTTAGTGCCGGCCAAGAGTTAGTGACAGCGTGGCAGGGGGCAAAGTCCTTCTACGAAAACTTGCGGATCTATGATGAACAGCACCCGTTAACGGTTGCCGACACGGACCAGTGGTTGGACTTCGGGCACAGCGATAAGTATGCCGAGGCCAAGCAAGTGGAAGCCCGGTTCTTCAACAAAACCAACATCGACTTCAAACGCGGTATCATCCGCAAGGAAAGTACCGACGTGGACAAGTTCTTGGGTGAAGTCAAGTGGTACCTGAAGCTGCCAAAGCGGCTGTCGTACATTGCGCCACGGATCTTTGACTACTCGCTGAACTACAATGCGCCGTTCGTGGAAATGGAATATTTCTCCTACGAAAGCCTCCACAACCTCTTCCTCTATGGTAATTTTGAACTGGGCTTCTGGCGAGAAATTATTGACGAACTTTTCTTCCTGCGTTCAGAAATGAATGATTATCAAGTACAGGTTGACCAGGAAGAGTACCAGGCCACCGTGAGTGATATGTACCTGGACAAGACGGTGAACCGCCTCCACCGGTTGATTGATGAGGACGATTTCTATGCGACCATCGCGGACAAACCACTAGTGATTAATGGCCAGAATTACCCGAGTATCAACGGCATCATCGCGGCTTTGCCAGACGTTTTGGCCCAGAGTGGCGTGCTCCAAGGGAACACGTTTGCGGTGATTCACGGCGACTTCTGCATGACCAACATTTTGTATGACAACACGAAGCACGTCATGCGGTTGATTGACCCCCGCGGTAAATTCGGTAAGTTTGATATTTACGGGGATGCCAAGTACGATTACGCCAAGCTGATGCACAGCTTCTCGGGCAAGTACGACTGCATCATTTCCGACATGTTTACGGTGGACGCTGATGAAAGTGGTCGCTTGGACTACGGTCTCAATGTTACTGGCAACGAAGAAGAAATCGGTCACTTATTTGAAACGAAATTGCAGGAACATCTGGGTGATCAGCGGGCCTACCAACAGATTCAGTTGATTGAATCGCTGCTGTTCCTCAGTATGATTCCGTTGCACAAGGACAAGCCAGAACGGCAAAAAGCTATGTTGGCGGTGGGCGTTACCAAGTTCGCACCGTTCATGGCAAAAGTTATGGAGGGATAGGTTTGCAGGTTGTGATTACAATGGCGGGGCAGGGCTCACGTTTTCGTAAAGTGGGCTACACCGTCCCCAAGCATGAGATTGAAGTGCGGGGCAAGAGCCTATTCGAGTGGGCCATGCTGTCCCTGAAGGATTTTGTGAATGAAAAATTTGTCTTCGTCGTGCGCGAGGGTCAGTACCAACCGGACAATCTGCGGAAACTGATTCGTAAGGCGGGTATTCACCGCTACCAGATTGTGGCGATCTCAGAGCTGACAAGCGGTCAAGCAGCAACGGTGATGGCGGCGGAATCCGTCTTGAATCCGAAAGACAGTGTTGCTGTGTATAACATTGATACGTACGTGTTGCCGGGCTACATTTTACGAGAAGACTTGCGGCACTGCGACGGTAATCTGACGACGTTCACAGCTCCTGGTGACCACTGGTCCTTTGTCCAACTGGACGAGGCGGGTAAGGTCACCGACGTGGTGGAGAAGCGACGGGTCTCGAGTCATGCGTCGATCGGTTTCTATTACTTCAACACGTATGGCGATTTTAAAGAGATCTTCAACCATTATGGGGATGCCATTAAGGCTGAGTACGGTGAGGTTTACGTGGCGCCGATGTATCATTATTTATTGAAGCAACAGGCTAAGATTACCTACACGGACATCCCGTTTGACGTGGTGCACGTGTTGGGGACGCCGGCAGAGTTGGATGTGTTTAAGGAAGAAGCAGCAATGGAGTGACTCTAGTTTTGGTAGCTGGTGAATTGTTATTCAACCGGTATTAATGAAATGATTGAGACAAGAGAGCTAATTGGGGAGGAAAGAGTATGCGATCTGTATGGGCAATGGTCTGTGGGACAATTCGTGATCAGGTTGATTTTAGTTTGATAATGGACTATTTAATGCGGTGTCGAGAGAAGGGCATCATTCAAGGAATTGTGGTAAGTACCTGGGAACATGAATTTGATCAACTGGGTGATTTAGAAGCTAAACTAGCGCTAAATGATGTGGCTGTTGTGATGTCTCCGACTAATGATGATATGGTGGCAAACATGCATGCTAATTCCGTAAACTATTGGCGGCAAGCTAAGCAGATGCAGGCGGCTTTAGATTTGATTCCGACCGATGCGATTGTGATAAAGACCCGAACGGATCGAGCCCTGCCTGCTACAAAGCGGTTGATTTCCATGCTAGATGAACCTGATCCATTGCCACTTGTTGCTGAGGAAGCCCAGACTAGAAATTTGACGCAAATTCCTCGAGTGTTTAAGCATAAAATTGCTATTTTTAAGGCACGGACAGGACGAATTCTACAGTTTACAGACTTTGCTTTCATGGGTTACAGCCCAGACATTCGTAAACTCATTAATTTTGATATTGCAGATTTAACTTTTACTCGCCCCATTGTTGCTAATATCCAGTTCTTTATTTACCCATTCATTCGGGACTACCCAATCATCCGTGATTATTATCGGGTCGTTGATTTTTACCCCTTACTAAAGGACTTGAATAATTATACGGAAAATGGCGGTATTATGTTTCCAAAGTTTTTTGAACGCGTATATGCAGCGTACTTTGGACTTCTAGTCACTCACTTTCGGATCGGCTCACTTGGCGAAAAATCCAATCTTGGGGAGATTACCTTGCCAATTGAATTTTCTGCTTTATTTCATTCGGGTGAAGGGAAACATTTACTTCACGATGCTTTGGGCGTGACCCTAAATTCACAGGAAATCTTGGATAAATTTTTAGGACAGCCATTCCAGGCGGACGATAAGCCCAAAGCCAAGCATTGGTGGCAGAAGAATGCTTCGGATATCACTCCCCCTCAGGTTGTTGTCGAACAGGAAGCAACTAAGCAAGTTCTAAGAAATGTGAAAAATTTATCTTCAGAGATGCTTGATCGAGTAACTAATGAGGAACTGGAAGAACTTAAGGAATTTACCAACAACCAAAGTTTTTCACCTAATCACTGGTTGCGAGTGAAGAGACCAATACTGGACGAGCAGGTGGCACCGTATAAATCAACATTCAGATATGAATTACCTGGAATTAGTGATGAAGAGCGAGCAAATCTGTGGCAAGAATGTGAAGAAAGTACGAGTGCCAATCAAGTTCTTTATCGCTATTGGTTACATCACGAAATCAAACCGGAAGATACACCAGCATATCTTATGAGCACAGCAAGAACGGACAATAGATTTAGTATCTTGACGATGACAAGATTGCTTCGCAAGGGACTGTTAGATAATGATACTAAGGCGGAAATCCTAAGAATTAATAATTTCTTTGGGAGCTTTCATGTTCGTCATGGTCGAATGAATGCCGAGACTGCTTGTTACATTATGGCTAGGTACATGTATTTAGTTGAAAACAATCAAAAGATTCCTGCCA
Source organism: Levilactobacillus cerevisiae (assembly GCF_003946245.1). Classification (GTDB taxonomy): domain Bacteria; phylum Bacillota; class Bacilli; order Lactobacillales; family Lactobacillaceae; genus Levilactobacillus; species Levilactobacillus cerevisiae. The sequence continues at coordinate 102,471 of NZ_RHNN01000009.1, forward strand.
TGGCTAATGAGCAGGCTAATTACGTTTTCAAACGGTATTTGTCGGATGAATTTGAGTCATTTAAAACTTTGTTGAAAGAACCGAATGCTTTAATTCCTTTCTTTGACAAAGCGATTGATGAACGACAAGAGACTAAAAAGGCTGCAGCCTGTCAGCGTGCCATTGAAGTGGCATTAGAGGTCACCCATGACTCTAAGTATTGGGACATGCTTGAAAAGCGGTTTAATGGACGGTATGAAGGGTATGAGTATGCATACCAGTATGGTATTTCTTGGAAATTGATTTGATCCTTCCAAGCTAAAATAGCATGCTTAGGTCTTATATTTGTGAAAAAAGGTGGACTCAGTTGAAAACGCTTGAGGTGAAAAGAGATGGGAAAAAATGGAGAGCTTTTAGTTGTATTAGCTGTCGCTGCATTACTGGTTTGGTTTGTACCGGTAGCTGTGCACGCAGATGTTAGCAAGAATGAAGTTGAGGTTCAAAGCTTCAGGTTGAGTGTTCGACCAGATGCAGATACGACTTCCGTCCCTATTCGTGATGCAAAGGTGAATGTATATGGAATTGGCACTGTGACCGGAAAGACAACGTTGTTAACGACTGTAGTGAGTGATAGCGTTGGTAAAATTTCTAATTTGAAGTTGAAGTCAGATGAAGAATTTGATCAGATTCGCTTTCAATACTATTTTGGTAATGATGAACGTGGATATGTTATTAAGCAAACTGATTATCATTATAATGTGAATCATACACGAACGATTCCGGACAATCGGGTTATCAATGGAAATTGGACTTCGTCATTCAGTGGTGACAATGGAACTCCTTCGTTCTATTATTATTTGACAATGCTGAATAGTGTATACGATGATGTTTATGGCAATCAAGTTGAAGCAGTTGAGGCGGCATCATCATATATTGATACCAGCCAAATTTCCTTCAAACCTATTGATTTGATTTATGATACGACCATTGATCAAAGCGGAAACTCATTTAATCGTAATGGTAAAGGAGACGTTATTCGTTCAGTTATTTGTGTGAATACGGACAATATAACTGACTGGGATTTAACGAATGCCGTAACGCATGAGTGGGCACACTGGAACATGTATCGTGCTACAGGGATGCCTGGTGGCGAGTATAGTTCTCACTATACTTATAATGCTAATCCTGAAGTGAGTTACAAGGAAGGATGGGCGATTTTTCAGAGGCACCGGTATTCATGTGGACTAACAAACGAATTCACAAATGATACGCAGGTTCAGAATGATGCTAGGTTATTTGGCACGTCGACAAATTTCACAGTTAAAGGTGCTTTATACGATATCTATGACATCAATTATGATGATTACGCGCAACTTGAGAATGATTCATTTGATATCTATCAGTTGTTTGTTGGAGATGAGGCCACATTGTCTCGAAAGAATTTGGTGAGTGAGGGACTCATGTATTCACTGATGGTTAATAGCCGTGCAACAACATTTGAGGGCTTTTATCAGTACTTGATTCAGAATTACTTAAGTGGCACAGATAATCAAGTGCTGAAGGCTGAGCTAGTAAAAGCGATGGCCGTGAATGGCATTGACGAAAATGGGAACTTTATGCTTAAGGGTTAAATTGCTGAAACACAGGTTATTTATGAGTAAATAGATAGAGAGATGGTAAGCCGATGAAAGTATTCAAGCGGTTCGTCTTCTTCGTCCTCCTGGCAGCCGTTGTCGGCACCGCTATGTGGGGGATGACTAAGATGTACCAGGCCATGTTTGGCAATAACCATTATTATCAGCGGTCCCGGGCCTACACGACGCAGGATGGACTGATCAACCAGAAGATGGTGTCCGGCAAGAAACTGCAGCAGTTAACCAGTCTGACACACGGCACCGCCTACACTGGCAATACCAGTCTGGACCAGGCTTCAGTGACTTATCGTTACCGAGTCGGCAAGAACAACATCAGTAACTTTATGGGAACGGATACGACTTTGCAGTTGTACACGGAATCTAAGTTGATGACCAAGTCGATGGTACAAGACGCTGCGACCTACTGGAACACACTGGCTGGACAACAAATCGTTAGTGTGGTTGACAGTGCCAAGCAGAGCGATGAAGTCATTCATGATAGCAAGAGCGATTCTAATTCTACGTCGCTGGGTGGTCAGACCTATGATCGTCAGGGGATGAACTTTCATCCAGCTAACTGGAAATCTAAGGGACTCAGCTCAGCGGAGAAGCAAGATTGGGTAGAAGCTGTTTTGATTCGTGAAATTGGTCATGCTTTGGGTATTCCAAGTTTAGCCGGTGGGACGTTGGGCACGAACGCCTTTGCTGAGGGAAAGATCGGCTCAGAAGTCATGGGCTACTGGTCCGTTGGTAATGCGGCACCTGCCGTGAACAAACTGGGCGTCAAGAGTACCGTCATGGATGGTGCGGCCCTGGCACTGGCTGGATTAAGCTGGAAACAACCTCAGCGCTTAGCAAAGTGGGTATACACGGATCAGACGCCGTACGTGCTCTATCACGATGGTAAGGTCACCTCAACGTTTAAGTAGAGTCATTTGGGAATGCGAACGAATCGGGTCGAGCACCAACCACGAAGAATAAGCTCCCAAGGAAATGCGGTTCCCTGGTTGAGCCAATTCATGCGGCAACTCGTGATTGAAGGGCGTTCGTGAAACAAGAAGGACGGTATCGGTGAACTCCAATCCACTGGTACCGTCCTTTTAGCTTTAGCTCTTAAAAGTGTGATTAGTTTGGAAGGTGAACTTGACTCTGGGAGCAGATAGTGTCAGTCCCAAACTAAGACAAGGCATAATATTTGTAGATGGTTATAATGAACAAACAATGAATTTTGGATGACCGTAAGTCATATCACGGAAACTTCAAGATTCAATGTACATGAAACAGATGGCGTGAAAACAATCATTAGGAGGATGTGAGTATGAAGAGATCGAAGAAGATCTATATTGGCATCGGCATTTTTTTAGGAATTCTTTTACTTTTCATCGTTCAAGCAACATTAAGTCGTTCAACATCAAAACAGGTCACACCGAGTAATGAGATGACGATCAAGGCGTACAGCTTCTCACTTAAGGAGAGTGGGACTGCTTTTGACACGGCGATTCCATTGGCAGATGCTAGTGTCAAAATTTACGGCATTAACAGTAAGACTGGCAAGCAGATTTCGCTTGCTTCAACAACGACAAATGCAGCGGGTGTTATTAGGCATTTGAAGTTAAAGGCAACCAGAAAATTTGATCGGATTAAACTAACCTATTTTTTTGGTGAAAAGGCACGTGGCTATGCAATTACCTTAAAGGATGCTCGTTATCAAGTTAGCCACACACTTACAGTTCCCAAGAATCGGATATTAAGTTCCAAGCGGATCTCGGTTTACGAGACGCCTGCGGTTTCTTCTCAAATGTATTATCAGCTTGCAAGGTTGAACAGAACTTATGCGGATGTTTTTCGGAATCAATCGGCTGCTATAAAAGCTGCATCGTCATACATTGATATGAGCAGGGCCACGTTAAAACCGATTGACCTGATTTATGACCCCACGTTAACTGATAGTCAAAGTTCTTTTCACAGTCGTGGAAAGAGTGATAACGATGGAGGCGTGATTCGCCGGCCAGTCATTTGTATCAATACCAGCAATCAGACTCAGATGACCATGAATTCCGCGGTCAGTCATGAGTGGGCTCATTGGAACATGTGGCGAGTCAACGATAAGCTAGCGGCGGGAAGTTACAGGAGTCATTCGGCTTATAACGTTGATCCAGGTGTTAGCTATAAGGAGGGCTGGGCAATTTTTCAACGATACCGGTATATGTATGGTCTGACCAAAGCTTTTGCCTATGATACGTTGGTTCAGAAAAACGCTTCACTTTACGGAAAATCAACAAATAATACAGTTTGGGGAGCCTTGAATGACTTGTTTGACATTAATTATGGAAAATATGCCGCGTTGGAGGACGATCCATTCGACGTTTATCAGCTATTTGTACATGGAAATGATAGTTTGGCCAATAAGGAACTTATCAACGAGGGGCTGATGTACGGTGTAATGGTCAATAGCCGGGCAACGACTTTCAAAGAGTTTTATCAGTACTTGGCCACTTATGCAGATAAGTCTGCGGATAAGACTATTAAGTCAAGGCTGGTTCGGGCCATGGCAGTAAATGGTATTGATAAGCATGGAAATTTTAAGGTGAAGGGTTAAACGTTGTACGATGATGCGTAAAAGGACGGTATCGGTGAAGGCCAATCCACCGGTGCCGTCCTTTTTAGGTGCAACTCTTAAAAGTCTAAAACGTGTTGCCCATACACCAAATTCACGTGTAAGTCGTCTGCCACTTGTTGGGCCGTTGCTGCCGTAACGGTTGCGGGAACTAGTGTGACACCATCCGCATCCGCCAAGCGCTTGCTGGCAGTCCAGTCTGCGAGCTGGTCGTTGGCAGCGGTTCCAGCGCTTAACACGCGGTCGACGCCCTGACTGGCTATCCAATCTAACGCAGTCCCGCGGTCCTGGGGCCGGATTTGATCGAAGGCTTGGCCAAATGTCAGCGTCATCCCACCAGCCGCCGCAATCAGCGTGCTCAGAACTTCGACGTCTAACTGGTTTTGGTCGGTGAGAGCGCCGAAAATGGCACCGTCAACGCCCAGCTGTTGGGCCTCCAACAGGTCGGCTTCCATCATTTTAATTTCCACGCCGTTGTAGGGGGCGTTGCCACCGCGGGGGGCGATGATCAAGTCCAAGGACACCTGGTGTTCATGGGCGTACCGCACGGCCTCGGCCATGACCCCTTTACTGACGGTTGTTCCGCCAACGGCCAGGTTATCGGCCAGAGCGACGTGCTTGGCCCCGGCACGAATGGCGGCGGGGAGGTCTGTATAATTTTCTAGTAACGGTTCAACTAAGAGCAAAATCGTCATCCTTTCTTCGCTTGCTTGACGCAAAGCGGCTAACAGTATGGTACAATATATCCACTCATCCGGGTTACATTGTCGTTGACAGCGCCTTACCGGGCGGCGAAAATAAGTCGGAACGCGGTGGGCGGACACCCGAAGCCAAAAGGCGGTCTTCGGGCTTGTTTTGAGCCACATAAGTCGTGTCTCAAAAGCACCAATTCCCTAACCGGCCAAAGTCGCCGCTAAGGGAATTCCCACGGCTGAACTTATTTTCGCCGCCCTAACGGCTGACGTGGTATCCCGAATGGTGAGGTTATCGTTGTGGTGGCCAGCGCGGCGTGGCCACAATGATGTTAGAGTTCTGATGATCAGCCATTAGATATGGCGATGAATCACTTGCCGGGTAAGAAGTACAGTATTCTTGCAAATGATACCACAGCAATGTAACGGCCATCAGCAAGAGCTCAAAATCCACTTACATAAATCAATTCAAGGAGTGACCCATTTGAAATCGGAACTCAAACAGCACCGGTCGTGGTTTTGGAACTGGGTCGTTAACAATCGGCTGGTTTCCATTCTAACAATCACGCTCCTTATTTTACTCATTTTACTGGTCTTAAGTAAAGTCCCATGGCTCGCAACGCCCTTTATTTTGGTGGGGCAGATCTTGGGACTGCCCATTATCCTGGCCGGAGTCGGCTATTACCTGATGAATCCAGTAGTTGATCTGCTGGAGAAGCGGGGCGTTCGGCGTAGTTGGTCAATCGTTGGCCTGTTTATCGTCGTGGCCCTTCTGTTGGCGTGGGGTGTCATCAGCCTGATTCCCATGGTTCAACGGCAGACGACCGCCCTGATTACCGAGTGGCCGGACTACTGGCACCAAATTACGCAGACCAGCCTGCAGTGGCTCCAGGACGACCGACTCGATGGTATCCGCAAGCAGCTAGACCAGTTTAACCAGCATCTGTCGGCCAGTTCATCCTCCGCCATCTCCAGTCTGGCCAAGAATACGGTCAGTTCCGTTGGCGGCATCGTCAGCCGGGTCGTGTCCATCGTGGTGGCCATTGTGACCGCGCCGTTCATTCTGTTTTATCTCTTACGGGACGGCCATCAATTGCCCACTTATTTATCCCGGTTGTTACCGGTTAGCCGGCGAGAATCCGTCGTGAAACTCTTACGTGAAATGAACCGTCAAGTCAGTAACTACGTTCGGGGCCAACTGGTCGTCGCGTTTATCGTGGCCGTGTTGTTCTACGTTGGTTTCTTGATTGTGGGGTTGAAATTTGCGCTACTGCTGGGCATCGTGGCTGGTGTTCTCAATCTGGTTCCGTACCTCGGTTCCTTTTTAGCCATGATACCCGCCGTAGTGGTCGCCGCATTCGTGTCCCCGTGGATGCTGGTCAAGGTGTTGATCGTCTTCGTCATTGAACAGACGTTAGAAGGACGAATCATTTCACCGCTCGTGTTGGGAAGTTCACTCAAAATTCACCCGTTAACGATTATTTTTATTTTATTGATTGCCGGCAAGGCCTTTGGCGTGTTGGGCGTGGTCCTCGGGATTCCGGGGTACGCCGTCATCCGGGTCGTTGCCACCGAGATTTTCCGTTGGTACCAGAACTTTGTTGGCGGCTATGAAGACCCACAGCCCATCATTGCAGAAACAGGAGAGAAAGCTCATGAAGAAGATTGATCAAGCGGCAACGTTCTTGGCCGCGCACACCCAGCTATTCCGTTGCCCGGTGTGTCTCGAACCCTACGCCACTGTGGCAGGTCACAGTCTGATTTGTCCCAACGGTCATAACGTTGATTTGTCCAAGAAGGGGACGCTGTACTTTATGCAGCGCGCCGTGGCTAGCGAGTATGATAACGCCATGTTAGCGGCCCGGCGGCGGATGTTGCAGGCCGGCTTATTTGCCGGGATTACCGATGCCTTTGCCGCTAAACTGCCGGCGACACCACAAACGATTTTGGACGTTGGTTGTGGGGAAGGAACGCCGCTGGATGATGTGCTGAAGGGCCGGCGTGGCCAGGATGCGGCGGTTGGCTTTGATTTATCGAAGCCCGGGATTAATTTAGCCACGCAACTCGACAACGATGCCTTCTTCTGTGTGGCTGACCTGGCCCAAATGCCGTTCGCTGATCACCAATTCACGGCGATTCTCGACCTGTTTTCACCGTCAGCTTACAATGAGTTCAACCGTGTCTTGGCCCCCGGTGGTCAGTTGTTAAAGGTGATTCCCAATCCGGACTACCTGATTGAACTGCGCCAGGCCATTTTCCCCGCGGGGAGTGCGCACGCCAGTTACGACAATAGTAACGTGCTTGAACTGTTCCAAAAGCACTATCCCAACGCCACCGCAGAGCGGATTCACTACCAGGTACCGGTGCCGACTGACTTGTTTGCCGACCTGATGTTAATGACGCCGATGCACTGGGGCGCAGACGAAGCACGCTTGGCAGAGGTCAAGGCAAATCCGTTCCCAGCAATCACGGTTGACGTGACCCTGTTAACCGCTGAGGGCGTGAAGTAAAACGTTTAAAGAAAAAGTTAAAAATGCTTGTGAACCTGACAAGACAGTGTTATATTAATCGATGAGAAATCGTTTGGCAGTCACCATCAGTTTTGCTGTTGATGGCTGGCAAGTAGCACTTCACTAAAGCAGTCCCTCGCCGTGCCCACACCGAGGAGCTGCTTTTTTTCGTGCTCTTTGGAAGTTTACACTGTATAAGGCACCGAATTATGGTATACACTAATCTTGTACATAGATGTTAATTGTAAGAGGATGAGTGTTGCAGAATATCTGTAGTGATTGGGCGTATGAATGCTCACAAAAAATCTTTGAAAAGTGGTGCTAACAAATATTTTTAAGGGTAATGTGGGGCAATAAGTGTAAACATAGGTTATAATTAATTATGAAAACGGTTTCTTAAACTATGATAATTAGAGGGAGTGAAAAAATGAAATGGCGGCGATATTTGATAGCGGGGTGCGTTGGTTTATTGGTAGGGCTAATTGGCGTGAGTGGGCAACAAACACCTCACTATGTTCAGGCACAGGCGGATACCCAAGAGATTAGCTTTCAGGTGACCCCATTTGATGAGGATAATCCAAATGGCTTACCGCCTTATGGTATATCAGCTCAGGGGATGACTACGAGTGCGTTAAGAGTACCAACTTCAGGACCATCAATTACTACCTTGGTTGAGGTTAGTTCAGACAGTTTGACTAATCGAAAGGTGCTAGCCAGTTATACGGCTAATAGTAGCGATACTACGAGTCTAGGAAACGATATTCCTGCATACTACAGGACGATTTCTGATACAGATAATGGGATTTGGACGAGAGCTGATTTAGCTTATATCTATAAGCAACATGAACTAACGGATACTCAAAGTGCGGCAAATTTGAATGCATTAGACAATTTTAACGGCTATTGGAAAGATCTGCTGGAGGCTTCCGATACGGGTAATTTCGATTTGAACCGGTCGCCGTATACTTTAGATCAGCCAAAATTTGAGTCGCTGTTAGATGAGCAATTTGATCTACAAACGGGTACTGTGAATGTTCCGTGGAAGAAGTCGACTGCCAACATGACGGTCTTATTTAAGACCTCGGATGGTAGCACCTTACCAAATAAGTTAGAGGGAGCGGATGGTGCGCAGGTTCCGGAACCTAAGAAAGATATCACTGGATACCCAGGTGAAGTGGTCAACGATGAAGCCTTTATTCCAACGTTTACCGGTTACACAGCAGATAAGTCGTCCGTAACGTTCAACGCAGACGACAGCCAAACCGAAACGGTGGTCTACATCACGGACGCCGACCTTAAGACCACGACAATCCATTACCAGTACGCCGATGGCACGACCGCAGCACCGGACGCTGTGAAATATGGGTACAAGAATGCAACGGGTTAGGAACCCAGTTCAACGGTAACTTCGCCAACTATCACCGGTTTCACGGCTTCGCAGGCGTCCGTTCCCGTGAACTTTGACTACGCAGGGAAGACTGCCGACATAACGGTGACCTATACGAAGGCGGCCTCCGGATCCACGGGTAACTCTGCGGCGACGACCGATTCGTCTAGTACCAGTTCGACACCTGATGTAACAGCAAACAAGGCTGATGAGAAAGCGCCAGTTCAGAAAGAAACTATTTACGCGATTAAGAAATTGGGATTGTACCGTACGCCCAATTTTTCCAAGCAAACGCGAGAATTGTATTACGCTAAACGCACCCGGACTAACCGGCCCCAATTCGTAGTGACGGGGTATGCCCGTTCCAAGCAGGGCCGCTTGCGGTACAAGGTTGTGGATGTGAATCACGATAGGCGGACAGCTGGCAAAGTCGGGTACATCACGGCAAATGATGCTTTCACCACCGCAACCTATTACCAAAGCAATCCCAAACGGGTGAAGGTTCTGCGCGATGGGGTGAAGAGTTACCGTCAAGTTTCTTTGAAGACGGTCGGACACCGTTACCGGCAAGGTCAGGTCTTGAAAGTAAAGAAGCTGGTACGGTACCATTTGACGACTCGCCTGCTATTGCGCAACGGGGAATACGTTTCAGCGAATAAGACATTGAGTATTAAGCAGTAATACGATGTGTGATTTTCAGTTCTTAAACCATAACGTACCAAACAAAACGACCTTGGGACAGTAGTCTCAAGGTCGTTTGTTGTCACGTAGAGTTGTTTGAACAGGCTAGTGATCGTTAGGAACGTTGGAACGTCGGCAACGGTCACTGGTGAAAGGGGTGATTGGGGTTACTGTTTCCGGTCGCGAAGACCCAGAAATCCACCAAGTAAACTGGTCAGGAGTAAGACTGTGCCAGCGAGAACTACACCGTTAGACTGGTGGTCATTAGTCTGTGGCAGCGTGCCCGGCTTGTTTGCTGCTGAGCCGGTGGCTACTGGATTAGCCGTCGCTGATTGACTTGCTGAGGTTGTTCCAGCAGCTTGCGTTCCAGCGGTTGACCCGTTGGTGCCGCTTGTTCCAGATTGACTACCACCAGTTGGGGCAATGGTAGCGGATTGGCCGCCATTATTGCTGGTAGTGGTTGCAGGATGGTCAACACTTGGCTTGTTTTCAGATGATTGGTTGTAAACGTCTTCACCGGAAACGGAAGTCCCAGGGTGTTCAGGTTCTTGAGGTGTTACAGCTGGGGATTCAGTCCCTGGCTTTTCAGTCGTCCCAGAGCCATCGCCAGGGAAGTCGATGCCAGGTTGTTGGGTACCTGGTTTTTCAATACCAGGTTTCTCAGTACTTGGTGTTTCGGTCCCAGGGTTCTCTGTTCCGGGCTTCTCTGTTCCAGGATTTTCAGTTCCGGGCTTCTCAGTCCCGGGGTTTTCAGTCCCAGGTGTTTCGGTCCCAGGATTCTCAGTTCCGGGATTCTCAGTCCCAGGATTCTCAGTCCCAGGATTCTCAGTCCCAGGATTCTCGGTCCCAGGGTTCTCGGTCCCAGGGTTTTCGGTTCCAGGATTCTCGGTCCCAGGGTTTTCGGTCCCAGGGTTTTCAGTCCCAGGGTTTTCGGTTCCAGGATTCTCAGTCCCTGGATTTTCAATCCCTGGTGTCTCTGTCCCTGGGCCTTCAATTCCTGGACCTTCATTGCCAGGCCCGGGATCCACAACTGGTGGTGTAGTAACTTCTTCTTTGCCGGCTCCGTTGACCTCAAAAGTAATAAAGCCTTTCCGACTGTATTTCGGATTTGAAAAGTAACTGTTGAAGGTACTGTAGCCGACGTGACTATCCTTGGTCACGGTGGTCATCCCCGCCAAGACAACGTTGTCATTTCCAATCAGCTTAAACGACCGTGTGCGGGTGACGTTGACGTTACTAGGAATGTAGAATTCCATGGTGTCGCCGGAGACCATCTTTTCAGTTTTGGGGATGGCCCAACTGTATTTCACATCGTAAACGCCAGTCTTTGGCAGTACCACGGTGTGACTCATGACCTTGCCACCCGGGTCCGAGACAATTTTAGCGTCACGTGCATCGACTCCAGTTGCGGTAACGACTTTCGCCTGAGCCTTGATTGGGGACTCAAACAAGAAGATGGCTGCTAGGCTGGAGGTAACGAGTAACACGACTTTTGATTCTTTGCGCATAAATAATTCCTCCTTAGCAAAGCTTAACTACACCCACAACCTACCACGTTCAGGCGGGGGCTCCCAGTTATCAAGTTGGTTTGTTCAGTGACTAGCGATTGGCTAATCCTTGTATTGTCGCGGTTTACCATGTTCACTCTTGTGCAGACTGAATCAATGAGGTAGCTGGCTTGCTTTTGGGATAAGTCATTTTGAGGGTGAAAATATTGCTAAACGAGTTTGCTGCAAACTGATTATTAGTCGAAAATATTGGGGAACGACCATGGTGCGTTCGTGATGATGGCCCAATTATTTTGCCGCGCCAGCCCTTGTCAAAGGCCCCCCGGAATGGCTATAATAATGGAACAGAACGAATGTTTGATAACAGAACGGAGAAGAGAATTTATGAGCAATCACATTGCGTTATTTGAGCCCCTTTTTCCCGCCAACACGGGGAATATCGCCCGGACCTGTGCCGGGACCGACACCGTCTTAGACCTGATCAAGCCCCTCGGATTTTCCGTGGATGATGCCCACTTAAAACGGGCTGGCCTGGATTACTGGGACAAGGTGGATGTACGGTACCACGAGAACCTACCAGCCTTTCTGGCGTCGATTCCAGATCCGACCCAACTGTATTTGGTATCCAAATTTGCTGATCAGGACTATACCGAACCGGATTACAGCGTCAATGAGAACGATCACTATTTCCTCTTTGGGAAAGAAACGACGGGGCTGCCTGAACCCTTCATGCGCAAGCACGCTGAGAAATGTATTCGGATTCCACAAGACGACACCCACATTCGGGCCCTTAACCTGTCTAATAGTGCGGCCATCGTGATTTACGAAGTCCTGCGGCAACAGGCATTTCCCAACCTTGAACGGGTGCACACCTACCCACACGATAAATTAAAGTAAGCGAAAGGAGGCAGTCGGTTGGCTACCAAACGAAAAACGACCCGGCGCCGCACCACTAAGCGTAAGCCGGCTCGTCGTAAGACCACAAAAAAACAACCATTTCCTTATACGGCCAACGTGATTGGTTTAGTCCTGATTGCCTTAGCGGGCTTGGGCTTGTTCAATCTGGGACTATTGGGAACCCTGACGGCCGATCTTGTTCGGCTAGTTGTGGGGGATACCTATGAATTTGGGCTGATTCTCATCGCTGCGGTGGGGGTGACCTTGACCATCACCGGCCGACTGCCGAGCATTGCCCGGCACTACTGGCTCGGTAGTGGCCTGATTTATGGCGGTTGGCTCCTCTGGATGAGCGCCAATCACTTTATTGCGGTCGACATCCACAGTCAATTTCTCCCCGTCATTTGGAATGCAGGGCTGGCAGATCTCTTCAGCGGTGGCTTGACGTCGCAACTGGGTGGTGGCCTGGTGGGTACACTGTTGTTGAGTGTGATTGCTTGGCTGATTGCCCTGGTCGGCTCGCAGATAGCGGCCTGGCTAATTATGCTGGGGGGAGTCATTGTCTTCTTCCAGATTCCGCTGGCAAGTATCGAGCACTGGTTCCAGACCATCTGGGAGGCCTTACATTCCGGCCTCCAAGCCAGTGGCACCGCCCTGAAAAAGGGGGGCGAATTGGCCAAGGAGCGTCAGGCCAAGCGGGCTGAGAAGAAGCCGACCGTGACGACACCCAGGGATCCGGACAAGAAAGACTTGCCAGAACCTAAGCCACAACCGACCGTGCCCGTTGCGCCAGAAGAACCCAGTTACCACATCACTGTGGCGGCTGACGCAACTTCCAAGGCAGCGCCCAAGAGTGACGCGGGGAGTGATGAGGAGGCCGACGCAACAGCCGCCGCTTTGGCCAGCAGTACGCCGGTCGATCCCAATTACCAGTTACCCACGGCAGATCTGCTGAAACAGGTGCCACCAACCGACCAGACGGAAGAGGTCAACGCGATTGATGCCAATACTAAGATTTTAAAGCAAACGCTCGATAGCTTTGGCGTCGACGCCGAAGTGAAAAATGTGAGCTTAGGGCCCTCCGTGACCGAGTACGAACTGCACCCGGCCATTGGGGTCAAGGTGTCGCGGATTGTGAATTTAGCCGACGACCTCGCCTTAGCACTGGCCGCCAAAGGAATTCGGATTCAAGCGCCTATTCCCGGGAAGTCCCTGATTGGGATTGAAGTTCCGAACAAGGAAGTCTCAACCGTGTCGTTCCGCGACGTGGTTGAAGCTCAGCCAGCCCACCCCAACAAGCCACTCGAAGTCCCGCTGGGTCGCAACGTGACCGGGGAAGTGGTGACGATGGACCTCACGAAGATGCCGCACCTGCTGATTGCTGGGGCGACCGGGAGTGGGAAGTCCGTGGCCATCAACGGGATTATTACCAGTATGTTAATGAACGCCCGGCCGGACCAGCTGAAATTAATGCTGATTGACCCCAAAAAGGTTGAATTAAGCGTCTATAACGGCATTCCCCACCTGTTAACGCCGGTGGTCTCCGAACCCAAGAAGGCCGCCCGAGCGCTCCACAAGGTGGTTGCCGAAATGGAACGGCGCTACGAACTGTTCTCACAATTTGGGCAACGGAAAATTTCCGGTTATAACGCCTTTGTTCAGAAGGCCAACGCCGAGGACGACCAAGCCCGACCAACGTTGCCGTATATCGTGGTTGTCGTGGATGAATTGGCGGACTTGATGATGACGGTTTCGAGCGAAGTCGAAGACGCCATCATTCGCTTAGCCCAAATGGGGCGGGCCGCCGGGGCCCACATGATCCTGGCCACGCAACGGCCATCCGTTGATGTCATTACCGGTCTGATCAAGGCCAACGTGCCATCACGAATTGCCTTTGCCGTGTCCAGTGGAATTGATTCCCGAACCATTTTAGATGCCAACGGGGCCGAAAAGCTCTTGGGTCGCGGGGACATGTTGTATCAACCGGTCGATGCCAATTCACCGGTGCGGGTCCAAGGGGCCTTTATTCCGGACGATGACGTGGCGAACGTGGTCGATTTCATCAAGCAACAACAGTCCGCGGACTACGACGAGGACATGATGGTGACCGACGAAGAGCTACAACAGGAGGATGCCGGTGACAGCGATGATGAGTTGTTCGACGATGCGTTAAAATTCGTGGTCGAGCAACAAAAGGCTAGCACGTCATTGCTCCAACGGAAGTTCCGCATCGGGTATAATCGCGCCGCTCGCATCATGGATGACCTGGAACAACGCGGGTACATTGGCCCACAAGAGGGCAGTAAGCCGCGGCAAGTTTACAAGCAAGCGGATCCTGATCAACCCACTGATTAATGTTCTGAATGACGTGGGATTTGTAATTCAAATGTCTTTACTTAGTCTCTCCCAGGCCGCCTAATTCGTTGGTGGTCATAGTCATCAGGCGTATTCTGATGACTAAGTGGGGGGAGGCTTTTTGCATGGAATTGGGAACGTGGTCGGATTGGTTCGAAGCGGTGGGCGAGCTCCTGGCAGTCGTGGTCGCGTTGTTTTTGCCCGTATATCAGGAGCGCAAGCAAAAACGGCTGACACGGCAACGGGTAAAAAACAATATTCAGCGGTTGGTTCAGTCCTTGCTCAGCACAGCGCGAGCCAATCGCGAATGGGAGACGGATTTTCAGACGTTACAGACCTTGATGCGGTTGTACGGCGCCTTGCTAACGGATGAGCGGGGAGAACCCATCGTCTCGCTGGGGGAACAACTGGTGGTCGCCATCGCGGAACCAAGCCCGGACCAGGCGGTAATTAAGGATTTGTTAGCAGAACTAGCAGCGTGTAAATAACAAAAAAACGTGGTCACTACCAGTCGAAAGGGATTGGGCGTGATCACGTTTTTAAAGTTTGTGAACCAAATAATAAGTTAAGTGACTGACTTAACGGGCGATTAAAAACCCAGCCGTCAAGCAATCAACTCAGAATGGATACAAAATTAATTAATATTCGTTTACACGCTGATTTATGCGAGTTGCGGGTTGTGCTGGAGAGAGGCACGTATAGAAAAATTTACTCGCCAACGTTGTTGTTCCCGTGGTTTTTCACAACGGGTGGTTCTCAAGGCAGAAAAAAAGCCGCCAACATTCAAGTGAATGCGACGACGAGACTGGGATTAGCCCATTAAGCCAAGTGACGAAATGGCACCGAAAACCAGTGAGCCAATGGTTGCGATAATCATGATCCAAACAAACACGTTCGTAATTTTTTGGAATGTTGATTTTTTCTTTTTTTCCATGTGGGAGTAGCCACCTCTTTGCGTCTAGATTACTCAATTAGTTTACCGTGGCAAGGCTTGAATTGCAACCGCCACGCAAAAAACTTCTAGTAGAAATCTAGGCTGAAAGCGACAACATTGTGTGTAACTGCCGGCTTGCCGTTCGCCAAATTTAGGTCGGAACGCTGTGGGCAGGACGCTACCAGCCTGAAAAGTGGTCTGCCAGCTCGCGTTGAACCGCCCAAATCGCGTTTCAAAGTCACCATTTTCCAAGCAAACCCACTTGAAAAATCCCACGGCTGAACCTAAATTTGGCTCACTCACGCTTACATTGCTCGTATCAACAACTAGGTGTTGAATGCGGCTACATCTTTTCCGCCTGCGGTAATGGCATGTAATTCCCGTTACAGTGGGGCTAGAGATTCCCGCAGTTGAAATCAATCGTGCATCAGTCCATGATAATTTTGACGGTTGTAAAAAAGGTTAAAAATTTTGTGATGTGCCAACCAGCGATTGCAACGACTAGGAGAATTCCCTATAATTAAACGGAGTCATCATTGTTCAGGTAATTCTAGGAGAGCAAAAACGATAAGGCGTTGACTTGCTACAATGAATGGGCATTTCGTAATGGTAGTCAACAACGTTCAATGTGGCGTTGACGTGGGTTCTAAGCCTACGTTCTAGTTAAGCACAGTCAAGAGCCGAAGGAAGCCAGGGACGTAGCCAGCTGTGTCGGTGGTGTTGTCTGAGGTCTTTTCTCAGACTACAGCACGGGACGATCTTGGAGACGTGCGGGTTATCACGGCTTCAAGTCGAGGTGGAAGCCCGTTTCTCAGGCTGGAACCGGCCCCATAGCAGGCGGAGTCCCTGGAAGCCGCAGGTGGCCAATTATTCACAACCTAATCACTCATGCAACTTAAGCAAATGCAAAGTCAAGAACATTGAAGCAGTAGGGGGAAGCGACATGGCGTTTTGGACATCACCAGCTGGAACATTGGCCATCCTGGTCATCGGCTGGCTAATCATCCGGGGAATCAAGCGGCTGTTCCGCAAGCATTGGCCGGCACAACTCAACACCTGGGATCTGATGACCCCGCTGCTGATTGTCGGGTCACTGATTTTGATTCCGGCCGGCGCGGGCGTGATCATCCCCTGGTTAATCATTGGCTGGATGGCTATTGGTATCGGGGTGACGCTTTTGCAGGCGATACACAACAAAGAGTTACTTTACAGCACTTTTTTCCGGACATTCTGGCGATTGACCGACTTGTATTGGACCGCCGGATTCATTATCTGTTTTTTACTCGTAATTAGCTAGATTTATGCATAAATATTAATTTTTTTGACTATCAACTCATTTTAAGTAAGCGTTATAAAACGCTCTAAGCCACGGTGAACAGGTGTTCGCCGTGGCTTTTTTAAGTTTTGTGGGGAAATTTATAAAAATTCGGAAACGTTGTGGTAGAAAGTGGGGGGGTGTGGTAAACTTGGTGATAGTTACAAATGGGAGTGATTGGCTATGTTTATGGGCGAGTTTGAACATTCTATCGACACCAAAGGCCGGCTGATCATTCCCGCCAAGTTTCGGGAGCAATTAGGCGAGCAATTTGTCGTCACTCGGGGGATGGATGGCTGTTTATTCGGCTACCCAATGCCAGAGTGGGGTGCGCTGCAAGAAAAGTTGAAAGCCTTGCCAGTTAATCGCAAGGACGCCCGGGCCTTTGTCCGGTTCTTCTATTCAGCAGCGACGGAATGTGAGCTTGATAAGCAGGGCCGGATCAATTTACCCAAATCACTCCGAGACCACGCAGCGTTAACTAAACAATGTGTGATTGTCGGGGTTGCTAACCGATTTGAAATTTGGAGCGCCGAACGGTGGCAGGATTTCTCTACCACGGCAGAAGAAGACTTCGACGATATTGCTGAAAATCTCATTGATTTTGGCATGTAGCGTTTAGGAAAGGAGAGTGTTTATGGAAAACTTTCATCACGTAACGGTTTTGCTCAAAGAAGCGGTGGCTGGATTAGCCATTAAGCCAACTGGTATCTACGTTGACTGCACTCTCGGTGGCGGCGGTCACAGCGAGCGAATCTTAGAGCAACTGACGACCGGTCACTTGTACGCCTTTGACCAAGATCAAACGGCCATTACTTATAACCAAGAACACTTAAAAAAATACATCGAAGAGGGTAAATTAACCTTCATCAAGAGCAACTTTCGGGACATCAAGGAACAGCTCAATCAACTGGGGATTACCGCAGTCGATGGCATCCTGTATGACTTGGGGGTTTCCTCACCACAGTTTGACGAGGCAGATCGCGGTTTCAGCTACCAGCACGACGCCCCGTTAGACATGCGGATGGATCAGAGCCAAAAGTTAACGGCCTGGATTGTGGTCAATGAATGGGAATTCAACGACCTCATGCGAATTTTCCACCGTTACGGCGAAGAAAAATTTGCGAAGCCGATTGCCAGGGCCATTGAACGGCACCGGGCAACGGCCCCGATTGATACCACCGGCCAACTGGTCGACATCATCAAGGAAGGTATTCCCGCGGCGGCTCGTCGTCACGGTGGCCATCCTGCCAAGAAGGTTTTCCAAGCTATCCGTATCGCCGTCAACGACGAACTGGGGGCCCTGGAGGACTCATTGGAACAGGCCATATCGTTAATTGATTTGAACGGTCGGGTCAGCGTGATTACCTTCCAGTCCTTGGAAGATCGCCTGGTCAAGACCATGTTCCGGGAAAACTCCTCCCTGCCAGACTTACCGCAGGGGTTACCCGTCATTCCGGACAACCTGCAACCTAATTATCAACTCGTCAATCGCAAGCCTATCTTGCCGTCTGAGGAAGAACTTGCGGTGAACCACCGCGCCCACAGCGCAAAGTTACGAATTTTAGAAAAAATTAAGTAGTCAAACAAATTCATATAATTCGACATAGGAAGATGATTATTTATGGCGCAAAATAATTTAGCTGAAGCGGTTCCCCTCAGTGCGGAACCCCAACAACGCCCAAACATAGAACAACCCCAACGACAGGCTCAGCCGCAGCTTAATCCGCAGCAGCATCCCAACAGCCACAAGTTGCCGATCTCAAAATTTGAAAAATGCTTATTAACCGCGTGCGGTCTAGTCTTGGCCGTCATGATGGTTTGTGTTGTGTCCGCCAAGATTACGACGACCAACGCACAGCACAATTTGCAGAGCATTAACAGCCGCATTACGACCGTGCAGAATCACAACACGAATGCGCAGCAACAGATTAATGAGTTGCAGAGTCGGAGCCGTCTTGATAAAATTGCTAAAAAACAAGGCTTGAGTCTCCAAAATGCCAGAATAAGGAATGTAAACAAATAATGAAAGATTCCCACGAGCGTCAAACGACCAATAAGCAACCTAGCAGGAACCGTAAGAGTTTTGGGCGGTTTCTGTTTTACGCCATCTGCGTGTTGTTTATTTTTGTCGTTTGCCGCTTTTCGTATATTGCGATTGGTAAAAGCATTCAGAACGTCAATTTGAGTAGCCAGGCCCAGAAGCTGTACACCGCTAACGAGACCCTCAAAGCCAAACGGGGGACCATTTATGATGCCAACGGCCAGGCGATTGCCGAAGATACCAGTGTGTATTCCATTTACGTGGTGCTGGATAAGCGGCAAGTTGGCCTGAACGGGCAGAAGCTGTACGCAACCAACAAGCAAAAGATTGCGCGGGTCCTGGCCAAGTATTTACCAATCACCAAGAAGAAGGCGCTCAAGGCGTTGAACCCTAGCAATAAGAACACGTTCCAGGTTGAATTTGGAACGGCGGGGCAAAACATTTCGTTGACGACTAAGCAGAACATCCAGAAGGCCCATTTAAGCGGGGTCAATTTTGTTCAACAGGAAGCGCGACTGTACCCTAACGGCATCTTCGCCTCCCACCTGATTGGGTTAGCCGAGTCCAAGACCAGCAAGTCTGGTGAAACGACCTTAACCGGGACTATGGGCCTCGAGCAGGCGTTTAACAAACAACTGACCGGGACAAATGGATCGCAGAAAATCAAGAAGGATATGTACGGTTACCAGTTGCCTGGGACTAAGCAAAAGTCCAAGAAGGCTAAGAACGGCGACAACGTCTACACCACTTTGGACACCCGGTTACAGACGCTGCTGGAAACGGAAATGAGTAGCGTTCAGAGTCAGGTTAAGGCCAACTCGATGAACGCCGTCCTGATGAATGCCAAGACGGGGGCCATTTTAGCGGCAACCCAACGGCCAACGTTTAACGCGTCGACCAAGGCTGGATTGAGCCAGATTTGGCGCGACACCTTGGTTCAGGATGCCTACGAACCCGGGTCAACCATGAAGGTCTTCACGCTGGGGGCCTCAATCGATAGCGGCAATTACAACGGGAACGCGACCTACCAATCTGGGAAATACGCGATCGGCAGTCAGACTGTTCCAGACTGGAACACCTCTGGTTGGGGAACGATTACCTATAACAAGGGGTTTGCGCTGTCCAGTAACGTGGCCATGGCGCACCTGGAACAACAGATGGGTGCCAAGACCTGGCGGAAATACATCAACCGGTTCCACTTCCTGAAGAGCACGAATTCCGGCTTGCCAGGTGAATTGACCGGGAGCATTGCTTTTAAACGGCCGATCGAACAGGCCGACACGTCATTTGGTCAAGGGATTCAAGTCACGTTCTTCCAGATGCTCCAGGCATTGACCGCCGTCAGCAACAATGGGAAAATGATGAAGCCTTACGTGATTAGTAAGGTGACCGATCCGAACACCAACAAGACGGTCGCTAAGTACTCGCCGAAAGAGGTGGGTAACCCCATTTCAGCCAAAACGGCTAAAGCGGTTCGGAAACACATGGAAGATGTTGTCTATAAGAGTTATGGTATTGGGAGTGACTACAAGATGAGCGGGGAACGGGTCGCTGTTAAGACCGGTACCGCGCAAGTCAGTAATGGGAGTGGGTATTTGACCGGTGACGACAGTTATCTGTATTCCGTCGCCGCCATGGTGCCCGCAAGCAATCCGAAATACGTGATGTACATCACCATGAAACAACCTCACTTGGGGAGTAAGACCGCGACACAGTTACTGGCTTCGATCATGAAACCAGTGATGGCCCGTGCCTTACAAGAAGATGCACAAACGAAGAGTACCAGTAGCGCCAAGATGCCAGCGGTGACCGGTAAAGCAACAACCAGTGCCACGACGGCGTTGACCAAGATTGGCGCCACGGTCACCACGTTGGGGACCGGTAGTAAGGTCTTGAGCCAGTCCGTGAAGACTGGAACAACGCTTTACAGTGGCCAACGGATTTTCTTGAAGACGGGTGGTACGGTTGCCTTACCAAGTTTAACCGGCTGGTCCAAGGGTGATGTGGTAAAATTAGCACAGATAGAAGGTTTGAAACTGACCGTGTCCGGTGACGGGTACGTGACCAAGCAAAGTGTGAAGGCAGGAACCACTGTCGGCTCGGGTGCTGGTCTCACGGTTACTTTGAAACAAAATAAATGAGAATGAGGATTGAGTAGGACAATGATGAATGTGATTTTGCCACTGTTGGGTGGATTTGTAATTACGGCGGCATTTATGCCGTCCCTAATCCGGTACTTCCGGGCGCGGCACGAAGGCCAAATGATTCGAGACGAAGGCCCGACCTGGCACGAAAAGAAATCAGGGACCCCAACGATGGGTGGCCTGTTATTCATTATTGCCATCGCCGTCATGACACTGGCAACTAGCTGGATCATGGCACCGCACCATTTGTTGTCGACCACCTGGATTTTGCTATTCATCCTGGTCCTTTATGGGGCTTTGGGTGCCTGGGACGACAGTATTAAGCTGTTCCACCGGCAAAATGAAGGCTTGAAAGCTTGGCAGAAATTGCTGGGCCAAATTGTGGGGGCGTTGATTTTATTCTGGGTGTACACCCACGAACGACTCCCCATGGCCCTGCACGTTCCGGGGATGGGTAACTGGCACATGAGTGGCTGGTACGCCGTCTTCGTGATTATTTGGTTAGTCGGCTTTAGTAATGCCGTGAACCTCTCCGATGGCCTCGATGGCTTGGTGAGTGGGTTGGCTAGCATTTCCTTTGCCGCATACGGAATAATCGCCTGGGAACAGCAACAGATTAACATTGCTATCTTCTGTTTTGCCGTAGTCGGCAGTCTTCTCGGCTTTCTCATTTTTAATCACAAGCCAGCCAAAATCTTCATGGGTGACACCGGGTCTTTGGCCTTAGGTGGTGCGCTAGCAGCCGTTTCAATTCTGTTGCACCACGAATTGTCACTGCTGTGGATTGGGTTGATCTTCGTGATTGAGACGGCGAGTGTTATTTTGCAAGTTGCCTCATTCAAGTTAACGGGCAAGCGAATTTTCCTGATGAGTCCGATTCACCACCACTTCGAAATGAAGGGTTGGAGTGAATGGAAGATTGATTTGACTTTCTGGGGAATTAGTTTGGTTACCGCCGTTACTGGAGTTTGGGTTATTTTGCCGAAGTAGACGGACGACTGATGGGCTATCCCGCTCGCAAGTCGCCGCAGGTAGCCCATTTTTAGCTTCCCTGGTTGTTATACTGGCGAGGCTGGTCGCTTCGCCGGACAGATACGCCACCCCTGTGGGGACCGGTTGAAGCCATAGTGCGGTCTTCAGCCTCGCTTTGAGACGCCGGAACCCACGGCGTCTCAAAGTCGTCCCAGTCTGTACGGCTGGCTTTCGCCAACCTACAGACTCGACACGGGGGTTCTGTATCTGTCCGGCTTCGCTGAAGTTAGTGTGGGACCGTGAAGCTAAAGATGGGCCACCGCTCTAGTTCGTTAGGTGTTTTTATTTGTCTGGTTGGCCTTTGGCCTGCTGCATTGATTTTATGCGGCAGGACTGTCTTGTTTAATCATTTGGTTGCTAATCATTTTACTGTTAGTGTTTGTTTAGGGAATGATAAGTGGTGTTGGACAATGACCATTCAAATAGAGTAGTGACACTTATCAGTGCGCTATGCTTGCAACCGATTTTTGGCAGATAAAACACCATCAAGAGCCGCAGGCGGTAACTTCACCGCCATCTGTTTCAACACAATTCAAGTTCATTTAAAGAATAAAATCAAAAGCATAAGAATGGAGAGCGAACGGTTATTATGAAACAAATCACGACGTATCAAAACAAAAAAGTGTTGGTCCTGGGACTAGCCAAGAGTGGGGTTAATGCAGCGCGCTTGTTGAAGCGGTTGGGCGCACAGGTGACCGTCAGTGATGTGAAACCGTTGGCTGAAAATCAGGATGCACAGGACTTAAAGGCGGATGGCTTTACCGTTATTACTGGCGAACAGACCGCTGACCTCTTGGATCCTGGTTATGACTACATCGTTAAGAATCCCGGCATCTTTTATGACGTTCCCGTGGTTAAGCGGGCACTGGCCGAAAAGATTCCCGTGATTGGAGAAATGGAACTGGTTGGTGAAGTCGCCGATGCCGAATTGGTTGCCGTCACTGGGAGTAACGGGAAGACCACCACGACGACCATGATTCAAAAAATGCTCGACCGTGACCGGAAGGCTGGCAAAGCTGTTTATGCCGGGAACATTGGTATTCCAGCCAGCAAAGTGGTTCAGGACGTGACACCGGCCGATTCACTGGTGCTGGAAGTGTCCAGTTTCATGTTGGTGGCCACGACTGAATTTCATCCCCACATCGCCGTGTTGACCAACATTTTCTCTAACCACTTGGACTACCACAAGACGCGGGCCAATTACGTAGCTGCCAAGATGAAAATTACGGCCAACCAGACCGGAGACGATTACTTCGTCGTAAACTTTGACAACCCAGAGTGGCGTGACCTGAGTCAAAACACCAAGGCCCAAGTTGTGCCGTTCTCCCGTCAGGATCAGTCCGAAGCGGGCGCCTATGAAAAAGCTGGCGTGTTGTACTTTAAAGGTGAGAAAATCATGCCCGCCAGTGAAATCAAGGTTCCCGGCGACCACAACGTGGAAAACGCCTTAGCGGCCATTGCCGTTGCCAAGATTAAGGGGGTTAGCACGGCTGCCATTGTCGCCGTCTTACGGACCTTTGGTGGTGTGCGGCACCGGACACAGTACGTGTTAGAGGCTGAGGGTCGGCAGTATTATAACGACTCCAAGGCAACCGACATGGAAGCTACTGAAATGGCCCTCAAGGGGTTCAAGGCACCGGTTGTCCTGCTTGCCGGCGGATTAGACCGGGGCTACACCTTTGAAAAAATGGTGCCAGCCTTTAAGGAACACGTCAAAGCCATCGTCTTATTTGGGCAAACGGCCAAGCTTTTGGCTGAAACGGCGAAACAAGCTGGGATTAAAACCATTAAAATGACGGAAAACGTTGAAACTGCGGTTCCCGTGGCGTACGATTTAAGTGAACCCGGCGACATTGTCCTCTTGTCGCCTGCCAATGCCAGTTGGGATCAATATCCGAACTTTGAAGTCCGGGGCGACCGGTTTATCAAGGCCGTTGAGCAACTGACCGGTCAACAGGAGGAAAAATAATGCGATTAATGGTATCGGGTGGCGGTACCGGGGGGCACATTTACCCGGCGCTCGCGCTCATCAAGGCGTTAAAGAAACGCGAACCGGATTCCGAAGTCATGTACGTGGGCTCCGAACGTGGCTTGGAAAGTACGATTGTTCCAGCCAAAGGGATTCCATTTCAAGCGACCCGGATTCAAGGGTTCAAGCGGTCGTTGTCCCTCGAAAATTTTAAAACAATGTACTTATTCTTAAAAAGTGTTCATGTGGCTAAGAAAATGATTCGGGAATTCAAACCGGACGTGGTCGTGGGCACCGGGGGATACGTGTCAGGGGCAGTGGTTTACGCTGCGGCCCGGTTACACGTCCCGACCATGATTCACGAACAAAACAGCGTGGTTGGCATTACCAATCGCTTCTTGAGCCGCTACGTGGATCGGATTGCCTACGTGTTCGACGCTGCGTTAGACCAGTTACCCGCCAACAAAATGGTGAAGACTGGGAATCCGCGGGCGCAAGAAGCCGCCGAGGTCGTCAGCCACTTCAATTGGACCGAGTATGACTTGCAAGATGACGTGCCCACGCTGCTGATCTTTGGGGGCTCTCAGGGGGCACCCAAGATCAACGCTGCTGCGGTAGCCGCCATTCCAACGTTTAACCAGCGGAAATACCAGGTGGTCTTTGTCACCGGGCAGAAGCGTTACGATGGCGTCATGGAACAGCTCAAGGACGTTGACGTGGCGGCTAACGTGGTGGTCAAACCTTACATCAGCAACATGCCGGAAGTCCTACCCAAGGTGGCCGCAATCGTTGGCCGGGCCGGTGCAACTAGTTTGGCTGAAATTACGGCCGATGGCATTCCTTCAATCCTGATTCCGAGCCCGTACGTGACGGCGAACCACCAGACGAAGAATGCCCAGTCCTTAGCGTCAGTGGGCGCCGCGGAAATCATCACAGAGGCTAATTTGACGGGGGCGACCCTGGTCGCTAAGGCCGATCAACTGATGACGGATGATGCGCTCCGGCAGGACATGGCAGCGGCCTCCAAGCAATTGGGGGTTCCAGACGCCGCCGACCGTGTATTGGATGTGGTTGAAGCCTTGAAACAAAAGTAAGCGTCAGTTTTCAAAGATACGCTGAGGTCAGGCAAATTTAGCCACAACGGCTGTGCTTGGCCGCCGAAGCGACAAGCAAATCAGGATTCGGCGGACGGGAGGTGTGCGGTCGTGAAGTTTCGCTTGAACCGCAACGAGTCAAAGCAACAGCGCTCACTGACGCCCTGGGAAGAATACCAAGCCCAAGCGGCAGAACAACGCAAACGGGCCAACGCGCCCAAGTGGATTCACAAGGCTAGACGAATTGGCGACAAGTTACCGCGGCTCAAGCACCAACGTAACCGCAAGCTGATTCGCCGGTTGGCCATCTTACTCACGAGCTTTACCGTCGTGATTCTAGCTATGGTTTATCTGTTATCGCCGCTAAGCCATTTTCAAACGGTTACCGTCACCGGGGCGCAGGCCCTGTCGGCGAAACAAGTGGAAACGGCGACCCGGGTACGAACGGGCGACTCGATTTTCCAAGTTGTCGGGCACGAGCAGCAGTTAGCCCGGCGAGCTGTCAAACGTAACTCTCGGTTGAAGGCGGTCAGCATTGCCTTTCGCCAGCCGAACAAGGTCACCGTCCACGTGACGGAGTTTGCGACGGCCGGCTACGTGATGAAACAAAACCGGTACTATGAGGTTTTGGAAAATGGCGTCGTGAGCCAACAATCTGTCGATCAACCTAAGAGTGGCACGCCGGTCTACGGTCAATTTAAAAAGGCCCAGACGCTCCACCAAATGATCTTGCAGTATGCCAAGTTGGATAGCGAAATCAAGAGTAGTATTAGTGAGATTCAAGATTCGCCAACCAAGCAGAATCCGAACCGCATTCATTTGTTCATGAATGATGGCAATGAGGTGTACGCTAGCATCCCTAATTTTGCGAAGAAAATGGCCTTCTATCCCAGCATTGCCGGGAAGATGAAGGCCAAGGGTGTGGTCAATTTGGAAGTCGGCGCGTACTCATACGCGTTTAAGAAATAATTTCATTTTGATTGCATTGCATAAAAAGCGTCAATAAGGCTTTTTCAACGCCTAGTAAATGTGGTAAACTGAAAAATAATTAGGAGAAAAAGCGAATTCATGCAGTGTTATCGATAATTAACTTAGGAGGTTCCTTTTTCTATGGATAATTCAGGGATGTATGTCGGTCTCGATATAGGAACCACCTCAATAAAAGTCATTGTTGCTGAGAATGTTAAAGGGCAAATGAACGTTATTGGTGTGGGAAACGAACGTTCGAATGGAGTCAGCCGCGGCGTGATCGTGGATATTGACAAAGCCGCTGAAGCCATTCAGCGCGCCGTTCGACAAGCCGAAGAGAAGGCCAGCATCGAAATTCACGATGTGATTGTGGGGATACCCGCAAATATGTTAAAGATTGAACCTTGTAGCGGGATGATTGCCATTGACGATCAGTCGCGCGAAATTACGGGGCGTGACGTGCGGAGTGTATCCGCTGCAGCGTTGATCCAGAGCTTACCGCCAGAACGGGAAGTCGTTGACATTTTGGTCGATGAATTTGTCGTTGACGGGTTTGATGGCATCAAGGATCCACGCGGCATGGTTGGGGTTCGCCTCGAACTGCATGGCACCCTGTTCACGGGGCCCAAGACAATTATGCACAATACCCGCAAAGCCGTGGAACAAGCCGGTTTGAACTTGCGGGGGACGGTCATCAATCCAATGGCTCAAGGCATGATGGTCATGAACGACGGCGAACAAGACTTTGGAACCATTCTGATTGACTTAGGTGGGGGCCAGTCAACAGCAGCAGTCATTCACGATCACCAGTTGAAATACATTGATGTTGATCAAGAGGGCGGTCAGTTCATCACCAAGGATATCTCCGTGGTTCTGAACACCTCATTGGACAGCGCAGAGAAGTTGAAGCGGGACTACGGTTACGCTGATTCTGCGCAAGCCAGTGAAGAAGACGAGTTCCCCGTTGACGTGGTTGGTCAAAGTCAACCCACGCCAATTTCAGAAAAATACTTAGCAGAGATTATTGAAGCCCGGTTAGACCAGGTCTTCAAACGCCTCCGCGGTAATTTGGATAAGGTGCAAGCCCTTGAATTACCCGGTGGTATTGTCTTAACTGGTGGGGTTGCGGCCCTGCCAGGCATCACCGATTTGGCTACGGACGAGTTTAACGCTAACGTTCGGGTTTACGTGCCGGATCAAATGGGACTGCGTCATCCTTCCTTTACGTTGGCGTTGGCTCTAGTGAAATACTTTGGGGGGCTGAGTGAAATTGATTTGCTCATCAAGAGTGCTTTGACGGGCTCCACCCAACTAGCCGATGAAACCGACGAGATTCGTCAACGGGAACAGGACGCTGAGAATGAACAACAACAGCAATCCGCCCCACAACAATCAACTCAGGGTAAGCAAGCGAAACCAAGAAAGAAGAAAAATCGCTCTGAAGGCATCAAGAAGTTCTTCAGCGATTTCTTCGACTAACGCGAGATGGAGGAATACACAAATGGAATACTCACTAGATTCAGCACAAAATAATGGGGCCGTTATCAAGGTGATTGGTGTCGGTGGCGGTGGTAACAACGCCGTTAACCGGATGATTGCCGAAGACGTTAAGGGTGTCGAATTTATCGTGGCCAACACGGATGTGCAGGCTCTCGAATCCTCAAAGGCCGAAACAAAAATTCAACTCGGGCCGAAACTAACCAAGGGACTTGGCGCTGGTGCTAATCCTGAAGTTGGGGCTAAAGCCGCTGAAGAAAGCGAAGAACAAATCACGGAAGCCTTGCAAGGGGCCGACATGGTCTTCGTCACTGCCGGCATGGGTGGGGGTACCGGTAATGGTGCTGCGCCTATCGTGGCTAAGATCTCCAAGGAGGGCGGTGCACTGACGGTTGGGGTTGTTACCCGGCCATTCAGTTTTGAAGGCCCACGCCGGGGTCGTTTCGCCGCTGAAGGGGTTGCCGCAATGAAGGAGAACGTGGATACGTTGATCGTCATTGCCAACAACCGCTTACTGGAAATTGTCGACAAGAAGACGCCAATGATGGAAGCCTTCCAAGCAGCCGACAACGTCTTACGTCAAGGGGTTCAAGGAATCTCTGACTTGATCACGAGTCCTGGTTACGTGAACTTGGACTTCGCTGACGTCAAGACGGTCATGAAGGACCAAGGGGCTGCCTTAATGGGTATCGGTTCCGCTAGCGGTGAAAACCGGACGGAAGACGCGACCAAGAAGGCCATTTCCTCACCATTGCTGGAAGTTTCTATCGATGGTGCCGAACAAGTGCTGTTGAACATTACCGGTGGGCCAGACCTGTCCTTGTTTGAAGCCCAAGCAGCTTCTCAAATCGTGTCCGATGCCGCTACCAGCGACGTCAACATCATCTTCGGGACGTCCATCGACGAAGACCTGGGTGATGAAGTCCGTGTGACCGTGATTGCCACTGGAATCGATAAGAAGAAGGAAGAACGTCAAGCTGCTCAACACAGCCGCGTTGCCCGTCGTGCCGATGCTGGTCAGCAACAATCTCGGACGACTGATACCCGCAATGAATCAGCTAGCCAGGAATCTGAAAAGGATCCATTTGGCAACTGGGACATTCGCGAACCAGCCAACTGGCCAGCACCACAAAGCAATACGAGCAGCTCAAACAATGAGTTTGCTGGCGTTGACAAACCAGATTTCAACATCTTCAACCCTAGCGAGAATGACACTTCGGCTGCGGATGACAACAAGAGTGAAGATACGCCCCCATTCTTCAAGCGGCGGCGTAAATAACTAGCAGTCAGATAGAATTCGTGTTGAGAGGAGTGGCGCACCATGGCGGAGAAGTTTAGTCTAAGCAAGTTTTTCGGAATGAACGACGAGTATGATGAAGATTACGCGGATGAAAATGAACCAACTAAGCCCGTAAGCCAATCACAGTCACAGCCAACGCCAACTACCCCAAGTCGACCAGTAGATAGTCGAAAGGTGGTTGCCATGCGATCTGCAAAGCCAAATACCAGTCATATCGCGATCTGCGAACCGCGAATCTATTCCGATGCAAAATCAATTGCAAAACAAATTACTGGTGGGGATGCGGTCATCGTTAATTTTGCCCGGGTGGACGAAGCCCAGGCCCAACGTATCGTGGATTTCTTAAATGGAACCGCGTATGCCGTGGGTGGCGAAATCAAACGGATCGGGGAACAGATTTTTCTGTGTACCCCCCACAATTACGAGGTTAGCGGCGACGTTGCTGCTAACCTCGGGACGCAAGTCACACAATAAAGGAGCAACGCTGTGATACAATTCGTACTTTTGCTATTTAAAGTCCTGAACTGGGCAGTTAGTGCCTACATCCTGTTAATCGTGGTGTACGCCTTACTCAGTTGGCTCCCTGGTGGCTATCAGTCCAAATTTGGTCAGATCATCGGCCGGCTGGTGGAACCGTTCCTGCACTACTTTGAGTTTGTGTCGGTTGGTCCACTCGGCTTTGGTCCGGTGGTGGCCATTATCGTATTAACGCTGGTCCAGTATGGACTTTCGGCGTTAGAATCAATGATTTTTAGTTTGATATTATCGTGACATTAGGAGGCGAAAGAGTTGGATGAGAATGTCTTACAGCATTTTCGGCCGGACGAAGCCCCGCTGATCGACGCGATTGGCGGTTGGATCCAACAAGTCCAAGACGAATATCGCCCCGTTCTCACTCATTTCTTGAACCCCCGACAGGTGTACATTGCGTCAACGTTGGCTCGTCGGGCAGACATGCACGTGCGATTCGATGGGGGCCATGAACACGCTGAAATGCAGCGGGCGTTATTTTACCCGGACTATTATGAACCTGAACCGAAAGACTTCGAGTTGGCGGTCTTGCGGGTTGATTATCCGGTGAAATTTGCCAATCTTCATCACAGTCAGATTTTAGGGACCTTGTTGGGTTCGGGAATCGAGCGGGAAATTCTCGGCGATATCTTAACCGACGGGCTGAGCTGGCAAGTGATTACGGAGAGCAGCATGGCGGATTACTTGATGGGTCAGGTGGATCACATCGGCCGCGTCAAGTCACGGCTACAACCAGAGTCTTGGAACAATTTGTTGGTGCCCATGAATGAGTGGGAAACGGAGGGGGCGACCTTGTCGTCACTGCGTTTAGACAACATTGTGGGGACAGGGTTTCATTTATCCCGGCACCGTGCCAAGGAACTGATTGAGGGCGGCAAGGTTCGTTTGAACTGGGCGGAAACAATCAAGCCCGACTTTGAGTTAGACGTTGCGGACATCGTGTCCGTTCGGGGCTTCGGTCGTATCCGGCTGGATGAGGTCGGCGGGCGAACGAAGAAGGAAAAAATTCGGGTCACCCTAGCGGTGCTGCAGAAATAGATGCGGAGGGAACAGTGCAATGGTATTAAGTCCATTAGATATTCACAATAAAGAGTTTGGCACAAAGATGCGCGGTTACAACGTTGATGAGGTCAATGACTTCTTGGATCAAATCATCAAGGATTACCAAATCACGTTGAACCACAACAAGGAATTAGAGGAACAACTGGATGCGGCCAATGAAAAGCTCAAGTACTTTAACGACTTGAAGGATTCCTTGAACCAGTCCATCTTGGTTGCGCAAGAGGCCGCTGACAAGGTCAAAGCCAACTCCCAAAAGGAATCTGAGATTATCATTCGCGAAGCCCAGAAGCAGAGCTCCGATATCGTTTCTGAAGCAACGAATAAGGGTAACCAGATCATGAACGAAGCTTCGAAGCGCGCGAAGAAGCTGGCCGTTGAAACTGACGACTTGAAGAAGAGCACGCGGGTCTTCCGGCAACGACTCCAAGTTATGCTGGAAAGCCAGTTAGAAGTGGTCAAGTCTAACGATTGGGATAGTTTGTTGAAGGAAGGCTCCATGTCCAGCTACGAGGAAATCAAGAAGGTCGTCGGCGACCGGCTTGACAACTCGGGGACTCAGGGCGTACACTCAATACCATCCCAACCGGTGGCAGATGCGCCAGTTGCTGAAGCGCCCGTCACTGATAGTGGCGACGACAATGGCGAAACCGTTGTAATTTTCCCAGACAACGACCAACCACAATTTGATAAAGATAAAGAATAGGCACTGAGAAAGTGGCCAATCAAAAAGAAGGTACTAGCGAGTTAGCGACGGTGGAAGGCTAACGACCCGCTCTTTTTGACCGGTATCATTCTTAAAGCTCTACTGCTGAACAATGAAAGTAAGCGGTGGCGATAACGGCTCGTTACGTCGTTTGAGGGTGAGTTACGTTTAGCCATTGTGGCTGGCGGGGCTCGCTGAATTTGGGTGGTACCACGGAAACGACTTCGTCCCTAACGACAAGTCGTTTTTTGTTTGCAATTATTTTGGTCGTTGTGGGGCCCGTTCCCGACGGTGGCTTTCAAGAGTCCCTGCTGTGGGGCCGCCTGCAGCCTGAGGGGCGGTCTTCCGGCTTGACTTGAAGTCTCGAAAACCACGAGTCTCCAAGGTCATCCCATGCTCTAAACCAGGTGGGAAACCCTGGTTAAGACCATCGACACAGCTGGGACCCTTGAGCCACCTCTGGTCACTCACAACGACCAAAATAAGCAGCAACAAACACTTCTTTGCGGTTAGTTTTAGCGGGTTGGAGTCCGTTCCCGGCGGTGGCTTTCAAGAGTCCCTGCTGTGGGGCCGCCTGCAGCCTGAGGGGCGGTCTTCCGGCTTGACTTGAAACCTCGAAGGTCGCGAGTTTCCAAGGTCATCCCATGGTCTAAACCAGGTGGGGAACCCTGGTTAAGACCATCGACACAGCTGGGACTCTTGAGCCACCTCTGGTCACTCACAATGGTCAAAATAAACAGCAACAAGTGCGTTGTAGCGTTTCTGTTGTGCGCTGGGGTTACGTCGAGTGAGGTTACTTGGAGATAGCTAGTCGTGATGGACACAGTTTCACTGGTCAATCTGACCGGTCACACCGTGTGCCAAGCAACGACTAGTGTCAGCCGGGAAGGTTGTGAAAATGGGCTCAGCGAGTCTAAAGACCGCTCTTTGGCTTTAGACGTCCTGCCACCAGCGTTCCAGTCCCATTTTTCACAATTTGGTAGGTGAAGATGATAGCATGCCAATTCATTTGAGAGTAAGCGACTGAATCTGCTGCTAAGCTGCTGTGGACACTGACTTACTGGTCAATTTGACCGGCCACACCATGTGCCAAGCAGCGTTCTAACTTAGCCGAGAGTGGAGCCAGCATTGGGAGTCTAGCCGTGTCGTTATGGTTAGCGATTTATCGCTTAGCATAAGGGTGCTTCTGGAGACCGCTCCTCAGGCTTCAGAACGCCCCATGGCTTGTGCTCCCGGGGCTGGCGCAACGGTAAGGCGGCCAGGTACCACCAACCTAGAATTAACACAATCAGATAATGACGGTCAGGTTGACCGGTGAGCTGAGGCCAGGAGCGGCTTGAGCTCACCGGTTCACCCAACCGAGGAACATAATACAAGGAGGAAATACGGTATGCGAGTGAAAGATACGCTGAACCTGGGTAAAACCAAGTTCAAAATGCGTGGTAACTTACCAGTCAAAGAAGTTGACCGGCAAGCTGCTTGGGCAGAAAACAAGATTTACGAAGCCCGGCAAAAATTAAACGAGGGGAAGCCAAGCTTTATTTTGCACGATGGGCCTCCTTACGCTAACGGTCCAATCCACATGGGGCACGCGATGAACAAGATTTCTAAGGACATCATTGTTCGTTACAAGTCCATGAATGGGTTCCGCTCTCCTTACGTTCCCGGCTGGGATACGCATGGCCTGCCCATTGAACAACAACTGACGAAGGCCGGTTACGATCGTAAGAAGATGTCGACCGCTGACTTCCGGGACTTATGTCGTGATTACGCCTTGAAGCAAGTTAACTTGCAACGAGATGGATTCAAACGTTTGGGCGTCGCTGCTGACTGGGACCGTCCTTACTTGACGTTAAATCCAGAATTTGAAGCCGCTGAAGTTCGTGTGTTTGGTGAATTTGCGAAGCGCGGGTTGATTTACAAGGGTAAGCGTCCCGTTTACTGGTCTTGGTCCTCCGAATCAGCCATGGCTGAAGCCGAAGTTGAATACCACGATGTGACGTCACCATCCGCCTTTTACGGCGAACAGGTCGTTGACGGCAAGGGCGTCTTGGATTCCAACACTTACTTGGTTGTCTGGACCACCACGCCTTGGACGATTCCTGGTTCTGAAGGGATCACCATTGACGCTGGTATCGAATACGCCGTGGTTCAACCCGCTGGCGAAGACCGCAAATTCGTGTTAGCCAGTGAATTGGTTGCCGAAAATGCCGAACGTTTCGGTTGGGAAGATGTCAAAGTGTTGAAGACGGTGAAGGGGCAAGACCTGGAAAACATTACCGCCCAACACCCATTTATCGCTGACCGGAAGTTGGTCGTGATGCTGGGTGACTTCGTAACGACTGAAACGGGGACTGGTCTGGTCCATACGGCACCTGGTTTAGGGGAAGACGACTTCAACGTCGGCAAGCTCTACAACCTGCCCGTGTTAGTACCAGTGAACGACCAAGGGTACATGACCGCTGAAGCTGGGGAAGACTTTGAAGGTGTGTTCTACGAAGACGCCAACCAAATCGCCCTGGACAAGCTGAAGGCCAGCAATGCGTTGCTCAAGTACATGCCTTACGAGCACAGTTACCCATTCGATTGGCGGACCAAGAAGCCCGTTATCTTCCGGGCAACGCCACAGTGGTTTGCTTCCGTGGACAAGATTCGTGACGAAATTCTGGATTCCTTACAAGACGTTAAGTTCCAACCAGATTGGGGTAAGCGTCGTTTGGAAAACATGATCAAGGACCGTGGCGACTGGGTAATTTCCCGTCAACGGGTCTGGGGTGTGCCACTGCCAATCTTCTACGGTGAAGACGGCGAGGCCATCATCACACCAGAAACGGTCAACCACGTGGCTGACTTATTTGGACAATACGGGTCGAACATCTGGTTCAAACGGGACGCCAAAGATCTTTTGCCAGAAGGCTTTACCAGTGAACACTCACCAAATGGCGAGTTCACGAAGGAAACCGACATCATGGATGTTTGGTTTGATTCCGGTTCTTCACACCAGGGTGTTCTGAACGAACGGGACTACCTGGACTTCCCAGCTGACCTTTACCTGGAAGGTTCCGACCAATACCGTGGCTGGTTTAACTCTAGTTTAATCACTAGTGTGGCCGCTACCGGTAAGGCGCCTTACAAGC
Source organism: Levilactobacillus cerevisiae (assembly GCF_003946245.1). Taxonomy (GTDB): domain Bacteria; phylum Bacillota; class Bacilli; order Lactobacillales; family Lactobacillaceae; genus Levilactobacillus; species Levilactobacillus cerevisiae. The sequence continues at coordinate 136,462 of NZ_RHNN01000009.1, forward strand.
AGGTCGTTTCACAAGGATTCACGTTGGATAAAGACGGACACAAGATGTCCAAGTCCATTGGGAACACAATTGCGCCTGACGAAATCATCCAGAAGATGGGTGCTGACATCGTGCGTCTGTGGGTAACTTCCGTGGATACCTCAGCCGATGTGCGGGTCTCAACGGAATCGTTCGTGAAAATTTCCGACAGCTACAAGAAGTTGCGGAACACGATGCGTTACTTGTTGGCCAACACCAGTGACTTCGATCCCGAAAAGGACGCAGTCGACTTTGATCAGCTGACGGCCGTTGACCGCCACATGCTGTATCAATTAAATGAGTTTACTAAGAGTGTGAAGGCCCACTACGACAACTTTGACTTCCTGAATATCTACAAGGAACTGATCAATTTTGTCGTGAGTGACCTGTCTGCTTTCTACCTCGACTTTGCCAAGGATATCTTGTACATTGAGGCTGAAGATAGCGCTGCCCGGCGTTCCATGCAAACCGTCTTCTACCAAATTGCGGTAACCTTGACTAAGTTGATCACGCCAATTTTGCCGCACACGGCCGAAGAAATTTGGGACTTCTTAAAGGAACCCGAAGACTTCGTGCAATTAGCAGAAATGCCCGTTGTGATGGATATGGACGATGCCAACGAAGTTGAAGACGACAACCACCTTTCTGCTTGGGACAGCTTCATGTCCTTGCGGAGCCACGTCCTGAAGGCTTTGGAAGAAGCCCGGGATGCCAAGTTGATTGGGAAGGCCGCTGAAGCCCACCTGGACTTGTACGTGGACGACGACACGCAAGCCATGCTGGACAAGCTGAACGTTAACGTCCAACAAATCCTCTTGGTTTCCGGCTTAGACATTGCTAAGTTGGACCAAGCTCCAGCCGACGCGTTAGCCTTTGGCAACATGGCGGTTAAGGTTACGGCCGCTGCCGGCGAAGTTTGCGAACGTTGCCGGTTGATCAAGGAAGATGTTGGGAGCGATTCTGATTACCCACACTTCTGTGCACGCTGTGCCGCAATCGTTCGGGCTAACTATCCTGAAACGGCTTCGGAAGGTTTTGAAGAGAAATAAGTTTTATTGATTCGTGCTTTTGTGTTTGGCCCCGCCACCGGGTTTCTGCTCGGTGGCGGGGCTTTTTGGTTTGGGTCAAATGCGTTAGTGCAGGTTGTGGTAAATTAGGGTTCTAAAATATCTGTTGTTGGTAATCAAATGAATTTGATTACTGGCAACGGATATTTTTGTATAATCAAAGAATG